>JAPQLC010000012.1 GCA_030826945.1 Candidatus Thiobius zoothamnicola
TGGCCTTTAACTTTGCACCAAAGAAAAAAGCCTTTAGCTTGCTATTGACACATAACGCCCGCCATAACCGGGAGCAAAAAGCAGAGCGAGGTACGAGCGGCGCTTTTTGCGCTCCGTGTTTATGGCGTTGTTAGGCTATGATTTTGCCATGGCTACTTGACTTAGACTACCCATTTTATACACTGCCACTTACGGAGCTTGACAACTCCAGCAGGCGGGCAAAACCGCAACCGGAAAGCAATGCGGTTTTTTTGTGCCCGACATCCGGCCTATGGCCGGGAGGCTTGGGGAATACAACACCCGAAAGGGGAATACCCAAGGCAGTACCTGTTGCTGTTGTCAACCTCCTGGCCGCCCAGATTTGATGCTGGGTTTTCTTACGCAACTTGACAATTGCCACAGGAGCAACCATGAAAATACGCCACTTGAAAGTCCGTAAAGGCTTCCGGGATTATTACCTTAAAGATAAGCCCGGAGCAGGCAACCCTCCAACACCTTTTATTTTGCTGAAAGGTACTTGGCTTGAAAATGCTGGTTTTGTAATTGATACGCCACTATCGGTATATGTACAACAAAATTGCTTGATACTAACGCCACAAGACCCAACGTAGAAATACCCACCAAATTAACTGGGGATTTTTTATTTACCTAATAGTCTGTTTTGAGGGATTTCATCCCACAAAACAGACTTAAGCTTATATATCCCACGCTAGCTGACAGGAGGATTCGTGAACTACATCAGGAGCTCTAGCTATAAGTGATGAGTTTTTTTGAAGTTCTTCAAGTGTTATCCCTGGTGATAATTTTAAGCCATTAAACGGCATGTCATCAGTAATAAAGCCTACTTTCCTAGAAAAACCTTCAGGGTTCGATACAAACTCATATTTTTCGTCATCAGAGTCAAAAGCCATTATGTCTGTAACAATGTCTTTACCCTCTTTTAAGGCTTGTGTGCATACGCTATTGATTTGTAATCTATATATTCTTGCCATGTTTGTTTTCTCCAAAATTCTTAGGTGTTATTTAGTTGATATAGGTCTTAGCTGTCTTATCTTTCTGTCCCCCTTAAAAAATGGTCGTATTTTTTTAGCCTAACAGCCTGTTTTGAGGGACTTCGTCCCACAAAACAAGATTACAAGGTTTCCCGCTAATTCTGCCGGAATTTTTTCAAATGTTGCATTTAACTATTTGTTTTTCATAAAAAAATCTCTCTTTTTCTGCAAGTTGATGCCCAATTAACCGCGCGCGAGTCCTTTCTAACTGTTCTCTTTTTGTTCCACATTCGTCTCTTCTGAATATTCAATACCACGTCATCCAGTGCCCAATCCGATACCGGACAATCAGTTTCCTTGGGGAAGTAACACTGCAATAAGCCATTGATTTGTTCATTCATGCCACGTTACCAAGGTGAATAAGGGTCAACAGTCGGCTCTTACGATCCGTATGCGTCGCCAAATCTTCACGCTCAGGGAGGCTGACGATAACGCCAGTGTGGACGGCGTTTGTGGCGTCTATGCCAAAGATGTTTATGCCAAGTGCCACCGTCTTTGGCGTCGTCGTAAATCGATTGATAGAGCACTTCAGGACTCAGGTGCATGCGCGGGTCATCAGGGCAATGCTCAAGTAGCTTGGCGCTGATGATACCGGGTGATCAATTCTGCTTGCGCCAAAGCGTGATGACAGACCATAGTGACTACTGAAGACTACGCCTTGCACTGGCAAATTGAATCTGCCAGCAACAAATGTGCTGCAAAGCGCATTATGTGATTCATCCTGAAATCTCTGAGACAATATCGCGGAGATGGCGCGTACTGAACATGATGATTGATCGATTCAATTTTAAGGGTTGTTCTCTAAGATCAATCTGAGTTCAGGCAAATTAGGTAAAAACTACGCGGAACGCAACGCCAAACAGCGCGATGCGATAATGGCGATTATTCTGCCGGATGGTGTATTTTTCTGCGGTAGCGTGCATACACAGCAAACTGTGGTCGGTTTGATCGACGCGTGTCAATGGAAGAATTGAGGCATCTGTAAACAGGCTTTGGCATAAGTGAGGCCAAACCTGTCTTTCAAAATTCAACGGATAAATCAGCATAATCGGATGCCTGATTATTCCACATCGGCAACATCTACACATTTTGTTGCGCATAGCGGATCATCTGGCTAATTTCCCCCAAAACACACGCTTCAATCACTAAAGGCTCCGTACAAAAATACTTAGGAAATATAGGTATTTCCTGTTTACAATGCGCCTGGATGAAATGCCGCTGGAAAATCCGGCCTTCAACCGCCTGTTAAGAACCTCAGCCAATCCATACTTTCTTGACAAGGACTAACATGCTTGAAACATTACTTGCGCCAATTGACGCAGGGCGTCCCACAGGCATTTGCGAAGAAGACGACGCACTGCTGGAAGAACTCGAAGAAATCATGCTGAAATATGGTTCACTACACCAGAACAGCATTGATTGGTCTAAAGTCGAAGCCTTATGCACTCAGATATTACGCAGCCAATGCAAACATTATCGCGTACTGCTGCACCTGATCACTTGCTGGCTGAATAAACGCGACATCGCCAGTCTGCTGGACAGCCTGCAACTGTTAAACGGCTTCATTACGCAATATTGGATTGACGGCCACCCAAGACCTGGCGAGGCGCATACGCCATATCGTAAAAAACTGGTCGAGCAAATTCTATTCAGAATCGATCAGGGAGCAGCTCGTATCCTGGGTGATACGGATACATTAACAGCCGGCCACTACGAAGCACTGGAGGAAGTCTGTACAGCGCTCCAACAACAAGCCCAACAAAAAGCCTTCACCCCGGGATTGAAAAAACTGACGGGCCGCCTGAAAGCGATTAAACCCGCTCAAGAAACATCGGCAAGTACCCAAGCCACCGCAGAACAGCCACTTACGACATCCAGCGATACAAATTCCACCGACCAGACGCCGCCGAAATTGGCCGATCTCGGCGATGAGCGTCAAATAAAACGACTTTTGCTGAGCCTGGGCGACCTTATCAACCAACAAGATACCTCTGACCCACTGGGCTATCAAATCCGGCGCTATGCGCTCTGGTCCGGCCTGCAATCCACTCCGCCTCTCAATGCGCATGGCGAAAGCGAGCTGGCACCCCCGCCAGTTGACCTCATCAATGGATATGTCGATCAAATGAACTCAGGAAAATACAGCCTTGAGTTATTACGCAACATTGAAAAAAGCGTCACCGCCAGCCCATTCTGGCTGACAGGCTCCTTACATACAGCGGTGACCACCCAATTCTTAGGCTATCCATCCGCCGCTCAGGCTATCCTGCGCATGATTCTGGCGTTATTGGAGCGTTTGCCAGCTTTAACCCAGGCCAAATTTGACGGTGGTTTACCTTATTTGGATGAACCTTACCTTAACGAAGTATTACAGCTCATCCAGGCACCAGATTCCCCCCACAACCCCAGCCCGATGGATGTGGAATGGTCAGCCCTGCAAGCAACCTGGCATGAACTGCGCGAAAACCAAGGCATTAGCGCTGTACTGGAGCAAGTCGAACAACAACAACGGAATGCGGGCAATTTGCGTCAACAACATTATTTGAAATTATTAGCGGCTGAACAATTGCAAGCGGCTGGCCTGCAACAAGTCGGCAAAGACCTCCTGACTGCTGTCCCGGAGCACATGAAAACCTTATCGGTTAGCGAGTGGGAACCAGACTATCTGCAAAGCGTGCAATCCATCCTAGGAGAACGATAAATGGCTTTAAATACAAGTTCTGTGACGAACGTCGGT
Source organism: Candidatus Thiobius zoothamnicola (assembly GCA_030826945.1). Lineage (GTDB taxonomy): Bacteria > Pseudomonadota > Gammaproteobacteria > Chromatiales > Chromatiaceae > Thiobius > Thiobius zoothamnicola. The sequence goes on from JAPQLC010000012.1 coordinate 3,790, forward strand.
TTTCTCAGTAAGCTCTTCGGCTGGATCAAACCACTGTTCGTGCATGTCAAAAACTCAGCGACTGTTTTATTCATCCTGGGTCTGTTAATTGGTCTGACACTGCTGTGGTGGCTGGGGCCAAAATGGCAGATAAGCGGAGGATATCCCCTTGAGCCTATTCTGGTCAGAAGTCTGATCACGCTTGGTGCCTTTTTATTGCTCACCGTGATCATCGCGGTCCATACCCGACGCAAACTGAGAAAGATCGAACAGGAGCGCGCGAAACAGGAACGCGACGAACGCGACCCGGTCATGCCTTTTCTGGAGGAACTGGATAACCAATTCAACCAGAACCTCAAGGAAATGCGGGAGACCATCGGTACCCGGGATTTTCTCTACAAACTCCCCTGGTATATGGTGGTCGGCGCGGAAAACTCCGGCAAAACCAGTCTGATTAACCGCTCTGATCAAAACTTCACTCAAAGCACCTACAGCCGCAGCAAAAAAAAGCGCAAACAGGTGGAGCTGCCCTACAAAATTGACTGGTGGATCAGTAATGACGCCGTGATCATTGACCCGGACGGCGAACTGATCAGCGATCAGACACCATCAGGCTATGAAACCTATGAAAACTTTCCGCAACGCGTGTGGGAGCATTGCATACACTGGCTGGAAACCAAGCGCAGCCGTCGTCCTTTGAATGGCATTGTGCTGACCATTGATCTGCCTTCCATTCTGGTGATGCGCGTCAGCGACCGCAAACATTATGCAGAATTATTGCGGGTGAAATTGCGCGACCTGATTGAAACCCTGGGCACCCGCCTGCCAGTCTATATCGTATTGACCAAATTTGACCTGCTTGAAGGCTTCGACGACTTTTTCTACAACCTGCCGCGCTCAGCCCGCGAAGAAACCTTCGGCTTCACTTTCTCCATGGATTCCCTGCGCGATGCTGACCGCTGGCTGGAAGAACTGGAACAACATTACGACACTTTCCTGCAAAATCTGAATGACACCATTTTTGATGCTTTAGCCAATACGCACAGCCAAAAGGCACGCCATGCCTTGTTCTCCTTCAGCCGACAACTGGCCGGTATTAAAGAAACCTTGCTCGAATTTCTGTCCGACATACTGGAAAGTGACCGTTACGCCACAGCGGCACTGGTACGGGGCCTGTATCTCACTTCGGTTTACCAACAAGGCATACCGCAAAATACTTATGTCCAGGCCTCGGCGGCCTCATTCAACCTGCCTGCCCGGATCGAAGCCGCCAAATCCATCCAACGCTCCATCACTTACTTTTCCAAATCGCTGTTCCAGCAAGTCATCTACCCGGAAGCCGGGCTTGCTGGTGACAATATGCGTGTGGCGCGCAACAAACGGCGCATTTTCGTTCTGGCCAGCACGGTCGCCGGATTAGGCGGCATATTGGTCGTTGGTGGCTGGCATTTTTATTATGAAAAAAATATTCACGCCTCACAGGTGGTGCTCGAACAAAGCAAGGCGTTCATGCAAAGCACCATTGATGAAAGCATTGATGTCACTGGCCGAAACCTGTTGGAGCCGCTTAACCACATCCGCACCGCCACCTCGGCCTACGGCCAGTATCGTGATCAATGGTTTTTACTCGCCGACATGGGCCTGTATCAAGGCCACGTCATTGGCCCGAAAGTCGAAGACACTTATTTGAATCTGCTTTCGTCCCGATATTTACGCGCCCTGGGTACTGGCCTGATTGAAGAAATCAACCAAGCCACCCCCGGCAGCAGTGAGAAGCTCTCCGCATTGCGCGTATACCGGATGATTGAAGACCAAAGCAACCGCCACAAACATATCGTGTTGAACTGGATGGAAACCAAGTGGCACCGATACTTTGAAGGCCAAAGCGACATCCAGCGTCAATTGTTGATGCATCTTGACTACGCCATGGATTATGTCGAATCCGATCTGCCCGAATATGCTGAGGAAGTTCGCCAGGCCCAAAATGAACTGGGCGAATTACCCGCTCCGCAACGGGTCTACCAAATCATCAAACAACGCTCGGAAATTGAATTAAATCGCGGTGTCGATATTCGCCAGCATATGGGTGAAGCCTTCAACACCATCTACCAGCATCACCCCAAACAACCGGATGAATTCGCCATCCAGCCCATTTTCACCGCATCAGCCTATAAAGATTATTTCGTCGAAGAAAATCAGAATGTAATTGATCTCGCCGTGATCGACCAATGGGTGCTGGGCGAACGCGATACCGTCAAATACAGTGAAGAAGACAAAAAACAACTCTCAGATGCCATCCGCTCACTGTATATCAACGACTATCTGGACACCTGGAAACGCACCTTAGGCCTGTTAAAAGTCAAACACTTTAACCATATCGGTGACGCATCCGAGGTACTGGAGAAACTGACCGGGCCAACCGATCCCTTACGCCGCTTGATTGAGGCCGTTAAACAAAACGCCGAAATCTATCCGGCACTGGACATTGAAGCGGAGAAAAAACTGTTGGCTGACGACGCCAACCGGCGTGAGGCCAAACGCATATTGCGTAACTTCAAAGGGCTGCTCAGCCTGCTCGAAAAAGGCGACAAGGAAACGCCTTATTACGAAGTCTTGATGCAAACATTGACCGCCACCTATGACTATATCGCTGGCATCCAGAATGCGCCGGATCGCGGCAGAGCCGCATTAAAAGCCGCGCGCAACCGTTTCCAACTGGATGGCACCGACCCCATCTATGCGCTTGAACGGGTCGCTGCGGGCCTGCCGGAACCTCTCTCTGCGCAAATACAAAACGTCGCGCAGGAATCCTGGAAAGTCTTGCTGGTCAAAGCACTGCAAGCCTTGGAAAAGAAATGGGATGAGGAAATCTACCAGTTCTACCAGGAGCGTTTCGCCCAACGTTATCCCTTCAATCCGACCGCCAAGGTAGATGCCTCACTGGAAGACTTTGAACAATTCTTCGGCCAACAAGGCAAGCTCAGTGAGTTCTACACCAAGTACCTGAAAGTGTTCCTGGAAGATAACTTGAGTGCCTTGTATTCCGAAGAAGCGGAAGACTATCTGGTGGACACCGACATGTTGAACCAGCTTAAAGCCGCCTGGGACATACAAGACGGCTTCTTCGATCCACGCGGCGCGCTTAATATCAACTTCAATCTGGAGCCGCTTGCCCTATCCTCCAACCAGCGGCGCAGTGTACTCAACATTGACGGACAATTGATTTCCTATAATCATGGCCCCTCCCACGCCAGCCAATTAATCTGGCCCAACACACTGCGCAAAGGCGCGGAAAGTAAAATAACCCTGATCAGTCGCCTGGGACGCAGCCAAATTCTCCGTCACCAGGGACCATGGTCATGGTTCCGTTTACTGGATCAGGCGGAAATCAATGGCGCAGACAATAATATGCTGGATATCACCTTCCAATTAGGGAAAGGCCGGATGCGCTACCGCATTCACTCAGAAAAAAGCAACAGCCCTTTGCTTCGACAGCTTTTCAAGAATTTCTCTCTGCCGCGTACTTTGTTAAAGAAGCGATATACGCCAGCCAAAGGCACCACTGTCGCAACCCGATAAGGCCACGCTATGAGAGAAGAAAGCTTTTATGCAGCGTCCCATAACTTGCGCCTGACGTCAGATCCGGAACAAATTGAAGACAATGACCACTATCAGGCGATACGTCATCAGATCAACAACCGGATGGGCCTCCCCGATTGGGACAAAATCAAACAACACGCCGAACAACTGGAGCGCGAAGCCGGATTTAATCTACTGGCCGCCATCTATTACGCCACAGCATTGGCAAAAACCGAAGGCGTCAAAGGCCTGGCGAACGGCCTGGAAATCACTCTGGTCGCTCTTCATCAACAGGCCGGAGGCCGGAAAAACGCACCCCAGGCGGCGGCGAATGCGCTGAACTGGATGGCCAGTCGGGTCAATGAGCAAATCCCTCCCGACCAGCCGGTCCAAGCAGACTTAAGTTTGTTGTATCGATGCGAGCGCGCCTGCTACCTGCTGACGCGGAAGATCCCAAAAGACGTATTCAACCTGCAAACACTGCAACACGCGATTACGCAACAAATCGAGAGTAAACTGACGCCGCCAGACGATCCGGCACCAGAAGAAGAGGAATTCGATGCTGCCCCCCCCAGCCCGAAGAAATCATCACTCCCGCTCGGCGTCGCATTGGTGTCCACACTGGTGGTGGTGCTTATCGGCGAATTGTTGATCTGGTCGGTCAACCCTATTGGGCCGGATGAATCCCCAACCACCTCCAATTCACGGGAACTGGTGCGCCATCCGCTTGACCAGATAGCACCGCAAACCACCCAACCCCAAATCCTGAATGCGCAGGACGTTCAGACGATACGGCAAACCTATCAGACGCCACATCTGCAACAAGCCAAAGAACAAGTCATTGCGCTTTACTCAGAAGCCATCCAACGTCACTTGCAGGCACACAAAACCGGCAACATCGTTCAGGCCGAACAACTGCTTGAAACACTCAGCCGACTCTACCCGGATGCCCCGCAAATCGAACAGCAAAGATCGACCTTGCAAACTTATCTGACCACGCAACGCGAACCCATAGACACCCTATTGCAACGCTTCAGGAAATTCCGCACCCAGGCGGCCAATCTCAACCAGGCCATCCAAAAACTGGATAAGAAAAGCCGCCTGAACCGCACCATAAGGGAACTGGGAAAAGCGCTGGAGAATTACGCCATCAGCCTTTCGCCGCTGTTAGCAAGAAGCCTATACATTGAAGATCAACAGCAACAAAAGAATCACCCAGCCGCCCAACGAGCCTTGGACAAACTCAACCAACAAATTAACGCCCTGTCTTTATACGCCCACACGTTGCAGGAGATGCTTGATCAGCCGTAGCGCGTCATTTGTCCAATAACGGCATAGCATTGCAATACGATGCAATAGTTGCCACTGGAACAAGCGACGCTCTGCAGAGGGCTATGTTGTTAATGCTTCGGATAGTCTAAATGCGTCCGCAATTCGACCATCGAATCAATCACCAAATCCGGCTCATAGATCCGGATATCCTCGCCATGATTGTAACCATAGCTCATGCAAACAATCTGGAATCCAGCAGCGCGCGCCGCCGTCACATCGCTTTTGGAATCGCCTAACATCAAAGATTGGTCTGCGCGGACGCTAAAATGCTCAGCGGCATGCAGCAAGGGACGTGGATCGGGTTTTTTAACCGGCAAGGTATCGCCCGATATCACAATGCCGAATGCATCATAAATCCCCAGATCTTGCAGCAGCGGCTTGGTGAACCGCTCTGCCTTGTTGGTCACACAACCCAACAAATAACCAGCAGACTGCAGATAATCCAGACCTTCGCGGATTCCCGGGTAAAGGGTTGAGCGCTTGGAGGTGTTCTCGGCATAAAGTTCAAGGAACATCGGGTAAGCTTTGGCGAAATCCTCTTCCGGCGGTTCACCATCCAATTGCCCCACCAAAGCCCGGCGGCACAACCGTTCAACCCCGTTACCCACCCAATCGCGCACCTTGGCTTCGCCGTGCGGCGGGCGTCCCAAACGCCGCATCAGTTCATCAACACAAAAAGCCAAGTCGGGCACGCTGTCAACCAGCGTGCCGTCCACGTCAATCAGGACCATCTCAGGCTTGTTTAACATGCCGCAGCCAGTTTCTCGCGCATTTGACCGACAATGGTGTCATAACGATGAGGATCGTTAGCGTCGCCTTTACCAAAGATACCGGAGCCGGAAACAAACGTATCCGCGCCAGCCGCCGCGATTTCGCCAATATTCTCCACTTTGACCCCACCATCAATTTCCAAACGGATATCCCGGCCAGCCGCATCAATCATTTCGCGTACCTGTTTCAACTTGTCCAAGGCTGATGGAATAAAGCTTTGACCGCCGAAACCCGGATTGACGGACATCAACAAGACCATGTCTATTTTGTCCATGACATAATCAAGATAAGACAAAGGCGTTGCTGGATTGAAAACCAAGCCCGCCTGGCAACCTTCGCTTTTAATCAACTGCAAAGTACGATCGATATGTTCAGAGGCTTCTGGGTGGAATGTGATATAGCTCGCGCCCGCCGCTGCGAAATCACCGACAATCCGATCCACCGGGCTGACCATCAAATGCACATCAATGGGTGCGGTAATGCCATATTGGCGCAGCGCTTCGCACACCAACGGGCCAATCGTCAGATTTGGCACATAATGATTATCCATCACATCAAAATGGATCATATCCGTACCAGACGCCAGCACATTGGCGCATTCCTCACCGATTTTGGCGAAATCCGCCGCAAGAATCGAAGGCGCAATCATAAAATCAGCCATGCTCACTCCTCACCGGTAAAAACCGATGTCAAACGAAATAAATACCGGTGCTTCGCGCGAGTCATCTTCACCCTGACAAAGCACCGGATTGAAAAATATGCTGCTTCCAATGGTGAATCAAGCCCCCATGTTTTCACCTTGACCGGACTTTTTGCGCCGGAAAAACATTGCGCCAACAGATAAAATCCGCGAAACATCCAAACCCGGCGATACATCAACGTGATGGAAACATTGCGCGCCACTGTACCGAAAAGACAACCATCTTGCAGCGGCGGATTGCTATACGCCGATAAAGGAAGCCAATGAGTCAAGCCGCCCCAGACCCGATGACATCCCTGCGTAAAATGTGCGAGATTGATCTGCCGACAATCATCCGCAACGAACAGGCCGCTTATACACACCCTTGGAGCCAGCAAATTTTTCAAGATTGCCTGAAGGTCGGGTATTGCTGCCAAACGCTGGCGCTGAACGAGCAACCCATCGGACATGCCGTGCTGGCGCATGGCGCTAACCAAGCCGACCTGTTGAATTTATGCGTTGCGCCAGACTGGCAAGGCAACGGATTTGGCCGTTATCTGCTACGCCATATGCTGCATCTCGCCCGTTCATTTCAGATCGACACCGTGTTTTTGGAAGTTCGCATCAGCAACCAACCGGCCATTAACCTCTATGAATCGGCTGGATTTTGTGAGACCGGCCAACGCCGGGGTTATTATCCTGATGGACCGAATGGCCGCGAAGACGCCTTGATACTGGCCAAGCCAATGGGATGAGTCTTCACTGGATAGCGTTGTCATGCGCGCAAGCACAGCCGCTTGACAACGCTATCTAGCGGAAATCACCCCATAACATCTGCATTGACGCCAACGCCGCCAGCGGAGCGGTTTCCGTCCGCAGAATACGCGGCCCAAGCCGGACACCGGTCAAACCCTGCCGTATCGCCTGATCCCGCTCTTGCGGTGCCAATCCGCCTTCCGGACCGACCAACAAAGTCAACTCCCCTTCAAGGCGAGTCAACTGGCCTAACCCGGATTCGGCGCGATGATCCAACAAAATCCCTTGCCCAGAGAACCGGGTGACGAACTCCTCAAAAGACTGCATCGGATGTAATGCAGGCAAATAACTACGTCCGCACTGCTCACAAGCATGCTGGATAACACCCCGCCAGTGCGTCAGACGGGCCTGCCGCTTCTCACCTTTCAACCGTACCAAGGTGCGTTCAGTTAATAATGGGGTGATCCGCCCGACGCCCAGTTCAACCGACTTCTGAAGACTAAAATCCATACGCTCACCACGGGATACACCAATCGCCAAATGCACTTGAAGCTGGGCCGCAGGTTCTTTACGCAAAACCTGACCCACTTTCACGCGTACGCCATTTTTACGGCTGATCAACAATACCGCCGCCATATAATCCAGCCCACCGCCGTCGAACAACGTGATCCTATCACCCACTTGCAAACGCAATACCTGAATCACATGCCGGACGGCCTGATCACTTAATGTCACCTCAGTATGAGCATTCAGTCTTTCAGGGTGAAAAATGCGACGTTCACGCACAGCTAATCCAACCCCGCTTTACTCAATTCATCCCGTAGCGCAGGTAACTTGGCATGATTCCGCCGTATCGGGTCGATAGCTTGTCGCCAAGCATCTTTTTGCGACGTACGGTTCAGGATTTTCTTTACGCTTTTCAGATAGCGCGCTGCTGCCGCATAATTTTTGCGCCCACGTCGTTCAATCAATTGCTTCGCGCTTTGTAAATAATGCGCGACCGCCTGCTCCGGACAATGCTGCTCAGTGGCTTGCGCAACCTCATCCCGAATGCCGCCAAGCCAAAAACCCGAGGCTTTTGTCCCAACCACATCCCAAGCCGATTGCCAGGCTTTCTCATATAAATGGATGCGCGCCAATACCTGAGTATCACGATTTGACGCTGCCAGACCGGATATCAGCTTGGCACGTAATATCTCCCATTCGCCCAGCTTGCCAGCCAGACGCTCCAATGTCTGATAACCAGGCAATGAAGGGCTGTCATTCCAGCAACGCTGATGCAACGTCATCGCCCCATGGATATTACCCGCCTGTTCTCGCTTTTCAGCCAACCAAAGCAACAAACGTTCATCCGTTATCTGTGCTGCCCGGGGCTCCACCATATTGGTCGCTTGTTTAAAATACCCGGCTTCTTCCAACCGTTGCGCAGCCTGCAACAAGCTGTAATCCGATGCATCCGTATCTTCCAACGTGATCCTTACCGCCTCATCAATTCGTCCCAGTTGGACGAACTGACTAAACAGGTTGCGATGCAAACCCAACGAACGAGCCTGCGGCAAAAAATCGTCAAAGGCGGCATCATCAATCAATGGCAACAGTAAGCTTCCCCAACTTTCCCGCCGCCATTGACGAGAAAATTCGTTCAGTGCGTCTGTTTTCGTGAGTTCCTGCATAATCCACTCTCGCAGTTGCTGTTGCTCATCCGCATCGGTCACGCTGAGCAGCACATCAGTGACCCCTTCCGCCGCGCCATAGCCCCCCATCTCATTGTCCCAACGCACCAGATTGAATAACGCGCGCATAACCCCCATGCGGGTTTCAGCATCATCGGCAAAAGCCGGCAAACAGTCGGCCAGCCGGTTCGCAGCGCGATTGATTTCACCAACGACCTCGCCTTCGTCATGCCCGACATATTCGTAGTTGGCTAATCCCTCCTCCAACACGAGCTGACAAATCATTTTGACGTTGAGCCAATCGCCCGTCTCTGCGAAAGGTTCCGCCATATCAAGAATTGATGATAATTCAGCCGTCACCTCGAAACTGCCGCCCCATTCGTAAGCACCATCAAAAGCCAGGCGTAATTGCCGCCGGATGGGTTCAGGATCAAGCGTTTTTTGCGTTTTGATTCCAGGCAACGGTAACGCCAACAAGGCCTCCAAATCAGGTTCGCGCGCGATCATCGCTTTGATCAAGACCATTAATTCGCGCTTGTCACGCTGCTGTAACAATTCATCCAGCGTTTGCGTGGTATGAAACCGTTCCGGATCCCGCATAAAAGTCAGCAACAAAGCAGCAATATGCTTACACCCTGATCCCACCGGACAAGAGCAGCCGGCATCTTGTATGCCCGCGCTATTCAATGTCACCCGTAGTTGATAAGGGTGCGACATAGAACCATGGCAACGTGCCTCTAAACGCTCGCCCCGCCGCACCGGATTGATAACCAGACCTTGCTTGTAATAGTTCAACCCACGCTCATAATGAGCACCGGGGCACCAAGCTTGAATATCCTTTACGGTCAATTCAGGTAAATTGCTCATCATCGAAGATTCCAGTGGAAACTAAAATTTTTATCACCTGTCAGGCAATAGGGGCTGCTCTCAATTACCTGAACAAGCGAGATTGCATACTATTTTTCGTGCTGACAAGGCGCAATGAGGAAAGAATAGTGGCTCTATTGTGACGAATTGTAACGCAGTCAGCGCGGCAAAGAGCCGCAAGGTCGCTGTGAACGGTGATTGAAAACAGCCCCAGCCGTAAGCGCCCATTTTATCCAGAATCTGAGCGATTATTGCATTCCAGATGAACCATGCTTTGACAAGTCAAACCCACTCAAATATGATCCCTCGCTTTTCCATATGCCTTGATTGCGCCATGACTTCGGCGCAAAGCTCAGGAATTCATCATGAAACGCACTTTCCAACCCAGTAACTTAAAACGCGCCCGCACCCACGGCTTCCGCGCGCGTATGTCAACCATTGGTGGTCGCAAAATCATCAATGCACGCCGCGCCAAAGGGCGCAAACGTTTAACTCCGGCGGTTAATGTCAGATAGGCATTGAACAAAGCCCTGTCGCAATCATTTCCGCGTGATTACCGACTGCTCAAAGAACTGGAATTCAAACGGGTATTTGCGCAACCCCGGAAGTCATCGGACGCTTGGTTCACCGTATTCGCCCGCGCATCGACAGCAGCAGATGGACCGGCCCGTCTTGGCTTGGCCATTGCGCGTAAACAACTCAAGCGCGCCGTGGATCGCAACCGCATCAAACGGTTGACCAGAGAATATTTCCGCTTGCATATCGCCCCCACCATTTCAGGGATTGACTATGTCGTGATGGCACGCGCCAAAGCGAAAGAACAATCATGCAAGCGTCTGCGCTACTCACTCGACAAGCATTTCCAGAAACTCCAGCAACAGATGAGCGCATGACAGACGCCGATTGGCGGCTTACACTTGCGCACTGCATGACACTCCCCCACCAATCTCGATGAGCCTTCACCATGGATAACGTACGCCTGTTTTTGATTCTGGCCCTGGCCTTTATTTCCCTGTTACTGTGGGAAGCTTGGCAGAAGGATTACGTTATCCCGCAATCACGGCTAAGCAGTGAATCAGCACAGCAAGATATCAAGCTCAATGCGGATGAGACCATGCCGGATGCGCCGCTTCACGCCAGCATTGATTCACCGGTGCTGACCACATCGCCTGTCGCTGACGATGCCCTGGATAACAATACCCAGTCCCGCTTGATTCGCGTGACCACCGACACGCTGGATTTACATATTGACACCCGAGGCGGCTCGGTCGTTGACGCCAAACTGGTGCAATATCCAGTTTCCGTGGATACCCCAGACATTAAATTCCATCTGCTCAGTCAACGTCCCAGCAACTACTTCATCACGCAAAGCGGCTTATTAGGTGCCGATAAAAACCGCACTCCCACTCACCAAGCGATCTTCAAAGCGGCGAAATCGCATTATCAGATGGGCGAACATGACGACAATCTGATCGTTGAGCTGACTTGGCACTCAGAGGACGGCTTGGCGGTCACCAAGCGCTATACGTTCACCCGGGGAAAACATTCCATCCAATTGGAACACCAAGTCAACAACCAATCCGAACAAACCTGGAAAGGCCGCGAATACCGTCAAATCCAACGTGGCGAACCGACGGAAAGCGGCAACTTTTTCATGTACACCTACACTGGCGGCGTGATTTACAGCCCTGAAGATAAATATCAAAAATACGATTTCGGCGATCTGGCGGATGGCGAACTGGATCGTGACGTCACCGATGGCTGGATTGCCATGATTCAACACTATTTTCTCAGTGCATTCATTCCACCACGCGGTGAAAGCCAGCATTTTTATGGCAAGCAACTCATCACCGGACGCTCAGTCATTGGCGCTTACACCGCCGCCCGAACCGTTGAATCTGGCGAACAAACCACTTTCGATGGCACCTTGTTCATCGGCCCCAAATTACGGATTGAACTGGAAAGCGTGGCAGAAGGCCTGGATTTAACGGTGGATTATGGTTGGCTGGCGATGATTGCCAAACCCATGCATTGGTTTCTGGAACAAATCAACAAATATGTCGGCAACTGGGGTTGGACCATCATCATCTTCACCATTCTGATTAAAATCCTCTTTTATAAACTGTCGGAAAGCAGCTACAAATCCATGGCGAATATGCGCAAAGTCGCACCACGCATGCAAGCACTTAAAGATCGTTATGGCGACGACAAGCAACGCATGCAACAAGCCATGATGGAAATGTACAAAAAAGAGAAAATCAACCCACTGGGCGGCTGCTTGCCCATGCTGGTACAAATGCCTTTCTTCATCGCACTATACTGGGTGCTGTTGGAAAGCGTTGAAATGCGCCAGGCGCCTTGGATACTGTGGATAAACGACCTGTCAATCAAAGACCCTTACTTTATCCTGCCCGTGATCATGGGCGTCTCCATGTTCGTGCAACAAAAGCTCAACCCGCCTCCCACGGATCCCATGCAAGCCAAAATCATGTTGTATTTACCCCTCGCCTTCAGCGTGATGTTCGCCTTCTTCCCAGCGGGTCTGGTACTTTACTGGGTCATCAATAACCTGCTCTCTATCGCGCAGCAATGGGTGATTACGCGGCGCGTTGAGCAATCCAGTTAGCACACAAAGAGCTGTAACCGTGACCATACGCTTATCCGATGCTCAACAGGACGCGATAAAAACCTGTTTTGTGGATGTATTCGAGCATGGCGAGATTTATCTTTTTGGCAGCCGGGTCGATGAGACTCAAAAAGGCGGTGATATTGATTTGTATATTATCCCCGCCAAGCCGCAAGCATTGATGCAAAAGAAAATTCAGTTCCTGGCGAAGCTCAAACAAAAAATCGGGCAACAAAAAATTGATGTCGTGATGGATACCGGACAAAACCGGCTGATTGATAAAATCGCCAAACAATATGGGGTTTTGCTATGTCGCCAAACATAAAAGAACAACTGGCGGCCTGTGATGCAATTTTCTCCAATTGTGACCTGGACTACCAGCTACTAACAGAAACGGATATTGACCAGAGTTTTTTTGCCGACTATGGAAATACCCGGATAGTCAACAGCTTTTTATTTAATTTCAGTAAATTGCAAGACAAAATCGGCGCTAAATTATTGAAAAAAATCTTATATGAGCTAAAAGAAATTGACTCCCTAGCAATACCCATGCTGGATGTGCTGAATTTATTGGAGAAGCTGGAGATTATTGATGACGCAACCGCCTGGGACGAACTCCGCGAAGTACGCAATGCAATCGCCCACGACTATCCACTCAATGCGGCCGGGCGCATACAAACCATTCAACTCGCGCTAAAAAGCTACCCCACCTTGAAAAGCATCTACGCCCGCTTGAAAGCAAGAATCCCCGCAACTTGATTGACCAAGACACCATCTGCGCCATCGCCACCCCGCCGGGACGCGGCGGCATTAGCATTGTACGTTTATCCGGGGCGATGGCCCACCAGATTGGCCAAACCATCAGCCAGGTTGACCTGCAACCACGCCAAGCACATTTAGCGCGTTTTCATGACGAAAACGACATCATCATCGACGAAGGCGTGATCCTGTATTTTGCCGCGCCACGCTCCTTTACTGGCGAAGACATTATCGAACTGCAAGGCCATGGTGGCCCGGTCGTCATGGATATGCTGCTACAACGCTGCCTGCAACTGGGCGCTCGTCTCGCCAGAGCGGGTGAATTCAGTGAACGCGCTTACCTCAATGGCAAACTGGACTTAACCCAGGCCGAAGCCATTGCCGACCTGATTGACAGTGAGACACAGGCAGCGGCACGCTTATCCATCCGCTCCTTGCAAGGTGAGTTTTCCCGCCGCATCCAACAACTGCTGGATAAACTGATTCAATTGCGCATGTACGTTGAAGCCGCGATTGACTTCCCGGAAGAAGAAATTGACTTTCTCAGTGACGGACACATCGAACAAGGCCTGGATAACCTGATTCAGGAAATCACCGCATTACAACAAAGCGCGCACCATGGCCGGGTCATGCGCGAAGGCATGACTATCGTCATCGCCGGACGACCCAATGCGGGCAAATCCAGCCTGCTGAATGCGCTGACCCACAACGACAGCGCCATCGTCACCGACACCCCAGGCACCACACGGGACGCCTTACATGAACACATCCAGATTGATGGCATGCCTCTGCACCTCATCGACACAGCCGGACTACGCGCCAGCCAGGATCTTATAGAACAACTGGGTATCAAACGCACGCACGAAGCCATCCAGCAAGCGGACCGAATCCTTTGGGTATACGATGGCCGCCATCACCAATCCACCATTGACACTGAAGTTGACGCCATACCCACTGACGCACCAATCAGCTATATTCACAACAAAGCCGACCTCAGCGGCGCGCCAATCCGCATTCAACAAGAAGCTGATCGAACAACCTTGTTCATCAGTGCAAAACAAAACCTGGGGCTTCACCTGCTCCGCGAACACCTCAAACAATGCATGGGGCTTAACCCATCCACCGAAGGCGGCTTTATCGCCCGGCGACGCCACCTGAATGTCATAGAACGTACCTTAAACCATCTGTTAAATGGCCAAAAAGCCCTGATCAATGGTCTGGCAGGCGAACTATTGGCGGAAGACCTTCGCCAAGCGCAAATGACGCTGGCGGAAATCACTGGCGAATTTCATGCCGATGACCTATTGGGTGAAATATTCGGGAATTTTTGTATTGGGAAATAAAAAGAAACCCCGTTTTTCCCAGCGAAGCAACGCTGACTCCATTGCTATAATCCGAGCCAATCAAGTCAAACGTGCAGCCCCGTTTAACACCCAGTTAGGGAGCTCACAAGGTAATCTAGAATGAGCGATGACAAACAGTTGGCCTTGACAGATATCACCTTGGCAGTCATGAAACTGCTGGATGCCTGGGAGCTGAGCGTTAAGGAAATGCAAACGATTTTATGTTTGCCGACGAATTGCCGGGCGCGCGCTTTCCATAAATTCCGCGAAGGCGAAGAGACCTTCCCGGATGCCCCGGATACGTTGAGGCGCGCAGGCTATTTGCTCCGCATCGCCGATGCATTACGCACCACTTACCCGCTTAACCCGAAAATGAGCAGTCGTTGGATTAAACAGATGCATCGCCGCTTCGGACGCCGGACGCCATTGTCAATCATTCTGGAAGACGGCGAAGGTGGCTTGGTTGCGGTATTGTCTGAGCTGGATTGCACTTTTTCCTGGGATTTGACCGGCTCAAAGCCAACAGGCTATCAACCCATCGACAGCCACTGATTGCTGACATCTTGTGGGTTCCCACCCACGCGGGAATGACGCAATCAAACAACGCCGTTTTTCAGCGCTCGATATGTCATTCAGCGCCGGATAGGGCATCAGGAATTGCCCGTATAAACCACAACATTCTCAGCCTGGATGCCGCGCTCCGATTCAACCCGATTAAATTCCAGTGCCACGCTGCGTTTCTCCAACTCGGAGAAGCGTTCATTACGTACAGGCAGACCATGCTCAGTCACTTGAGAGATGTGGCAAAAAATGCCGGATTCGATATCAGTCACCTTATAGCCTGTACGAATGGAGATGAAGCCAAAACCTTCACGCTCTTTCACTGCCTCCAGAACGCCCCGATAGCGGGTGCGATCAAGATCATCCTTGATCGGTAATACTTCAGGAACCAGCAAACCCGGGAAGTAATAGTCCACTTCCCGTCTCAACTCATTGCTGACATTATGGAACGCCAGGGCATCCACCCGTTTGCCTTTGCTTTGCAAAGCGCGGATCAAACGTAGGAAGTCACCATCCCCGCTGCCTAACATAATGTAATCCAGATTTTCCGCTTGCAGTATGGCGTCAACCGCCATATCCAGATCCGCATTGGCTTTGACGGTCTCAGAGCCATCTTCATTGCGATATCGCTTAACTTCCTTTTCCACAATATGGAAACCCGATTCACGGATGCGCTGGCGATATTTACGCGCTTTATCCCGATATTCCAGATCGAATTTTTCCCGATCCGAATCCACAGCCATATAAGCATTGGCGCGCAGTACTACTGTACTCTGCGCTTCGACAAGCTCCTTGATGACATCCAGTCGCATCCCCCAACCACCATTGATCGTCAGGTTTTCCATATCTAAAAATATACCGGCTTTTAACATTTAGTCCTCTATGTCTGCCAAACCAAAATTGACGCTTTTAATCGGCATCAAGTTAAAGATACAAAATACTGTAACCCCTATTATGCGGCAAATAAGGTGGGGGAAACCAAGCGTACATAAGTCATCAGCACAAAAGTTTCCCGGTTTTTGAGTGAATCGCGCCACATCGCTGCCTTCCAGACATCTCAGAGACTCAAGATTTTCTGACAATTCGCCAAAGCTGCCAACAGGCGTTCAACATGATGTGTTTGATGGTTGGCAGAGAAAGTAATACGTAATCGGGCTTGCCCTTTGGGCACCGTGGGCGGACGTATCGCCGTCACCAGAATACCTTGTTGTTCGAGTGCCTGGCTCCAGGCCAAAGCAGTTTCAGCCTCGCCCAACAACACCGGCTGAATAGGCGTCGAGGAAGGCATTATCGTTAATGCCAATCGAGCCGCTTCCTGGCGAAAATATTGGATCAAATCTTGTAGATGATCACGTCGCCATTGTTCTTGTTTGAGGATGCTTAAGCTGGCACAGCTTGCTTCCGCCAGCGCGGCAGGCATGGCCGTCGTATAAACATAGCTGCGCGCATCCTGAATCAGTATTTCGATCAAATCCGATGAACCGGCGACGAAAGCTCCCGCGACGCCAATCGCTTTACCCAGCGTAGCCATATAGATGGGCGTCTGCGCGGCGGCGGCATTCACGCTGCCCCGCCCCTGTTCGCCCAATACACCAAAACCATGCGCATCATCAATCATCAGCAGAGCATCGTTTTGTTCGGCCAAGTCTTGCAGTTGTCTGATCGGTGCCACGTCGCCATCCATGCTGAATACGCCATCGCTGGCAATGAGCATGTCGCCAGTCGCATTTCGCAACGCCCTTTGCAAGGATGCCATATCATTATGCCGATAACGTTTTAAACGGGCCTGGCTGAGACGCGCACCATCAATTAATGAGGCATGATTCAACTTGTCCTGGATCACCGTATCGCCAGCTTTGAGCAAGGCGCTAAGCACGCCCAGATTCGCCATATAACCGGTGGAAAACAACAAGGCCCGCTCGGCACCGACAAAATCAGCCAATGCCTCTTCTAAAGCATGGTGCGCAACACTGTGACCATTAATCAAATGCGCTGCGCCACTACCAACGCCATAGCGTTTGGCGGCCTGGCGAAGCGTTTCTGACAAACGCGGGTCAGCAGCCAGACCCAGATAGTCATTGCTGCAAAACGTGAGCAGCCGCCGTCCATCCACAATCTGGCTGACGGATTGGCCGTCAGATACGGTGCGGCGTCGCCGGTAAAGTCCAGCGGCACGGCGCTCCGCCAACCGCCCATGCCAATCCATCGGCATCAGGCCGCACAGCAGACTGGCGAATGATCATCTCCGCTGGATTCCATGTGGATGCCAAGCCGATCAAGAAGTTGCTGGTCTCGATCTGCTTCAGGATTGTCAGTGGTTAATAAACGTTCACCATAGAACATCGAATTTGCCCCAGCCATAAAACACAAAGCCTGCAATTCATCACTCATCTCAGTGCGCCCGGCGGATAAGCGCACATAACTTTTTGGCATGAGCAGGCGGGTCACAGCGATGGTGCGCACAAATTCCAACGGATCCAGTTTATCCGCACCATACAGCGGCGTGCCTTCAACCTGCACCAGCAAATTGATCGGCACAGATTCAGGGTGCGCAGGCATATTCGCCAATTCCTGTAGCAGACGTGCGCGATCACGCGGTTTTTCCCCCATGCCTAAAATGCCACCTGAACAAACATTGATGCCAGCATCGCGCACATGTTGCAAAGTTTCCAGGCGATCATCAAACGTGCGCGTGCCAATGACATTGCCGTAAAACTCAGGCGAAGTATCCAGATTGTGGTTGTAATAGTCGAGTCCGGCATCCCGCAGACGCTGCGCTTGCGGTTTGTTCAACATGCCCAAAGTGACGCAGGTCTGCAAGCCCAAACCTCGCACGGCGACCACCATATCAATCACTTTGTCGAGGTTTTTGTCCGTGGGGTTACGCCAGGCGGCTCCCATGCAAAAACGGGTCGCACCCTTATTTTTCGCTTGCTGAGCGGCTACCAGAACCTCATCCAGAGGCAACAGCTTTTCGCGCTCCAAATCCGTATGGTGTTTGGCGCTTTGTGAGCAATAACCACAATCTTCCGGGCAGGCACCGGTTTTGATGGATAATAAGGTACTGACTTGAATCTGGTTGGGATCAAAATGTTCCCGATGCACAGTTTGCGCCCGATACAGTAAATCGTTGAAAGACAAGGCAAACAACTCTTCTATCTCAGTCAGGGACCAATCATGGCGTAAGTTAGCGTCAGGCATTGCTGAATTCTCCCGATGGCGTGGTTTGTTCTGTGGGCAGTTCAATATCCTGCCAAACATCCCGATAAATGGATAAGATGGACCATATCGACCAAGGCACGATAATGACGATCCCCAACCCCCAGGCGATCAACCAGGGCATCACACCATTACCGGGAAAGAAGGTACCAACCGGAATAATCAGTCCCATAACGCCGTAAAAACGATAAGCGGCCCACTGGGTATAACGTCCCACCTTTTCATCCGGGTGATGTCGATGCAAAGCGTAAATCAACATGGAAATACCAAACCAAAGTACAGGTAATGGTGGCAGCAATATACTGATCATGTTGCCCAAATCCATCTGCATAGCAGCGAAACGCGCTGATTTGGCGGACACAATACGAGGTTGGGAAATATCTGATTCAGTTGAGTCGCTCATCATGGATTTTTTTATCCTGTTGCAAGAGCGCATTATCTTCAAGGGTGGTTTATCACCTGTCAACCAGTGAATATCAATAAAGTCAACAATTGGCTAAAAACTATACAGAATGCGATATGCCCAACCTATTGCGCGTTATGTGACAAACCAACGGAAGAGGCATTATGTGAGATCTGCGAAGCAGACTTACCTCACCTGGATCAGGCCTGCAAACGTTGCGCCTTGCCATTGGCGGATGTAGATATCGCCAACCCACTTTGCGGCGAGTGTTTGGTTGATCCACCCGCGTTTGATGAGGCCATAGCACCATTCCGTTATGCGCCACCCATTGACGAGATGATCAGCCACTTCAAATATCAACATCACTTATCCATGGGGCGGCTATTAGGGGGCTATTTAGCCCAGCACATTGTTGAGTGCGCAACCACCGTTGATGCGCTGGTGCCGGTTCCCTTGTATCCCAGTCGGCTCAAACACCGCGGCTTTAATCAAGCGGCGGAGTTGGCTTATTGGGTGAATCGCCGCACACGGATTCCTGCCTACATGGATTTGCTGTTGCGTGTTCAACCCGGCCCGGATCAACGGAGTGCGAATCGGAAACAACGACAGCGACAAGTGCGACAGGCTTTCCGGATCAAACCCGCTTATACACACATCCCCGAGCGGATAGCCTTGATTGATGATGTGGTGACAACCGGTGCGACAGCACGCGCGGCGGCAGGTTGCTTACGCCGCGCCGGAGTGAAATATATTGCAGTCTGGGCAATCGCCAGAACCGGAAAACAGGAAGGCAGGACAAGACAAAAACCGCCAGCCCTTGATCATCACCCCTGATCCCGATGAGTAAACATCAACGTTCCGCCAACAAGGTATCAGGTGGCGGGGCCTCCCGGAAATATCGCTCAATGCCTTGCAGAATCGCCGCCGCCATCTTTTGCTGATATTGCGGGGTACGCAATTTTCGCTCTTCAGTCGGGTTTGAAATAAACCCGGTCTCAATCAGCAAAGATGGAATATCGGGCGATTTAAGCACCAGGAATCCAGCCCGCTGCACACGTTGCCGACCATGCACTTTGCCGATTTTACGTAAATGGCGATACACCTGATCAGCCGCAGACAAGCTGGCCTCTTGAGTCGCGGCCTGAGATAAATCCAATAGCACGGACGCTAACATATCGTCCTTATCATCCAAACTGACTCCACCCACCAAATCCGCCGCGTTTTCCCGCTCGGCCAACCAACGCGCCGCTTCACTGGATGCGCCCCGGTTTGACAAGACATAAACCGAAGCACCCCGCACCGACTTATCCCGGAAAGCATCCGCATGAATTGAGACAAATAAATCCGCTTTATGATTGCGCGCAATCTGTATCCGCTTCCGCAGCCCGACATAGTAATCGCCAGTACGGGTCAATATCGCGCTCATGCCAGGCCGGGCATTGATTAATTTTTCAATGCGCTTCGCAATCTGCAAAGTAATGCGCTTTTCTCTGGCACCTGTGGTCGGGCCGATAGCACCCGGATCTTCTCCGCCATGTCCTGCGTCAATCGCCACCACGACATCACGCCGATGCTTGATGTCACTAACGCTTTTAGCGATTTTCGGTTGACCTGACGGGTTGTCATGTAAATCGACAACCAATCGGTGCCCATAATGCGCATTAGGCTTAAGCTCAAAAGTTTTGGGGCGCATGCTTTGCCGCAGATCCAGCACAACGCGCAAATCATTGCCTGCGCGTGACGCATAGCGGATGCCTTTGAGGTGTTTGCTGGCGATATCATCTGCCTGGAAACCGGGGGTGACGGCACAATTGGTGAAATCAATCACCAGACGCTCCGGTTTTTTCAACTTGAAAATATTATGGTCAACAGGTCGGCTGATATCAAAAACCAACCGGGTATGATCCGGTGCCTGCCAGATGCGTGCTCCTTCTACCTGTACTTGTCCGTTATTCGCAACAGCATTCCAACTGAATAACAAAGTCAGCAATAAGGAAAGTAGCTTGTTCATGACTGCCTGAATAGCAAAGATTATGTGCTGAAAATATCATGGGGTTGATATAAATTCCAGCTAAGGCCCGGATGCAGCAAGGCTTCACAAACTATGACGCAATGGCTGAATTTATTTGAAAATTTACCCATTGCGCTCATCTTCAACCAGCGCGTATCAATGTATCTATCCGCCGTTTGGCGGTCTTCCACTGTTCCGTTTGATTTTCCCCAGCAACCATCATTTCCATCAACTGATAAGCTAATTGGCGCTGCGCAGGATCCAAATCCTGCAATTTATCCAATTTAAATAAACAACCGCTTTGGGGAAGCTCCAACGTACTGACCAAAGCGTATAGCGTAAGCGCCGGAGCTGAGTGAGGAGCCTGTTGGAACAGTTCGATGACGGCTTCAAGCGGTGGGGCATCAGCGCGCATGATGCATCAGTTTCTCAATGCGTTTAACATAACCACGGGTCTCTCTCGGCGCAAATGGCTCAACCTGATCCCAATCATTCACCACCTTGCCACGGCGACGCTCAGCCCGCTTCACAGCTTTCGATATCCCACCAAAACCCGCATTGTAACTGGCGAAAGTGAATTTCAAACGATCCTGATTGCGGATATTGTTTTTACGCTTCCATTTCAAATACAGATACCGGTCATAAAACACGCCAGCGGCAATATTCCAACGCGGTTCCTTAATATCGGCTAAAAAGGGATTCTGCTTGGCAATATCCTGATAAGTGCTTGGCAGTATTTGCATGATGCCCACTGCGCCAGCAGAGCTGATCGCGTCGGGATTCAAGCCTGATTCGGCGATAGCCTGGGCTTTAAACCAATGCCAATCAACGTGAGGACCGAAATAGTGCTTGGCGTATTTACGGAAGTGGTGGTCATATTCCTTGGTCCAATGTTTATGCTTAACATGTTTTACCGTACCAGCGTAAACCAACGCTGGTATCAGTAATACCATTAACCACCCGCCGTATCGCCACATAATGAATCAATTTAAACCCATACCGATCACCAGCCCCATAGCGACGCCGATACCGATAAACATTCCCATAATCATCAAACCAACCGCCATGTTTCCCTCTGCAAGCTTCACCGGGATGCTGAAGTTCACAATATGACTGAAAACTTTGCACCCGACCCACATAAACAAAAGCGTCAGCGCGCCTCCCATGCAGGTATACAACAGATTAAGCAAGAGCGGATCTAAAGTCTCCGGCATGTCAACCACCTGTAATGTTGGTATGAGCAGCCGCTAAGCAATCCTAAATCTGAAATAAGCGTCATCCCGTTAAATCAATGCCGCTTATCAGCGACTTAGCGAACCTGCAAAAAGAACCATAGAAAATCCAGGACGGCTCTTCCTTAACGGGCCTGGCCAGTTGTTTTATCGTAATAAATACGGATTGATTTACAAATCGCCATTCACACCAGCATCAATGATGCTGTAAATAGTGTCACGGACTTGTTGAGCCAATGGCTTGAGATCATCCGGCAAATCAACCGCGTGCAGCATCATATCCATATTCATGGTGACTAACCAGCCTTGTCCATCACTGTCTTCAAGTGCAGCAATGCGGCAGGGTAAGAAACCGGCAAAAATCAGATTGTATTCGACCATTTTTTTGGCGATCAACGCATCACAAAACGCCAGAATGCGCATATAGTTGGCTTCCTCGCCCATCGCCTCCACTTGTTCTGACAAAGGCAAATCGGCGACTAGCTTAAAGTTCAGACCATTGGCACGCAGCATCATGGAATCAATCGCATCATCAATGGTCACATCCTCCGCCAATTTGAAATGCTGGATGCTTTGCTCAACCATATGACGCATATCCATACTCGTGAGCTGAGCTGGCGCTTTCCCGCCATGGCCATCCGCCATCGCCGAGCCGATTAAAAACCATGTGCAGAACAAGACCATCATTATATTTTTCATGCGATTCCCCCTGAAGGTGTTTTTTTACCTCGTTGATTTTACACTTTTACATTCCCAGTAAGATTGCGCAAAACGTCTTATCCTATCGGGTATTTGTGGGCTAACGCCTGGCTGAGTATTGGGTGTCCGCTGGAGCGCCGTGTTATGTGTGATTTTTAGGTATAAATTCAATTTTCACCTCATGACCAACAGCATGAGCATATTGCTCAATGGTTGATAGCTTAGGCGATATTGCTGAATTAACATTCTCAAGCCGGGAAATATTACTTTTTTGAGTGTGTAGTACAGTGGCCAATTGTTGTTGTGTTAACCCGGCTTTTTGCCGTAGTGCGATAAGTTTTTTACGTAAATCATAAGTTGCACTTAATGCAAGATATTCTTCTCGTACTTCTAGTTCTCCAAGGGCTTCCTGTTTGAAATCTGAAAAAGTAGGGCGACTCATTATTGAACCTCTTTCATGCGTCTTTTAGCAATGTCAAGCGCCTTTTTCGGCGTTTTTTGTGTTTTTTTGATAAATGAATGGAGAATGATGACTTCTTGCTCTTTTACTGTGCAATACAAAGAACGACCAATGCCCTCTTTGCCTTTTGACCTTATTTCATAGAGGCCTGAACTAATATAACCAACGTATGGCTTGCCCAGATTGGGGCCAAGTTTTTCAATCATTTCACCAATGTGCAAAAAATTAGCCAAAATACCTGAAGGGAAATTCAGCGTTTCTGTTTTAACTTTTTGATTGTAGAAGGTGATTTTCCAGTTCATATGTGGGTTATCTTAATTGATAACTAAAGACGAGGCAATTGGTTTACACATAACTGTGCGATTTTAGTGCGTTATGCAGAGCTATCCGCCTTATCTTGATGCAAGATACTCTCTAAGCCGCGCCTGACTCTCATCGCACTCCGTACAATATGCTGAACGCAAATACCAGCATCCATATTGGCATGGATGCTGCTTACTAATACGTCGCAACCTGCGACCATAGGACTGACAGGGTGTTCAATAACCCAATTAAACCCTACCGGTTTCACGCCCACCACGAGCAGCAGGGCGTCAAAATTGAATGCGCCAGCCTCATGACGACCTATCTATCGATATCCCTTTAGGAGAGTCCACTTGTGAAATTTAAAGCTCATATTGATAAATTGGCATTGGTTCTGACGGTTATTTCAACCGTCACAATCACTACCACAGTTCAGGCTACTGACACCATCAAAGTCGGTATTCTGCATTCCCTGTCCGGCACCATGGCAATTTCTGAAACGACGCTGAAAGACACCATGTTGATGCTTATTGCGGAGCAAAATAAAAAAGGCGGCCTGCTGGGCAAAAAGCTGGAGCCTGTGGTGGTTGACCCAGCCTCCAACTGGCCCTTATTCGCGGAAAAAACGCGTGAGTTGGTCTCCAACCATGGCGTGGCAGCCATCTTCGGTTGTTGGACGTCCGTATCACGCAAATCCGTCCTACCCGTCGTGGAGGAACTGAAAACACCGCTGTTCTATCCCGTGCAATATGAAGGAGAAGAATCCTCCAAATATGTGTATTACACCGGGGCGGCGCCTAACCAACAAGCCATTCCAGCCGTTGATTATCTGATGGGGCAAGGCATCAAACGCTGGGTGTTGGCCGGTACCGATTATGTCTACCCACGCACCACCAACAAAATTCTGGCAGCCTATCTGAAGAGTAAAGGGGTTGCGGCAAACGACATCATGATTAACTACACGCCATTCGGTCACGCAGACTGGCAATCGATTGTTTCCAACATCAAGAAGTTTGGCGCAGCAGGCAAAAAAACGGCCGTGGTTTCAACCATCAATGGCGACGCCAATGTGCCTTTCTACAAAGAATTGGGTAATCAAGATGTGTCAGCGGAAGATATACCCGTCGTGGCCTTCTCTGTCGGCGAAGAAGAATTATCCGGTATTGATACCAAACCATTGGTCGGCCACTTAGCGGCCTGGAACTACTTCATGAGCGTAGATGCAGAAGCCAATGAAGCATTTATCGAAGCTTGGCATGACTTCATCCAAAGCGAGGAACGCGTCACCAACGATCCGATGGAGGCGCACTATATTGGTTTTAATATGTGGATCGAAGCCGTTAAAAAGGCCGGAACGACTGACTCAGAAGCCGTATCCGAAGCGATTATCGGCGTCACCACGCCCAATTTATCCGGCGGTGTCTCCGCTATGATGCCGAATCACCATATCACCAAGCCGGTACTGATCGGTGAAATTCAGGATGATGGCCAATTCGAGATTGTGCACCAAACCAATGGTTTGGTGGTTGGCGACGCTTGGTCTGACTATCTACCCGGTTCAAAACACTTGATTGCGGACTGGCGCGCACCTCTGTCTTGCGGCAATTACCATGTTAAAACGGCTAAGTGCTCGGGTCAGAACGCTCAATAAACCGGCGGTTCAGACTTCGCGAAATATCCTCAAGAGGCTGCGCTTTGCAGCTTCTTGCTTTTAACCAGCCATTAACATTTGCTCAGGTAAATGGGAGACAAGGCGAAAATAACCGAGAAAGCGCCGTTTATCGGACATCAATGCGCATTTTGAGATTATTCTTAACGCCCTATCATGCCACCTGTTAAAGCCAATTCCGCAATACGCAAAACAGATGTCATTGCAACACCATCGTCGCCAGCATCTGGTTTTTCTTACGCCTTCAGCTTCTGTATCATCCGGGCTATTTGTCACCCCGGGACCCCTTTATGCCCCTCGCTATTTTCGACTTGGATAATACCTTACTCAGCGGCGACTCCGATTATCTATGGGGACTTTATCTGTGTGAACAAGGCATTGTGGACAGAGCGGATTACGAAGCCAAGAACCACCAGTTCTACGAAGATTACCGGAATGGTGCCTTGGATATTCAGGCTTTCCACCGCTTTTCCATGCAGCCATTAGCGCGTCATTCCATGCAGGATTTACTGCAATGGCGCAACCATTTCATGAGCGACAAAATCCATCCGCTGATTACCCGGGCGGCACTGGATTTGGTGAATGGCCACCGTCAAGCAGGCGATACCTTGATGATCATCACGGCCACAAACCATTTCGTCACCCAACCCATTGCGGAATACTTTGGGATCAGCCACCTGATCGCCACAATGCCGGAAGAAATGCATGGGCGATTCACGGGCCGGGTCAGCGGCATGCCCAGTTTCCGCGAAGGCAAGGTGACCCGTTTGCAAGACTGGCTGGCAGCATCCCATGAATCATTAAGCAACGCTTACTTTTATAGTGACTCGCACAATGATCTGCCCTTACTGAATCTGGTTGATAATCCTTACGCGGTTGATCCGGATGATCAATTACGAGTACATGCCCAGTCTGCCGGATGGCCGATTATTTCACTACGTAATAATGCTGGCACAACCGCATAATCCACACAAACGCCAACTCTTGTTTGGCGGTTTGCTGGTCAGCCTATTGAGCCTGTGCGCCGCGCTGTTGATCGGCAGCGTTGAGATACCGCTGCTGAACGTCATACAGCACCTTTTCACCGATGATGGCAGCATTCACGATCAGATTATTGATCAACTCCGTTTACCGCGCAGTCTTTCCGCTTTTGCGGTCGGCGGCCTGCTGGCACTGGCTGGATGCCTGATGCAGGTGTTGTTGCGTAATCCACTTGGCGACCCTTATATACTGGGCATTTCTGGCGGTGCCTCTTTCGCCGTATTGGTTGGCATGCTGTTGAATATCGCCAGCATATGGGTGACGCCATTAGCTTTCATCGGTGCCATTTGCAGTATGCTGGTGGTATTCGCCATAGGACAAGGCACATCTTCTCAGACGGACAAATTGCTGTTGACCGGCATCATCATCGCGGCGGGTTGGTCTGCCGCCATCAGCCTGACGCTCAGCATCGCCCCACCAATGCAATTGCCTGGCATGCTGTTCTGGCTGATGGGTGACCTCAGCCATGCATTATCCCCTTACCCAGCCCTGCTCGTTCTATGCGCAGGTTTGGCAACCGCATTATGGTTGGCTCCCAAACTCAACCTGGCGGCATTTGGTTTGGAGCATGCTGCTTCCTTGGGCATCCAACCTCATCAATTACGGTTACAAATCTATTTTCTCACCTCCCTATTGACCGCTGCCGCCGTCAGCATTGCGGGTGCCATTGGCTTCATCGGACTGATCACGCCTCATCTGGTGCGCCTGCTCGGCGGTCAGGATCATCGGATCCTACTGCCGGTCGCCACCCTGCTGGGCGGCAGCCTGCTGACCTTGGCGGATACCGCCGCGCGTACCCTCATCGCACCAATGCAACTGCCCGTTGGAGTGCTCACCGCAATCCTGGGCGTGCCGATATTTCTCTGGCTGTTACACCGGCAACCGAACAGATGACATCTTTATTGTATTGCCGACAACTCAGCTTGCAGATGGATCAGCGCCAACTGATTAAGTCGCTGCATCTACGCGTCAAGACTAATGAATGTTGGGTGATTTTGGGACCTAATGGCGTCGGCAAAACGCAATTACTTTATCGGCTGAGTGGCTTGAAACAAAGTCATCCGGCAGATGCCATTCAACTGTTGCAACGTCCTTTATCAGAATATCCCGCCAGACGACGCGCCCAATTGATCGGTCTGGTCATGCAACAACACCAGACTGGCCTTCAACACACCGTATTGGATATGGTGTTAAACGGCTACTACCCGCACCAGACGAGTTATTTCTGGGACCATCAGGAAACTATCGCCAAAGCACAGGAGATGCTCGAATTCGTCGGCATTGATCAGCTTGCCGGACAATCATTAACGCAAATTTCAGGCGGTGAACGAAGACGCGCCGAGATCGCCCGGTTACTGATGCAGAATCCTAAATTGGCGATGCTTGATGAGCCGCTGAACCATTTGGACATCGGCCAACAGATTCACATACTGCGTTTATTAAAACACCGTTTCGTGAATGAACAACGCGCTTTAATCCTGGTGCTGCATGACTTGAACCTGGCGCGCCAGGTCGCCACGCATTGCCTCTTGTTATTTGATGATGGAAATTGGCTGGCTGGATCGGTTGAAACCATAGCGACGCGCGATAACTTCAGCCAATTGATGGGATACGACTTGGTTGAGTACGCCACCCAGGATGGTGCCTACTTAAGTGTCGGCAAACTCTGATCAGCGTCATCACAAAAACGGCGGCATCAATCCGCATGGTAAATGGGTTGATACCGCCGCAACAGCGTGATCGACTTGAATACGTGTTATCTAATGACCACCGCCTTTCAAAGCCGTCACCATCTTTTCGATCGTCTCTTTGGCATCTCCAAAGATCAGCGATGTATTGTCTTGATAGAATAAAAGATTATCCACCCCGGAGTAGCCTGGACGCATGGAGCGTTTAAGGAAATAAACCTGACGTGCCTTTCCTGCCTCAATAATCGGCATACCATAGATCGGACTGGAACTATCTTCTTTCGCCGCCGGATTAACCACATCATTCGCGCCAACCACAAGGGCGACATCGGTTGACGGGAACTCGGAATTGATTTCATCCATTTCCAAAACATTTTCATAGGGAATATCCGCTTCAGCCAACAAGACATTCATATGTCCAGGCATCCGCCCAGCCACCGGATGAATCGCGAATTTCATTTCCACACCGCGCGCTTCCAACAACTCCATCATCTCTTTCAAGGCATGTTGTGCCTGAGCGACCGCCATACCGTAACCCGGTATGATGATGACCCGGTTCGCGTCCTCCATCCAGTAGATGGCGTCTTCAACCGCCGCCGATTTGACGCCTTTTTCAGCAGCGACAGCACCAGCACTGCTTTCACCACCGCCCGATTCAGAACCGAAGCCGCCGAACACCACATTGATGATTGAACGATTCATCGCCTTACACATGATGAAGGACAGAATCGCGCCCGAAAAACCGACCAATGCGCCAACAATGATCAACAGGTTATTACCCAAAGTAAAACCCGTCGCCGCCGCCGCCCAGCCGGAATAGCTGTTCAACATGGAGATGATGACCGGCATATCAGCGCCGCCAATCGGGATAATCAAGGTCAAACCCAAAATGAACGCCAATAAGGTCATCAGAACCAACGACCAGATCGCACCTGTCAAGGCAAAGTGAACTGCCAACAACACCGTTGCTATGGCGATCAAGGCATTCAACGTATGTTGGCCGGTGAAGCGCACTGGCTGACCGGAAATCAAACCCTGCAATTTACCAAACGCCACGACTGAGCCGGTGAAAGTGATGGCACCAATCACAATGCCAGCGGATAATTCGCCCATCAAAACCGCATTCAATGTATCTGAAGCGGCGCGGTTAATGAAGGTGCCAATCGCCACCAGCACAGCCGCCATGCCGACAAAACTGTGCAGCGCCGCGACTAATTGGGGCATATCCGTCATCGCCACCCGGGAAGCCAGCACAGCACCAATAAAGCCGCCCGCCACGATACCGGCAATAATAAAGCCATATGACTGAACCTCACCACCTGACAAGGTCGCCAATACCGCCAGCACCATACCGGCCATACCATAATAATTGCCACGGCGCGCCGAAGATGGATGCGTCAGCCCTTTAAGCGCGAAAATGAACAAAACCGCCGATACTAAATAAGCAATCGCCTGAGTATTTGCTGAAATCTCCATGAGTGTTCCTTATCTCTTTTTCTTTTTAAACATCGACAACATGCGATTGGTGACTAAAAAACCACCAAACACATTAATGGACGCTAACAACACCGCGAAAAAACCAATGATCTCAGCCGTAAAACTGGCTTCCTGCAAACCCGTCACCAGCAAGGCGCCAACAATGACGATACCTGATATCGCATTCGTTAAAGCAACCAGCGGCGTATGCAAGGAAGGCGTAACGCCCCAGATCACCCAATAACCAATAAAACAAGCCAACACAAAAACATATAATGCAATCAGAGTTTCCGGCATAACGGCTCTCCTTTAATCTTCATCTCTTATTTTTCAGCAACCGGTTTGACTTGAGCGGCAGCAGTGATTTCATCCGCATCCAAATCCTTCAGCACCAAACCCTCTTCACCCGGCTCAAGCATAATATCCAACAGATTAGCCACATTCTTAGCGTAGAATGCACTGGCGTCCGTCGGCATCATCGCCGGGTAATTGGTATGCCCAACCAACAAGACGCCATGCGCTTCAGCCACTTGATCCGGCTTGGATAAGCGACAATTGCCGCCACTGCCGGCCGCCATATCAACAATCACCGAACCTTCACGCAGGTTTTGCACCACCTCTTCGGTCACCAGTTCAGGTGCTTCCCGGCATGGAATCTGCGCTGTTGTGATGATCACATGCGCCTTGCTTAATTCTTCAACCAACATCCGCTGTTGTTTGGCCTTGCCTTCATCAGACAGCTCTTTCGCATAACCGCCCTCGCCAGAACCGCTTTCGCCAATATCCAGCTCAATCGCTTTCGCGCCCAAGGACTCAATCTGTTCTTTGGTTTCGGGACGAATATCATAAGCGTAAACATCCGCGCCTAAACGCCGCGCCGTGGCGATCGCCTGCAACCCGGCAACACCGACCCCCAGAATCACCACTTTCGCCGGTTTGGCCGAACCGGCTGAAGTCATCATCAAAGGCAGGAAACGCCCATAATGCCCAGCCGCTTCCAGCACTGCGCGATAACCTGCAATATTGGCCTGGGATGACAACACATCCATGGATTGGGCGCGGGAAATGCGTGGCACACGCTCTAAGGCGATGACTTTGATATCGCGTGCTTGCATGGCTGCAATACTGTCATCTTCGCCGCAACTCTCAACCTGGCCAATATAGACAGCACCAGCGGACATTTTGGCGATTTCATCCAACGAAGGCTTACGGACTTTGGCGATCACATCGCACGCTAAAACCGTCTCTACATCGGCAATGTCTGCGCCAGCGTCAACATAGGCCGCATCATTAAAATGCGCCGCCTCGCCAGCACCGCTTTGCACCATCACCTGTAGACCTTTTTTCACCAGGGTTTTGACCACATCGGGCGTGATCGCCACTCGTGTCTCACCAGCCTTGGTCTCTTTGATTACCCCGAGTTTCATCATATTATTCTTAAATTGTGACTAAAATTTGGAATTTAACAGAACACGCATATTAACAGCCCATATAGACGTTGGGAAACTTGGTGCGCGAATTTACCGCTAACTCTATAAGCACCGCCAATACTATTACTTGAAACACTTCTGGTAAGTACGCACACAGGCGAGAAAATACAACAAAAAAGCGGCGCAAATAACATTGCGCCGCTTTCTCAATGCATCAAATTTTCCAACGATCAAGCATGGTGTGGATCAACCACCTCATCTGCCAATGACATCGGTAAGAACCGTAACAGCCTGATGCCTACAAAGGTAGCCAGCAATGCGATGGCGATACCGCCGATACCCAACAGGAACTCCGCCATTGAGGGTATATAACCAGCCGCCGCGCCATTCACGCCATCAAAGAAACCGGTTTCAATAATGGTTTTATCCGGGAACATCGCCATTGGAAAAGCTTGCCCCGCGATCACAATGACGTACATGGAGGCCAGTCCACCCAGAATCACCAACACGCTTGCGCCGATGACACCACCATGGCTTTTACCCAACGCCGGATGAAACAGGATGCCCATCGGCAGCAACATGCCACCAATCACGCTGGCCCAGAAAAGCTGGGTGTAAATACCACCATCACGCAAAATGAAGGCTTCGTAGGCATGATTCTCCGTGCCATACAAGTTGGTCAGGTGATAAACCGCCGTGAAGTAAAAAACCGCCGCCACAAATACGCCCAACAGGTTTTTCAGGCGACCCATGATTTTATCACCTAACACCCGGCCTTCCAGTTTGAAGGTGAACATCAGGACCAACAGGTAAACCGCCAAACCATACGCAAATGACATGACAATAAACATCGGTGCCATTAAAGCAGCATCATAGCCTTGACGCGCCACCAGGAAACCAAAAATAGAACCCGTGCCTGTGGTCAGAATCAAACGCCAGATGAAGGCAAAGAAGCCTGCCGCACGACTGTAGGGGTTCATCTTTCGTTCCATCATGGTGAACAAGTAAACCGCCACAATCGCCAGGAAACCAACATACAGATAGATATTCCAGGCGAAGATTGACTTGAAGTTATAGGTCGTCATCGCCACGATCAAACGCGATGGCTGCCCCAAATCCAACACCAACACCAACAGGCCGCCAACCAATAAGGTGATCGCCAACAAGCCGGATAACCGACCCAGCGGCTTATACATTTTCTGCCCAAAAACAGAACCAATGGAGGCAACATTCAATGCGCCCGAGGCCGCCACGATCAGAAAAATCGCAAAGACATGCGGCGTGCCCCAAACAACCTGGTTAGTCATGCCGGTCACCCAATGACCATTATGCTCCATATAAAGGGCGGAAAAGCCGGCGACAGCAATAACAGCGCCTAAAATGGCCAGCAGGCCCCAGTACTGTGGGCCGCTAATGCCCCACTCACGATAAAGTATCTTTTTCATGATCGTTTTAGATTCCGCTATAACGAACGCCGGTATTGAGTTTCAGATCAGCCCGCAACTGTACGGTGGATTTTTCCGCCAGAGCCATGGAGATTTTGCTATCCGGATCTTTCAAATCACCGAACAGGATAGCTCCTTCAGAACAGGCATCCTGACATGCCGTGCTTTTTTCGCCATTGTCACGCCGATGCACGCACAAATTGCAACTTTCCACGCAACCTTTGCCACGCGGTGCAACCGTCGTCTTGGATTGCACATTTTCATGAATAAACGAGCGTGCCTTATAAGGGCACGCCATCATGCAATAACGGCAGCCGATACAGGTGTGCCGGTCCACCATCACGATACCGTCTTCACGGCGAAAGGAAGCACCAGTCGGACACACATCCACGCAAGGCGGGTGTTCGCAATGCTGACACATCACCGGCATATCGGTTTGCTTGCCAGTCAGGTTATCCTGAACTTTAACTTTACGAATCCAACGCGGCTTTTGCTGTTCCCACAACGCATCGCTCGCACCTTCCGGCTTGAGCAACTGATCAATGCCATTTTCCTGATCACAGGCCGCTACACAGTCGTTACACCCATCAGCGCATTTTGTCGTATCAATCAACAGGCCATAGCGCACATCATCGGTCACTGGCTCAGCACGCGGAGCGGCTTGAGCGACGCTCTGCAGAAAAACACCTGGGGCGACAACTGTTGCGGCAGTCGCTTTAGCCGCGACAGAGACAAAATCGCGGCGTTTCTGATCAACCTTTTGCATGGCTCATGACCCTGTTTTAGTTGGTTTGGCTGCATGACAGGTGAAACAGTCAAAAGTCACCCCTGTATATTCATGGCAACCGGCGCAAAATTCACCTTTCGCATTCACCGGTACAAAATGACCATGCGTATCTTTACCGGCATGACAATCAATACAACCCGCCAGACTGTCATCGGTCAGGCGAATCCCTTGATGCACAGTGATATCACGCTGATGTTTGATCAGTTCAAAATGATTACGGCGCATAAAAGGCGTCGGCGCGACACAGACGTCCAATTTGTCGGCTTTAGCCGAACCTTCAACCGAAGGCTCTACATCTTTCGGGCCTGATGCTGATGTCACCACAAAACTGAGCGACATCAACACAAGCAATATGCCCAGATTGGCAAGTTTAAGCATATTTGCGTACCAGCTCATTTAATTACTTGTTGAAATCCGCCTGGATGGATGCGAAACGGGGGGGGGAAACCGGAATACCTTCAACACTGGAAAATCTTTCCGAATCACTTCCCAATCCGCCACATCAACGCATCCAAATGGAATTTCTACTCACCCAGGCCCATTTTGATATAGCCGGTCGGACAAACATCAGAGCAAATATGGCATCCAATGCAACGATCGTAATCCGTATCAACATAGCGACCTGTGGTCGATTGCTTCTTGTTCACACGGAAGACCGCATCCTGCGGGCAGAAAATAACGCAATTGTCACATTCAAAACACATGCCGCAACTCATGCAGCGGCCCGATTCTTCCGCCGCCTGCTCTTGCGTCAAGCCAATGAGACGTTCTTGGAAATGGCCCAGTACTTCTTCTGAGCTGGGCACTTCTTCTCTGCGCTTGACGCGTGGCGTATGTTCAAAATGGCCAAGGAACAACTCATCATGCGGGATAATTTCCGCATAAGAACGATCCTCATAGTTATGCACCGCATAGTTAGCATCGGAAGTGCCGCGCTGATCACCCGCCTTCGCATCGAACTGCTCTGGCGAAAGTCCGGCTTCTTCCAGCTTTTTATCCAAATTGAAGTGATGCACGTCAACTTTCGGGCGCTTCTTATGCTCTTCCTGCTTTAAGAATTCATCAATCGTATCAGCGGCGATGGAAGCTTGGCCGATCGCGGTAGTCAACAAATGAGGACGGATAATATCACCGGCCACAAAATGCTTTTCTTTGTCAGGCACTTGATAAAATTTGTTTGAATCAATCAAGCCACGACCATTATCCAAGGTCTCCAAACCGGTTAAATCACCGCCCTGACCAATCGCCGCCACGATCAAATCCGCTTCAAGGCGTTGTTCAGTACCCTCAATGGGAGAAGGCCGACCACCATCCATGGTGCATTTCGCCACAATCAGCGCAGTCGCGCGACCATCCTTATCTTTTTCGATACCCACCGGCATCACTTCACCCAGAATCGTAACACCTTCATGCAATGCATCATGCACTTCGTGCTCAGCCGCCGTCATGTTGTTCTTAGGGAACAAGGAAGTCAAAGTAACCTCCGCGCCCTGAGCAGCAGCCGTCATTGCCGTGTCATGCGCGACAAAGCCATCATTCACAACCAATTCCGGACGATCCGTCGGATTGGTGTGTTCAATATGGCCCAAACGACGGGCGACAGACACCACGTCAATTGAGGTATCACCACCACCGACACAGACAACCTTATCCGCCGTCACTTTCATGCGACCTTCGTTGAAAGCCTTCAGAAAAGCCACACCAGACACACAGTTAGGGGTACCTTCCCATTCATCAAGGAACAAACCACGCCCTGTCCAGCATCCAACGGCCCACAAAATCGCGTCGTAATCTTTTTCCAATGCCTCAATCGTGACATCTTCGCCAACGCGCACGCCGCATTTCACTTCCACATCACCCATATCAATGATGCGTTGGATTTCTCCTGCCAGCTTGTCGCGCGGAATACGGTAGTTCGGTATACCGTAGCGCATCATGCCGCCCAGCTCTGGCTGAGATTCAAAAATCGTCACCGCATGGCCTTTGCGACGCAATTGATAAGCGCCTGACATGCCTGCCGGGCCGCCACCAATGATGGCGATTTTCTTACCCGAGCTTTCACCCGCGATGAATTGATAATTATTTTCCAGCGCATTGTCGCCAATCCACTGTTCAACCGAGTTGATGCCAACAAAATCTTCCACTTCATTACGGTTGCAACCGTCTTGACAAGGTGCCGGACAGACACGGCCCATCATGGAAGGGAATGGATTGGCATCTGTCGAACGACGGAACGCATATTCACCCATCGACATATCGCTGGCGGGTTTCTCCTGGCCACGCACGACAGCCAGCCAACCACGGATATCTTCACCGGAAGGACAGGAACCCTGGCAAGGGGGGGTTTTATGAATATAAGTTGGGCATTTGTAAGACTCATCAGCCACAAAAATCTTATCAGTGAAAGAACCCCACTCAGAATCGCCGTCTTCAAAACGACGCCAAGTCAGCTTGGTATTCATTTCTTCGCTAGGAGTAGCCATCTTATAAAGCTCCTGATCCGTAGTTAAATAAGGCTTGCATGGAAAGCGCCAAAACATACACCTTCCACCGCACAGGGATACCTGTAGTACTCAATAGTTAAGCGGCTACCTGCTCATCCCCGGTTGATACTTGATCTTCATCGGTATGCTGACCTGTAAGGACAATCGCATTCGATACCAGTTGGTGCACGCTGACAATCATGTCCATACTCATGCCGTAATAAGGTAGAACCTTGGTGAATTGAGATTTACAAATCGCGCACATGGCCGCCATATTGGTTACGCCATGTTCTTCAATCACATGACTCAAGGCCTCCATCCGCGGCTTGGCACCTTTCACCCGAAGCTCCATCAGGTCATCGGTCAACAGACCGCCACCACCGCCGCAACAGAACGTATTCTCGTGAATGGTTTCAGGTGCCATATCAACAAAGTTGTTGCACACCGCCTTGATCACATTGCGCGGAATCATGAATTGGCCACCAGGCTCGGTACCCATGCGGGATGCGCGCGCCACATTGCATGAATCATGATAGGTCAGCACCATGTCATCATTTGCTGATTTATCAATATTCAGCGTGCCTTTTTGAATTTCTTCCCAAGTGAATTCAAGAATATGCTGAGGCACTGGATATTTTGGATCCAGAAAATCAAAGGGGCCGGCCAACGTGTTCAAGAAGCTATAAGCGACGCGCCAGGCATGACCACACTCACCAAAAATGATCCGTTTGACACCCAACTCCAAGGCCGCTTCACGAATACGCATCGAGATGCGACGCATATTTTCGTAAGAACCAATAAACATACCGAAATTGGCAGCTTCAGAGGCTTTGGAACTCAGCGTCCAGGAAACGCCCGCTTCGTGGAAAACCTTGCCATAACCAATTAAACCATCCACATGGGGTTCGGCGAAGAAGTCAGCGGAAGGCGTCACCAGTAAAATATCCGCGCCTTTTTGATCCAGTGGATACTTGACCGCCACGCCGGTTTCATCTTCAACATCCTCTTCCAGGCCTTCCAGCGTGTCAGCCAAAGCCGCTTCCGGCAAACCCAGGTTGTTGCCAATCTTGAAGACCTTGCCAATAATCTCATTACAGTATTTCTGGCCGACCCCAATGCGAGCCATAATCTCGCGCGCAGCCATGGAGATCTCAGCCGTATCAATGCCATAGGGGCAAAATACCGAGCAACGACGACATTGTGAGCACTGGTGAAAATAGCTGTACCAATCATCCAGCACATCTTTGGTCAAATCCTTCGCACCCACCAAAGCCGGGAAATATTTACCAGCAAAAGTGAAATAACGACGGTAAACCTTACGCAGCAAATCCTGACGACCTACTGGCATATTCTTGGGATCTTTCGTGCCCAAGTAATAATGGCATTTATCCGTACAGGCACCGCATTTCACACAGGAATCCAGATAAACCTGTAATGAGCGATATTTGCCCAACAAATCGCCCATGGCGTCAATCGCCTGCTTCTGCCAATCCTCCGGCAGCTCGCCTGGGTAGCCCAAAGGCTCCTGAAACTGCACCTTGGCGACAAAAGGCTTGCTATGCGCCATAGTGCCGACTTCTAAAGCTGGAGTTTCGGTATATTCCTCAAGCTGGGGGATATCAAAATCTGTTTTCGCCATGCCAGTCAACCCTCAACTATTGTTCCAATTTACGCGCCCATCCGGCAATGTGACGTTGCTCGCGTGGGTTATCAACCTGATTGCGCGTTGGGCTGAAAAAGACGCCAGGCGCATGCAATAACTTACTGATTGGGAAAATAATCATTAACGCCGCCACTAAAGCCAAATGCGCGACCATAAAAGGATCTTCCGGCAAATTCGGCATAGTGGAGAAATCAAACATCATCAGATGACGAAAAAATGATTTCACCGCGACGACATCTGTATGGGCGACGAAAGTCGTCATCGCGCCGCTGACGCCAATACCCAATAATAAAGCCAGCATCAAATGATCTGAAGGCGCTGAGATATAACGCACGCGATCCACAAAGATACGGCGCGCCCACAACCCCAACAAACCGATAATCATGGCAAACGCCAGATATTTAAATAAGGGGCTTACCCAAATGACCGGCTCCCAAACAGGCTCTTGGAAGTAACGCAGATGGCGAAACAACACGGCGAATAAAGCCATGTGGAACACCCAGCCAAACAACCAAGTCCATTTCGTTGCTTTAAAAAGACTTTCGAAAAACACCACTTCCCGAAACATCCGCAACACAACGCCACCAGAAGTCGTGGGGGCGGGCGTGGTTGGAATCTTCAGCGGCGCCGGCGTCTTAACGTACATACGAATACGACGCGCTAAACCCACTATCAACAAGATAGTCGCGGAATAAAAAAGCACAGCAAATGTGATCGTCAGAAACGACATGTTTCCGAAAACCTCTTCAGTATTGAAATCGGTATATCATCCCCTCAGTTATTGAGGGCCATAACATCCATCATGGATTTCCGTCTGAACGAAAACGATGACTTCGAATCAGCACCGCGCATCAAAAAACGCGATGCTGAAATTCACTCAGCCAAATAGGCGACAAAGCGGTGAGCGACGAAAAACCTGTTTGGCGCAAATTTGCATAAACAAGGTTCCAAGCCAATCCTTAACGCGTTATCACGTCCGACTGAATAGAATTTTCGGGTTACACGCAACCCGTTGGCTTCGGCAAACCGGCGTAACGGCAAGCCTGCTTACCTGGGCCGTAAGGGAACAAACCGTACAGATACTTGCTGTTACCCTTGTCCTTACCCATTTTCTTGCCAACGGCCTTGGTCAAAACGCGCACCGCTGGAGCAATTTGATATTCTTCGTAATATTCGCGCAGGAAGTTGATGATATCCCAGTGCTCATCGGTCAATTCCAACTCATCTTCCTTGGCCATGACACCAGCCACGCCAGGCACCCATTCGTTGATATTAGCCAAGTAGCCTTCTTCATCAGTTTCCAAACTTTTACCGTCTACTTCGATAGGCATTGTGCTATCTCCTAAATAGTTAAATGGATAATTTCAGCAGACCCGCTTACAGGGCATTCTCACATGCGCTACAACCAAGCCTGAACTTTTTCGTTGGCCTCAACCAAGTCAACAAAACCAGCGTAATCGACCAATTCAACGCCATCAATCACGCGATCTTCGGCGATGCCACGCGCTTTGAGGTCAGAACCCAGCGCATAAAACTTCTTATTTTCAGCGCCTGTGATCATGGATTCGACCACAGTGCCCTTGGTTGCACCGTACACACCATCTTCCAGCATCAAGATAGCGGCTCCCTCAGTGGAAAAGCGAATAACCGCTTCCAGTGAGTTCTTTTCAAACGGTGACTTATTCACGGTATATAAATCAGCCATATTGCACCTCAGAAGCTGAATACGACATCGGATTCAGACATCAATTTGGCAACTGAGTCTGCATCAACAACTTCGACGATATTATCGATTTCCTCTTCAGTCTCCCAGTCTTCCCACTCGACCTGTATCAGATCATCAGCTGTCAAACCACGAGCTGCCAAAGAGGCCTGATCAACATACATATGACGTACGCCGTAATCACCCAAAGTGCGGTAAGTCGGCATGAAATTTTTCATATCAGAGGTACTGGTATCGCTACCCTTGACTAACTGATAAACGCCATCATCGACAAACATCAGACTGACTTTCTGATCAAAAGCCGCACCGATCAAAACAACTTCCAGTGACTCCCAAGCATAAATAGTGCCGTATGGCGCACGACGATTGAGATACATGAAATTTTTCACTTCAGACATCATTTCACCTCATTAATCGCCAAACACAACCAAACGGTCACTTTGGATCGCCGCTTCCACTAACTGACCCAGACCCGAAATACGGAACTTGGGCGCAATATTCGTCGCATCTTTACCATTACGCTCAGCTTCGCCGTCATCAACAATGCCGCGACGTTGGGCGGCCGCGACGCAAACCACCAAATCCAAATCATGTTGCTCGGCCAGCTCAGTCCAACGATTGACAATATGCCGATCATCCTGAGGAGGAGTGGTCAAGCGCGTGCTGTTTAAAACGCCATCGTGATAAAAGAACACGCGAAAAACCTCATGCCCTTTTTCCAGTGCCGCTTTGGTGAAGTGATACGCGGAGTCGCTCGCCTGATGCTGATAAGGCCCCTCGTTCACCTGTATTGCAAGTTTCATAAAAACATGCACCCCATCAAAATGAATATTCCATAAGCCAGAGCGACTTCAACCAACAAGCTGAACCGCCCCGGCACGCTTATATCAGAAGCGGATGTAAGTGGATGAGTTCAAACTCTTACGTGCGCCACGCCAGTTATCAATATGATACTTGGTGAACGGCAGCTCAACTTCTTCAAAGAAGCGTGGCCAACCGATACGTTCAACCCACTCGTTAATGCGCTCCCAATCTTTAGCACCTTCTTTATAGGCTTTCAGGATACGCTTGACGATCGCCGTGGCTTCAGGCCAGCGTGGCGGGTTATTCGGGATACCGGAAGCCACCAGTTTCTGGAAAGTCGGCTTGCCACGCGCATTGGAGTGATTACCGCCAACCCAGATAGATAACTTGGTATGCTCCGCATCATTGATTTGCATCGGTGGACAAGGTGGGAAACAAGCACCGCAGCAGATACACTTCTTCTCGTCAACTTCCAATGAAGGCTTGCCATTAACCATCGCGGGGCGAATCGCCGCCACTGGGCAACGGGCCACGACCGAAGGACGCTCACACACATTAGCAACCAGATCATGGTTGATTTTGGGCGGCTTGGTATGCTGAACGTTAATCGCAATATCACCTTGACCGCCACAGTTAATCTGGCAGCAAGACGTTGTGATATGGACGCGGTTCGGCATATTAGCTTCGCGGAACTCGTCAATCAGCTCGTCCATCATGGATTTAACCACGCCGGAAGCATCCGTACCCGGAATATCACAGTGCAACCAGCCTTGGGTATGCGACAGCGTAGTGACAGAGTTTTGCGTACCGCCGACCCAGAAGCCCTCGCCTTCCAGCTTCTCAATCAGCGGCTGGACGCGCGACTCTTCGGTGACGAAGAATTCAGGATTGGAACGAATGGTGAAACGAATGAAGCCATCTGAATAATCGTCAGCAATCTGGCATAACTTACGCAAGGTGAATACATCCAGAATACGCTGGGTACCCGCTTTGATGGTCCACATCTTGTCGCCATTTTTAGCAACATGCAGCAAGACGCCCGGACGTGGATGCTCGTGATAATCCCACATACCGAAATTACGACGCATCATCGGGTGCATATATTGGAACGGATCAGGACAACCTGTCTCAATCGGCTCACGCATTTCTTTCGCCATCATGACCTCCAGAAATTAGGTAAATCAAACCCATTAGCGCGATAAGCCACAGCGCCAACAGGAAATAAAATCAACAAGAATTAATGGATGAAACGCGTTAAGAAGCCTCAGCCTGGCGATCAAACCACTTGACAGCCTCTTCATCCCAACCGTCCATACGAACATACGAACATTCGCGCGGATGGCTCACCATATTAGGATCAACCTCAACCTCGATACCTTCCAGGAAATTCACCAAGCCGACACGCTCGATCATTTCGCCGCAACGCTCATGTTCCAAAGCGTTCTCAGCCCAGAAATCAATAATTTCTTCGGCCAACTCAACGATGGACTCCCAGTCCTCTTCCGTCTCCAGCTTCTTGAAGGGCACAACCACCGTACCCATCAAATCACCGATTTTCAACGTACGCTTACCGCCGATCAGAATCGTGACACCTTTATCATCGCCGACTTTCAGCGCTTTAGGCATCACATTCAGGCAATGCATGCAACGCACACAATCTTTGTTGTTGACAGCAATGGTGTCATCGTCATTCAACGAGATTGCATTGGTCGGACAACGGGTAATCACATTGTCGATAATATATTGACGACCCTTGGTATCCAGATAGCCTTTAACCGCTTCCTGATCCACTTTCATGTCATCGCGCCAAGTGCCGATCACGGCGAAGTCAGCACGTTCAACGGCGTTCTGGCAATCATTCGGGCAACCGGAAACCTTGAACTTGAACTTGTAAGGCAATGCCGGACGATGCACGTCATCAGTGAAATTATTCACCAACAAACGATGCGCTTTCTGCTCGTTAGTGCATGACATTTCACAACGCGCGGCACCGACACAAGACATCGCAGTACGAACGCAAGGGCCTGCGCCGCCCAAATCCCAACCATAATCGTTGATTTCATCAAAAAAATGCTGGGTATTTTCAGTCGTGGTGCCGATAAACATGATATTGCCGGTCTGACCATGAAAAGTCACCAGACCTGAACCCCACTTTTCCCAACTGTCAGCTAACTGACGCAACATGCCAGTGCTGTAGTGGTTGCCCGCAGGGGGCTGAACGCGCAAGGTATGAAATTCCTTGGATTCAGGGAAAGCCGCGCCTACTTCAGAAAAACGCGGGATAATACCGCCGCCGTAACCATAAACAGAAACGGTGCCGCCCTTCCAATACCCTTTACGGGTCTCATAAGAATGCTCCAACTGGCCCAATAACGAGGCAGTTACGTCATTAATCCGTTGATCCGGATGTTCATCACGCAAACGCTTGATACCCGTAATGAAACTTGGCCAAGGACCCTCTTCTAACTGGTCCAGCATAGGTGTTGGATACTTATTGGTTGCCATGTCGCAATCTCTCCTGCCTTATTAGGTTGTCGATACCAACGTTCTCGAATTCACAAAGGGAAATCTTCATCAATCAATGGCCGCTAATATAAATCAGCGCGGATATTCCCCAAATTCCACTATCGGGAGATATGGGCCAAACTCAGCTATCCCTTTTGGGATAGAAAATGTTCACCAACTCACCCCACCCAGCCCGATAGAGCAAACACATCGGTTTGCTAAAATATCATTACATAACGATATACTGAAAGTGGCGCGGATATTACTGCCTGATGACAGGCGCGTCAACCTGACCATTGAATAGCTTAATCATGATGAACGAAATTGACCAATCCATACCAACCAGCAGCCCCTTCCATCTGGCAAATGACGAAGCCTATCAGCTGTGGCGCGAACGCAAGCTCGCCGCCCCCCCACAACCCGATGTCATTCATATTGCATCAGCGGAACACCCAAGCGCCGAAACCATCAATAATCTCGTTAAAAGCTGCAAAACCCATAATTTCGCACGTTTCACTTATGCCTCCCCACCCATATCACCGGAAACCGCTTTACAAAATCTTGGCCGGAAATTGCGCCTTGACACCCCTGATATCAACTTATGCGCCGCAGACAACGGTTTAACCCAAATCACCGTGAAACCCACCCATACCGACCAAACATACATCCCCTATACGAATCGACCACTCGGCTGGCACACAGACGGTTACTACAACACCATCAAGCAACAAATTTATGCCTGGCTGCTTTATTGCCACCACCCAGCGCAACAAGGTGGCGAAAACCTTTTGCTGGACCACCATATCGCCTATATCCGCTTACGCGACCAAAACCCCGACTGGATCAGGGCCTTGATGCATCCGGAAACCTTTATTATTCCGCCCAATATTGAAGGTGGGCGAGAAATCCGCCCCGCACATAGCGGCCCGGTGTTTTCGGTATCTCAAGATGGGGAACACCTGCATATGCGTTATTCCGCCAGACAACGCAACATTCAATGGCGTGACGACCCGGATACCCGGAAAGCCGCACACTTCATGCTGGATCTACTGCAAAATGAAGATGAAGTTTACAAACGGCAAATACGCCTAAAACAAGGCGAAGGCATTGTCAGTAACAACATTTTGCATAGCCGAAAAGGATTTACCGATGCGCCCAATGCACAGGCCAAACGACGCCTCTACCGCGCGCGTTATTACAACGCTATTTGCTGATTTCTGGACCTGAACCTATGCTGCACCTTAGCCAAATCATGATTTCCAATCAGGAAATTCAAACCTTTGACGAACTCAAATCCGCCGTTAAAACGTTCGCTGAGAACGGCGAAATGTACTTGCGATTTGACGTCAAACCCGCCTATCCCGATACACCCGCCGACTGGGAAGACCAGCTTGAAGCCACCTTTAACAGCCGTTACTGAATCCAGGGCCAAATGCATAAATGCTTGATAAGTTGACAAAATCATGAATTATATCAACCCAAACGAACTGGCCGACACCGCCGCTGAATCACTCAGAAAGGATTTGGGCCAACAAGCCGAACTGGAAAACCTACTCGTTGCATTGCAGGAAAAACTGCACAAAATGCCGGAGAACGCGTCCGCCAATGAACGCGCCTATTTGCAACTTGAGTTGGCACGCACGTTGCAAATCCTTGAACGCGGCGAAGAGGCATGTCCATTAGCTTTAACAGCATTTGGCATTTTCGCCGACAACAAGGCCTGGGAACAGGCAGCGGAAGCCTGCGACATTGCCTACCAAAGTCATCATGCGGACGCATTGATCGCACTGGGTCACGGCGTGTGGATCGGCGTGACATTCCCGATTGATCCGGAAATATCCGTTCACCTGCTCAGCCATATCGTTGATGACACCCCAGACGACTCCGATGGTGCCGCTGTCGCGGCAGCGACCGCCGCTTTCATTGCGGACATACGGGCTGAAGAAGGGCCAGAAAAAGACCGTTTAGTGTTTTTCGCCCAACAACTGCTGGGTAAAGTCGCCCGTCGTCACAGCAATGTGGAAAGCATAGCGGAATTCCAACACTGG
Source organism: Candidatus Thiobius zoothamnicola (assembly GCA_030826945.1). Taxonomy (GTDB): domain Bacteria; phylum Pseudomonadota; class Gammaproteobacteria; order Chromatiales; family Chromatiaceae; genus Thiobius; species Thiobius zoothamnicola. Next base: position 47,804 of record JAPQLC010000012.1, read on the forward strand.
GTTGAAAAACTGGAGCTTGACGATCCCGATAAATTCCTGATTCGCTTGCGCAATGTGGTTGACGTTCTGGTGCAAGATCAATGGTGGATTGATCGCGACGCCATTCAGGCAGCGATTCGTTAAAGGAAATACCAATATGTATTGGCAGGAAGAAAAACAGCAAACCGAATACCAGGTGCCCGACGACATTATCGACCTCCTGTTCGATATTGAATGCCGTGAACTTGCCGTAGACCACGCATACCCACTCAGTCAGGCGCTATTACAAACGCTGCCTTTATTGAGTGAAAACAAACAAGTCGCCATCCACAACATCCACTTGGCCGGCTCGCAAAATGGTTGGGAGCGCCCTGACCCGGAACTGGGCCAGAAACTGATGCCATCCAGACGCACAAAACTGACTATCCGCTTACCGAAAACGCTTAAAACCCAAGTGTCAGATAAGCTTAACGGCGTCTCAATCAATGTCGCTGGTGACATCATCAAAATCGGCAAAGCCAAGCCCAAACTATTAAGCAAACAAGGGACGTTATTCAGCCGGCAAATCATCCTGAAAACCGGTGAGGCAGAAAACGAGCAGGCTTTTCTCTCCCGTATGGTGGAAACGCTCGCCGCGCACAATATCAATGTAAAAAAAGCCTTATGCGGCATAACACAGACCATCAACGGGCCTGAAGGCATACAGCCAACTCGCAGCTTGATGCTAGCGGATCTCCATATGGAAGAGGCCGTCAAACTACAACAACATGGCATTGGCGAACACGGCTATATGGGATGCGGCATTTTTATCCCACATAAAGGCATTGATGCCGTCAAACAGACGGGAGATGAATAAATCCACCCGCTTCATCTATAATCGGCGACCCTTTGACAACCTGTTAAGGTTCGCTAACCAAACACGCTTCGCCACTGGCGAGCAATCTTAAAACCAAACTTTTAAGAGGACCAAGTAAATGACACTTGAAGTTAATGGCAAAACAATTGAACTGGACGACCACGGCAACATGACCGACCCCGCTCAATGGGATGAAGCAGTCGCTCGCGCCTTGGCCGCCGCAGATGAAACCATGGGTGAATTAACTCAGGAACACCTGGACGTACTCAACTATCTACGGGATGAATATTTCAACAATAACGCCAACCAACCCATGGAACGCGCGATCAACAAAGATATGGGCAAAATCTGGGGTAAGAAAATCAGCAGCAAAGATCTGTACAAACTGTTCCCAGGCGCGCCTAGTAAACAAGGCAACCGAATTGCCGGGTTACCTTATATAGCGCGTAAAGGGGGATATTAACCTTTAAGGGGCCAATTTGGCCCCATTAATTCGCTAAATAATAAACAATACTGGATCGATTCAGTCCGTCAAAGCCAGATATTCCGGCAAAACCTGGCCACTAGGCTTTACATAATTCTCAATGGGCTGGCTATCCAATTGTTCCAAACGCTGCGTAATATCTTGAATTAACGACGTATTCAACGGCACAAGCGAATGGATAATCCCATTTAACAACATACTAGGCCTTTCTCCCCAATCAGAACTGCTTGAAGGAAGAATGACATGATCAAACTTCAAACGATAAGTATAGGTGGGGATTCTCTTGAGCCTTCTGCCATAAGCATTCAGATCATTTAGAAAACGACTGCCTGGCCGCATATCTTTCGCACCTTGGCCAAAATAAAGATAAGCCAGATAAGAACCATAATGAGGGCCAGATATACTGAAAAAAGCTGAGACCCGCTTCTCCTTGACGATATTCTGGATATAGACTCTGGAAATCAAACACCCCATGCTAAAGCCGATAATGACGAAATCCTCATCAGACGGCAGGTGTGTTTCAATATAAGCATGAAGCTTTTGGGAGAGATCAAGGATGCCTTTGTTCGCATCGAAGGGCTTCAAAGTTGGCATGAAGCATTGATGACCGGCTTCTTCTAAAGCAGAGCGGAGCTTAGAGAATTCGCAACCGCTAAGAAACATTCCATGTACAAGTAAGATATTCATCCCTGTCTAAATATTGCTTTAGAAGAACAAATTTAATTATACAAAATATTTCCTAATAGATGTGAGCATCAAGATAGATTACATCAATGTCAAATCACGTTTGGATAACCAATAAAACATGTCTCCAAACGCAATTGGTCAGCAACATCAGTCCGGCCAAACCCGTCGCCCATGCTGAATGACGACCGTATGGCTTGATGATGGCCCGGCAATCAGCGCGGTTGACTGAACACCAGCCGCCACTGAAGCCGTCTTCTGTTGTGCTTGAGGCTTCTTCGTTCTAGTTACCCGAGGCTTCCTTGTTGACGCCGCCTTACGCACCACTTTCTTCTTAGCGGTTTTATCTGCAGTGGATTTGGTCATACGAGTCGTGGCGACCAGCTTTTCACTCACTGTGTCATCGCTCATAACATAACTCTCATTTCATTGATCAATTGTTTCAGTTCATTCACGGCCGCCGCGCCACGCGCGCCAGTATCCAACACGCTACGGCCTTCAAGAAGACTACTACGATATACCATGCGACGGTAAATAGCCGTCTCAGCAACCTGTAGCTCCAGTTCAGCAACCGCCCGGCGGATCGCCTGTGATAGCTTGGTGCGAGGCTCAAGCTGATTCACCACCAAAAGCCCCATTAAATCGGGATTCTCTTCACGCGCACGTGCGACTTCAGCCTCAATTTTAACGCTGGCCCATAAATCAAGGGGGGACGGCAAAACTGGAATCAAAACCAGATCACTATTCACCAGAGCCTGCCGGGTTTGTGCCGAATGCACAGAAGGCGGACAATCAATCAGCAGGTAATCGTTTTCTGATTGATGTTTGGACAAACAACCAACGAGATCCTGAGAAGCATCAATGAATGAGATATCTTGATCAATCGTACTCAGGCTTCCCCATTGACAAGCCGATTGCTGCGGATCCGCATCCAATAACACGGTCACGCTTTCTTCTGCAAAAGCGCAAGCAAGATTAATGGCCAAAGTGGTTTTCCCAGCGCCACCCTTATTACCCGCAATAGCGATAACCGGCACGCTAGATCACTCCGCCGACGGCGAATCCGCTAATTTATCCAGTAGCATAGCGAATTGACGCTGCTCACTGGTTACTTCATCAGCGCCTTCTTTCAGATGAATCGTGACATTGACATAATCCCGCCCGAAGCCCATGTCGGGATAATAGCCTTCACGCTCCGAAAGCTCAGCCGCCTGATCAAGGAAATCACGCAAATCGGGATAACCATCAAATTCATATCGGGCTTCCAAACAGACTGGCCGTTTACGCTCTCGCCATCGATTCATTGATTCCCCCTAACGATTCCAAACTGAGAATTACTGCGTCATGCCCCGTAAATCAGCCTGCCATTTGATCAGTTGATGATGATGAACATGCTCTTCGTCCAACAAATCCTTGAACAACATGCGGTCATCATAATCGCCAATCTTTTGACAATGCTCAACTGCGCCGCTATATAGCTCAATCAGATCCCGTTCAAAACGGATATCAATATCCAACAACTCATCCAGACTTCCACCTAAGGCAGTCGGCCTAAGCCGTGATGCATTCGGTGCAACGCCAACCGCCAGCATCCGTTGAATAATACGTTCAGCATGGCTCATCTCTGAATAAGCCTCTTCACGCAATGCTTTGGCTGGTTGATGCAATCCCCAAGACGCAACCAAGCTGGCTTGGGTACTATACAACTGCACTGCAGAAAGCTCCAAGCTCAACGCTCTGCCTAAATATCCCAGGACTTTCTGATCAGCACGCGCCATTAGCATTTCACTCTCTAATCCATATGACGTTAGATAGCGCCGTCAAACAGCTATCCCTGCTTTTATGACGACACTCTCCAGGCGCTATTGCTTAAAAAGAACAACGCCTCATTCTCATTTCAGCCAGATAACTTATCAGGCGTCAGTTGTGCTGCCTTTAGGCAATACAGGTTCAACTTCACGATGCGGACGCGCGATAATGTGAGCAGCCACCAAGCCGTCGCCTACTCGTTCACACGCATCAGCGCCAGCGCGCACCGCCGCATTCACCGCACCAGTTTCACCGCGAACCAATACGGTGACATAACCACCGCCAACAAATTCACGGCCAATCAGGCGGACTTCAGCCGCTTTGGTCATGGCGTCGGCAGCTTCAATAGCAGGCACCAAACCGCGGGTTTCGATCATGCCGAGGGCAATACCATAGTTTTCGTTTGACATCGTCTAATCTCCGTACTCGAAATAAAAAAATGCTTGTTAATGCCGATTAGCTTACACGGCGGATAACATCGTTATTTGCGCCGAGCACAGGCTCGACTTCGCGGTGAGGACGCGCAATAATGTGCGCCGCTACCAAACCATCGCCAACACGCTCACAGGCGTCAGCGCCTGCGCGTACTGCTGCGTTTACCGCACCAGTCTCTCCCCTGACCATCACAGTCACGTAACCGCCGCCAACAAAATCACGACTGATCAAACGGACTTCCGCCGCTTTGGTCATCGCATCAGCCGCTTCGATGGCGGGTACCAGTCCGCGCGTTTCAATCATGCCCAGTGCAATACCATAATTATCATTTGCCATCTTTCGTGTCTCCTATTGACTCGACTGTTAACTCTTCAACTTAGGAGAGTTAGCTCGTTAAATCTTCACTCTCCATCGCTTGCGACAGACACAAAAACGATGGAATTCTCAATTGGATCCCTGGCGGAATTCATACCCGGTTAACGATCCAAATATGATTGGGTTTATTCCGCATCCGGCCAATGATCAATAATCCCGCAGATCGCCAAATCCGTCAGCACTTCAAAATCGCCAGCCGTGTAACGCGCAGCCGAACCACTCGTTACAAATATCCAGTTGCCTGGTTCCGCCCCTACCGGGTCAGTCGCCACCAAGCGTTTACCTTTTGCATCACGCAGCACCCGTAAAGCCACATGCTTCAAACCAACATGTCGGCAAGTACAGGTCAGCGAACCTTCAACTTGCAGAATTTGCATCAGGCTTTGACCTCACTTGCGACCCGGGCACAGATTCTGTTTCCGCCGTTGAATCCGCCTCAGACTCAGTTTTCGGTTCTTCCGGCGGCCATTTATCAATAATGCCGACAATCGTTAAATCACTGGGATAACCCTTGCTTCCCGCCGCTTCACGCGCTGCAGACGAACCCACGCAAATAACCCAGTCACCCGGCTTGGCACCGACTGCATCCACCGCCACCGCCTGTGAACTGCCATCCTGCACCACTTGCAATAATTTGTGTTCCATCATCGCAATGCGGTTGGTTGATACCAGAGGCCTGACTATCTGAACAATTTTCATTAATGCCCCCCGCTCACCGCTGGATTAACCGAGCATTCAAGCACTTCAATCGGTGCATTCGCATGACAATCCCTGATCACCTGCAAAGTATGTAATAAGCCCTGCTCCGCCAATTGGCGATAGCGTTCATTTAAAGCTCGCGTGACGCGCTGGCAATGTTGCTGCGCGCGCTCCCGCGCACCTGGCGCCTGGCCGTGATAGTCAAACCGCACCACAATAGGCACCGGTAAACCTCTTGAGACGTTCAAACCAGTAAAAATCTTTATCCCAACATCCGTATCAGCAATCGCTTCTTCAACCGTTTGCAAATACGAGAAATACATCAGATTACGCAGCTGTATTTCCTCGAACCCGACACCAGCACCAATAAAACGTTCCGCATGACCAATATCAGGATATGCACCGCTGAAGTTACGGCGAACATAATCAATTTGAGCAATATTATTCTCAATCAGATAAGCGCAAAACTTGGCGAATCCGGTATCAACTTCCGGCGAACAAGAGCGAATCTGATTGGCGATAAATTCTTTGCATTCAGCTGTGTCGCCAAATTGCGTCACCTGGTAGATATCCAAGGTATCGACAAACTTATCCAGATGAATACGCCCTTCCGCATCCGGTACATGCACTCGCATGGAATCCGTATCCGTATCAATGCCAATCAATAACAAATCAATCGAAGCGCCACAGCAAAAGCTGTTTTCAATCGCGGTTTTGAAACTCTCCAGGCGCTCCAAACCACCCGCAGCCGCAGCCACATCATCTGAACCGTGGGCTGCGCATCCCTCATGCTCCGGGTTTACCGAACTACGATGATAAGCAACCACTTTCAAATAGCGGGTTGGTTGATCAGCGCTGTTGGGCTTACCCTCACGAAAGCGCAACATCTCCGTCTCAACCCACTTTTCAATACTGTTATCAATATCGAACATGGCACCCGCATAAGACTTACGACGCACTTTACGGTGCGGCAGCCGTAATACATAGCGAATCACATGCGCCAGACGCCCATCCGCACAGGGCGAAATATCCAGCGTATGAAAACCGCATGACTGAATGAATGCATCAAACTGATCTTCATCAGCATGCGACAACGGCGCTTGCGTATAAAACTCATCGCTAAAGCGACGATACGTTTCAAACACGCTCCAGGCGAATAAACGGCGCATATCCAGTTGATCCACCCAAGCGTTGGCTAAGATCTGCCCAGGCAGTTCAAAACCCAATTCTTGTTGCGCAATATGTTGCGCTTGCGTTTCAAAATCCTTCTCATGTTGCAATGCTGAAATCTTTTTCAACACGGGGACAATGCCGTCAAATGCGGCTTTTACACGACTTTCATAACGATGAAGACGCTCATTTTCACGCGTGTTACTCAGCGGGTGGCCACTGGTCGCGTTACTAGCGCCAGCGCTCTGACCGCCCGCCCCACAGGCACCTGGACGACGACATGGTGCCGTGCGGGTGCGTTGAGGCCGCGTGAGTTGAATAGGGCTACGACGAGGCATCTTAGCTTCTCAATCCCGCCATCAACCGCGTGCGCCGCCGGAATACGTAATCAATGAACCATTTTCGTAGTTGCCACTACTGCCCGTCACCCGGCTGATCGGCTGAGGCGCTTCATTTTTCACATCGCTAATACGCTTATTCACCACTGCATTCATTGGGCCGCGCATGGATGGATTACGCACCAACGCCGAAGAGCCTTCTGTGCCAGTGACCCGCTCGCCACGCGCCCAATCATCGCCAGTGATGCGCTGTCCAGCATCCTGACCTTCGCCTGTAACGCGCGATCTGACCCGACCAGCAATCTCTTGTGGCTCTTCAGCCTCTTCATTCACAGAAGAAGAATTCACCAATCCGCCACCAAAGCGCGCATTTTCCGTACCGGTCACTTTACCGCCCGCCATGCCGAATGGCCCGGTAATATTGTTGCCGACTTCGTAACGTGAACCAGTCACCCCTGTGTTTTCATCCGCTGCCGCAGCGTGGGATGGAGGAGTCACACTGAACTCACCCCAACCAGTCGTATCACCTACGGCTTGTGGAAAATCCGAATTGCCTGGCTCTGCCGGGGTTGCCGGACAAACCTGCGCGGCCTGATCTGCGCCGACGTAAGGCGTACCAGTCACCTCTTCACAAGCACCCTTTTCATCACCTGTCATGACGCCGCCAATAGCCGGTTGTTGACCCGTCATATTCATGCCTGAAGCACGAACGCTGGGCGTCATGCGAGCCGCCGCATTTTGCGTGGCTGGCGCTGCGCAATGCTGGGCATAATTCTCCATGCCAAAATAAGGCGTGCCCGTAATCGCTTTGCAAGTACCCGGCTCATTGCCAGTTACACGCTGCGAACGACCTTCCATCGTGCCACTCACCGCCATGCCGCCAAAAGTGGCTGATACACCGACTTTCGCATCACCCGGTTTCATTTCAGCACCACAAAACTGTTTAAACTGCTCCTGACCAATATAGTCATCGCCCGTGATGCTGCGGCAAGCGCCATACTCATCACCTGTGGTCTTTTCTGAACGACCTACCGCCGTACCAGTGACAGAACCGCCACGCAAAGTCTCGGTATGGCGCACTTTCGCTGGCGCAGGCAAAGGCTCTTGGGTTGGCTTGACATATTGGGCGCCAGTCAATTCGCGCTGAGCACCCGCTTCACCGCCCGTCACCTTTGGTGAATTACCCACATTATCGCCAGTGACTGACATACCCTTACGGGTTTCAGCCGTGGTGATGCGCTGCACCGCCGGTTGGCTGGGCTGATTGCAGAAAGCTTCTGATTGACCCGCCGCCACATATTCAGTGCCCGTAATATTCTTACAAGTGCCTGGCTCATCACCCGTCACTTTGGCGCTGCGGCCCACTTCATTACCCGTGACCGTCTGGCCGCTGGCAGTCGCCGTTACGCCACCGCGCATAGGTTGCTTTTGCGGTTCCGCCTGACAAAACTCACGGAACACATCAGCGCCCATATATTCTGTGCCAGTAATATCACGGCAAGTACTGGCTTCATTACCCGTCACATCTTTATCACGATTCACCATAGTGCCGGTCACCGTTTGACCTCGCACGGTTTCACTCGCACCCACTTTCCAGGGTTGATCCGTCGCCCCGCCAACTTCAGGTTGAGGGCGTACGCGACCTGTCGGACGGGTTTTCTTTTGTCCAGCACCGCCGCGTTGGTTACGCGCTTCACGCACCGCCTGAGCCAGTTCACGACTGGATAAGCCAGGATTCGCCGCGCGTGCGGTCTGCGCCTGCGACATGCCAGCTGCACTCAAACCCGCTTTGCCACGCGTTGATTGTGCCTTGCGACGTGCCAATGCCGCCGCCTTGCCAGGATTATTGGCGATTACTGACTTGGCGGTCTTTTTCGCCTTACGCGAACGGTCAACCACTTTTGCTTTCAACATGCCAGTAGTCGCTTCCGGCTTACCTTTGCCACCACATCCGCAGCGGCAATCACCAGTCGGTTTTTCCGCCTCAGCACGATTCTCTTCGGCTTTCACCATGGCTAACTTACTGCGAGACAAGGCGCGATTATCGCGCATCCGGTCAGCAGAAGCCGATGCGGTCTTACCTTTGGAAGACAACATTTTACGACGCGCCAAGGCGGCGGACCGACCCACATTCACCACTGGCGCAGTCGCCATGGAACGCGGACGACGCGCAGCGACCGGAGCAGTTGGTGCAGATCCGGCAACAGAAGAAGGTTTAGCCTCAGCAACAGATTCCACTGTTGCTTTACGCTCAGGTGCCGCGCGCACTCGACCACCCTGTCCTGATACAGCAGCTTTACCACTGCTCGACATCGCCTTACGGCGCGCCAATGCGGCAGCCCGACCACTATTTTGATTCGCTGTTGCCATTGTCAATCTCCGATTCTTCTACACAATCTCCCGGCCTGCAAAACTCTGGATATCTTCACACCCTGAAATCTCGCAAAGGCATCGGGTCCAGCGGAAATGTTGCTCCCGTCTCGCCTCAAAACAACGATTGACGCCAGTCGCTTCCCGGCCAAACCGCATCAGCCACGCCAGGATAGCGTGTTCAGCTAATCAACCTGACCAGGTATCCAAACCTCAAGCGATCAGCATCAATCGATTTACGCCTTAAGCACGGCCTTCGTAAACCACGAAGCAAAGGCCCTGGCTTTGGGTGTAATTGTCATAACCGATCAAACGCACATGGTGATCAGGATAAGCGCGGCGGCAAGCTTCTAACTCTTCCACCACGGCGTTAAGATCAGCCTGTCCGAAGAAGGGCAATTTCCACATGGTCCAGTAAGTGCTGGTCGAATTGCCTGGATGCTCATGTTCAATCGCAGGCGTCCAACCCTGCGCAATCAAGTAAGCAATTTGGTCATAAACTTCGTCTTGAGTCAGCTTGGGCAGGAAACCGAAAGTTTCAAGTGTGTTAGCTGTTTGGTAATCACCCATAGTAGATTGCATTTGTCTGTCCTCTATAAATTGGTCGATAACTTCGCCTGGAAATCTTTCCGTTCCCATCTGGCAGCGAAAAAACGCTTATTCATCATGCGCCGATCAGCGGATGCCTGCTTTACACGTATTTTCGCTTTGCCCGGGAAACATCAATCTTTACCACGCAATAGCGCTTAATGATCAACGTTCGCTAACGCGGATTACTTAACGTCCAGCTTGTCAACAGTATCGAATTCAAACTTGATCTCTTTCCAAGTTTCCATCGCAATAGCCAGTTCAGGGCTGTGCTTAGCCGCTTCAGTCAGGATATCGCGCGCTTCTTTTTCAATTTCACGACCTTCATTACGGGCTTTAACAGAAGCTTCCAAAGCAACCCGGTTAGCCGCCGCGCCTGCCGCGTTGCCCCATGGGTGACCTTGTGTGCCGCCGCCGAACTGCAACATGGAATCATCACCGAAGATAGTCACCAACGCCGGCATGTGCCATACGTGGATACCACCGGAAGCAACTGCAAATACACCCGGCATTGAACCCCAGTCCTGGTCGAAGAATACGCCGCGTGAGCGATCTTCAGGCACGAAAGACTCACGCAACTGGTCAACAAAGCCCAGCGTGGATTGACGGTCGCCTTCCAATTTACCCACAACCGTCCCTGTGTGCAGGTGATCGCCGCCAGACAGACGCAAACACTTGGCCAGGACACGGAAGTGGATGCCATGCTTCGGATGACGGTCAATAACCGCGTGCATCGCACGGTGGATGTGCAGCAACATGCCATTGTCACGACACCAGTTGGCCAGACCCGTGTTGGCAGTGAAACCACCAGTGATGAAGTCGTGCATCAGGATAGGTGAGCCAACTTCTTTGGCGAACTCAGCACGCTTATACATTTCTTCAGGCGTAGCCGCAGTCACGTTCAAATAGTGGCCTTTTTTCTCGCCAGTTTCCTGCTCCGCTTTCTGAATAGCTTCACCGACAAACTCAAAACGATCTCTCCAGCGCATGAATGGCTGTGAGTTAACGTTCTCGTCGTCTTTGGTCATATCCAAACCGCCGCGCAAACATTCGTATACGGCACGGCCATAGTTCTTCGCAGACAGGCCCAACTTAGGCTTGATCGTAGCGCCCAGCATAGGACGGCCATATTTGTTCAGGCGATCACGTTCAACCTGGATACCAGCGGGCGGGCCACCACAAGTTTTGATGTAGGCGATAGGGAAGCGGATGTCTTCCAGACGCAAATGACGCAACGCTTTAAAGCCAAATACGTTACCGACCAAAGAGGTCAATACGTTGACCACGGAACCCTCTTCAAACAGATCGATCGGATAAGCAATAAATGCATAGAAAGATTCATTATCGCCTGGCACGTCTTCAATGCGGTAAGCGCGGCCCTTGTAGTATTCCATGTCGGTCAGCAACTCTGACCATACCGTAGACCAAGTACCAGTGGATGATTCAGCGGCGACAGCCGCGGCAACCTCTTCACGAGGAACACCGGTCTGGCCAGTACATTTGAAACACGCCAACAAGTCTGTGTCCAGAGGAACATACTCAGGCGTCCAGTACATATCACGATATTCTTTTACGCCCGCATCATATTTTTTAGCCATGATCAACTCCTGATTCGGTTGCTGTTTAGCGATTGCGTGAGGGTCACGTTATCTCTGGGCGCGAAGCTTATAGAAATCAGGCTTTTTGGCACAAATAAATACTTCTCGCCTGATTGATTGATCAAGGTCTATGAGTAAGTTCAGAAGGCGGGAATCAAGAGAGAGAAAGCCACACAAAGTGGTGAATATCATGGTAATAGCGGACAAGCCTCAAACGCTAGACTGGCCTCATCCACCACAGCCTCAACACAAACGAAAGAGGCCTAATTCAAGAGCAACGGCCTGCTTATTTCTGCACTGCACAAACATAAACGCTGGTGAACAATCCGGCAAGTTCGTCAGCATCATCCACGACATCTTTCAAAGCGGAAACAAACGGATCCTTTGTGTAGCCCCAAAACTGAATTGGTGCGAAATTATTAGCCCACTGCCCTCAAGCTTTGAGGTAAAGATCACATATCGTCGTAGTGGAAGAAACTGGCCCTGAGGCGGGGGATCTCGGCCCCCTCTTTCGGAAACCTCACTGGAGCACCGCTCAGGTACTGTGGAAACGGCGTTTCAAGTAGTTTGACACGCCCAAACCGGGTCAATGCAGTTTCAGATCCAAAACGATAATACGCCAGCAATTCTCTCTGGGGCCAAGACATCCAAACCCAGATTTCGTCATTGAAATCGGGCGAGAGCAGATCAAGCTGGAATGAGGATACGCCACGATATGTCGAACCGATGAGTGGGATGTATCGTGAGCTACCATCGCTTCCGGGAACAGCCACCGCGAGCAACGCCGAATCCGATTGATACGCAATCTTTACCAAAACCGAATAGTTACCTACCTGAACGGAACCGAGCGTCTCCTGTTCATGCTCAGCAATGACGACTTGCGCTTCAACGCGCAGATCTGGCCATAAAATGATAAGCGCGCCAAGCATAATAAAGGTGCCAAATCTTTCAATTACGCTTGCTCGCATTACCATCCACCTGGCCCAGCGACTCGTGAAACGACACGCATCGTCCCGGAACTCCAGTTAACCGATTCTTTCCAATTCCACCACATATACTGAGACTTCATCCCGCTCGCGCTAAACGCCGGATGACTCGCGAATCTCCCGAAGGATCGTTTGCTCATATTATTGTACATCCAGAAGCTCAATGAGCCGATTGAGCAAGTATCAAGATCACGGGTCTGGATTTCAGGTAAAGGGGGTAAAACCTCCGCATGACGCGCCTTGTTATGTACGCCTCAGTGACTCCAATCATCCAAATCCACTGTGGGAAGTCCTTTTGCTTTCCAAGCCTTGGCACCGCCTCGCAAATGACGTACTTGGGTATAACCCATCTCTTTCAACGTATTCACTGCAAATGCGCTGCGAATGCCCTTACCACAATAAACCACGATATCCGCATCACGATCAGGCACTTTACTATAGGTCTTGATTTCCAAATAACCTCGTGGAATATGCACATCACCCGCAGTGATCAAGCCCGCGATTGGACGCTCGCTTTTTTGACGGATATCAAGCAACGTAATCTTTTCACCTTTTTGCAAAGCCATATGCAAATCACCCGGACTGATATGCTCAGCTTTCTCCATCTCCGCCTTGATTAAGGCTTTCGCTTCGGGTGTTGGTCCTGCTTGCGCGGCAGCCACCACCAAACTCAACGCGATAAATACCAATAACTTCTTCATTGCGAATCTCCACTAAAAAGTTTGAATCAATCAGCACGCATTTCGTATCTTTGCGCAGCAAAATCGTCTGGAGCCTCAATAGGCAGCCAAAACCTGAGACTCCCCAAAAATCCTAATGTTGCATCTGCTGAAAAATAAATGATTGTTCATTCCGGAACCGGAACATTTGAATCCATTACCGCCTCGGCAGAACTTAAAGCAAAATTATTGCCTCTGCTTTACCACTTTATGGCGAATCCGTTTCACAGGAAGGTCTCGTTAATCGCCTGCAATGTTGCAAGACCGGATGCTTGATGCATCACAATCCGACATTCGACGCCATCTGCGCATGGCATTCCGACCGTCCCTGCAACAGGGCTTGCAAGCGCGACAAGTTCTGGATCTGTATATGTTTACGCTCAACCTGCAAGATGCCTTCATCCTGCAAGCGTCTGAATAAGCGGCTCACCGTCTCTAAAGCCAGACCGAGATAGCTCCCCATCTCCTGGCGCGACATACTGAGAAAAAAATCCGTGGCTGAGAAACCACGCCGCTTGAAACGCTCCGATAAACTCAGCAAAAAAGACGCTAAACGCTCTTCCGCCGAACCACTATTCAGCAAGGAAACCAAACGCGCCTCTTCATTAATCTCATGGCTTAACAAGCGCAGCATCTGATGGCGCAAACCCGATATATCAGCGGATAACTCTTCCAAGCGATGAAAGGGCAACTCACATACCGCCGTGGTTTCCAATGCCTTGGCGAAACAGCCATACTGTTCATGCTCAATCGCCTCCAGACCGAGAATTTCGCCCGGTAAATGAAAGCCCACAACCCGTTCAGCCTCCCCACCGCTTTGCGTATAGACTTTGACCGAACCCGTTTTAATCACATACAAGTTAACCAGTTGCTCACCAGGTGCATACAATAATTGCCTACGTTGCAATGGGCGATTACGCTGAACCAAGCCATCCAGACGTTCAATATCATCAGGCTCTAAACCATAAGGCAAACACAAGGCTGTCAAGCTGCAATCACTACAGGCGGTTTTAATCCCTTTGATCGATATCACTTTCATACGCAGGCACCAATCTTTACTGACCAATCCATCCTATTCATTGCAATGATTTTAGCCAAAACAGCTAAACCGCAAAATACAATAACGCCATTAAAAAATCAGGATATTACCGGGTTCGATAAACCTACGCTGTCCCAGCTCCCTGCTTAGCCTGCTTGTCCCATTCACGCAACCGCTCCAGCTTTTCCTGAATGCGGATTTCCAAGCCCCTGTCAACCGGATGATAAAACCGTCGGTCAGCCAATTCATCCGGCAAATATTGTTCGCCCGCTGCATAAGCACCAGGCTCATCATGCGCATACCGATATCCCTTGCCATAATCCAAGGTTTTCATTAACCGGGTGGACGCATTACGCAAATGTAATGGCACTTCAAGCGAACCGGATTCACGCGCCGCCTGCATGGCTTGTTTAAACGCGGTATACACCGCATTGCTTTTAGCGGCGCAAGCCAGATAAACCACCGCCTGGGCAATCGCAAGCTCACCTTCCGGACTGCCCAGACGGGTTTGCGCATCCCAGGCATTGAGCGCGATATCCATCGCACGCGGATCCGCATTGCCGATATCCTCAGAGGCTATGCGCACAACCCGGCGCGCGATATACAGCGGGTCGCAACCGCCATCCAACATGCGACACAACCAATACAAAGCCGCATCCGGCGAAGAACCGCGCACCGACTTATGCAACGCTGAGATTTGATCGTAAAAAACATCACCTTGTTTATCAAACCGGCGGACCGGCCCACTCACGACCGCCTGCGCCACGGCATCTGACAACTGCCCACCCTCAGCCAGATCACCAGCCATCTCCAGCAGATTTAAGGCGCGCCGCGCATCACCATCCGCTGCTTCAGCGAATCCGTTAAGTTGCTGGTCAGAGACTTGCAGGCCCAATTCGCCCAGACCGCGCATCCGGTCAGCCAAAGCCGACTGCAACAGTTCCCGAACAGCCTCTGTTGACAAGGCCCGCAATACATACACGCGCACCCGCGACAATAACGCATTATTCAATTCAAAAGAGGGGTTCTCAGTCGTGGCTCCGACAAAAATCAGCGTGCCATCTTCCACATAAGGCAAAAACGCATCCTGTTGTGCCTTATTAAACCGATGAACTTCATCAACAAACAACACCAAACCCTGTCCATGTCGTTTTCGTTGCTGTTGCGCCTGTTTAATGGCCGCGCGAATATCCTGCACGCCCGACATCACCGCCGACAACGCCAGAAAAACATCACCCGCCTGCTTCGCCAACAAACGCGCTAAAGTCGTCTTGCCAGAACCAGGTGGTCCCCAAAAAACCATCGAATGCAGATGACCGGATAGAATCGCCTGACGCAGCGGTTTCCCCTCACCCAGAATGTGCGCCTGCCCCTTATATTGATCCAGATTTTCAGGACGCATACGGTCAGCCAATGGCTGCGATCTCTCAGAAACAAGAGAATCATCAAATAGATCAGACATCACAAACCCTGGTTATCTCCAAAATACGAGTCGCCTGATGACAAGACATACGGATGAATGCGTTAACTTTCTATAATAAGCGTGATCAGCGCTTTCGGACCGTGAATGCCATACGCCAGTGTTTGTTCGATATCCGCAGTTTTGGATGGGCCGGATATCAATAAGGCATTGGTTGGCATACCCTGATGCCAGGGTTCATCGGCCAACACATCCGCAAAGGTATTGTGTATTTTTTGTGCATCCAGCAGCACGATATGCACGGGTGGAACTAATGACATCAAGCGCGGTTCGTTTTGATCCGGCCAGACCATCAGACTGCCGGTTTCCGCAATTGCGCCCTTGCACCCGGTGATGGCGACATCAACCTGATTAAACAAATCGTCTTTCCAGGTTTCAATGGCTTGCTGGTAGCGCCTGACCTGGACGCCCTGGATATCGGCTTGATCAATTTGTTGGCCCAGCGCGCCATTGCCCACCAAGACAGTTTTCAGTCCGCGTTTCGGCAGCTCGGTTTGTAACCAGGCAAACCAGTCGCTATCCCGCAAATCATGCACCTCACCACGCACGGCCTGTTGGCGTTCGGTAAAACGCGCGATACGTGCGTTTAAATCCCGCTCTGGGTAATCAATGCCTGGTTGTATGGTGGAATGGGCCTCGGGCCGTTGGTTGCGCAGGCGCGTTAAAATATTTTCACGGGCATTACTCATTGCCGAAACCTCTAAAGTTTTGTCATTCCCGCGCAGGCGGGAATCCATCACTATGCAAAATACTGGATCCCAGCCTTCGCCGGGATGACAGGACTAAACGCCATGACTAAAACCTGCTTGTTTTGCGAGTTCATGCAGGCTCTTTCGCGCGGGTTTTACTGCCTGACGGTAGCGTGTCCATGCGCCTAATTGGTTGGGCGTCAGTTTTCCAAACCTTGTGGCCATGTATAAAAAGGCGCGATAGAGCCGCGCATTAGCATACAAAAATTGCCATAGCCGCCAGATGGTTGCCTCACTCGGCTTGCGTAATGCACCCTTGCCTTTTACCGACGTATTTTGTTTATGGTTGACCGATTCGGCACGCAGGCGGTTAATCAGTTTGGGCAGGGGGATTTTGACCGGACAAACCTCTCCGCAAGCGCCACACAGGCTACAGGCCGAAGTCAGGGTGCCTGCCTTATCCAGGCCGAGACGCTGTGGCTCCAGCGCCAAGCCAATCGGGCCTGGGTAAACCGTGCCATACGCATGTCCGCCCAGTTGGACGTAAACCGGACAATGGTTAATACAGGCGCCACAGCGGATACAGCGTAAGGTATCCAGCAATTCTTCATCCACGCGGATATGCGAGCGGCCATTATCCAGCAACACTAGGTGCACTGCTTCCGGGCCGTCTTTTTCACCCGGCTGGCGCGGCCTGCTGATCATATTGAAATAGGTAGTGATCGGCTGGCCAGTGGCTGATTTGGTGAGGATGTTCAGTAGGGGGGGAATATCGCTGAGCTTTTCCACCACTTTTTCGATGCCGGTAATGGCGATGTGGACGCGTGGCGCTGTGGTGCTTAAACGCCCATTACCTTCGTTTTCGACCAGGCAAAGTGTGCCGGTTTCGGCCACGGCAAAGTTCACACCGGAAATGCCTGCATCTGCCTGAGCGAACTTGTCACGCAATATGTGGCGAGCAGTTTGGGTCAGCGCATCAATATCCTCGGTATAGGGCTGTTCAGGATGATGTTTCTGAAATAATTTCCCCACCTCCTGACGGTTTTTATGAATCGCCGGGGCCACAATATGGGAAGGTGGTTCTTGCGCCAGTTGGATAATGTATTCCCCCAGATCGGACTCGATAACTTCAATGTCATGCTCTTCCAGATAGCGATTCAGCTCGGTTTCTTCCGAAACCATCGACTTGCCTTTAATCACGCTTTTGGCATCGGCCTGATGCAAAATGCCCAAAATCATCTGATTGGCTTCTGTGGGTGTTTCCGCCCAATGCACCTGAATGCCGTTTTCCGTCAGCTTTTGCTCAAGCTGCACAAGCAATTCGGGTTGTTTGACTAATGCGTTGGCGCGGATAGCGCGTGCTTGTTCGCGCAGGGCTTGCAGTTGCACATCATCGGGAAATTGGCTTGCCCGGTGAGACATGATGCCATCCATCGCGGAACGGAAATTGGCGCGTAGCTGATCGTTATGCAGCGCGTCATCAATACGTTGTTTAAAGGCTTGGGTTTGGTTCATGGTAGACACAACACTTGGCTATTTCTATACGCCACATCATCACTCCCGCGTAGGTTGGGGTCCATATTGGTTAAGTTATATATCCGTAAAAGCGCGCCGAACATCCATGCGTTTGTGTAAAATTCTGACGACTCGAATGGCATTTTCTGTCTTTAACTCATAGTAAATCATGTGGCTTTGATAGGGCTGTTTCCTTAGCCCGATATCAACATAGTCACATGCACTACCCAACATCGGATTATCAGCAAGCCTTTGAAAGGCGTCGTCCATGCCTTTCAAATAGTGCTTCGTTTGTTGATAGCCCCAGCGTTCCTCAGTAAATTGGGCAATGCCTCGCAAATCTTTTTTGGCGGCACGCGTTAGCGTAAACCTTTGCATCAACCAAACTCTTCATCCAATTCAGCCATAAATTTCTCGTAGCTGTATTCAGCCTCTCCGCTCGCTTTTCCCTCTGCAATGAGTTTTCGTAGGGTTTCGAGTTTTTGCTCTTCCGTTTCAAGCAAGCGTAAACCCGCACGTACAACTTCGGAGGCCGAGCCATAGCGTCCATCCACAAGTTTTGTCGCAATAAATTGGTCGAAGTGCTCCCCCAAACTAACACTGGTATTCTTAGCCATGTAATCACCTGCTTATGTACCAAAATTTACCAATTTATAGTGTGAAACACATCACAAATCAAATTAACCTGGACGCCAAAAAGCGCTACTCCTCGTTCTTCGTCGCGCTGCTTTTTATTTCCGGTTATTGCGTCATTATGGGTACCCGCCTTCGCGGGTATGACGGTTATAAATTGGCTATAAGGGCAATAGTTAATCGGCACTTGTCCGCTCCCACAAAAATTCCGCAATATGTTGTGTGGGCAAATCCTTGCCTTGTTTTTGCAGTGCCCCGCCGATATTCATTAAACAGCCACAATCCTGGCTGATGACTTTATCCGCACCGCTATCGCTCAAACTGACTGTTTTCGCATTTACCATGGCACCGGATATATCGGCCTGTTTGACCGCGAAGGTGCCGCCAAAGCCGCAGCATTCACGCGGGCGTTGGTGCGGTGCCACTTCGACATTGACCAACTGATTCAAGAGTTGATGGCTGCGATCAGCGACACCCATTTCGCGTTGCGACGAGCAGGAATTATGTACCGCGACCTTGACCCGTTCGCCTAGATCAATCAGTTCAATTTGTAAAATATCCGTCAAAAATTCAGTCAGTTCATACACCCGCTGGGCGACTGCATTTGCGGTATCTTCATCCGGCTGGCCCTCGAATAACTCGGGCCAGTGATGTTTGATCATGCCTGCGCATGAAGCGGAAGGCACCACAATCGGTATGTCTTCAAAGAAACAAGCCAATTGCGCACGGGCGACACCAAGTGCTTCATCGCGGTAGCCCGAGTTGAAAGCCGGTTGTCCGCAGCACGATTGATCGGCGGGAAAAATGACTTCCACACCTGCACGTTTTAATAACTGCATCCCGGCCAGACCGGCTCTGGGATACAGCAGATCAATCAGACAGGTGCCAAAGTAATAAACGCTGGTGGGTTTCATGGCTTAAATAGATTCGTACTCATGGTTTGAATATCCGGTGCCAGTAAAGGCGTGAAGTCCATCTGCGCCAATACCTCTTGCTGTAGATCAACGCCGGGCGCGATTTCGATCAGTAGCAAACCCTCTCGGGTTAATGCAAAAACGGCGCGTTCAGTAATGTAATAAACCTGCTGCCCACGCGCGATGGCCGCCTGGCCATTGTAGGTGAGATGTTCAACCTGCTGGATAAATTTATGTTGCCGGCCTTCCTGTTGAATACGTAATTGGGCGTTTTGTATTTCAAGCCGTAAACCACCTGACGTAAAAGCGCCAAGAAAGGCGACCATTTTGGCGTTCTGGCTGATATTGATGAAACCGCCAGCACCCGCCAAACGATTGGCGAAGCGGCTGACATTCACATTACCTTGTTGATCAACTTGCGCCAAACCCAGAAAGGCCTGATCCAAACCACCACCGTCATAAAAATCAAATTGCGCAGGCTGGTCGATAATGGCTTCCGCGTTACTGGCCGCGCCAAAGCTGTGCCCACCGGCTGGTATACCACCAATGCCACCCGGCTCCACGGTCAGGGTGACTTGTTCCAACATACCGGATTCAGCAGCGGCCACGGCGACTGACTCGGGCATGCCCAAGCCTAAATTAGCCACACTGCCAGGCATGAGCAGTTGCGCCGCGCGCCGACCAATGAGCAGACGTTCATTAAGTTCACGCTTTACCGTTTCGCGTGCAATGCGGACCTCACCGGTATAAGCCGGATTGTAGGCTTCGCTAAAAGTCTGTGGGTGGTCGCCTGGCTCGGCAAGTACCACATGATCGACCAAAATGCCGGGAATGCGGATCATCTGCGGACTGAGTACATGGTTCTCAGTCATACGCTCCACCTGGACAATCACCCTGCCGCCCGAGTTATGCGCCGCTTGTGCAATCGCCAAAGACTCCAAATACAGCGCCTCACGCTCCATGCTGACATTACCCTGATGATCCGCCGTGGTGCCACGCAGAAAGGCCACATCAATCGGGAAACTGGGATAAAACAAATAGTCTTCACCGTCAATTGGCAGCAAACGCACAATGGCTTCGGTAGCTGCTGCATTCAGTCTGCCGCCATCAACCCGGGGGTCCACAAAACTGTGTAAACCCACTTTAGTGATATTACCCGGACGCTTGGCGGCAATATCACGGTACAAATGGGCGATCACGCCTTGCGGCAGGTTATAGGCCGCGATTTTGTTTTCCACCGCCAGCTTGCCGATTTTGGGTGCCAGGCCCCAATGCCCGCCAATCACTTTTTTTAACAAGCCAGCATGAGCAATATGGTTAAGCCCGCGATCTTTGCTATCACCCTGCCCCGCCGCATAAACCAACGTCAAATCACGCGGCGTTTGGGTCGCCAGATAACGCTGCTCCAGCGTTTTGAGTAAAGTCTCAGCCACGCCGATAGTGACGAATCCGCCATTGGCCAAGGTAGCGCCATCAGGAATTCTCGCGATGGCTTCGGCAGCATGAGTGAGTTTGCTTTTACGCATTTACTGGTCCTGAAACATCGCCGAATAGAACTGTGAATTTCTTGATAACTGCGCCTGAGTCTGAAATTCACGAAACGATTGGTAGGCAAAATCCAGATGAAAACGCGCCTTGTCGCGTGCGGCTTGCGAATCTCTATCCATAATGGCAGTTACGATGGCCTCATGCTGTTGGCACAATTTTTTAACGAAAGAAGCCTCGGCGTAAAACTGGTCCAGATAAGCATTAATGGTGTTCTCCAAAACATCATGTACTGCACGAACAAAATGCACCAACACAATATTGTGCGCACTTTCCACAATCGACCGATGAAAAGCGGCATCAATTTTCAGCTTATCGGTGCTGGAAACCGGTGAACGCTGTACCTCAGCCATGGTGTTGAAACGTCGCCAAATACGCGCCCGGTCTGTTTCCGTGGCCCGTGCTGCCGCATTGAAAGCAGCGACCCCTTCCAACTCTTTACGCACCTCCAAGGTATCGAATTCAGCATTCGGTTGGTTTTTCAGTAAAGCGAGCAAAGGATCACTGAAATTGCCGGATAGACGGTCATTGACGTAAGTGCCTCCGCCCTGACGGGTACTCAACAATCCTTTACTGGCAAGTTTCTGGATAGCTTCGCGCAACGAAGGGCGTGATATCTGCAAGCGCTCGGCGAACTGGCGCTCAGCCGGCAAACGTTCGCCCGGCTGCAAAGTGCCATCGGCAATCATGCCTTCAAGCTGTTCAGCAATTTGATCGGATAATTTACGTTTCTGCATACAAGCTTATTTGGTCTTACCAATTAACCTATAAAAGGTTAAGCGCTTATCAAAATTATCTCAAGCACATTTTTAACGCCGCCAAATTGACATGGATCATGATGCTGCTATGCTTTGATGACACTGCATCACAGTGAGGATGATATGCGAACAACGCTTGATATTGAAGATGATTTATTGCTGGCCACCAAGGAACTGGCGCGTAAAGAACGTGTTTCCGCCAGTAAAATTGAAGCAGGTGGTTTCCGCCCATTTACATCCGTTAATTCACGCATTGTCACCAATAATAAAGTTAATCAGTTACGTGACGATGAGGGCGTTTGATGCATCAATCAACCATGCAATGAGTGGGAGCTGAAATTGGGGATAGCTGGGCTTCTTGCCCGATCACGGAAAACGATTTACTGCGCATTATGTCGCAACCGCTATACTCCAACCCACAACCTTTTCAGAGCCTTATCATGGATAAGTAATCGTCAATGGGCACCCACACTTTGGACATGTACTATTGACAGTACTATTCGGCCTAATAGGCTTTGGCGAGGTAAACGTTAAGGTTTTCATTTCCAAAATCGCAAGAAGCATCAACGCTTCAGATTTATCTTGTGAGTCTTCGCTTGTCTTGATCAGACTTCTCAGCTTATTTATGTGGGTTTCAAAATCACTCATTTTATCCATCCATATCAGCGCATATTCATCATATCTCGTAAGCTTCGCCAGTGTTTCTGATTGGGTTCTAACGCTGGAATAGCGACACTCACCTTTTCTACGAAATCTTTACTAAAACCGCGTAATCCAGAGTTAATAGCAATCTGCCTATCAAGATTGTTACTCACATAACAAAGAGCAAAGACTTCCAGCTTGTCACCCATATTTACAATTCGGTTATAAGCAACTTTTGCCTCATCGCTTTCGCTCCGTAGTCGCTCTGATTGCTCCAAATAATGCAAAAGTTCAGAATAATCTTGCTGAAGACCCAAGAATTCCTTTACGAAGTCAAGCGCTAAGTCACGGCGTTTTGTGTTCGACGACAGTAAATGTGTGAGCCAAGCAGACACAACCCCACCTAGAATCGCTCCAATAATGGCCGCACTTTCAGCAGACATTCACTCCCCCCATATAGATATCTAACAGCAGAATAAACCATCCAATATTTTGGATTCGGTGGCTTACTGCTGATGGTGAAAGGCGTGGATTAAGCTAACTAACTTTAATCCAGTCGGTAACAGAAACTTACGCCTCTTAATAACACCACTTTCTGGGATTGTATTCAAGCCACCCTCCACACCACCACTCACTCCAACCCCCAAACGCAAACCTTGACAGCGGCATTTTTTCTGCCAGAATCTTCTGGACTGACCAATTTACCAAACTGGTCTGTCCTTAATAATTCTAAGTCAATGTTTCCCGGAGGAGTCCATGAACAAATCAATCGTCGGCTTGGCGGCGGCTGCCACCTTGTCACTGGCGTTGGTCACCAGCCCGGCTATAGCGGCCAAGAGAGTCCTGTTAAAAGTGCCTGTGTGGTTTGGCACGCATTTAACCGGCTTGGGATCCACCCCAAAATGGTTAGCCGAACATGTCAATGTGGCATCGGGTGGTTCAGTCAAGCTGAAAATCTATGAACCGGGCAAATTATTGCCGCCTAAAGAGATACTCGAATCCGTGTCCAAAGGCCAGGTAAATGCGGGCTGGACCACACCAGGCTACCACACCGGATTGTTGGGCCAAAAAGGCGCGATCTTCTCGGCGGTACCTTTCGGCCCAGATGCACCGGAGTTTTTAGCCTGGGTTTATTACGGTGATGGTCGCAAATTGTGGCAGGAAACTTATGACAAAGCGGGTTACAACGTCCACTCCATTCCTTGCTCTATCCTTGCACCGGAAACCTCTGGCTGGTTCTCCAAACCGATCGACAAGCCGGAAGATTTACAGGGCCTGCGGATGCGCTTCTTCGGTTTGGGCGCGCTGGTAATGGAGAAAATGGGGGTTTCCACTTCTTTATTATCCTCCAAGGAAATCTTCCCGGCTCTGGAGAAAGGCGCAATTGATGCAACCGAATTCTCCATGCCGGCAATCGACAAATTGCTCGGCTTCCACAAAATCCTCAAATACAACTACTTCCCCGGCTGGCACCAGCCCGCAACGATGTTTGATTTGATCATCAATAAAGATACCTGGAACAAAATGAACAAGCAGCAGCAGGGCGTGCTGGAGATGGGCTGTAAAGCAGCCATGCTGGACGGCTTAGCTTTAGGCGAGTCAATCCAATTCCCGGAGATGAAGAAGAATGCCGAGCGTGGCGTGGAGAACCGTTACTGGTCTGACGAGATGTTGGGGCAATTCCGCGCCAAATGGGATGAAGTAGTCGCTGAAGAAAGCAAGCAAGACCCTGAATTCAAGCGTATCTACGACAACCTGCAAACGTTCCGCGCGGATTACAAATTGTGGAATGAATGGGCGTTTTTACCACGCCCAGGTACGGTGAGATCTGGAGGCAAGTAATCCCTTTAACGGTGCGGTGAGCATAGCGAACCGCACCAAACTGTATCGAAATGAGCTATTGCCATGTCTTCCGCCAACCCCCAATACCGAGTGCCCATCGCCGATTTTCTCAACAACATCGTCCGGCGCATCGCGGAGACCGCCGCCTGGTTGAATGTATTGTTAATCGGCGTGATCTTGTTACAAGTCGTGATGCGTTACGGCTTCAACAGAGGCTTGGTGCCTTTGGAGGAACTGATGTGGCATCTGTATGCGGTCGCTTTCATGTTCGGCATGGCGTATGCCATCACCAATGATTCGCATATCCGGGTTGATATTGTGCACATGAGTCTGCCGACCAAAGCGAAGCATATATTGGAAATATCGGGCATCTTACTCTTGTTGATGCCATTCTTATGGATCTTGTTCGACCATAGCATTGGCTGGGCATGGGAAGCCTATCGGGTGAACGAATCATCCGCCAACCCGACCGGCCTGCCGTATCGGTGGATAATCAAAGCCATTGTGCCCCTGACCGCCGTGCTGATGTTCATGGCTGCGCTGGCACGTTTGATTTTGCAGGTGCAATTATTGAGACATCATGCGCGGGAGCCGGAAGAACTGGTGCCGGGCAATGTGTCCATGTTGCGTCAGTTTTTTCATCTGCAGCCCTGCACCCCGGACGATAAGCAAGATAGGCAGGAGGGCTGAACCATGCTGCTGGAACCCGAAAATTATTTAGTCATCGCGATGTTTGTTTCATTCATCGCGCTATTGTTCACCGGCTTCCCGGTGGCCTGGGTGTTGGCCGGCGTCGGCATCGCATTCGTCGGCATCGCCTATTGGACCGACAGCATGGACTGGACCATGACCGGCCTGGATTACAACACCCTGGGACTGCTGGTCGGGCGCATCTTCGGCATCATGGATAACTGGGTGCTGGTCGCCCTGCCGATGTTTATCTTTATGGGCCTGATGCTGGACAAGTCCGGCGTGGCCGAGCGCATGATGCATTCGATGCAAAAGCTGTTCGGCAATGTGCGCGGCGGCCTGGCGATTACCGTGACCCTGATCGGCATCATCCTCGCCGCCTCCACCGGCATCATTGGCGCTTCGGTTGTGTTGCTGGGTGTGATGTCGCTGCCCATCATGCTCAAACAGCAGTATCACAAGCCATTGGCCTTGGGCACCATCGCCGCTTCCGGCTGTTTGGGCATCCTGATTCCACCTTCCATCATGCTGGTCATCATGGGCGATCAGTTGGGCGTGTCGGTCGGCGATCTATTCATGGGCGCGGTATTCCCCGGCATCATTTTGGGCGTGTTGTATATCAGCTATATCTATATCTATGGTTTGTGGAAGCCAGACAATGCGCCTTTGGCCGCTGACCACAAGGCCATCGGGTTACAAGACGTTTTACAAGTGATGTTGGATATCCTGCCACCCGCCTTATTGATCTTAGCTGTATTAGGTTCGATTTTTGCCGGTATTGCTACCGTTACCGAGGCCTCCGGCATCGGCGCTCTAGGCGCAACTATCCTTTCTTTGGCTTACAAGCGTCTGAACTTTACGGTGTTAAAAGAAGTGGTGATCAACACCATGAACACCTCGGCCTATATCTTCGCCATCTTTGTCGGCGCGACCATCTTCGCTCTGGTGCTGCGTGAATGCGGCGGCGATGAACTGATTGAATCCGCACTGAACGGCCTGGGCCTCGGGCCTTATGGCTTGATCGCAGTCATTCTGTTGTTTGTATTCGCCCTGGGCTTTTTCCTCGACTGGATCGAAATCAGCCTGATCATGCTGCCGCTGTTAGGCCCAGTGATCGGGGCGCTGGATTTGGCCGTGGATGGCTATGGCGTGGTGGATAACCCCAATCTGGTGTGGTTCGCTTTGCTGGTGGCGGTCACCTTGCAAACCTCTTTCCTGACACCACCCGTAGGTTTCGCCCTGTTCTATTTAAAAGGTGTCTGCCCGCAAGGCGTGCGGCTCACCGAAATCTATCGCGGCGTGGTGCCGTTCATTGTTTTGCAGTTGATTGGACTGGGCTTGGTGTTTGCGTTTCCGCAGTTGGTGACTTGGTTGCCTTCAGTCGCTTATGGCAATTGATGACCAAGGAAACAAAATGAGAACTGCGTTTATTCGTCATGGCAACATGGCTCAAGCATCTTCACTGAAACCCATCTGCGGCAATACAACTACCGACTCCTACAAAACGGCATACAGCACAACAGGAATCACAGCCACGCTCACAAAGTTGCCAATCAGCACGATTGAAGCAACCTTGCGTGGTTCCTGACTGTACTTTTCCGCGAACATAAAATTCAGTACGGCAGGCGGCAGAGCACTGAAAATAATCAACTGCGCCTGATCAACGCCACTGATACCCAGAAAATATACCAAGGGTATCGCAATCAGAAGTCCCGCCAGTGGACTCATGACGGCACCCACCAAACCAATCTGCCAATCGGATAGGTCAATATCGGTCATACGTACGCCAAGAGAAAACAACATCAGTGGAATAGAGATCTGCCCCAGCATATCAATGCTGTGCCAGGCCATTTCAGGTATTGGAATGCCACCAAGGTTCACACCGAATGCCAATAGCGTAGCAAGCAGAATGGGGTTGCGTATCAGTGCTATCCAACTCGCGCGGCGACTCAAAAGCCAGTTGCCCAGAGAAAAATGTATCGTGTTACTCACCAGGAATAACACGATTGCACCACCCAAGTGTTCCTGACCAAAGGCCAAGAGAGCCAGTGGGAGACCAATATTCCCACAATTGTTAAACATCATGGGCGGCGCAAAGGTCAGGCTTCGATAGCCTGATAAACGCGCCACTGGAATCGCCAGAAGCCCAGAACCCAATACGATGGCAACACCAACCAATGCCAGTACGCCAAATGCGCCCGGTTTAAAGCTGTCATCAGCGACCACGATGAACAGCAGGGCAGGCAAGAATATGTCCATATTCAGCCTGTTGGCTGCCGTCATGTCCGGAGTATGACGACGGGCATACAGGAAACCAACCAGTACAATGGCGAATATAGGAAATACAATGCCGAGAATACTCAGGAACATGGATACTTGCGTAAAATCAATGGATTGCAGGATTTCTGAAGTTTAAAGATCAAACAACCGGTGTTTTGCTCGGAATACGAATTCTATCCAGACCAGGAGCCAACAGATGAGGTCTGAATCAGTACAGCTCACCCTAAGTTATATCGTGCCCTCCACTCAGGCAAAGACTGATTCGCGCTGGCGAACCGGCACAATAAATTGACATATATTTCCCCTGATTGTAACATCCGCCGCTTGTTGCCGAGGTGGCGGAATTGGTAGACGCGCTAGTTTCAGGTATTAGTGGCCGAAAGGCCGTGGAGGTTCAAGTCCTCTTCTCGGCACCATGATCACCTAAAGGCGGATTGTTTCCTTTTGTCGGCAATGCAACAAAACCTGATGCGTTTCGTTGCACCACAAATTTAGGTTCCTTGACAATCACGCCATAGATCAATCAGCAAACCTGTATTTTCCGACTCAGGCCTTAGCAGCCAGAGTCTTCCATTTTGAGCGTCTTAACTTCGCCATTTTTATGTGAAGTTTTTAAGCTTCTCCTTGCCTCACCGTCAATTGAATTCCTTGGTAACACGGGAGGCTTTCAACCATAGGGAGTGACAATGCGTCATTATGAAATTGTTTTTTTAGTGCATCCAGATCAGAGCGAGCAAGTACCCAGCATGGTGGAACGCTATAAATCCACCATTGAAACAGATGGCGGCATGATCCATCGACTCGAAGATTGGGGTCGCAAGCAGTTAGCCTATCCCATCAACAAAATTCACAAAGCACATTATGTGCTCATGAACATTGAGTGCTCAGCTGAAGTATTGACCGAATTGGAAACCACCTTCCGCTTTAACGACGCCATTTTACGTCATTTGGTCATTCGTCGGAAATCCGCCATCACCAAAATGTCAGCGCTCGCCAAAGACGAAGATAAACAAGAAACCGCTGAAGCCGTCGTTGAATAAATTTCATTAAGGAACCAAACCCATGTCACGTCAATTCCGCCGTCGTAAATATTGCCGTTTCACCGCTGAAGGTATTGAAGAGATTGATTACAAAGATCTCAACTTGTTGCGTCAAAACATCACTGAAACGGGTAAAATTGTACCCAGCCGCATCACCGGCACCAGCGCCAGGTATCAACGTCAGCTAACCACGGCCGTAAAGCGCGCGCGTTTTCTCGCCTTACTGCCCTACTCCGATACCCATTAAAGCACGCCGTAGACTGTGATGCAGAATCTTGTCGCCCTGATCATGAAAGGGCGGGTTCAGGCCATTCTCGCCGCCGTCTTAACCTTGCTGTTGGCATTGATGGTTACGCCAATCGCGATCATCAGCATGGCGATTTTGGTATTAGCCACTTTACGCAATGGCTTGCAGGAAGGCTTGATCGTCGCCATCTCTGCTATTTTCGCACTCATTGGGCTTGGCGGCTTGTTATTTCAAATGCCAATGCCATTTGCATTGTTAGGCATCCTGCTATGGTTACCGGCTTGGGGACTCAGCGGCGTGCTAGGCGCCAGTCACTCTTTAGCCAAAGCATTCAGCGCAGCGGCGGTCGGCGGCTTTTTAATTGTTGGCCTGCAGTTTCTCGCATGGGAAAACCCGGTGGGCTTTTGGCGCGACGTTTTATTCGCATTTATCCAAGCGCAAATCGACTTAACCGTCATGCCACAAGCTGAGCAGGATCAATTGATTGATATGCTCGCAAAATGGATGCCCGGCGGAGTCGCCGCCAGTTGGTTCATCAGTATGGCGGCAGCTTTATCACTCGGGTTATGGGCTTTACTCAAGCTGGATGATTCAGGTTCTTTTGGCGCGCAATTCCGCCATCTGCGTTTTGAGCGATTCTGGCTAATTGTGCTGCCTCTCCTCTTCATTCCCATGTTGGTGGCGTCTGATTCAAATCCTGGCGTAGGCGGCCAACTCTATGTGGTTGGCATGATGTTGTTCCTGCTGCAAGGTATCAGCGTGGCGCACGCTTTTGCTCACCAATACCGAATACCGCGTATTGGAACCGCTGTTTTCTACTTGGCGTTATTCATCGGCGCGCCGTACAGCACGATCATGCTAGCGATATTAGGTTATACCGATGGCTGGCTTGATTTCCGTGCAAAAGCCGGGATCAACAACCAGAATTAATCATTTTTGAGGTTTAAATAACGATGGAAGTCATTTTATTGGATAAAGTCGCTAATGTCGGCGTATTAGGCGAGAAAGTCACGGTAAAATCCGGTTATGCACGTAACTTTCTTATCCCTCAAGGCAAGGCCGTATTCGCCAGCCCGGATAATATCGCCGCTTTTGAACAACGGCGTGCCGAGCTTGAGCAGCAAGCGGCGGAGAGCCTGGCGGCGGCGGAAGCTCGCAAAGCTCAGCTCAATGCATTGGAAGATGGTGTCACCATCACGCATAAAGTGGGGGATGAGGGCAAGTTATTCGGTTCAGTCGGCACGACAGATATCGTCACCGCTTGCGCCGCTGCCGGGGTTGAGATCGTAAAATCAGAAGTTCGCTTGCCAGAAGGCACATTGCGCTTGGTTGGCGACTACGAAGTCACCATTCACCTGCACACGGATGTTGAAACAAGCTTGAAGATCAAAGTTATTGGGGATGAGTGAGAGCCGGACACAAAATCAATAGCTCATGCAGCTATTGATTTTGTTTCATCACACTAAATATACAAGCAAATATCCGATTCGCCCGCAAATTCAAAGAAGCGCGCTGCGCCGGCATACTCAACGTCATTAATGAACTGAGAAGAGTCCATATCGAACAGG
This sequence comes from Candidatus Thiobius zoothamnicola, assembly GCA_030826945.1. Taxonomy (GTDB): domain Bacteria; phylum Pseudomonadota; class Gammaproteobacteria; order Chromatiales; family Chromatiaceae; genus Thiobius; species Thiobius zoothamnicola. Next base: position 77,776 of record JAPQLC010000012.1, read on the forward strand.
TCAACAGTCATCTGGCAAGCGATTAATCTGACGCCAGCCTCCTGAGACAGTTCCCGCAACTCCTCTATGCTGGCCACACCTTTGCTCGCCATTTTCTTCTTCATCATGGCGGTCATCATGGCTTCCATACCTGGCAACGCAGTAAACAACGTCGGGAACCATTTATCCATGCCCATCGGCATCGGCATCCCTGGGTTACCAAGTGGAGACACCTTGAGATCAAGGTCCTTCTTCAGTAACTGCAAACCATAGAAGGTAAAAAACACTTCGACTTCATAACCCAATGCAGCGGCTGTCGAAGCCAGAATGAAAGGAGGGTATCCCCAATCCAGCGTACCTTTGGTCGCGATGATGGCAAGCTTCTTTTCTTCCATCTTAACGGCCCTCAATAGTTAATGGGTTTATTGATGATCAAGCTTTCTTGATACGGAAGACAAACTTACCGCCTTCTTCGCCTGAATCCATAAGTTCATTACCAGTTTGTTTGGCGAAGGCCTCGAAATCCTTCACCGAACCTGGATCAGTGGCGACAATGCGCAATACTTTGCCACTATCCATACCGGCCAGTGTCTTCTTCGCGCGAAGAATCGGCAGAGGACAGTTCAAGCCAGATGCATCCAATTCATTATCAAAGTCAGCCATGAGGCAACCTCCGAATATGTTGACGTTACAAGATCAAATCACGGGCATTTCAGCATTTACGCCCTATACAATTGGTATGTGCTTATATGCCAAGTACAACCAAATCACAATTGAGAAAATTACATCCCTATAATAATCAGGCTTGTCTAAGCCGACGCTTTCAATTTTGTGGAAGAAGCGATCTCATATCCCTGACGGACCCATGAGATGATTCCGCCCCGTAAGTTGATGACATTATCAATACCCTGCTGCATCAGGTAATTACAAGCGTGATGCGAGCGAGCGCCGCTGCGGCAGTACAATACAATATCCCGTCCCTGCGGAAAATCATGCATACGCAAGGGAATCATATGCATCGGAAGATGCTCCGCCTTAGGCAACACGCCTTGCGCCACTTCGGCGTCGCCGCGTATATCAAGCAGCATAATATCTTCGTTGTTAACGACTCGAGATTGCAATTCGGCAGCTTCAATCTCTTTTACCACCATGGTAATTTCCTTCAATATAATTCAGAAAAATATCCCGGCACTATATTATAATTTCCGAATATACACAATTAAAACTCCAAATTATGCAACACCTGCCCATTTTTCTTGATGTCAAACAACAGCCCTGCGTGGTCATTGGCGGCGGCGAAATCGCTGCGCGAAAAATTCGCTTATTATTGCAATCCGGCGCGCAGGTCAAAGTTGTATCCCCCAAGCTTTGCCATAGCCTGCAAACGCTTTTGGAGCAAGGCGAAATCGACGTTCAACCGCGCTCCTACCAAGCAGACGATTTGTCTGGTGCAACTCTGGTGATCGGCGCCACTGGCGACCCGGGCATAAACCGCCAAATCGGCCAGAAAGCACGCGCACTGAACATCCCAGTGAATATTGTTGATAATCCGGAAAATGGCAGCTTTATCGTCCCTTCCATCATTGATCGTTCACCCGTCGTCATCGCTGTGTCCACCAGCGGCGCATCGCCGATACTGGCACGTTTGATCCGCACACGTCTTGAGTCATTAATTCCTTCCGGTTATGGCCGCTTAGCCGATTTGGCTGCTCGATTTCGTAGTTTGATTAAAAGCCATATTGATAGTTTGCGGGAACGACGCCGGTTCTGGGAATATGTCTTGCAAAGCGGCGTGGCCGAACGGGTTTTTTCCGGGCATATGGAGGAGGCTGAGCATTTACTGCAACAAGAGCTAACCAAATTTGACGACGGACAACCCATGGGCGAAGTCTATTTGGTGGGCGGCGGCCCAGGTGACCCAGACTTATTGACTTTCCGCGCGCTACGTTTAATGCAGCAAGCGGATGTCGTCGTCTATGACCGTTTAGTGGCGAAAGCCGTTCTGGATATGACCCGTCGTGATGCACGACGTATCTACGTCGGCAAAGAACGTGATAACCACGCCATGCGCCAAGAAGAAATCAATCAGTTGCTCGCGGATTTGGCGAAACAAGGCCACAGAGTCGTCCGTTTAAAAGGCGGCGACCCTTTCATCTTTGGTCGCGGCGGAGAAGAAATTGATACCTTGGCGGAACAAGGCGTGCCGTTTCAAGTCGTACCAGGCGTCACTGCCGCCGCCGGATGCGCGAGTTACGCCGGGATTCCGCTGACGCACCGGGATTACGCACAGTCGGTGACTTTCGTCACCGGCCATCTCAAAGACCACACAATCAATCTGAACTGGCGACAACTGGCTCAACCTCAACAAACGATCGTTTTCTATATGGGGCTGAAAGGATTACCCGTGATCACGCAGGAACTCCAGGCGCATGGCATGTCGGCTGACACACCAGCAGCCTTGGTTCAACAAGGCACCACCCATAAGCAAAAAGTGTATACCGCAACCTTGGCGTCTCTACCTGAATTGGTGAGACAAAAACAACCAGCCCCCCCGACTTTAATCATTGTCGGCGAGGTGGTATCTCTGCATGAGAAACTGTCCTGGTACCAAGCCCCAATGTCATCTGATCAGGGCGCGACCTCCCCCATTGAACCCAGTCCGCCCACTCAATCATGACGAGTCCAGAGAGAAAGCCCTTTGTCACGTCACAAAAATGTTTTACGCATCATCGGCGGCGCGCACCGTGGACGACGCTTAAGTTTTCCGAATGTCAAAGGTTTACGCCCAACTGCTGACCGGGTGCGTGAAACCTTATTCAATTGGTTGCAAAAAGATATCCCGGATGCTTGCGTACTGGATTTGTTCGCTGGTAGCGGTGCTTTAGGCCTGGAAGCTTTATCACGGGGGGCGCGTGAAGTGATTTTCATTGAAAAGACCAAGGCGGCAGCCAATCAACTGCGTGATAATCTACGCTTGATATCCACGGGGCAATCGTTCCGCTTATATCAGATGGACGCACTCAAATGGCTGCGAACAACTGAGGAAGCCTTTGATATCGTTTTTATTGATCCGCCATTTGCGGACGATTTATTACCTGAAGTCATTCATCAGTTGGAAATATCAGGCTGTTTAAAGCCTGGCAGTTGGATCTATTGCGAACAGCCTGCATCACGCACCTGGCCTACCGTATCCCCCCATTGGCGCTGGCACAGAACGGGACAAGCCGGACAAGCAAAGTTTGCATTATTGCAATACCAGATGTGTCTGCTTGACGATTGACCCATACCGTTCACCAAAGCGGTGAACTCTCCGGCTTACTTCAACACAGGAGAAAGTGACGATGAAATGGCTGGTATTTTTCTGAACATTGCATGAGGAATTAAATTTTGCATAAAGTTGCAATTTATCCAGGCACCTTCGACCCGATGACTAATGGGCACTCCGACTTAGTGTTACGTGCCAGTCGCCTGTTTGAAAAGGTCATTGTCGCCATTGCTCACGATACCGGCAAACACCCCGTATGCAACATTGAACAACGGGTTGAGTTGGCGAATATCATATTAAATGACATTGATAATGTGGAAGTGAAAGCCTTTAAGGGCTTGCTCATGGACTTTTGCGCCATAGAAAAAGCCCATGTGGTGATTCGGGGGTTACGCGCGGTATCCGATTTCGAATATGAATTCCAACTCGCCAGCATGAATCGGCGCCTTGCACCTGAAATTGAAACACTGTTTCTCACCCCGGCTGAGCAACACGCCTTCATATCATCGACTTTAGTGCGGGAAATTGCGCGTTTAGGCGGCGATGTGTCAGAATTTGTGCATCCTGAAGTGCAGCGCATCATGCAGGAAAAACGCTGTATTTAACCCCGGTATTTTGGAGTGTTTCAATGGCTTTGATGATTACCGATGAATGTATTAACTGTGACGTTTGTGAACCAGAGTGCCCCAATAACGCTATTTCACAAGGCGATGAAATCTACATCATTGATCCCGACCTATGTACGGAATGCGTCGGCCATTATGAAACATCGCAATGTGTTGATGTCTGTCCGGTCGATTGCATTCCACTGGATCCAAACCATGAAGAAACTCAAGAAGAACTCATGGAAAAATATGAACGTATTACGGAGTCGTAGCAACCATGATCACCCCACCCCGCATTTTATTGTGTTTTTTGGTCTTAATTCTGACTTGGAACACTCACGCCAACACACAACCCCAACAACACGCCATCGCCACAGCGCATCCGTTAGCAACGGAAGCTGGCATGGCCATTCTGCGCAAAGGCGGCAATGCCTTTGATGCCGCAGTCACCGTCAGCGCCGTGCTGGGCGTGGTTGAACCCTATAGCTCAGGCCTCGGCGGTGGTGGTTTCTGGCTGCTACACCGGGCAAACGACGGCAAACAGGTCATGATCGACGGGCGCGAAACCGCACCATTGGCCGCGCATCGTGACATGTATCTGGATAAGTCAGGCGAACCCATACCCAAACTCAGCATTGATGGCCCATTAGCCGCCGGAATCCCAGGCGCGCCAGCCGCCCTGGCGCACATTGCGGAACAATATGGCGTATTGCCACTGCAAAAGACATTAGCACCAGCCATTAAGCTGGCCCGCGAAGGTTTTATGGTCGATGCGTATTATCGACGCATGGCCAGTTTCCGCTTGACGGCTTTGCGTGCAGACCACACCTCAGCGCAACAATTCTTACTGGAACACCAGATTCCACCAAAGAACCACCGACTACGCCAACCGGACCTGGCGAACACCCTGCAAGCACTGGCAGAATCTGGCAGGGACGGTTTTTACGCTGGCGAAGTCGCGCGGAAATTGGTTACCGGGGTACGCCAAGCTGGCGGAATCTGGACGCTACAGGATCTGCAACGCTATCAAATCATTGAACGCCAACCCTTGATCGGCCAGTATCAGAACGCACGCATCACCAGCGCCTCATTGCCCTCTTCGGGCGGCGTGGTATTGATGCAAATGCTGAATATGCTGGGTCATTTCGACGACCTGGATCAGCAAAACCCGGCTGACCGAACACACCTGCTGGTCGAAACAATGCGACGCGCTTATCAAGACCGGGCGCGTTATCTGGGTGATTCTGATTTTGTGGATGTCCCACTCAACCATTTACTAAGTCCTGTTTACGCCAAGCAGCAAGCAAATAGCATTGATCGCTATAAAGCCAGTATCAGCTCGCCAATGACTGCGGGAAAACCCGAGGGCGCAGATACCACCCACTTCTCAATCATAGACCAACAAGGCAACCGCGTGGCGGCGACCTTAAGCATCAACTATCCGTTCGGCGCTTGTTTCGTTCCCCCTGGCACCGGAGTGCTGTTAAATGATGAAATGGATGATTTCTCCATTAAACCCGGCGCGCCAAACGCCTATGGCCTGGTTGGTAACCAAGCCAATGCCATAGAACCCGGTAAACGGATGTTATCCAGCATGAGTCCAACCTTCGTGGAAACCGAAAACCAAGTCACCATACTAGGCACCCCGGGAGGGTCACGCATTATCAGCATGGTGTTATTAGGCGCGTTAGAAGCGATAAAGCAAACGCCAGTTGAAACATGGGTGAATACGCCACGCTTCCACCATCAATATTTACCCGATGCGATTCAGTTTGAACCCCATGCACTAAGTGAGAATACGATCATCCAATTGCGCTCAAAAGGCCATAAGCTGAAACCACTTAACAACCAATATGGCAATATGCAAGCGATTATCTGGAATAAACGAACGAACAAAATGAGCGCGGCTTCGGATCATCGCGGCATTGGCAAAGCAGTGATATTTCCAGCCACTGATTAGATGGCTAAGTTTGTCAGCCTCATTCTATATTCTGAACAAGTTGCGTAATATTCGGCACTTGCTTATCTAATTGTGGCTGATTCACCGTGACGGAACGCCCTGCAAAATCCTTCTGACCAGCTTTCAATGAGGCGATTGGAATGCCCAAAGCACCTGATACAACCGAAGCCGTATTAGCATCATTGACTTCATATTGAAACATTACTTTAAAGGCGCGCTTTGAATTTGGTGTTGGAGAACCATGAGGGTGAACACAGAATGCCTGAGGAGATGACTGCCAGATACCCCAGATCTCATCTCCAATTTCATTAACCACAGTTTTAAAAGCCGAGGCCGAAGAACTATTCATTTGAGTAAGTCTATTGCCGATATACATATAGATCGCGGGAAGCGCCATCCGATATCGGGTTGACTCTAGATAGTAATCAGACTGTCGATCACCTGGATGTCTTCTAATACCATAAACCAATGAAAGTACTGCCTTTACAGCTCTCTTTGATGAACCATCAGCAGAAAATGGAATGATCAACCTGTCTGCAGCTGATAATGCTAACTCCGTATAGATAGAGAAACTTGGATTACAGTCAATAAATACACACGAATCCTCATCGTTCCACGAAGTCAGTATGTCAGTGATTAAATCACGCACCCACAGATGAGTAATCCTCCAAGCATCCTGCGGACCAGGGAATGTTGCACTGGTGACTCTTGATGCCTGTATCTCTAGTTGTTCATCACCAACAACTAGATACAGATTCACAGGCACTCTGTAATTAAGCTGAGACACATTAGTGACATAATCACCACCCGAGTTTGGAGACATATAAGGACTGCGAATTCTATCCTCTATATATCCTGATATGGTGCGCCTTGGTTGAGTCGTATGTATTCTTGTTAGATATCTTTCACCATCACTCATTCCACCAAGCAACATAGAAGATGAGTTTGCTTGAGGGCATAAATCTACGACTAATACCTTCTTCTCAGGGTTCTGCCTAGCATACTCTGAAGCTAATTGAAAAGTTAAATAGCTCTTCCCCACGCCACCCTTATTGTTCCAAATTGCGTAAATAGCCATAATCTGTTTTTGCTTACCAAGACTTGGCCACTATTCTACGGGTCAAGAAGCGACTACTGTTAATAAATATTCATGCCAATGAATCCAAATACTGACAGACACCAACCCGGAAAGTACGCCGACAACAAAAAAGCCTCGCCACATCATCGTGGCGAGGCTTTTTCATCACGACTTAGCCGAAAAATTACAACTCAAAGTTCGGCAACTTTTTCGCAATCATCGCGCCTTTCATCGTGGCGTACTTCGGCATGCCTTTTTCATCATAGGCCGGATATGATTCACCTTTGATCAGCGGATACAGATACTCCTTGCAAGCATCCGTGATGCCATAACCATCTGCTGAAATAAATTCCATTGGCATCATTTTTTCCACATTCGCCACTTCAGAAAGTGGTGCTTCGCCAATATGCCATTGATACGGGGTGGATGATTCGCGTACAACCGTCGGCATAATAGCGTTCTTACCCTCCAGCGCCTTCTCCACTGCAGCCTTACCCAACGCGTAAGCTTGCTCAACATCTGACTCAGAGGCCAAATGACGCGCCGCACGTTGCAGATAATCAGCAACTGCCCAATGGTACTTATAGCCCAATGCATCTTTGACCATGCCAGCGACGATAGGCGCAGCTCCACCCAGTTGCGCATGACCAAATGAATCACGGGTGCCTTGCTCCGCCAGGAAAGTACCGTCCGCATAGTGCGCGCCTTCAGATACGACGATGGTACAGTAACCATGCTGCTTAACCTTGGCATCGACGGCGGCAAGAAACTTATCTTTGTCGAAATCAATTTCAGGGAATAAAGTGACGACCGGAATGTCGTAATCTTCGACCAAAGCACCAGCGGCGGCGATCCAACCCGCATGTCGGCCCATAACCTCAATCACGAAGATCTTGGTTGAAGTTTTGGCCATTGAACGTACGTCGTAAGAAGCTTCCAAAGTGGAAACCGCAATATATTTGGCCACTGAACCAAAACCCGGGCAGTTATCCGTAATCGGCAAGTCATTATCCACGGTCTTGGGCACATGAATAGCTTGCACCGGATAACCCATTTTCTCTGACAGTTGCGACACCTTGTAACAAGTATCCGCAGAGTCACCGCCGCCATTGTAGAAGAAGTAGCCAATATTATGTGCTTTGAATACCTTAATTAAACGTTCATATTCACGCTTATTGTCCTCCAAGCTTTTCAGCTTGAAACGACATGAACCAAACGCGCCAGATGGGGTGTTCTTCAATGCCGCGATATTTTCGGCGGATTCCTGATTGGTATCAATCAGCTCTTCGGTCAAGGCACCGATGATGCCGTTCCGACCCGCATAAACATTCGCAATCTTGTCGCTATGTTTGCGGCAGGTTTCAATCACCCCACAAGCCGATGCGTTAATGACTGCGGTGACACCGCCCGATTGAGCGTAAAAGGCATTTTTCGCACTCATATCCTAAAGTTCTCCGAGTTTTTCAATTAAATTTGATTAAAAATTCATATCCATACAGACCAAAACCGGGTTATCCCTATGAAATGCCCGTTCGCATTAAGATCTGATGATCTTCGCCAGAAGTTTCTAGCGATCAACTGTGTAGATAGCGTCATCAAGCAACTGATTTCTGTCCCTAAATAACGCGGCAAGTGACATCTGGAATGCTGCTCATAATACCGCTATCACTTTAAAATGCGCCCTAGCCTAGACAAGGGCCGCCCAAGCAGCCAATAAAAAACGCGCAATTTAGCATAGGCTAATTTAATACAAGCAATAGTCATTGTTTAGTCCAAGCTCACCGTATTCAATGTATTCAATCCCAAAACCAGATTCTTAACCCACCATTAAACGCCTCATGCATCCTCAATCGCACTGAAAAGGCTAATGATCTTGGGACTTTCAACGTCAGCCAGTCCAGCAGTCATAAATATTCGACGTTACTATTTCAGCGTTTGTCATCAACCCATTATAATTGCGGCTGAATTTTCGCTAGGCCGACCGGAATCAATATGGAAAAAACCTACAATCCTCACGCAATTGAACAACGCTGGTATCAGGTTTGGGAAGAAAAAGGCTGGTTTTCACCAAACGACGCCGCATCGAATACGCCTTATTGCATCATGATTCCGCCCCCGAACGTCACTGGCAGCTTGCATATGGGTCACGGGTTCAACAATACCATTATGGACGCCATGATCCGCTTCCAACGGATGCGCAATCGACCAACTCTTTGGCAACCAGGTGCTGACCATGCAGGCATCGCCACCCAAATGGTGGTCGAACGCCAACTTGAAGCGACTGGCCAAACCCGCCACGACTTGGGCCGAGACGCTTTTATCAAACGCATATGGAATTGGAAAGAAGAATCAGGCGGTAATATCACCCGCCAGTTACGCCGTCTGGGGTCCTCGCTGGATTGGCGCAATGAACGTTTCACGATGGATGAAGGTTTATCCAATGCAGTGAAAGAAGTCTTTGTGCGTTTGTATCAGGAGGGTTTGATCTACCGGGGCAAACGTCTGGTCAACTGGGATCCCAAACTTCATACCGCCGTTTCCGATCTGGAAGTGATTTCCGAAGAAGAAAATGGCCATCTGTGGCAAATACGTTATCCACTCAGCAATGGCGCAGGCGACTTGATGGTATCGACCACGCGCCCGGAAACCTTGTTAGGTGACTGCGCCGTCGCCGTCAACCCGGAAGATGCGCGTTATCAGCACCTGATTGGCGAACTCATCAACTTGCCACTCACCAACCGTCAAATCCCCATCATTGCCGACTCACATGCAGACCCTGAGTTTGGTTCCGGTTGCGTGAAAATCACCCCGGCACATGACTTTAACGACTACGAAGTCTGGCAAAGACATCGTGATGAATTATCCATCCGTGAACAAATACACGGTGGTTTGATTAATATTTTCACTGTTGATGCGGCGATCCGTGAAAATCAACCCAATGAAGGCGAGCTGATTCCAAACACCTATATCGGCTTGGATCGCTATGCGGCCCGGAAGAAAATCGTCGCGGACCTAACTGCGCAGAATTTGCTGGAAAAAGTGATTGATCACAAGCTAATGGCACCTCGTGGTGATCGCTCAGGTGTGGTAATTGAGCCTTTTCTGACGGACCAGTGGTATGTCAAGGTTGGTCCATTAGCTAAACCTGCCATTGAAGCGGTCGAAAAAGGCAAGATCCGTTTTGTCCCAGACAACTGGAAAAACACCTACTTTGAGTGGATGCATAACATTCAGGACTGGTGCATCAGCCGCCAAATCTGGTGGGGGCATCGCATTCCCGCCTGGTATGACGACGCAGGCAATGTCTATGTCGGACGCTCAGAGGCTGAAATCCGCCAGCTGCATGGACTAGCAGCGGATTATCCATTACGCCAAGATGAAGATGTGCTGGATACTTGGTTCAGTTCCGCGCTCTGGCCATTTTCCACGCTGGGCTGGCCGGAAGACACCAAACGACTACATCAATTCTACCCAACCAACGTTCTGGTAACTGGCTTTGACATCATTTTCTTCTGGGTCGCGCGCATGATTATGATGGGCATGAAATTCATGGATGGCCGAGTGCCATTTCATGAAGTTTATGTGCATGGACTAGTACGCGACTCGTTAGGCCACAAAATGTCCAAGTCAAAAGGCAATGTGTTAGACCCAATTGACTTGATTGATGGCATCTCACTGGATGATCTGTTGAAAAAACGGACGCACGGCATGATGCAACCGCAACTGGCGAGAAAAGTCGAAAAACAAACCCGCAAAGAATTTCCTAATGGCATACCCGCTTTTGGTGCTGACGCCTTACGCTTCACCTTTGCCGCTTTAGCCGCCACCGGACGCGACATCAAATTCGATATGGGCCGTATCGAAGGCTACCGCAACTTCTGTAATAAGCTCTGGAATGCAGCGCGCTATGTATTCATGAATACCGGGAAGCCAAATCAGGAACAACACAATAACGACATCGAATATTCTCTGGCAGATCGATGGATACAAGCGCGCTTACAACAAGCCGTGACTGAAACCGCTAACGCCATTGAAAATTACCGCTTTGATCAAGCCGCACAAACAATTTATGAATTCACCTGGCACAACTATTGCGATTGGTATCTGGAACTTTCCAAACCAATCCTCAATGACACTGAGACCTCTGACGCCGTCAAACGCGGCGCACGCCAAACATTAGTGCAAGTGCTAGAAACCCTATTGCGTATGGCGCATCCCATCATGCCTTACATCACTGAGGAAATCTGGCAGAAAGTTGCACCATTGGCTGATATTGATGGTGAAACCATCATGCTGCAACCTTATCCACAAGCAGACACGGGATTAATTGACCCAAACGCCATCACCGAAATGGATTGGGTTAAGTCATTCATTCTCGGCATTCGCAGCATCAAAGGTGAAATGAACATTGCACCCGGTAAACCGGTACCTGTTCTATTGGCCGATACTGACGCATCAGATCAACGCTATGCAAAACAGCATCGCGCTTATCTGGATTTTCTCGCCAAAATTGAATCCATCAAAATCCTGCCAGCCGGTGAAACCGGACCAGAATCCGCGACGGCTCTCGTCGGTAAAATGCAAATATTGATCCCGCTGGCCGATTTGATTGATAAAGAAGCCGAACTGGCGCGACTGCAAAAAGAAATGATCAAGCTGCAAACCGACATTCAACGGACTGAAGGTAAACTCAGTAATAGCCAATTCATCAATAAAGCACCTGAAAAGGTGGTACAAAAAGAACGCGACAAATTGGCCGAAGCCAAAGCAGCACTCGAAAACCTAACAACGCAGGCCGCGAGAATCCATCGTTAAATAAAAAATCTTCACGCCGAAGCTTGATCGCCAAGAATAGAAAACCCAATGGGAAACACGATATCTAACCTACTCTGAAGTCGATTCCTCCAGATAGGCGATCAAATCGGCCCGCTCTGGCTTTTTCTTGATGCCGGCAAAAACCATTTTTGTACCAGGAATATACTTGGCAGGGTTTTCAAGGTAGATCCACAACGTCTCCCTGCTCCATATCACCCCTTTACTCTGATTGGCTTGCGTATAGGCAAAACCTGGAGCCAACCCAGTCCTCCTGCCCAAAATTCCGTTCAAATTCGGACCAGTCTTATGTTTTCCTCCTTTCTCAACAGTGTGGCACTGCGAGCAACGTTGCTTGAATGTCTTTGCCCCCCGCTGAGCATCTCCATCAGGAATAACTGCATTTCCAGAAACCAATTTTCCGGCAAAAGCGGTGGCTCCAAACAATAAGACGAATAATCCTCCCAAGAGCCGATAGATTGTTTTTCGGTACATAAAATTTCCCAGACTTTCCCAATGAGAGCTGAACCAATCACCTGACCACATCAAGTTCGAGCAATAAAAAAGGACGCCACTAGACGCCCTTGAATGTTGATATGGTGCCGAAGGCCGGACTCGAACCGGCACGGCTTACGCCACTACCCCCTCAAGATAGCGTGTCTACCAATTTCACCACTTCGGCGTCAATCATTAATTAGGAATTGTTGGGATATCAGACGAATTATTCTGCGGCATCATAGTTTCCGGTGCTAGCGGCAGTTCTTCATCTGCTGGATTAACCAACTGTTCAGGCATAATGGGCACAGCGCCATCTTGCATCAAAGAATCCTCCTGACCCGTCTGCATCGCGAAATAAGCTAACGTCAGACTCGTGGCGAAGAAAAGTGCCGCCAATATACCTGTCGTACGGCTAAGGAAGTTACCCGCGCCGCTGGAACCAAATACCGTGGCTGATGCGCCTGAACCAAATGCGGCACCCATATCAGCGCCTTTGCCATGCTGGATCAGGATTAACCCAATCAAGCCAATGGCCAAAAACAAATGTATGACAACCAATATGGTTTCCATTAAAGCCGCACCTTACTTAAATTAAGACCAATTATTATGCATGTTATACAAGGCGCATGAGTAAACTCATGTGTCTTGCGACAAATATGACAACATTTGTTTCAGTGGGTTCTACAACCTAACTACTGAGCTGCCTGGCATATTGTCATGAAGTCAGCGGATTTGAGCGAGGCCCCGCCAATCAGGCCACCATCAATGTCCGGTTGGGCCAGCAAATCAGCCGCATTTTTAGCATTCATACTGCCGCCATACAAGATACGTAATTCATCCGCAACTTTTGCATCCAATTCAGCAATTTTAGTACGAATAAAATTGTGAGCTTCTTGTGCTTGATCAGGCGTCGCCGTCACCCCAGTGCCGATCGCCCATACGGGTTCATAAGCCACTACGCCTTCACCCAGCATTTTCACGCCACAATGGTTAATCACGGCATCAATTTGCCGGGCAACAACTTGTTCGGTGATATGCTTTTCACGCTCTTGTAAGGTTTCGCCAATACAAAAAATAGGCGTTAAGCCTGATTGACGCGCTGCCGCAAATTTTTCCGCCACTAACTGATCACTTTCCGCATGATAAGTGCGACGTTCGGAATGGCCGATGATGACGAATTCACAGCCATAATCAGCCAACATGCTGCCTGCGGTTTCACCCGTATAAGCTCCAGACTCATGTACGGAAATATCCTGGCCACCCCAGGCAATTTTGCTATTTTCAAGCTGCGCCTGTACATCACCAAGAAAAATATGCGGCGCACAAACCGCCATTTGCGCAGTGCTCACGTCATGAACGCTATGCTTAATACCGTCCAGCAAAACTTTCACGCTTTCGCGTGAACCATTCATTTTCCAGTTACCAGCAATTAGTGGCTGACGCATACTTAATCCCCTTTTTCAACAGGGCCGATACTCTAAACCAGAGTAGGTGTTTGACGCAATGTATATTCCACTGGGCAAAAAGCTGGATACACTGACGACTGAAGCATCATTACCTCCCAGTCCCTTATCATGCTTTTTCAATCTGCTGCGCTTGCTTTTCAACCAACTCCGTGAGTAGTTCACGGTTAAGCCCCGCCTGCTGTTCCAGGCTTTCTTGCAGCTTCTCCAATTTAGGGTATTGGTTAATCATGGCCTTGTCTTGCGAGCGTAGCAAATAAGCCATTTTCTGGCTTTGGATCGCTTGCTTTTCCACCGCAGGAGCCTGCAAATGTTGCTGAGCCGTTTCCATCTGAGCATAGTGAGCCAACACCTGCTGATGTTCCTTGGCAGTCAGTGACCGATGGATTTCCTGCGTAATCACTGCGCTGGGTTTGACGTGCCGGTCAACTGCAGAATCATACAACTGCCCATCACGGTTAAACACCTTTAACTGCCCCACCTTGCCACGGCTCAATACCTCATCAACATTTCCAGCCAACTTATTAATGACGACATCATGCGCGTCTTTCGGGGTGAACCTTGGCGTTACATTCGCCTGCGCCATCTTGCTGTAACGTGACAATGTACTGCTCCAGGAAACCTCTTTCGGACAGGTGGCGATCATTACGGTGGTTTGATAACCAGCCGACTGAAAGTCTTCCAGCGTCTTAAGCGGTGTTTCTACGGTTCGGAACGTACCCTCCACCAAAACATGCAGTTTTTCGTCCCGAGCTTTTTGCAAAGCCATGCTCGTCATTTTCCCTGCAAATTCGGCAGTATGATGGCTCGATTCAATACCATATTGCTTTTCTATCGCATCAAAATGGGGATGAAATTTGCGAAACTCATCACCATTGATACTGACAAAATCCGCGCCATGATATTTTTTGATCGGTTTCTCCAATTGGGATTTACCCGCGCCGGGCTGACCGCCCAATACATACAGGTGAGGAGAGTTGGAAGGTTGGGGATTTTTTACCGTGAGATGAGGCCAGATCTTTTTATCAAAAATGTCGCGTTCAATATGTTTCATTTTTTGTTCACTGGCTGGCTAACCGATACGCGCCGAACAGGTTCTGCCGGATATTTAGGCAACCATTTCCTGCTAAAAGCCAACACCTCATCCCAAGTCATATTTTCATCATCAAAACGAATTTGATGTTTAAAATCCAAGACGCTTTTTTCATCAGCCGCTGTCTGCTCATCAGTACCGAACTTTTCCTCATACCGGAAAATATGAGCCAGCAATGTTGAAGCCACTTCAATCGCCGCATCTTTTTCCATAGGGTCTAACAAGATCACCTCCTCGTTCGTTGATTTGATCAATACGCATGGATACGCTTCCACTGACCTTAAAGCCTCTCCACATGTCTCACTCGGCATCACAGTAATAAAAACGTCTGAACAACATGGCGCATAACGCCTTTATGCTAGGCTGAGCATCATGCTCACCGAATTCCGCTATACACTGCGGCGTCCCGCCCCAGAAATCCATCATCACGCCACACTCTCCCAATCATTTCACTCACTATGAACCACGCTACCTCCATTCCCCCGCAAGTCCATAAAAACCGTCGAGATTGGCGCAACTTGCGTGGCATCTTACCTTTTCTCTGGGAATTCCGAGGACGCGCCTTATTCGCCCTCGCCTGCCTGGTGCTGTCAAAAGCGGCGAATGTCGGCGTGCCTCTGGTGCTCAAAGACATTGTCGATTATTACGAAAAAGCCTCAACCGGACAGTTGATCATGGCGCTGCCGCTCACATTGCTGGCAGCGTATGGCGCATTGAAGCTGGCCAGCAGTCTGTTTAACGAACTGCGCGATGTCGTGTTCGCCAAGGTGCGCTATCGCGCGATGCGGCGCCTGTCCACCCGCGTGCTGGCGCATTTGCATCAGCTTTCATTACGCTTCCACCTGGAGCGCAAAACGGGCGCGATCAGCCGGGATTTAGAGCGCGGCGCCCGGTCCGTCAGCCAGATTTTAAATTACATGGCGTTCAGCATTTTGCCCATCGCAATCGAATTCTCGATGATCGCGCTCATCATGCTGCAACAGTACGACGCCATCTTTACGCTGGCCATGTTCGGCTCGGTCATCGCGTACATGCTGTTTACCTTCGCCGTCACCGAATGGCGCATGGATTTCCGCCACCATATGAATCGGTTTGACTCGCAGGCCAACAGCATTGCGTTCGATAGCTTGATCAATTATGAAACGGTCAAATACTTCAACAACGAACAACTGGAACTGAAACGCTACGATGAAACCCTGAGTGATTGGGAACATTGGGCGGTCAAAAGCCAAAGCTCCATGTCGCTGCTCAACTTCGGCCAAGGCGCAGTCATTGCATTGGGCGTCACCCTGATGATGTTCCTGGCCGCCGATGCCGTCTCGCGTGGTGAAATGAGCATTGGCGATCTCGTGCTGGTGAACGCTTTTTTGCTGCAACTGTTCATCCCGCTCGGTTTTCTCGGCATCGTATACCGTCAAATCAAATATTCGCTTGCCGACATGGATCTGATCTTTAAATTACTGGACACCAAGACCGAAGTGACCGACGCCAAAGAAGCGCGCCCCTTACAAATTCAGCAAGGCCATGTACGCTTTGACGCGGTGAATTTCGCCTATCAATTGGATCGACCAATCCTGCGCCAAGTGAGTTTTGAGATCCCACCAGGCCACAAAGTCGCCGTCGTCGGCCACAGCGGCGCGGGCAAATCGACCCTGTCACGTCTGCTGTACCGCTTTTACGACCCGCAATCCGGCGATATCCAAATTGATGGCCAGGACATTCGTCAAATCACGCAGGACAGCCTGCGCAACGCCATCGGCATTGTGCCGCAAGATACCGTGTTGTTTAACGAGACCGTTTATTACAACATCGCATATGGACGGCCCGACGCCACCCAAGCCGAGATCGAACGGGCCGCGCGCATGGCGCATATCGCTGATTTCATCAACAGTCTGCCGGATGGCTGGCAAACAGTGGTCGGCGAGCGCGGCTTGAAATTATCCGGCGGCGAGAAACAACGCGTGGCCATCGCCCGCGCCATGCTGAAAAAGCCCAGAATTTTAGTGTTCGACGAAGCCACCTCATCGCTCGACAGCCAGACCGAACAACGCATTCAACAAACCCTGGCCGAAGTCGCCGCCGAACACACCACTCTGGTGATTGCGCACCGACTTTCCACTGTGGTGGATGCCGATCAAATCCTGGTGATGGATCAGGGCCGCATTATTGAGCAAGGCACACACGCCGAATTATTCGCCGCGCGAGGTCTTTATTACGACATGTGGGAATTACAGCGCCGCGAACGCGAAAAACAACCAGAAAACGGATCAACCTGAAAACACACGCATTCCGCCAATCACGGAATCCAACAATCGACTAACGCACCAGTAAACCGTGCGATTATGAACTGGCGCGCCAGAAATTTGCACATATCATCAATCAATCAAAACAATGTCTGACGCCATACTGAATGGGCGCAGGCGCTTCAAAACCCATGGTGAAATTATGATGTCAAATAAAAGCGCACTCATCATAGGCGGCATCGGAGGATCTCTGCCTATTCTGATTAACTTAATCAACACAAACGCCGCCACCCTGTTTCAAGGGTTTGACCCTTTGATTTTCGCTGGCTATACCGTAAAAGCCATGCTGCTCATTATGTTGGGTATTTTGTTTGTATGGATCAATGCAGAAACCGACATGAAGAAAGCGCTACAGATTGGCATTATGGCTCCCGCCATTGTCGTCGGTTATATCAACGGTAACTCACTCAAAGGTGCCGAAGAAGCATTAGGCGTCGCAAAACAGGATCTGCAAAACCAACAGATAGAGGAAAAAACCACACCACCCCCCGCAACCTCAAATACATCCCGCATTAAGTATGAAAAAACATTCCAACTTTTCTCCACGGCGTATGCCGAAAATGGCGATTCAATCACCAAAGGCATCCACCGCGAATTCAACGCCCTTTCAAAAATCTGGTATGGATTCACTGGCCAAACCAACAATGGATGGTTTGTCGTTAGCGGGTCGCACAAAGCCGAACATGCCGCGCAAAAACATGCCGCCCGCCTCAAAGACCAAGGCTATACCGCCAAGGTTTTCCCACCTTTAAAAAATAACAATCATCACAGCGTGATGATTGGTTCATGGCTGACTCTGGAAGATGCTAAAGCTTTGAAGTCCAAGGCGATTAAAGACGGCCTGTCCAAAGATACTTATCTTTGGAAATTCAAACCTTGATTAAAACGACGCCCTCCCTTATCAGCCAGCAGGCGCGGCAAAAGAAACCGGGGAACAGGCATTGAAGATTTATCTGGTCGGCGGTGCCGTACGCGATGCTTTGCTTGATCTACCGGTCACGGAACGCGACTGGGTGGTGACAGGCGCAACCCCAGCGCAAATGTCAGCTCAGGGTTTCCGCCAGATTGACTCCAATTTTCCGGTATTCCACCACCCCAAAACTGGGGAAGAATATGCTTTGGCACGCCGCGAAATCAAAACTGGCGCTGGTTATCGCGGTTTCACCGTTGCAGCCGATCCGCACATCACGCTGGAGCAGGACCTGATCCGGCGTGACCTGACCATCAACGCGATTGCGCAAGACGCACAAGGCAAGCTGGCCGATCCGTTCAACGGTCAGGACGATCTGCGTAATGGTTATTTACGCCACATCAGCCCGGCTTTCACGGAAGATCCCGTACGTTTGTTGCGTGTTGCGCGCTTCGCCGCCAAGCTGGGCCATTGCGGTTTTCGCGTCACCCATGCAACGCATCGGCTGATGCAGCAAATGGTCACCAATGGCGCAATTGCTGAACTCAAGCCAGAACGCATCTGGCGGGAAATGAAAAAAGCGCTGGCTTACCAACAACCCTGGCGCTTCTTTGACGTGCTTAACGGCTGCGGCGCATTGACCCAATTATGCCCTGATTGGACTGAAGCACCGCCAAGCCACCCGGATCACACAAAACCCGCCCATTCAACATACCATGCATTGCGTCAGGCCTGCCAACTGAGCGACCAACCGACTGTGCGGTTTGCCGCATTATGGCTAAAAACCACTCCGCCTGATTGGCTGGATTCAGTGCTGGAAAAACGTTTCGCACAACTGTTGCATGATGCCCGAACCGCCAGGTCAAACCTGGCCGCCTGGCGAGGAAACTCGGCAGAAAATCTGTATGATTTTTTACACCGACATCGCGCATGGCGTCAGGGCGAACAATTCATACACGTCATGCAAGTGCTGCAAGCTCAATCGGAACACTTGGCCCTATTGGAAACCATCAACCAGGCACGACAAGTCGCTGCTGACGTTGATATTGCATCATTAAAGGCCCAAGGGTTTCATGGCCCTGCCTTGGGTCAGGCGCTGGCACAACATCGCATACAAGCCATACAACAACTGTCACCGGCTAAATTCTGACGGCCAAGCCTCAATCAACACGGTGATTTTAGAGAAGGATGAAGCCACAAAATCCGTATAATCACGCCTTAACCCGTATCAACAAAGCGCAAGACCCCAGGATATGAAGCAACAACTTGAAACTTTGATGGAACAACGCATTTTGATTCTTGATGGCGCTATGGGCACCATGATCCAGCGTCATAAATTGGAGGAAGCGGATTATCGCGGCGAGCGCTTTGCTGATTGGCACATTGATCTGAAAGGGAACAACGACCTGCTGGCTCTCACCCAGCCCGACATCATTCGCAACATCCACGAACAATACCTGGAAGCGGGCTGCGATATCGTTGAAACTAACACCTTCATGAAGATGCAGCCGATAACAACCCCATCATTCCGCGCCTGCTGATCAACCTTTGGGCGGTGCTGTTCAACCGAATCTATGGAGTCTCGCCATTGACTTGCTCGCACTATGGCGCACAGATGCGCATCATCGCCTTCATCAAAGATATCGAACCGGTACGGCGGATTCTCGGCAGTATCTGAGAACCGCTTGAACCACCGCGCACCCATCCCCCACGCGCGCCGCCGGACTGGCCGGAATCCGATCAAACCCTGATATTGGATGAGCAGATCAACCAGAGCTTGCCCCGGACTCGATCTGAGGAAACAGGGGATTGGGAGTTTGACCAGACTGTAAACTGGTAACGAAATCCAGATGAGTGCCCACCCATGCTGAAGGTGCAAACCTTCCGGCAGGTTGTTATGCGCCTGCTGTTTGATCGTCTTACCGGATGCTGCGATGGCTACACGCTGCCATTGCTAATGCGTCTGCACAGCACACGCTGTCGGGACAATATGGGCTTTCTCCCGGGACAAGTTGGTGTTAACTGCGCGTGGGTATTGAGTCAGATGCGGTTTGCGAAAGGGGCTTGAACTTCCTATTCTTTGAGGATTCTTAATAAAAACAAAGTGTTAAGGTTTGATACTGATTAGATAGTGTTCTCCCAAGATTTCCTGCAAAACAGGTCCTCATTTGGATGTTCTTAGCACTCTGATTACTCACTCCGTTCAACGAATAAATGAAAATGACCGAATAAAGCAAAAACTTGCGCGTTTTCAAGCTAATTTGCTCGATTTGTAAGCACTAAAATTGTCCTCCTTTGGAAACCAAATTAAGGAGGCAAGAAGATGCGCCCTACTTTTAAATTGGCATTACCTATTTCTATTTTACTAGCAAGTCTTTCAGGCACAGCGGTAGCAGAGCAATTCAAACTTAAAAGTACCGATATCAAAGCGGGCGAAACGATGAGTAATACTCAAGAGTTTCAAGGCTTTGGCTGTAAAGGTGGCAATTTATCCCCACAACTTTCTTGGGAAGGAGCACCCGAAGGTACCGCAGCATTTGCTATTCAAGTTTACGATCCAGATGCACCAACGGGCAGTGGCTGGTGGCATTGGCAGGTCGTGAATATTCCTAAAAACGTGACTAGCTTGGATGCCGGTGCAGGTGATCTAAGCAAAAACCTAATCCCTGCCTCTGTAACCCACATCAGCAACGATTATGGCTCTAAAGGCTTTGGTGGTGCTTGTCCTCCTAAAGGTCACGGCGTACATCGTTACCAATTCACGGTTCATGCGTTATCTAAAAAGTTGGAGCTTCCTGAAGGAGCCTCTTCTGCACTAACGGGCTACATGGTTAACGCGAATTCATTGGCTTCGAGCACGATCGAAGCACTCTACGAGCGTAAGTAAAACAATAACGAGGTGCCTCAATTCTGCTCAGGAGCAGTTTTGAGGCACATGCTTATTTGAAGGGAGCCGGGTTATGAACCGAGTTCAACATGAGATGGTGAGTAACAATAACTAGTCCTCTCATGAACTAAGCTGGTGGTCTGCTCTTTTGGATGGAGCCTTCAGAGCAATTCGAATCAATGTGATAGATAAATTTGATAGGTAAATTTGATAGATAAATTTTGAGGTACACGGAGTGAGTATTTTTAATGGAGCAGCTTCAAAGCCTCGGCTATTGGCGCTGCATGGTAAAGGAAGCAACAGCAAAGTAACTGCGATGCAGTTGGAAAATCTGGGTGTGAGCGCTTCTGAATATGAGATTGTTTACCTAGATGCACCCGCTCTTGTAGGTTGCCCAGGCCCAGGGGTTGATGGGTTAGCAAAACAGAATCTAGTCGCGGCCCCATGGTACTCATGGTTACCTGATAGTGACGATGTCGATAACGATGTGCTTCTAAGAACCCTGTGTAAATCGGTGTCATCCGTTCTTTCTGTTATTAAGAACAAAGGTCCGTTTGATGGCATTTATGGATTTAGCCAAGGCGCTGTTATTGCCGGTTTAGTGACTGGTTTGGCTAAAGATTCTGCGTTAATTAAAGCTATAGAGCAGTATGTTGGTGAGGATTGGGATCCGGACATATTAAAGCACCAGTTTTATGCCGCTATTTTTGCTTGTGCTGCTGCCCCTCTTAATCTTAAGGAATTAAGAAACCGTGCTGGTTTAGGCGAAGTGCCAGTCTCTGCTATTCATACTCAAGCTGTTCACCTTATAGGCCGTCGTGATAGCCGTAAAAAATGGTCAGAAGCCTTTGTTGATCACTTACAGACCGAGTATTGTGAAGTTTTATATCTTCCCGGCGGCCATGAAATCGGTCGTTTGCAACGTAATGATGAGCAACTGGCGGAAGTAATCTACAAAGCACTACATAACATCATGACTGATAGCTTAGGCTTTGTTAATCAGTATCACTCCTCCCCTCTGAGTACCCGTTTAGTCCACCAAGATAAGCAGATCACCTCGGTTAATCTGGCCGTGGAAAGTGCGCCAACAACGATTTCTGAACTATTAACCCAGCAACCCGCTAGTACACCATTATTCCGTAATGCCCGTGAACGAAATGCAGATTTAGTCACTACCTATGGCGATATGCTTAACTTCATTCAAGCAGGTGGTGAAGGTGATTTAAGACAGCTTGGTGTTAAACAAGATGAAGTTGTTGCTTATCTCGCTCCAGCAGGTGGATCTGCTGTAGCTGCGACAGCTTTTCTATCGATTGCGGCACAAACTTGTGCAGTGCCTTTCTCTACTCATATGAACGAGGCAGATGCCCTACTTGCGTTAAAACAATATGGCGTAAAGCATATGGTTTTATTTGCTGGTGTTTCCTCGCAAGGGGTCCAGAGTGCTTTCGAAAAATATGCTGAAAGTGGCAATGCTAAGCTACATCATGCTGTAATTGATCCAAATGCTTCTCCCGGTTTCTTCTGCTATCAGAATCCTGTCGCAAATTTTCAGAATGAATCGGCTTTAATTTGCGGGCCTGATGACAATAGTTTGCTGCTTCGAACATCGGGTACGACCTCCATTCCAAAAGTGGTGCCTCTACGTCAGAAAGAACTTGTTATCAATGCAACTGTATTGGCCGATGGCATTGGTATTACCTCTGAAGATGTGACTTATAGCATCATGCCTTTGGATCATATTGGCGGGATTAGTGCGTCTATTCTTTGTAGCCTTTCGGTTGGCGCATCGGTCACTTGTGATGGCTTCTATACCCCACAGGGGATGGTCGCTGCGTTGGCTGAATCAAACCCTCGGCCGACTTGGTATTCCGCAGTACCCACTATCCATAATGCGACAGTACGTTTTCTGAATGATCATGGTGATAGTTATCTAGGCTCTGATGGCGAGTGGCATGCGCATAACCTTCGTATAGTTAGATCCGGTGCCGCTGCACTAAAAGAGGATGATCGGGATCTGCTAAAACGCACTCTAGGTTGTGATGTTGCTACGACTTACAGCATGTCCGAGATGATGCCCATATCTCAGCCTCCTATTACTGAAGAGGGTTGGAAGCAACAGCCGGGAGCCGTTGGTGTACCTGTTGTGGCATCATTAGCGATTGTTGATCCGATCACTTTACGGCCTCTGCCTTACGGTAAAGAAGGTGAAATAGTTATTTCTGGCCCAACGGTTTTTACTGGTTATTTAGATAACCCAGAAGCGAACAGTAACTCCCACTTTATAATGCGCTCAGATGTCGATCAAACCCTGCATACTTGGTTTATGACCAGTGATTTAGGTCAGATTGATAATGAGGGTGTGCTATCCCTCCGAGGTCGTATCAAAGAGCTGATTAAAAAAGGTGGAGAGCAAATCGCTCCGGTTGAAGTTGAGAATGTGATCAGCTTGCATCCGCATGTATCCTCAGCCGTTTGTTTCTCTGTGCCATCAGATGCTTATGGTGAAGAAGTTGGTTGTGCTCTTATCCTGAAAGGGAGCAATCAGCCGAGTGAGCAGGAACTGATTCGAGAGATCAGAGAGATTTTAATTAATGAGAAGCTAGCAGGTTTCAAATACCCATCTTATTGGAAAGTGGTGGATGAAGATAATCTGCCGCGAACAGGTAGTAATAAGATCATTAGAAATGGTTTAGCTGAAGTTTTAGATATCACTCAGCCAAAAGAGGCTGAGCCTACCCAATTGATAAACACTGTTACGCCTGACAGAGCCGAAGATATCGCAGATTTTGGTGCGGCTCCTTCTGCAACAACCGCTGCTATTTCGACATCAGGCCCCATCGATCTTAATAAGCCTAAAATCGATTGGGCAGTATTGGCTGGTTTTCGTTTTCTACTTGCCTGTTATGTGATGTTTATGCATATAGGATCGGATGCTTCGTGGGATGCATTTTCTAATCTACGCCAGTTCCCATGGCACGTGCATGCCTTTTTCACCTTAGCGGGTTTCACACTAGCGGCGGTGATGCCTGCGCTAATCCAAAAAAAGCTCTCCTTTGTTTCTGCCCGTGTAGCCGGTATGTACCCTCTTTACGGGTTTGCCGTGTTATTAGCTTTAGGTAACTTGGCCGTAGGTTGTCAGCCATCGACCTTTATTACTGATTTCCAATGGGGAGGTCAGCACGCTGGTGGTGATCAACTGTTCTGTCAGGGAACTCCTTGGGTACAGGATTCATGGTTTGCCAATGTCTTGTTAACCTTAGGTATTCACTTAACGGGATTACAAGCGACACCACTGTGGGGCGGGACATGGTTCCTTGGCTTCTATATGTGGTTTATCTCGATGTATCTGCAGTGCTTGATTGTGTTCCCGTATCTATACAATGCGCTTTACCGCAACCGAGGTAACACGAAGAAATTATTCCTCCTAACCTTGGCGGGTTTAGGGGTTAATCTCCTTATCATTATGTCTTTCTGGTATGGCTACGCAGTCGATGCAACTGGTTATGGTTTCTATGATGCGCTTACAGGCGAACGAGCTATCCCAAGTGCCGCTCAGCTGGATTCTGCCGCGCAAGATAATGCTGTGATACTTGGTTTCTACCTGTTTGCGCCATTCTGGATAGTCTACTTTGTTGCGGGTATGTGTGCCGCGTTCCTATACGATGCTATTCGCCCAACGGAACTGCGTCGAGCTTATTTATGGGGCTACGTCGCCGATGCCATTACCGTGTTTATGATTCTTGTCAGCATTGCTCATGTGGCGCAAGGTTATTTCCCCCATGGTGCAGATGTGATGAAAGTGTCACTCGAACCTTTCTTTATGCGCCCAGAAGCTGCCAATACCTTTGCTGATCCAGCAACCGTTAACCGTATTTGGGATAACATCTATGGCCGTTTGTTTGCACCAATTACCCTACTGTGGATCTTTGCACTCGGCACAGGCCATGGTGTTACAGCTCGAGTCTTAAGATTGAACCCAATCTCGCAAACACTAGCACCAACTGCTTATGCATGCTTCCTCTTCCATCAAATAATCGGTCAGTGGTACTTCGCTGCGACACGCAATGGCGAATGGTGGAACTGGTG
The DNA here is from genome assembly GCA_030826945.1 of Candidatus Thiobius zoothamnicola. Classification (GTDB taxonomy): domain Bacteria; phylum Pseudomonadota; class Gammaproteobacteria; order Chromatiales; family Chromatiaceae; genus Thiobius; species Thiobius zoothamnicola. Next base: position 102,718 of record JAPQLC010000012.1, read on the forward strand.
GAGCGATCAAAAAGCGTATTACTGGTTTAGCCCACAGCCGGTTGCCGTTGAATGGTATGAGTTCTTCTATGTTGTCGGGTTGGTGGTGCTGTTCAGTAAATTGGTGCAACCGCTTGATCAATTAATGCGTATAGGCTTTAACCGTTGCCTGAATTGGGTTCGCTCAAATGATCAGAAAGAGAATCTAGAACAGGATACTACTCAGGTAATTTTGCACATCGTGCAGCGCACGACCGGTATGGAGGCAAAAGCAGAATGGAGTCTAGAGCAGTGTGGCTTGGCCTCATTAGGTATTGTTCAGTTCGCAAGTACCTTGGAAACGGAATTCTCTTCGCCAAATAACAAAGTCAGCATCGCTGTGACAGAAATAATGGAAGCTGCGGATATTCAAAGCATTGCCGCCATTGTTGATCGTTGCCGAAATGATGCCAGTGAGAATAATCGCTTGCAAAATGCGAGCTATAACTGAATCTGGTGTTTAAAGCATTTGAAAAATAGCGGTGTATCTGGTTGATTGATAGTCACCAAACCAATCAATCGACCAATAAGGATACACCACTATGAAGAACGAGAATAACGTTGTTGCGTTTTCAGGTCGACAGGAAATCACAGATGGTCTGACTGAACTACTGAGAACAGGTGCTGTTCAGCTGATTCAACAAACCGTAAAAGCTGAGTTGGCCGGATTTATGGAGCAGTTTTCAGCTCGCTCACGATCTGTTTATCCAGACGTATGAAGCCAAGTATCCAAAGGCAACACGGATGCTGCAAAAAGACCGGGAAGAACAGCTGGCCTTTTATGATTTCCCGGCGCAGCATTGGCAAAGCCTGAGAACAACGAATCCGATCGAGTCGGCCTTTGGCACGATACGCCACAGGACGAAGTGATCCAAAGGATCGCCTGACCCGTGACGACATGCTGCATATGATGTTCAAATTATCAGAATGTGCAGAAAAAACCTAGCGTAAACAGAGAGGATTTAACTCTCTCGCCAAGGTAATTACGGGAGTGAAATTTAAAGATGGAATCGAGGTGACGACTGACAATCAGGAAGCTGCTTAATCAAAGCTCAAACACCAGATTTAACGATAACTCCATTGTAGGAGACTACTGTCTCTCTTCCTGAAACGCAGGCTGTGCGGTTATTCCATGAATTCAGGACTTTGTATAAGTAACATCAATTGACTGGTTAATCTTATGCCGACGCAAACACTACTCCAATCCGCTAAGCATGCATTAGAGCAAGAACGGACTTTGCCCTTTTCTGTTTATTGGTCAGTTGAAGAGCAGCGCATTCTGAATGTTCCTATTCTCAAACCTTTATTGATCTTTGTTTTAAGTGGAGTCAAAAAGTTAGGCAAGGATGAGGAGATGCTGTGCCCAGCCGGAAACTTTGTATTCCTCTCTAACAGCCCGACGATTGATATGAGGAATATTCCTGGAAACGAGGAATACCTAGCGGTTCTGATCGAATTTGAACATGGTGATTTTGATCATTTTAGACGTCAGAGAAATCAGACTAAGAAACATTTTCTCGGTGAAATTGATGGCGTACTTGAGACAACGCTGGAGCAATATATGGAGTGGTCTTTGATGGCTCCTGAAGAGGCTTGGCACTTCCGTAAAAAAGAGCTGCTGCAGGTGATGTTATCTCTAGGCCATAGTGATGTTTTGGGGTTGATTGAGCCGCCAAGTTTTAGTCATCAATTGCAAGAGATCATAGGTGAAAATATCTCAGGTGATTGTGGCATCAGCATGCTAACCGAGCGTTTAGCCGTAAGTGAATCGACCTTGCGTCGCAAGTTAAAAGCCGAAGGCACTTGCCTGCAAGATCTAAAGGATCGGACTAAATTGGGTTATGGTCTCCATCTTGTGCAAACTACGATGGATCCGATTGGTTTAATTGCAGAACGTTGTGGCTATCAGTCCCAGTCATGGTTTACCGATAAATTTAAGCAGCTGTTTGATATCACTCCGACCAAGTTAAGAAAAACACGCTTACAAAGTTAATGCTTATTCCACTATCACCAGCATTTCCACTGTGTCGTGGTTTATATAGCGATAGTCGATTGAAAAACGACGCCTGAATTCAGGTGGTTAAAAACTGTTCAAAGTTAATGAGTCTGAAATGCCCCGTATTAAGGTATTTCCCATCATCAAGACCAATTGACTACCGAATTAAGATAGCAGGTGGTTGATAAAAACCCGTCAATTCTGACTGATTCGCCTGGTCAAACCTGGCCGCCTGGCGAGGAAACTCGGCAGAAAATCTGTATGATTTTTTACACCGACATCGCGCATGGCGTCAGGGCGAACAATTCATACACGTCATGCAAGTGCTGCAAGCTCAATCGGAACACTTGGCCCTATTGGAAACCATCAACCAGGCACGACAAGTCGCTGCTGACGTTGATATTGCATCATTAAAGGCCCAAGGGTTTCATGGCCCTGCCTTGGGTCAGGCGCTGGCACAACATCGCATACAAGCCATACAACAACTGTCACCGGCTAAATTCTGACGGCCAAGCCTCAATCAACACGGTGATTTTAGAGAAGGATGAAGCCACAAAATCCGTATAATCACGCCTTAACCCGTATCAACAAAGCGCAAGACCCCAGGATATGAAGCAACAACTTGAAACTTTGATGGAACAACGCATTTTGATTCTTGATGGCGCTATGGGCACCATGATCCAGCGTCATAAATTGGAGGAAGCGGATTATCGCGGCGAGCGCTTTGCTGATTGGCACATTGATCTGAAAGGGAACAACGACCTGCTGGCTCTCACCCAGCCCGACATCATTCGCAACATCCACGAACAATACCTGGAAGCGGGCTGCGATATCGTTGAAACCAACACCTTCAACGGCACACGGGTGTCCATGTCGGATTACGAGATGGAAGCATTCGCCCATGAAATCAATCTGGCCGCCGCGCGCCTGGCGCGTGAAGCCTGTGACAAATACAGCACGCCAGACAAGCCGCGTTTTGTCGCTGGGGTGCTTGGCCCAACCAGCCGCACTTTGTCAATTTCACCGGACGTGAATGACCCGGGCTTCCGCAATATCTCATTTGATGAATTGGTCGAGCAATATTACGAATCGACGGATGCCTTGGTGCAGGGCCGCGTGGATATTCTGCTGGTCGAAACGATTTTCGACACCCTGAATGCCAAAGCAGCGCTGTTCGCCATCGAAAAATACTTTGATGACAACCGAATCCGGTTGCCGATCATGATTTCCGGCACCATCACGGATGCCTCAGGGCGCACCTTGTCCGGCCAAACCACCGAAGCCTTCTACAACAGCCTGCGCCACGCCAAACCCCTATCCATTGGTTTGAACTGCGCCCTGGGACCCGATCTATTGCGCCAATATGTTGAAGAAATGTCCCGCATCGCCGAGTGCTATGTGAATGCACACCCCAATGCCGGTCTGCCCAATGAATTCGGTGAATACGACTTAACGCCAGAAGGCATGGCGACCCAAGTCGCTGAATGGGCGCAAAGCGGTTTTGTGAACATCATCGGCGGTTGTTGCGGCTCAGCACCCGACCATATTGCGGCAATCGCCCAGGCGGTTGGAGGTATTGCGCCAAGAAAAAAACCAACCATCGGCACCGAATGTCGCTTATCTGGCCTGGAACCGCTGAATATTGGCAAGGCATCCTTGTTTGTGAATGTCGGCGAGCGTGCCAACGTGACCGGTTCGGCCAAATTCAAACGTTTGATTCTGAACGAAGAATACGAAGAAGCGCTGGACATCTGCCGCAACCAGGTTGAAAACGGTGCACAGATTGTCGATGTCAACATGGACGAAGGCATGCTGGATGGCGAAGCCGCCATGGTGCGCTTTTTGAATTTAATCACTTCCGAGCCGGAAATCGCCAAAGTCCCGCTGATGATTGACTCATCCAAATGGGACATCATTGAAGCTGGCCTGAAATGTTCGCAGGGCAAACCCATCGTCAACTCCATTTCGATGAAAGAAGGCGAAGACAAATTCCGCGAACAAGCCAAACTCTGCCGCCGCTATGGTGCCGCCATCATCGTGATGGCGTTTGATGAAACCGGTCAGGCCGACACCCAGGCACGCAAAGTTGAGATCTGCACCCGCGCCTACCGTATTCTGGTGGATGAAATCGGCTTCCCGCCTGAAGACATCATCTTCGACCCCAACATCTTCGCCGTCGCCACCGGGATTGAAGAACACAACAACTACGGCGTGGATTTCATTGCAGCAACGCGCGACATCAAAAATACGCTACCACACGCCATGATCTCGGGCGGCGTATCCAACGTCTCTTTCTCATTCCGTGGCAACAACCCGGTGCGCGAAGCGATCCACGCCGTCTTTCTGTATCACGCCATCCAGGCTGGTATGGACATGGGCATTGTCAACGCTGGTCAATTGGCCGTGTATGACGATTTGCCACCGGCATTACGCGATGCGGTTGAAGATGTGGTTTTGAACCGCGACCCGGAAGCTGGCGAGCGCCTGGTTGAAATCGCACCACAATTCGCCGGAACCGGTGCAACGACGGAGAAAACCGAAGACTTGGCATGGCGTGCCTGGCCGGTCAACAAGCGCCTGGAGCATGCCCTCGTCAAAGGCATCACCGAATATATCGACGAAGATACCGAAGCCGCGCGCCAAGCTGTCGAACGCCCCCTGCATGTCATTGAAGGTCCATTGATGGATGGCATGAATGTCGTCGGCGACCTGTTCGGCGCCGGTAAAATGTTCCTGCCACAAGTGGTCAAATCGGCACGCGTGATGAAAAAAGCCGTCGCCTATCTGGAGCCATTTCTAGAAGCGGAAAAAGCGAACTGCGCCGTTGAGTCCAACGGCAAAATTTTAATGGCAACGGTAAAAGGCGATGTGCATGACATCGGCAAAAACATTGTCGGCGTGGTGCTGCAATGTAACAACTACGAAGTCATTGACCTGGGCGTGATGGTACCCGCCGAAACCATTTTGCAAACCGCCAAAGACCAACAGGTGGATATCATCGGCCTGTCCGGTCTGATCACGCCATCGCTTGATGAAATGGTGCATGTCGCCAAAGAAATGACCCGCCAAGGCTTTGATATCCCCTTAATGATTGGCGGCGCAACCACCTCCAAGGCGCATACCGCCGTCAAAATCGAACCCCAATACGAGCATGGCGTGGTTTATGTGGCGGATGCGTCCCGCGCCGTGAGCGTGGCTTCCACACTACTGTCCGACGCGCAAAAAACCAACTTCTTAACCGGTTTACGCGACGAATACGACCAGGTCCGTGAACGGCGCGCCGCCAAAAACGAAGCCAAAAACAACATTCCACTGGCTGAAGCTCAAGCCAATAAAACCCCTATCGATTGGGCGGCCACCGAAATCACCTGCCCGGCCCGGTTAGGGTTGACCGCACTCAAAGATATCGACCTGAGTGAAATCGTCCCTTACATCGACTGGACATTCTTCTTCCATGCCTGGCAACTGAAAGGACGCTTCCCCAAAATACTGGATGATGCCGAAAAGGGCACAGAAGCACGCAAATTGTATGCCGACGCGCAAGCCATGCTGGAGAAAATCATCCACGAAAAATGGCTCAGCGCAAATGCCGTCGTTGGTCTGTTCCCCGCCAATGCCATCGGTGACGACATCAAAATCTACACCGATGAGACACGGGAACGGGTCAAAACCACCCTGCACAATCTACGCAAACAAGGCAAACAGCCGAAAGCCCCCAACAATGCCCCGGCCTGCTGCGGCTGCAACGCAACAGCCAAACAACCCCCTAAGGGACGCTACAATGAATCTCTGGCCGATTACATCGCCCCACAAGAGAGCGGCATTGCCGACTACATCGGCGGATTTGCGGCCACCGCCGGTATCGGCATTGACGACAAGCTCGCCGAATTTGAAGCGGATCATGACGACTACCAAAGCATTATGCTCAAAGCACTCGCTGACCGGCTGGCCGAAGCATTAACCGAATGGCTACACAAAAAAGTCCGCACCGAACTCTGGGGCTATGCGATGAATGAAAAACTCGGCAAAGATCAACTGATCGCCGAAGCTTACCAAGGCATCCGCCCGGCAATGGGCTATCCTGCCTCACCCGACCACACCGAAAAAGACCTGCTGTGGGAATTATTGGATGCAGAAGCCAATACCGGCATCTGGCTGACCGAGTCCAAAGCCATGTCGCCAACGGCGGCGGTAAGTGGTTTGTACTTCGCTCATCCTGATGCACGCTATTTCGCCATTGGCAAGATCAACAAAGACCAGATTGAAGATTACGCCAGGCGGAAAGGCATGGAAGTTGAAGAGGTAGAAAAGTGGCTGGGGCCGAATCTGGCGTATGAGGTTTGATGAACAGGGCCTCGTTCCCTATCGCTCCAAAAGGTGGTCAGCAAATCATCAGCGCACCGCTGGAGATTGATGGGAATGAGGTCATGAGGCGGTATAGGAGAGACGTTAAAAGCCGGATTGATACGCATCGTTTAGTCGATACGTATCCGGGATTTTTAATCCATTATTCAAACCCACCGGCTTTAGCCGATGGTTGTTTGATCAACGGTGCAAACACTGGCTCCAACAAGGAACTGATCAGAAAAACCGATCCATCCTATTGGGTGAATGCAGCCTGAGGGAAATCCCCCCGACACTCCGCCAGGCGGAATCACTTCACTCACTGGAAGACAGATAAGAATGGAAAATAGCCTTATGCAGATCACCGAGGCTCATTACGCCCACTAACTTGCCATCCTGATCAGTAACCGGAATACGTCGGAAACGGCGACTGGTCATCTTGGCAGCCGCTTTAAGCACATGCTGTTCCGGCGATACGGAAACCGGGTTTTTCACCATGATTGAACTCACGCGCTGCTGCATGGAAGCGGCATAATTCGGTATCATTTTCTCGATCTCCAACACAGCGCCGCCTTCCATAATATCTTCCATGGAGGGGAACAAATTCTTCAATACATCCATTTCAGACACATTACCCACCAATTTACCGTCTTCATCAACCACTGGTAAGGCTGGAATCCGGTACAAGCACATCACTGAAGCCACTTCCTGCATCTTGGCATCCGGAGATACCGTTCTCGGGGAATGGGTCATAATATCGCGGACTAACATATAAACCTCCTGTCGGTTTTTTAGCGTTATTTTTCCAGTTTCAATTTTTACGATGCCAGCCATTCCGCCCTACATGGAATTCAGGGCGGAATTCAAGCAATATCCAATTTACTGAATATTAATGGAGAGCGAAACCTGATTATTCGCCGCATGACGATCAGTAACATCCGAATCCGTACTGGCAGTGGCAATGAAATCCCCTGCATTCACCGGACGGACATAGATATTGCGTGTACGACGGCTTCCATTCGGAATATCACCCAAGACGCATACCACTTCGCTGCCTTCCATAGCGCACCCGCGAGAACCCGATACCCACTCCGTACCCGTTGGAACCGCCAGGCGGGTGACTGTATTGACTGCACCATCCGGGCCATCATTGAAGGTTTTTACTTCATAACCAACCGCCCGTCCCAATGTCGGCACGGATGGGTAAGTCTTACGCAGGGTCAAACGCAAATCGGCATTGTCACCATTAACTGGTGGCTCTGCAGATCCTTCCGTCTCGTCACCCATCACCTGGACAGTGATGCTGGCTTGGTGATTGGTCAGATTCGGATCAGCAGTCGTTGAGGTCGATGCGGCAGTTACCGTGAAATCGCCCGCCTGCATCGCATTCACGTAAATATTGCGCGTACGCTGCTGACCATTACCGATGTCGCCTAAATCACAAATGACCTGGTTACCACTCAGCGCGCAGCCAGCACTGCCGGATTGCCAAGTTGTTCCCGCTGGTACCGTCAAAGTCAGTACCGTACCCACCGCAGTATCACCACCATCGTTGTAGGTGATCACCTCATAACCAACCGCACGTCCAATTTCCAGGTCGCCAGAGGGATAAGTCTTGCGGAAGCGGATGCGCAGATCGGCCTGCGCTTCAGTAGGCGGCGGTTCAATGGCGGCAACATTAATCGTGCGGGTGACTTCATTCGCCGCATTGCCCGCCGCATCAGTCACGTTGTAACGGATCGCATAACGACCGACAGCACCCGTATCGACTGAACCAGTGACTAGGATTTGGCTGGTCAGGTCACCATCCACATCATCACTGGCGATGGCACCCGCCTCTATATAGTCATCACCCTCAATGAGATTAACAGGATTGCCACCCAGCAAGCTAATGACCGGCGCGACCGTATCCGACTCAGGATCCGGAGTTGGATCAGGCGGCGTACTATCGTCAGCCAAATAATTGATCCAATAATCCTTCAAGGGTTGGTTAGCCGCGATGTCTTGCGCATGGAAACCAGACCAATTGGGATAAATCCCGAAAGGACCACCCTGATACGAGAAGTAGAATCGACTGGCGCGCATACCGCCATGATTGTCGCCATCCAGAATGGCGTGAATATCGTCAATCCAGCCAAGCGCATTCACATCCTGCGGGAAAGCCTCATGCACAACGCCATATTCACCCACATCCGTTGGCACATTATTGGCAATGGTGAAATCCAGAATATCCCCCTGGAAATAGTCGCGCAAATAATGCTTGTTGAAAGACGAACCCAACGGGTTATCCGGCGAATCATATTGACCCCAACGTTCTCCGGCATTGCCATAATGCGTCGAATACTGGGTTGCATAAGCCCAGGGTGAATAAAAGTGCGAGTCATACATGACATTCGCATCATTCACCAGCCGGATGGTGTAATTTGAGATCAACGGCACCTCAACCACAATCAAATGCTGGCTATCCACCTGGCGGATCGCAGCAATGATTTGTTCCGCATAGGCATACCATTCTTCGCTGTGATGCGGACGCGGCTCATTAATCAGGTCGTAACCCAGAATTGCGGGTTCATGCTGGTAACGCGCGGCGATCGCCCGCCACAGCGCAATCAACCGATCCTGATTAGCCGTGTTCGGCACATCGCCCGAACCGTCCCAAAAAGCCGGGAAACCGGGTGTTTTGTCACTTTGGTAACCACCCTGCGGCCCATGCATATCCAGCATCAGATACAGACCAGCCTCTTTCGCCAGCGCAATGGCGCGATCCAACCAACGCCAGCCGTCCGCTTTGAACACACCGGGAACACCGTCATCTTCAAAGCTTTTGTAATTCATATGCAGACGCACCGCATTGAAACCGATGGAACGGATGTTTTGGAAATCGCGTGCTGAAATAGCCTTGGTATTCCAGACATCTTCAGCGCCATCTGACGCATCCACCGGGACAGTGACATTCAAACCATTGAATAAAATAACCTCATTGTCCGCGCCAACCACCAGATTGCGGCCGCTGGCGCGCACAAAATCATGCGCGTTACTGCTCATTGGCGGATCGTAATCCTCGACCTCGCCAAAGAAAAAATCATCGCTGTAAAAATCGAAGGTCGCACCGTTGCTACTGACCACATACAACGTCAAGTTAGACAGAGCGCCATGGATTTCAGGCACATAGAAACCACTGATTTCAGTCCAGACGCCGGTTGGTGCAGTGCGTTTTTCGATGGTGTGGTAATCCGTGCCGGAACCGTCCACTTTTTTCACGTTCAGATACAACGTCTGTGCATTGGCATCCATATGCCGCACCCAGACAGAAGCCCGATAACGCTGACCCGGAATCAACTGGCCGCCATCAATCAAAGGTTTAATATCGTAGCTGGGACCGTGGTAAAACTGGGTGCGGCCACTCAGCAGAAAGCTTTGCGCGCCAGTATGGGCCACGCCTGAAAGCTGCAGCGCCGGCCCACCACCAAATGTGCTCCAGGATGAAAGGCCGCTTTCCGCACCGGGGTTATCGATAAAATTATTCGGCGCGGCCTGCGTCTGAACCATGGCCAAACTATAGAGTAAGCAAGCCAATACCCATGTCTTGACAGTAGCGGATTGCATGATGATTCCTTATAAAAAGATAGGTATTTATGAATATAGAACATACCCATACTTTTTTCCAGGTGCCAGGCGGAGCCTGAATACAAAGGCTTATGTCCGCTGCCGTCGCGCTTCGTACAAACAAACCCCACTGGCGACTGAAACATTCAAACTTTCCACGACCCCGCACATGGGCAAAGCAAGCAACGTGTCGCAAGACTCACGGGTCAAACGACGCAAACCATCACCTTCCGAACCCATAACCAACGCAAGTGGGCCTGTCAGATCAGCCTGATAAATACTCTGCTCCGCCTGATCCGCTAAACCATAGATAAAAATATGATGATGATTTTGCAAATGACGCAAGGTGCGCGCCAGATTCGTCACCTGGATAAAAGGTACGGCCTCAACCGCGCCACTGGCGACTTTACAGACTGTCGGCGTCAAGCCAACCGATTTATCGCGCGGCGCAATCACCGCATGCGCGCCAACCGCATCCGCTGAACGTAAACAGGCCCCCAAATTATGCGGATCTGTAACGCCGTCCAATACCAGCAAAAAAGGCGGCTCCAAGAGACTAGGCAGCAATTCATCCAATGCAGACTCACCACCCGGCGCAGGCAGCAACGTACTGGCGGCCACACCCTGGTGATTCATACCACCCACCAAGCGTGCCAATTCCCGCTGATCCACCTCACGAATGGGTACGCCTTGTCGTTTTGCCTCACTCAACACACTTTGTAAGCGGCGTCCTCGCCGTTTCACATCAACACATAATTCGCCAATCCGATCCGCACCATGTTTCAACAAGGTGCGCACCGGGTGAAGACCACCAATCCACTGAGTTTTTTCAGACATAAAAAGATAAAAAGTTGGTTAAACGTGATCGCGTCATGACACCGGCCGGATGGAAGCCATTTCTATTGACATGCGCTTGGCATGCGTCCGCAAAGCCCCTTCATCATCCGACAATAATTCCACAGCGGCTTTCACCACAGCATCAATTTCTATTTCCATCAAACAATCACTCACTTTGCTGTTGCCGCACCCATCCTGTCCACAAGGACGGCAGGTATGTCGCGTTGTGATGATGCGCGCCGGATTCATCCACGGCCCCCATTCATGTTCGCCACTCGGCCCAAACAAAGCAACCGTTGGCGTTTGTAAAGCAGACGCCATATGCATCGGCGCTGAATCCACGCCGATCAATAATTTGGCCTGTTGGATCAAGGCCGCCAATTCCTTAAGGGTAAGCTGACCAGCAAGGTCCATGACCGGCAGCCGCACAGCACTGAGAATCCGCTCAGCCATTTCCATCTCTCTGGCTTCCGGCGCAGCGGTCAAAGCCACCAAATAACCTTGATTGGCGAAATGATCGGCCACTTCAGCCACTTTGTTGGCATTCCAGCATTTAAAAAACCAGCGCGAAGTCGGGTGGATGACAATCAATGGTTGCTCAATGACACCTGTCTTGGCTTGGAGGCTTTGCTCTGCCTCCAAACCCGGTACTAACACCAACCGGCGTTCAGGTTGTGCTGGGTGCAAACCCAAATGCCGTAATGCATCCAGATGTATTTCAACCATATGCCGTTGATTGCCGCCTGGCGCTGAATAATGATGGCTGAAGCTGTGCAACCACCAACTTGAACGGCGTTTGGGGTATCGGCGCACGACAGCATATTTCGGTTTCAATAATCTGGCCAACCATGCGCCGCGCCAATTTTCGGTCAAATGTATCACCAAGTCATAGCGGCGGGCTTTTAATTGCTTAGCCAGCCGCCATTCCTTTTGCAGTAAGGCAAGATTGCCCTGCTGTTTCCAATTTTTATCAATAAAGAAAATCTGATTTATCGCTGGGTGGCGCGACAACATAGCCGCAGTATCCTGATAAATCAAAGCGTCAATCTCAAGATGAGGATAATGATTCTTCAAAACCTGGAAAACGGGCGAACTTAATAAAACGTCGCCGTGATGGCGTAGTTTAATCACCAAAACCCGCCTAGTACATTCGAATAAATCATACATAAAATCGGCTAAATTTTGTGAAGATAAATGATATAAGCATTTATTCAGAGTGTATTTTGATAACGCTTTAACCTATCTGCTTTTAACCGATCCGATAGATCTGACATTAATGCCGTTATCCTACCCGGCTCATATTCTTTCCATTGTTGGACATCCGACATTACTTTGTGGAATGCGTCCTCCTTCAAACGATGTCCTAATTGGATGCCAAAAACACTAGGAAAGATATTCGTAAAACTATCTCTTACATTCTCACAACCTGGAGACATGGAAATAAAATTCAGTATATATTCCGGCCTCATCATATAAGAATTATACTTTTTAACGACATTTGTAGTATGCTTCAGAATTCTAGTTTGGTTCGTCACCCACCATGTCTTCAGACCGAACTCTGAAGCTTTGTTTGTTTCTTTGTTTTTAGAACGCTGACCATAAATCCCATACACAAGTAATGCCGAGTTATATGCCAGTTCTTCTTTCTTCTTGTCATCGTTATCTAATAGTTTTCCAGCAAGAGCCTCGACATCCTTACTTTTTGAAACAGACTCAAGATCATGATTATCGATAAATGTCAGATTATATTCAGAAAGCAGATATTTTTTCAGTTCTTCACGACCTTCGGGTCTCCCAATATTCCTATATGTAAGGAACTGCCCTAAATAATTCTTCCAACCATTCACCTTACCCTCATCTTTGGCATAGAAATATGACCTAATTAATATCTTATCGCTATTCCTAGCCAACTCTCTTGTAATATGACTTTCTATCTCACTAAAATAATTTATAAACTCGTAATACGTACCTCTTATATGTGTATATACCTCATCCAGAACACACTCTGTTAAATACAATTCCATTCCCGACTGCGCAGACATTTTCAACATATTCCTCGCCACTTGATCCTCGGGATCAAGATATCGTTCTGACAATGCTTTAACGATTATATCACTCCCTAAATACAACCGGAAAGACGCACCCATCGTATTAAAGTATTCTATTATTCTTGGCTCGGCCTGTAGAGTAAATAAGAGAACATATGTTCTGGACAGTGTTGCCAGGTATTCTCTTTGTGTCGGTGAACTGTGATAAAAAATCTTTCTTATGGTTTCTTCAATACACTCACGAAGTTTTTCTTTATTCCTCGAGGGGATATTCTTTTTATCTAGAATATCGTCTATACAATCTGCAACTATCAATGGTTCTGCATTTTTCTCCTCGGATGATATAAAATGAGCAAACAGAAGCCCTTGTTTTTCGAACACAGAATGAATAACCTCCAAACAAACATCAGAGATCAACTCATATACCCCATCATCTTCATCAAGGATCCCACTTGCTATAAGCTTAATCTCATCGATAAATTTACTCTGAAGAATTTCATCAGCCTGATTCTCCTCCTTAATAATTTGACGGGTACTATAAGGTAAACAATATTTCTTCTCCTTTCTATACCAACGCACCTCCCGACCAGATGTATCCTTTTTCCGCATTATCTCAAGACGCTTTTTAATATGCCCCTTTAATATTCTTTTAGACCATGGAAACTTCTCATATATTAGGCTACTTATCTCTTCTTCGCTCATAAAAATACCTTTATCAGGATCGGTCTCTGATAAGGCATAAAGAATCATACTATCGGTTAATGAATGTATAATTTTTCTGTTACCCAGCCTATTGGAAATTTCATGCTGCAAGAAAACATATGCTGTAGGATCAGATACATGTGCAGAAGGACGCAACACGTTCCCACTATTGAGGCTATTTAGGAATATTGTATAATTAGAGAGGTGATTATTATAGGAGGATATTGTTCCTGTGGAATCATTTATATGGCTTAGAATATACTTTCTATCCCGAATCTTAACATTTACATCAAGCTCTTCCGACAGAAGATCCTCTTCCTTATCAATATGGGGAATCAAACGAGAGGTTAGATAATATAGAGTCTTAACTTCTCTACCAAATCCCTTTAGTCTTTCAAATGTCTTCCTAATCTTTTCCCTATGATTCTGCTGCCTAGTAAACTGATAGTATGATCGCTTATTCCCTGAGTCATATAACCCATCTGCACCACCATCTTTTACTCCACCCACAGGAACAAAGTCCCTACCTTGAAGGGCTGAAAGAAAGTCCTGAGCAAACTTCTCGAACGCAATTCCATCCACTTTATCTAACGCTATTTGCACCAGCTCAGGTTTAATGTTCTCTAATTTCAAAGAAACCCTCTCTTAAGTAACCTTAATAATCCCTAGACAATGAATATAACTTGGCGTATTTCATCGCGCTATTCCAACAACCAATCAGGATATGTATCAGACCCGGCATACCATCCAGAAAACCCAAGCGGAAAACATACATTTTGATAAACCGGAAAGCCGGGCTGAAAATAATTTTCGCGGCGCTAACCGTCACGCTCTGTTGGTGGAGCCGCTCAGCTTGCAATGTTGTATAGCGGTTTTGCTTAGTCAAATAATGATCCAGGGTATCTTGCGACTCATGCAATAAATCGCCATTCAATTCACCCAACGGCATCGCCGTTAAAACTTTTTCATGCACAGGATCATCGCTCCAGGCCGCATAACGGCGATCAAATAACCGTAATACCGGATCCGGATAACCTTCGCCATGCCGCAGCCAGCGTCCCATAAAATAGTTACAACGCGGCATGCGATACGCTTTCCGCAAAGGCGGCTGTGCTAACAGCTTGAGGATATTGGTTCGCAACTCGGCGGATACCCGTTCATCCGCATCCAGGCACAGCACCCAGTCGTGGGACGCCTGCTGCACGGCAAATTGTTTTTGTCGGCCAAATCCCAACCAAGTCTGCCGCACCACGCGGCAACCTTGTGACTCGGCCAACTCCACCGTACCATCGGTACTACCTGAATCCACCAAGACAATCTCGTCAGCGAATTTCACGCTACGCAAACAAGCGGATAAACGTACTGCTTCGTTATAAGCGATGATAACAACGGAAACTGGCTCACTCATGTTGGAATCCGCTCCATTTGACATCGCAACGCTCGCCAAACCGATGGCGGAGTTAATTCAGCATAACAGGCTGGTTTCACCTGACTATCGCCTTGATAGCGACACTCACGCCGCAAACAAGGCGCGCACTGAAAAATCGACGACAGGTTTCTCTGATGCTGCCCCATGGCCCCCGTCAACTTGGTACTGGTCGGCCCATACAAAGTGATCGCCGGAACGCTGATCGCCGCCGCCAAGTGCGCCAAACCAGAGTCCACACCGGCGACGCCCGCCGACTGCGCCAGGCATTGCGCCATTTGAGTTAACGACAAGCGTGGCAGCAAAGTTCCAGTACCCGCCAGACGCAGGATCCGCTCCGCTCGCAAACGCTCTTCTGGCGCATACCAGGTTAAACACGGACGGAAACCGGATTGATGAATCAAATCCGCCAATTCCGCCCAATAAATCTCCGGCCAAAGCTTGCTAGGCCAGGTCGAACCGTGCAGTAACAACACCTGCTCGCCAACGCCATCGCGCTTGAATCGCAAGCCATAATCCATTTCACGCTCATCCATCGCATAATCAAGAGCTTGAGCGAACAAATGTCTCGTGCGCTGGATCGCATGCCAAGCGCGTGGCACGTCATAGCCTTGACGATAAAACAGTCTGGCGATTGGTTCACGTAGGGATTTTCGATCATAGCCCACAGCCAACCCTTTAGCGCGCGCCGCCAGCACAGCGCTTTTTAACAGACCTTGCGCATCAATGATCAAATCATAATGCGTCTGACGCAAGCGGGGTGAAAAGTCCCGCCATTGACGCCAAGCCGTCAAAATACCCTGCCGACGCCAACGCCTGAGATCAATTTGGATAACTTGATTGACGCCTGGGTGCCAACCCGGAACTTCACCAAAGCTGGCATCCACTAACCAGTCAAACTGGACTTCCGGCCATACAGCGGCGGCATCCGTCAAGGCAGGAAATGTGTGAATCAAATCCCCCAATGAAGAGGTTTTGACAATCAAAATACGTTTCTCAGACACGATGCAATGCTTCGGCCACTTGATTGACGGAAATTTGCTGTAAACAAGCCAAATGACCCAATGGGCACTCTCGGGCGAAACAAGGACTGCATGGCAAATCCAACCGAATGACGGTATGCCGTTCATTCAGCGGTGGCGTAAAAGTCGGATCAGTGGAGCCATAAATGGCAACCAGAGGGCGATGCAAAGCGGCAGCGATATGCATCAGACCAGAGTCATTCGTGACCACCGCCGCCGCCAGTGATATTAAATCGACCGCCTCCGCCAAATCTGTCTTACCGCTCAGGTCAACACATCCCCCGGTGCACAAGTGGTTTATTTCGGCACACGTCGTTTGGTCTTTATCGGATCCAAACAACCAAACCCGCCAACCTTGATCCAGATAAAGCGTCGCCAACGCCGCGAATGAAGCTGTCGGCCAACGCTTGGCTGAACCATATTCAGCACCAGGACATAAAACCAATAAGCGATCATGCGCGGATTGATGCAAAGCATGCCGATGCATCGCCACCTGGACATCCTGCGGTCGAACCACCAATTCAGGCGGCATGATGTCCGGCGGCGCATCTTGCAATGCCGGGTGGGCCAAGGCCGTAAAACGCTGCGCCATCATGGGTAAATGCTTTTTATCCAAACGCCGCCAGTCATTCAGCACGCCATAACGATGCTCCCCTAACCATCCGGTGCGCTTAGGGATACGCGCCGCATAAGGCACCAACGCGGATTTCCAGGCATTCGGCAGCACAATGGCCTGATCATACCGGCCCCGTAAGCTTCGTCCCAAACGCCAACGTTCTCCCAACCCCAATTCGCCATGCCGTAAAGGCAAGCGGATGGCCTGACTGATTTCCGGCATACGCGCCAACAATGGCGAACTCCAAGTCGGCGCAACCACATCAATTTCAGCACCAGGCTGGTACTGCTTTAACGCTTTAAACAAGCTTTGCGCCATCACCATATCGCCAACCCAGGATGGGCCGATGATCAATATGCGTGGCGACATCAATGCGGTATCTAATCAACCAGACGATATTTAGCGCCGCAATAGGGGCAAACGGCCTCACCGGTTTTTTCAATCGGCAAATAAACGCGTGGATGCATATTCCACACCTCCTCTCCAGGGCGTGGGCAACTTAACGGCAGATCAGCCCGTTTGACTTCTATGACGCGCGTACGATCCTGTCTGGCTGCATGAGTCATCATCATTATCTCCTAAACCACGGTCAACCAATCCTGATACTCAGGATTCCGACCATGCACGATATTAAAATACAGGGTTTGCAGTTGTTCCGTAATCGGGCCGCGAGAACCGGTGCCAATCGAACGGCCATCAACCTCACGAACCGGCGTCACTTCCGCCGCCGTACCCGTGAAAAACACTTCGTCAGCAATGTAAACCTCATCCCGGGTGATGCGTTTCTCAATCACGGAATAACCCGCCTTCTCCGCCAGATGGATCACGCTTTTACGGGTGATGCCATCCAACGCTGAAGTCAGATCCGGGGTATAAATCACCCCATCACGCACAATGAATACATTCTCGCCGGAACCTTCCATGACAAATCCCTGAGCATCCAGCAACAAAGCCTCATCATAGCCGGTATCCAACGCCTCCTTCAGCGCCATCATGGAATTCATATAATTGCCATTCGCTTTGGCCCGGCACATAGTGACATTGACATGATGACGAGTGAAGGATGACACGCGCACCCGAATGCCTTTGGTCATATTCTCCTGACCAAGATAAGAACCCCACTCCCAAGCCGCAACGATCGCATGCACTTTGAGGTTATCCGCGCGCAACCCCATGCCTTCTGCACCATAAAAAAACATGGGCCGGAAATAGGCCGATTGCAATTGATTCTCGCGGACGACCTGATGATGCGCTGCATTGATCGCTTCGGCATCATAAGTAACCGGCATCCCCAGAATACGCGCCGACTCAAACAAACGCCGGGTATGATCCTGCAAACGGAAAATCGCTGGCCCTTGTTCGGTAGCATAGGCGCGCACACCCTCAAAGACGCCCATGCCGTAATGCAAAGT
Organism: Candidatus Thiobius zoothamnicola; assembly: GCA_030826945.1. Classification (GTDB taxonomy): domain Bacteria; phylum Pseudomonadota; class Gammaproteobacteria; order Chromatiales; family Chromatiaceae; genus Thiobius; species Thiobius zoothamnicola. Next base: position 120,745 of record JAPQLC010000012.1, read on the forward strand.
ATGGGTTAACACATGGGTTTTGGCCTCGCGCCAATCCACCAATTCGCCATCAAACCAAATAACGCCGTCCCGATCTGCCATGGAATGCATTGAATACCCCAAACAATTACCAAACCTCCAATTGAACCATAAATCGATCACGTTTACAGCAGCTTCTGTCAACCACAGCAGGGCAATCGGGCTTAAATTGTGTTGCAAAGAGAAACAAGATGAGGTAATGGGG
>JAPQLC010000013.1 GCA_030826945.1 Candidatus Thiobius zoothamnicola
GCCAACTACCTCATCCTGTTTCTATTTGCAAGGCCTTTTTAGTCCGATTGCCCTGCCGGATGTCCGCTGAGGCCTTGTATTAGCTGTGTACTTCCGGTGACAACAAGCATGGTTTGCGATGCACAACTTGACACCCTGACTTTGTTTCAGACGCTTTCAAGGCTTCCCAGATTCATTTGAGATCATGCCCGTATTTCTCCGCATGCTCCATGCGATTGTGGCAAATTTCTGCAACAATCGGGGCTTCTATCATATTTCCGCTCCTAACTCTTCAGGTGGACACAAAACGGGGCAAATAAAACCATATGCTTCAACCACGGATGAGATTAATGCTTTCTTTGCTTGATTTGATAACGCCACAGCTTTTGTCGAAATGGCTTGCGGGTGCCATGGCAACCTTGGTATGAATGGAACATCACGCCTTTGGTACAACCTCTGGCGTAGTAAGCCATCGTGAGCGCTTGACCTGTCAACACCGAGTCAAGGCTGTCCGAACAGGCCCAGCCGATGAACCGACCACCAACCGCGCTGCTACTGCTTTACGGCATGGCAGCACAAAGTTTGTCCAACTCCAAAAGTGTTTTGGGCGCTTTCTATCGCAAGAAACGCTACCATCTGGGTGCGCCCAAAGCCATCACCGCGACAGCCCATAAGCTGGCGAAAATCCTGTATGCCTTGTTCAACCAAAGCGGCACTTATGAAGACCCTGGCGAAGAAGCCTATGAAGCAAAATACCAGGAACGTGTAAAACATAATTTGGTAAGGAAAGCACGGCGTTTGGGCTATGATCTGGTGACGATTGGAAGGTCTAAAGTCGCTTCTGCAACTACCTAAAATCAACCACTTAACGCTGTGTTACTTGAGAGGCTTTATCAAAACTTAGCTCCAAAAACTTTGTGCCGACCACGGGATTAAACGTAATTGGAGGAGAGGGCTTGAACCCCAAATTTTCGTATATCAATATGGCAGTGGAAAACTCTGGCAAGACATCTAAACATATTTTTCTATAGCTAGCTCTTTTTGCGCCTTCTATTACTGTTTTTATTATATTAACCCCTATGCCTTTCTCCCTATACGAAGGTTTGACATAAATCTTTTTCATTTCGCATATTTCTGCATTTACGCGACGATATGCACCACCCCCGATTACTTCGCCTTGATGCTTTGCCAGATAGATAACTGAATGACTTTCAGAATATTGTTCACTTAAAATAAGAAAATCTTTTTCATTGTTCTGGAAATCCAGGTTCGTGGAAGTGTTATGAATATACTCTCTATAAATGCTCAATACATCATCAAGTTCTTCGGGAAGATTTGCGCCTTCGATGACTATTTTAGACATATTCTTGAAGCCTAACTGTTTTCTACTGTTGCTAGAGTGGCTCCAGCACCTAAGTAAAGTGTGCCGCTAATACTGTGGCAATAATTCCCAGACTTATGGCTTTTTAACAATGACGTAAGCTTGCTTGAAAGCAGGACATATCCTGCATCAAGAATAACTGCCAACATAAGAAATATTGCTGATAGCACGGCTACTTGAGGTAGGTAAGGAGCAGAAGAAAAGCGCTAAAAAATAGGATTGTTTTTGGGTTAGTTAATGATACCCAGAATCCTCTCTGAAAAGAGCCTGTTGCTGATACTTCGCTTTCTTTATGCGAGCCGATTGCCAATAAATGCCGGATTCCTAAATAGACTAAATAACAGACTCCGACCCACTTAAGCCACATAAACCCAGAAGCGAGCGAATTAACAAACCAACTGGTGCCAAATGCAGCTATACCTAGTTGGATAAGCATTGCGCTACTTGTTCCAGCAACTGTTTGAAGGCCGCGTGTTTTTCCATATATGAGACTGGTGGAAACAATTACAAGTACATTGGGGCCTGGCACGATAATGATGCCAATTGATATTAGTATGAAGGTTAAAACTTCCATTGTATTTCTCTTGCCTAACGGAGGGCGGCGTATCAGGTGCGCGACCCGTTGGAAATTTATTTTCATCAGGGGTGTGTCAACTATACGCGTTGTTAGGACGCCGATCGCGGCGGACAACAACGCGTAGGGGAATACGCCGCCGCGTTAAGACGACCGCAAGCAATTGCCTAGCTCACCGGAAAAATGCAAGCGCAGCGAGTGTTTTTTCTGGTGAGCGACTTGTTATGTTTTTTACGTTGCGCCATAATGTGTAAAATATTAACACTATATACACATAGGCACAACATGAGAACCAATATTGTAATTGACGACCAATTAATGTCTGACACCTTGAGGCTAACCGGCTTACAAACCAAAAAAGAAGCCGTTGAAGAAGGGTTAAAAGCACTGATACGGTTAAAAAAACAGGAAGAACTTAGAAAGCTCCGTGGCAAATTGAAATGGGAAGGCAACTTGGACGACATGAGAACCGATAAATGGTAATTGTTGATACAAGCGTTTGGATAGATTACTTCAATGGCATTATTACCCCAGAAACGACGATACTTGATGATGCGCTAGGTAAAAAAGCCGTAGCTATCGGCGACCTAATTGCATTGGAAATTTTGCGGGGTTTTCGCACCGATAAAGACTACAACACCGCAAAAAAACACTTACAACCCGTACAACAGTACAACATGCTTACCCCCGAACTTGCCTTAAAAGGAGCGGATAACTACAGAAAACTGAGAAAGAAGGGCGTAACAATAAGAAAAACAGCAGACGTAATCATTGCCACATTTTGTATCGAGAAAAAATTTCCCCTTCTTTACACCGATAGAGACTTTATCCCCTTCACTCAATATTTAAAGTTGCTCTCCGTTTCAGATAAAACATAACAGAGGGCAACACACTGATAGTTATAAAGATAACAGAACTTCGAATCTGCCTGAATTCATAGAATAACCGCACAACCTGCGTTTCAGGAAGAGAGGCAGTAGTGTGTGCAATGGCGGAATGACCAATCACGTTATAAGAGTTCTTAATGGGACAGAAAATACACCGGCATTTAAAGTTAATACCAGCAATTTAGTGTAAATAGCTGATTATTAATAAATCGTCATTCAGTCAGTGTTTACAAGGGTTTTGCAGGAACAGTGAATGACCTGATCGTTACTGTTGGTGGAGGCGGCGGGAGTCGAACCCGCGTCCGCGAACCCTCCGCCCTCGGTTCTACATGTTTAGTCGCGCCAATTATATTTAACCGCATACTGCCCGACGGACGGGGCGCGTAGTACGGCGATTCCGGTTAGTGTTTAACGAATCAGCCCCGAACGCACGTCATCGCGATCTTGTGAGGTATGACGCCTGATTGATCCGAAGATCGCTGGACGCACAAGCACGGCTCCAGTCAGACGGCAATCTACCGGTGTTTAAGCGGCGAGAGCGTAGTTGTCGTCGTTGGCAACTATAGTGTAACAGCTGGATTTACGAGGTATGCTGTGCCTCGACATGCACCTTGGGTTTTGCAATCCACGTCGAATGCCGTGTCGCCCCCAATTTTTGGTTATTCAAGTTTAAACTTACGAGCCATCCTTGGCGAATTTATCCTGCCCAGCCTTCCTGGCTGTGCGTTCGTTCTTTAAAAAGCCATGTTAAATGGCTTTTTATCGCCAGAGCGACCAGAACTCACCCATGTCGCCACATTGTGAATGGCTGAACAGCATTTCCTTATGCTGTTGGCAAACACTTACCATCAGTGGATTGATGGCAAGCCTCATGATCACTCACCACGAATGTGAATTGCAGTGAGCCTTCATACCTTATGTGCGGCAATTATATCAGACTGCGCGCATAAAACATTAGTTCACCGCCGCCAATGCTTGATCAACATCGGCGATAATATCATCAATGTGTTCAATGCCGACGGAAAGACGTACTAAATCCTCTGACACGCCCGCGCTGGCCAGTTCCTCGGTGTTGAGTTGGCGGTGCGTGGTGGATGCCGGGTGACATGCCAGTGACTTGGCATCGCCGATATTGACCAGACGTAAAATCATTCGCAGCGCATCAATAAATTGCACACCTGATTGACGTCCACCTTGGATGCCAAAACTCAGAATGCCGGAGGCTTGACCTTGGGTGATTTTTTGCGCGTTGGCATGATGAGGATTGTCCGGCAGGCCCGCATAGTTCACCCAGGATACTTTGGGATGTTTTTGCAGGTGTTGAGCCAGTTGCATGGCGTTCTCACAATGGCGTTGCATGCGCAGGCCAAGTGTCTCCAGTCCTTGCAGAATCAAAAAAGCGTTTTGCGGCGATAGCGCAGAACCGGTATTACGCAGCGGACCAGTGCGGCAGCGCGCGATATAAGCGGCCGCCCCCATTGCTTCAGTGTAAACCACGCCATGATAGGAGAGATCAGGTTGATTCAGAGTGGGAAAACGCGCTTGATTGGCAACCCAGTCGAATTCGCCCGAGTCAACAATGATGCCGCCCAGGCTGGAACCATGTCCGCCGATATATTTGGTCAATGAATGCACCACGATGTCAGCGCCAAATTCAAATGGCCGACATAAGTAAGGCGTGGCGACCGTATTATCGACGATCAATGGAACGCCATACCGATGCGCAATGGCGGATAATCTCTCCAGATCAACTACATTTCCCGCTGGATTGCCGATGGATTCGCAAAATAGCGCGCGGGTTTTTTCATCAATCAAGGATTCAAGCTTATCGAAATCATCAAATGAAGCCATCCGCACCTCCATACCCTGTGCCGGCAAGGCGTGGGCGAACAGGTTGTAAGTGCCACCATATAGTTGGCTGGTGCTGATGATGTTATCTCCGGCACGAGTAATACATTGAATCGCATAGGTGATCGCAGACATGCCAGAGGCTGTGGCTAAAGCGCCAATGCCGCCTTCCATCGCCGCCACCCGCTCTTCGAGTACAGCATTGGTGGGATTCATCATGCGAGTATAGATATTGCCCGGCACCTTCAGATCAAATAAATCCGCGCCATGCTGCGTATCATTGAAGGTATATGAGGTAGTCTGGTAAATCGGCACAGCCGCCGCATTCGTGGTGGGTTCGGCTGAATAACCATGGTGCAAGGCTAACGATTCGAGTCGCATAGATGGTGCTCCTTTGGTGATGAGAACTTTGCAAGAAAGTCTTTTTTACACTTACGCAAAGCTTTCAGGGTATTTACCCGCGTTTGAATAGTCTTTCTTTATCGCGCTGCCAGTCGAGTTCTTTCAAGTCAGCGCGTTTATCATGTAGTTTCTTGCCTTTGCCCAGGCCGATTTGCAGCTTGGCGCGACCTCTTTTCCAATACAAGGACAATGGCACTAAGGTGAAACCTTTGCGTTCGACAAAACCAATGAGTTTGCTGAGTTCCTGGCGATGCAGCAGTAATTTGCGCGCCCGCATGGGTTCCGGTTTGATATGGGTCGAAGCGGTTTGCAATGGCGTAATGTTGGCAGCGACCAGCCAAGCCTCGCCTTTTTGCAGCATGACGTAGGTGTCAGTGATATTCACTCTTTTATCACGCAGACTTTTGACTTCCCAACCCATTAACACCAGCCCGGCCTCTAAAGTCTCGTTGATGGCGTAGTCATGTCGGGCTTTCTTGTTAAGCGCGATAGTGGCGCTATTGTCTTTGCTTTGTCGGGATTTTTTAGCCATTTTTTTAGTGGGTTTGGCGAGTGGTTACAGAAAACGCGGTGAATCTTATCGGGTTGTTAGGCTTGTTTGGGTCGTGCCGAATGGTTACATTCGTCATAACCGTTCATTTTCAGCAGCATGCTGAAGAGTGACCATCCGTTTTATCATCAATTTCCACCGAACGGATCTGAACGTCGATAACAATTAACTGACTTGGAGGAATACATGGCGCGTATCAACAGACGGCGATTCTTACAATATCTCGGTGCCGGCGCGACGGCCACCACTGTAGGGTCTTTGCCCTGGTTAATGCAACAGGCGAATGCGCAGGAAGCCGCCACACAATTCTACAGTGCGCCAATGCAGGGTAATGCGCGCATTTTGCATATTACGGATGTACATGGACAACTGAACCCGGTTTATTTCCGTGAACCAAACGTCAATCTGGGCGTCGGCGACGCTTATGGTCGTCCACCTCATTTGGTCGGCACCAAGCTGTTGGATGCGATGGGCCTGAAAGAAGATAGCATCGAAGCTTACGCTTATACCTACCTGGATTTTGAAGCAGCAGCGGAGAAATTTGGCCGCATGGGAGGCTTCGCACAGATTAAAACCCTGTTGGATCGATTGCGTACTGAAGCTGGCGGCGTGAAAAACACCCTGACCGTGGATGGCGGCGATCTGTGGCAAGGCTCCGGTACTTCCTTATGGACGCGCGGCATGGACATGGTTGAGGCATCCAATATTCTGGGCATTAATGTGATGGTGGGTCATTGGGAGTTCACCTATCCGGAAAATGAAGTGCTGAATAATGTGTCCGTGTTCAAAGGGGATTTCATCGGCCAGAATGTGCGCGTGAAAGAAGACGCGCTGATGGGGGATGAATACCCTGAAATGGTCGAGCAGTATGATGGTCGCGGTTTATTCGATGAAGACAGCGGCCATGCCTTCCAACCCTACACAATCAAGCAGATTGGCGGTAAACGCATCGCTGTCGTCGGTCAGGCATTTCCACGCACCGCCAACGCCAATCCGCCCGAGTTCTTCCCGGATTGGTCTTTCGGTTTGCGTGAAGACGACATGAAGGAATTGGTGGCGATGGTGCGGCGCGAGCAGAAACCGGACGCCGTCATTTTAGTCTCGCACAACGGTATGGATGTGGATATCAAAATGGCTGAGCGCGTACCCGGTTTGGATGCGATATTCGGCGGTCATACGCATGACGGCATCCCACGCCCGGTCGAAGTCAGAAACACCGCTGGCGGCACTTGTTTAGTGACCAATGCTGGCTCCAACGGCAAATTTGTCGGCGTCATGGACTTTGCAATTGAGGAAGGTAAAGTCAAACAAAGACACTATAAAATGCTACCCGTGTTTGAGAACCTGCTGCCAGCCGACAAAGAGATGAGCGCCTTCATCCGTCAAATGCGCAGCAAAAAATACGATGACAACATTGTCGAAAGCCGCGCCAAAGATCGTTTCTTTAACCCATCCCGCCTGGGTAAAACCTACCAGGAGATTCTCAACGAAAAGCTGGCAATTGCGGATCGCACTTTGTATCGCCGAGGCAACTTCATGGGCACCTGGGATCAAGTGCTGTGCAATGCATTGCGCGCCGAATATGGCGCGGATGTGGCCATGTCAGCCGGTGTGCGCTGGGGCACCACCACACCCAAAGGGCATTGGATCACGATGGAGGATGTCATGACCCAATGTGCCATGACCTATGGCGAAACCTATGTGAATGAAATGACCGGGGCGCAACTACTGAATGTGCTTGAGCAGGTGGCGGATAATTTGTTCGATCCGGATCCTTACCTGCAATCCGGCGGCGATATGGTGCGTATCGGCGGCATGGATTACACCATTCAGCCAGACAAGCCGTTAAACCAGCGGATTACGGATGCGCGCCTGGATAATGGCGAACGCATTGATCCCAACAAAACATATAAAGTGGCTGGCTGGGCGGTGGTGAATCGTACTCCGGAAGGCCGTTTGATGTGGGATGTGGTGCGTGATTACATTGTGAACCACAAAAGCAAAGACCAAATATTACGCTTGGCTAAAATCAACCACCCTAAACTGGTTGGCGTAAGCAACAATCCGGGGATTGCGGATTATCCTGGCGAGTTGGCTTAGATGATGCGGCTACTCAAACCAATAACCCTGTGCAGCTTGTTGACCGTCAGCACGACATTATCCGTTGCCCAGACGGATACCCGACAACTGGTGCAATTCCCACCCATGATGCAGGAACACATGTTGGCGAATATGCGGGATCATCTGGTCGCCTTGAATGCTATATTGACGCAACTGAGCCAGGGGGAGTTTGAATCCGCCGCCGATGTGGCGGAAAGTCGTCTTGGCATGAGTTCGCTGGAATCGCATGGCGCGCATCATATGGCGAAAAGAATGCCACCAGGCATGCGTCAAGCAGGCACGCAAATGCATCAGGCGGCCAGTCGGTTTGCGTTGCGAGCGCAAGAAGGGGACGAGCAAGCAGCGTATCAAGCCTTATCGGAAGTGACACAAACCTGCATCACCTGCCATGCGGCCTATAAAATTCGCTGAGGCCGCCACGTTTAACAGCCTGTTTTGATAAATATTTCCAGGAGATATACCTTAAGTGCTTGAATTGATGAAAGCTGGCGGCTGGTTGATATGGCCGATCATGGCTTGTTCGGTGGTGGCGATGGCGATTATTTTGGACCGGCTATGGGCTTATCGCACCCATAAAGTGACACCAACCGGCTTATTACCCCGGATATGGCAAGCGGAGCAGAATCAACAAATTGATGGCCCATATTTGGCTGAATTGCGTAACCATTCGCCATTGGGCCGGATCCTGGCCGCCGGTTTGATCAATCGGCGTAAATCCCGTCAAGTCATGAAAGAAGCGATTGAAGAAGAAGGTCGTCAGGTCGTGCATGAATTAGAGCGTTACCTGAATACCCTTGGCACAATTGCAGCAATCACCCCTTTGCTCGGCTTGTTGGGCACAGTAATCGGCATGATCAAGGTATTCGCCGCCATCACAGACGCTGGTGTAGGCAATCCGGCCGTATTGGCTGGCGGTATTTCCGAAGCATTGATCACAACAGCGGCGGGTTTAAGCGTCGCGATTCCGGCTTTGATGTTCCACCGCTATCTCAGTGGCCGGGTAGACAAACTCGTGGTACAGATGGAAGAACAAGCACTCAAAATGGTTGCGGTCATGCACGGCGAACGTGAGAATTAAATTTAGATTGTCAACGGGATTGAGTTGAATCCCGTCAACGACTCAAAGGGAAAGCTTCACCTCTCACTTTCGGAAACCTATCGTTAGGTACCTGCTTTCACGTTGACGCGATTTTTCTACCAACATTTAAAGCGTGGGGCACAGCATGAGATTTGATCGTCGCGGAAACCTTGCTCCTCCAACGCCAGAATCTCCATTTCCTCTGTTCAACTAGCCACCGGGCAAAAAGTTGCCCGTTTACCCATAAAAATAATCCTTAAGAAACAATCAGTTATTAACAGGCGGGCAAAAACTTGCCCGGAACAGGCAACTTTTTGCCCGATTGACGGAGTGCTGCTCCGTAGGCTGACACTAACCAGTTGATTTTCCACGGCTTTATTTTTTGGCACGCAAACTGCCTAATCCTTTACGACGCTTAACCCTCAGCTTCAATCATTGACGTGACGATTGAAGACTGTATGACTTAACCTATCGGAGGATTCCATCATGCCCGGCCAACCGGACTACCGGATCACGGCGCAACTGGCCGGGATCGAAACGCCCGTCATCCGTTTCGACTGGCAGGAGCATTTATCCGAACCCTTCCTCGGCC
>JAPQLC010000014.1 GCA_030826945.1 Candidatus Thiobius zoothamnicola
TCCAGTACCAGACTGGCGGCTTCTTGTTGGAATTCAGCAGGATAATGTGGCTTTGCCATTATTGGGGTCTCTTTTTCGCTTGATTGAACAGGATGTTACCCCCTTCATCTGGTGCGAGGTTATTAGACCACTACACACAGAGTCCCCTTTACGTAACCACTCGTTCAGTTCTCCCCGTTCCTCTGGGGTCAATTCCACGCGATATTTTTTCGCAGGCATGGTGCGCTACCCTCATTATCATGTGCGCCATAACATGACACCTTTTAACCGTCATTTGAATCGTGACCTTGTACTAGATCCTAGATTTCTCATCCGAATAATCTCATGATGGAATAGATATTATGTCATGAAAGGTATTTTCGTTACTTTAGAGGGTTGGTAGACATCGCTATATTCCTATACTTTCTCTCATTCCATTCACATTTGTCTTTAAGAGAAAGTTTGATTCTCCTTTTGGCTTGGCAGCTCTCAGGCTAATGGTAGTTTATAGGTGGAATATGATGGTAAGCCAACCTCTTATGAACAAGGGTTTGATTCAGCCATGCCAAGCCTTCTAGCTTAATGAAATTCAGTTCCTCATTCTTAATGGAGAACTCGCCCACCAGGCTTTTTCTGATGTGATACGTGCTATGCATTGTTTAGTCAATACCTTGCCTTAAAGGGGATCCATTCTCATGTCATCCGCCCAGAAAACCACCGCTTTTATTGCCAATAATCTTCGCACGGAAGCTTCGGCGATCTATAAGTACACCGCCATGGTGTCACATATGGGAAAGCTTGTAAGTTTCGCCATGCGGAATGATGGCAAGATTTTCTACAGTGTTCTGGATACGTCCAGTCCAGCGCAAAATACGCCAAATGATCAAACTGCCGATAAAAATAATGATAAATATTATTGGTCGGTAGTTGATCCAGACGCCAATAGTGTGACGGCCAGTATCCTGCGTTTTCCAGGGGAAATTGGCCAAGTGGGCTATGCGATTGTGCCGAATCGTGTGATTGATCGATACGACAATAGAAACGAGAAAATTATTGCGAGTTATGATCGTCAAGGTAGGCCCTTGGATAAAGACGGGAATGCATTGACCAAAGCGCAAATCGCCAATCAGGTTGATCCATTTTATTCCAGCACCGCCAGATTAGGGGCTGTTGCGCCTTTCCAGGCTTTATCAGATGGCAAGTACATTTACCTGTTCCGCCAGTCTATTGCTAAAGCTGACCGCAATAATATCAAGGTGGATGCCAACAACCTGAATTCGGCTATTGTTAACAATACTTTGCTGGTGGACCGGTTTATTTTAAGTGGTGTTTTGTTAAAGCCCAGCAGGGAAATCCGGTATCAACGCAGCCGCCATAAAACAGCACCGGAATCCAGAAGAGATACTTTGTCAGCTGTGGATGTGGAGGGTAACCCATTTTATCAACCGACTCAGGAGTTGGTTTTTGTTAACAATCTGCAAAAGGGCAATTTCTCCGTATTATTATTGCCAGGTGCTGATTCAGAGGAAAAACGCTGGCAAATTTTCAGTGGTGATGTGGTCACGCATAAAATTAACAGCTTCAACATCAGATTTGATGACAGCATTGTTTTTGATACGAGCGACTCTGGAAAGTTGATTGACGCCTTTATTAAGAAATATTCACCCAACGAAAGTTCGAATATTAAAAGTTTAGTCGTTGATGTACAGGCAAAGATACGAGAAGGTATCAATGATGATGAGATCGCCAGCGCCTTGTTAAGTGATAGCAAATATCATGGGAAGCATATTCCGGCAGACGCATTGGCTGAAGTGGTCTATACCATCAGAACCGGGGTTAGCAAAGATGATTTTATTCCGGCGTCTGTTTCTGAATGGCCATTGATTGAATACGAAAACAATGCCATCAAGCCTCAATATTTGCAGAGTGGAAAAGTCAAAGACGAATACGCCTTTCAAAAAGCCTCAGGTGAGTTAAAACCCTATTCTGCGAATTATCGGTTGGGTGATGGTATGTCATCCTGCTATTACTACCAGCAGGAAATAGGGCCTGATAACAAGCCAATGAAAAATAAAGCCTGCGTTATGTTGGTGATGGGGCTTGAGGATAAAAATGCCACTAAATATATTGGTGTTCTGAATTATGCGGTCGCCGCCTCCGGTCAGTTGAGTCGTTTGATGACGGATGTTGTGAATCTGCCGGATATCAATGTTCAGGCGTTGGATGAGAACCCTTATGATTCGCTGGGTCAGATTCCAGTGAACCAAGCGAATGGCGTGGCTTGGCAACAACCGCAGAAAATGGGTTTGATTGGTATTGATCCGGATGGCTTGTCCACTAGCGGAGGCGTGTTGAAGTTCGCCTATACCAGTGCTGAAGTCGCCGCAAGTGCTGGCTATTCCGATGCGGCCCAAGCCACGGATCCTTATGTCTTTGATGATTCTTTGGGCCGTGTCAATTTATATTTCAAAGGAAAAAACAATAATTTCTTTGTGCTGTATTTCAATCCAACGGGCAGTGCAAGCGCCACCATTACCGATAAGAAAAATAATCAACCCATTTCTCCTGCATTGTCTTTGAGGCCACGTTTGAGTCGTGACATGCAAATTGATGTGGTTGCGACGGTGCCGACTGACAAAAATGTTTGTAAGTTGAAGATGCAGTCAGGAGGGAACGATATTGAGCAATGGAGTCATCTTCCCAAACGTATCTCGCAAATCGCAAAGATTTTGAACGGCACTGGTGAATTACCTCTGGGTAAGTTGGATTCTATGGGATTTGCTGATGATCCAAGAGCGGCCTATAAAAAACCGGAAACAGGCAATGGCAAAATAAAGATTCGCACGACCACGGAGAATAATCTGCTCTTTAATCAGGCGCAATCCACCTATGCGGCAGAACTGGTTGATGGCGCTGAACACACGATTAATGCGTTACCTGGATTGTCTGCTTATTTGGCTAACAATACCAAGTTGTACATTGCTAAAAAGCAATTCACGCTGGTTGATCAGACGGTCAGATTGAAAGCGGATGTATTTTATAAGTCCTATTTATCCGGAATAGTCCAGAACGCGACTGACATAGATAAGCTGTGGCGGTATTTAAAGGATCAACAATTGGTGCAGATCAATGATGCTGCAACCTCTGATCGTGGAAGTTTAAGGTCTGCATCCATCAGTGGAACCCGGACATCCCTAAGAGGGGTGATGACTGATCAAAATCTTGATGCTTTATCTTTGCAATTACTACAAGAAGGCAGCGAACCCGATAAAAAAGCCCGCCGTTCAGGATTACGGGAATCTTTGATCACATTATTGCTGGACGTGGCCAAAATTCGCCTTTTGACTTTCATCGTGCAGGATGTGAATACCCAAAGCGTCGATCAATTGCAGGCGGGTTTGGTGGCCAACCTTGTTTACGATTACGAGAAAAATTTCATTTGCCATCCGGTTAACCTCGGTGGGGCCAGTGCTGGTGCGTGGAAGCATACTCGCAGCTACCTTTTCAACGCCGAAGTGAAGTATGACGAAAATATCAGGGAGACGACTGAGATTGCAGGTGCTTTTCACTATGACTATCGTATCAACAACACCATTGGCCAGTGGGAAGACTGGGAGGCTGGTCTGGCACTTCAGTTTAAGCCGATTTCGGCGACGGATGGCGCTTTGCTCAGTACGAACGATGCCGGAAAGCTGAATCAATTAACACCAACAGAGAAAGGATTAAGCCTGGAAGCCTGGATCAAGCCATCCGCGATATTTGGTGATTTCAGTCAGGTGATTTATTACAAAAAAGGTAGCCAACATTATTCATTAGGCATCCAGAAAGCAGGAGCGAATGCCTATAAATGCGTGGCGACTCTTGGTCAGGATAAATTGGCAACTAAAGATTCATTCGCCTTCCAACCTGGCGGAAAAGAAACCTGGCGGCATTTGGCGTTCACCCATAAGAAGTATTGGGGATATCAACTGGCCAACGGGCAAACCGTTAATTGTGGCGATGATGATTCCCTGCATTTGGATGGTGAATTCACGTTGGAGGTCTTGGTCAGGCCGGATGCGGCCGGTACGCTTCTGGAAAAGCAGGATGAGTATCGTTTGTCGATTAATGCCAGTAAGGATATCGTTTTCGACTGGGGAGGTGAAAATCGTCTGGAAGAACAGATTGTCATAAATGGCAAGTCTGTGCAGAACAAACCAGCTTCGTTGGGCGCATTTGGTCAGTTTTATAAAATCACCTTGATTCGCTCCAGAAACAAACCGCAAACACAACCGACAACAGCAGAGTACCCAAACACTGGTGGCGGTCAGGGAGGCGGCGGCTCCAGTTCCAAATGGTATCAGGGAAAAAGTACTGATCAGATCATTGCAGGCATGGCCGAGAAACAAGATCAGATGGATAATCGTTTACAAAACAATGTTTTTGGAAGCGTCGCTGATCAATCATTTGAGGCTAACCCCAAATACCATCACACATTGATTGTCACGAAGGGTGATAACCATGCAAGTGAATGGACTTCAACAAATGCCAATACTGTTGGAAGCAAGGAATCTTATAAAAAATTCATGATGGGCGGCGGTGGTTTTGCTGGGGCTTTCGCCAGCGTGCGTATCTGGAATCGCGCGTTTTCGATTGATGAGGCCAAAAAACTGGAGATGCCGGAGAACAAAACCGGGTTACTGTCTTATTGGCGCATGGCTGAAGGTAAGGATGACCGCCTTTATGATGGTGTGGGTGAAAACCATGGTGTGGCGAAGGGTGGGTTATGGGTGAACAGTCCACAAGCTAATCAGCCGGGGCAGTTTCAGTTTTATGTGGATGGAACCCCAGCACTGCATGATGTTTCCGCCAACAATGCCATGGATGGCGTTGATCAACTGAGTCTCGGCGCCTATAAAACGACTAATGGTTCTCAGAATCATTTTCAGGGGGTTTTGGAGGAAATCCGCATTTGGAATGTGCCGCGCTCCAATGAGCAAATTACGGATAATGCGTTTGGGCGATTGAAAGGCGAATGGGAGCAATTACTGGCCAACTATACCTTTGATGTGCGCATGACGAACCATCAGATAGTAGACGCCAGTGCCACTTCGGTTGTGTTGACGGCTGAGAATCAGGCTGGAGACAAGCTCAAGGAAATCTTGTCCACAGCACCCGTGGCCACCGAAATTCCGCAGATCCGCTCTGCGCTGACTGGCGTGATCACTGACTACAATGGCGATATCCGTTCACGCCCTATGGTGGTTGAATATGGCGACGTGCAAAAAAATGAAGATGGGACGCTGAACGGTATTCTCAAACGTTGCTATTCGTTTATTGATGCGCAAGGTGTCTGGAATCGCATGACTGGCTATAAAGTCGGTAATCTGGTCAGCCAATGGTATGGTCAGGCGCAGTTCGCGCCACAGGTGATGGGTTATCTGGAAGGGCCGCCGCCAGTGCCGGCGGAGAACTTCCCGATTGACAATGATGGTGATGTGGGCACTTACGCCTATAAACTCAATAACTCCGCCAGTTTTCATCAGGCCGAAGAAATCACCTATAACTACAGCACCTCCAAAGAAGCCGGATGGAATGTGGTTGCTGAAAGTGAGGCGAAAGCTGGTTTCGGGTTAAGTTTTGTCATAGCGCCATTTGGTTTTGGCATAGAACAAGCTGCTGAAATCGGTGGTAAGGCGAAAACTCATTGGGCATCTTCTGGGAGCCGTTCCGAAAGTTATGAACGCGGCGTATCCGCTAATACAGATCGCGTGTTCAGCGCAGCGCTGGCAGGTTACGACAATGGACTATCCGGCAATAAGCGTTACTATAAATTGGGTAATACCGGTTATGCCTTAGTCAAATCCAAAACGGCGGATGTTTACCTGCTGCGCCTGGCGCATAACGATGCCTTGGTGAGCATCTCCTGGCAGCCTAACCCGGACATCCCGGAAGATGTCAATATTATTCCCTTTCCCATCAATCCGCTTTATACCAAACAGGGTACGCTGGACGGTAAATTCGGCGGTTCCACGGATGATCACTACCCTCAGGCTCAGGGAGCCTATGGTGAGTACAGCTATTACAAGCCGCGCGAAGCTTATAAGCTAAAGAAACAGATTGAACGTGAACGACAAGAACTAAAAGAATACTTCAACCAATTTGCGGTTGTTAATACCAGTGACAGAATGAAAGCGGCCATCGCGACAACCGGGATCTGGCAACTTACCAATCTGGTTGTCGGTTATGGCCCTTTGGTTAACTCCGTTCTTAATCAAGGACTGGGGCAAATAGCGACTCAAGTTACTTATAACGATACGAAGCTGCAAGATGATTTATCTAGCAAGATGGCGAGTAGAAATCTTATCAACACCTATGTTTGGACGGTAGAGGGTGGTCTGTATGCTGAGTCGGCTGAAACCACAGAAACCCAACAGGAAGTTTACAGTAGCAATATAGGTCTATCATTAGGCGGTAGCCTGGGAATAACCTACAAAGCGGAAGCAGGTGCCAAACTTGAACAAGCCGCTTTATTTGGTAGCGGTTCTTCTTTAAATATGACGAAAACAAAAACCAAGAAGTCAAACACCTCCTTCGGTCTGGATGTGAACGTGAATCTACCTATCTCGCCAAGATATCAGTATGTGGGTAGTGATGGTCTTACTTTGGGTAAAGGATTGATTAGTCCTGGTACCGTAGATGCTTATCGATTTATGAGTTTTTATCTGGAACCGAAAGGCAAGCATTTTACCGATTTGTTTTCCAAGGTCATTGATCCGATCTGGCTGGATGAGAGTGCGGACCCCAATGCGCAGGCATTGCGCCAAGCGGCTGGCAATGTGGCTAAAGCCAAACCTTGTTGGCGCATTATGCATCGGGTGACTTATGTCAGCCGCATTCTACCAGAGTTCACTCCGGAAGCACCGCCTTCCCTGGAAAAAACCCTGCGTGATGCGGGTTTTGAAAGTAATTACATGTTGATTAAACAACTTGAACCTTATTTAACCGATCTTTCTGATCCAGAACATTTTTTCAGTAAGCTTGAAGAGGTGATTACTCACCAACTGCCTGAATTTATCCCTTACCAAAAACAGATTAAAGCTTATCTGGCGAATTATTTTGGCTTGGGGTGAGGGTGAGCCGATTCTTGCTGAAGATAAACGATAACCCAAACCTAGAATTAAAAGGAGAACATGATGAGTTCTTACACACACAATGCAGATAAGAGATCGGGTGATGGCTTGGCCATTACCGATTGGAATAACCTCAGCAGCGCGGTTGCGGGGAATCAGGGCTTGACTCTGGCACTTAGTGCAGATGACAAGGTTGGTATTGGGACAGCCAATCCTGCTAAAAAACTGCATGTTATGGGTGATATGGTTTTGGGGTTGAATGGGCATAATAAGAGATTTATTTTCCATCCTAGAACTAATGGGTCGGGCGACTTTTTACAGATTACTTTCGACAAAGCATCTGGCGATTGGGATTGGAGCAACGGTATTACGCTAAAAAGAGGTGGTAACGTTGGTATAGGGACGACAAACCCCTCTGAGAAACTACAGGTGAATGGAAAAGTCAAGGCGACGCATTTTATTGGTGATGGTTCGCAATTGACCAATTTAAGCGTGGGTCTGAATGGTCTGAATCTGGCGACAAGATCCGGTAATGTTGGGATTGGTACAACATCACCAAGCCAAAAATTAGAAGTGGCCGGGTTTATTAAAATAACCGGCACTGACCTCATGCTGGATTCTCAGGCGCGAAGAAGCGGTAGGAGCGGTGCCCATCGGCGTGCATTAGTGCATGGATCCAGCGATAAGTTAATTATTAACTATGCGGGTGATTACACTGGTGGGGTAGGGATATTTGGCAATGTGGGTATAGGCACGGAACATCCTGAAGCGTCACTGTCCATAGCCGGTGGCGGTAAAGATAACCATCCTAATGGTAGTATGCATATTACCAATGATTGTATTCTTTTCGGCGGTAATAATAGTGGTAAACAGGGCGACTCGGCACAAATCTCCGCTGGTAAGCATGTGGCTAACTCGCTCAATATTATAGGTATGAGCAATAATACCGATTATAGAAACCGAAGAATAGACTTCTGGGCCGAAGGAGGGTTTGCCATCCGTGGCAGGGATAATATTTTTACGATAACCACGGATAGCCAGAGAGTGTTTTTTCATTTACCGACCTCTTATCATGGGCATAACAGAAGAGTCAGTTGGGATGGTGATACCAACTGGGATTGGGCTTCTGACCGAAATGCTAAAACTGATATTGAGTCAGAGCAAAATATTCTCAAGCGGTTGATGCAATTGGATGTTAAGAACTTCCGTTGGAAAGACTGCCCTGAATCAACGCCAAAAACGATTGGTCTGATTGCTCAAGATGTTCAACCTTTATTCCCGAATTTAGTTGGAGAAATGCCAGCATCTAATGGAGCGGAAAAACACTTGACATTGAAGTTGGGGGCTTTTGGTGTTTTAGCGGTTGGGGCCGTTAAGGAATTAAAAGTTGAAATAGACGAATTGAGAAAAGAAATAGAAAAATTGTCATTGAATCATACTTAGGGGTATATTCGGTAATGAATGAAATCACGTTAAAACTGACGTTAGAAGAGGTTAATCTCATTCTCAATGCGCTAGGCGACCAACCTTTCGCTCAGGTACATCAGTTAGTCGCCAAGGTGCAAACGCAGGGCAGCGATCAATTACGGCATGAGGAAGTCAAACCAACGCCGGAGGTAGAGGAGTCGGATTAAGCACTGGTTGGCATTTGATTCAGACTGGCGTGAGACCGGGTAGATGGAATTCTTGCGCCATCTGATTTGCATTTTGATTCCTCTCGCACAAGCTATTCGGCTAAACTTGGCGGTTCCACGCCAATTTTTGCAACCTCCCCTGATTGATGGAAAATACCTCCCCGCATTTGCTGTTCATGCAACGTGCTTTACAACTCGCCCGTCGCGCGGCAGATGAAGGCGAGGTCCCGGTCGGCGCGGTTCTGGTCAAGCAGGGCTTGGTGATTGGCGAGGGCTACAATCAGCCCATTACGCATCAGGATCCGACGGCACATGCTGAAATACAGGCGCTGCGTGCAGGTGCTGCGAGACTCAATAATTACCGACTGCCTGATACCACCCTTTATGTGACTTTGGAGCCTTGTGTCATGTGCGCTGGAGCCATCATTCACGCCCGTGTGGCCAAGGTTATTTATGCGGCCAAAGATCCACGCGCCGGGGCGGCTGGCAGTATGTTTGATCTGCTGCCGTCTGATCGGCGTTTTAATCATGCGACCTTGTGCGAGGGCGGACTTGAAGCGGTGGCTTCGTCTCAGCTTTTACGGGATTTCTTCCGCGCGCGCCGTTAGTGAGACAACCTGAATCTCTTGTCAACCCGATCATAACGGATTCAGATCATCGTGCCCTGTCCGTACGACATTGCGTTTATTGAAAAAGCAAGATGCATTGATCGAAGAAATGGCTGACAATGCAACGTTTGGTTGAAACTGACGAATGGCTCGGTAATAACAGGAAGCATGAGATGGGGTTATGTCATATAACCGAAGGTTCGGGACCGGACTTGGTGATACTGCATGGCTGGAGCCAGAATGCTGGTGTCTGGCATGCGGTGATGCCTGCGCTGCGGGATAAATATCGCGTTCATTTGATTGAACTACCGGGACATGGTGCCAGTCCGATGGTTGATCAAGCTGATGAGTTGGATGCCTGGGTCGAAGCCGTGTTGGATGCAGCGCCTGTGCAAGCCTTCTGGTTGGGGTGGTCTTTGGGCGGTTTGCTGGCGCAGCGTGCCGCCTTGCTGGCGCCGGAACGCATACAAGGCTTATGTCTGGTCACTACGGCACCGCGCTTCGTGGCAACTGCTGACTGGCCTTATGGCATTACCCAAGCGGCTTTTGAGCAATTTGCCGATTTGCTGATGACGGATTCCACAGCCACGGTCAAACGTTTTCTCACTTTGCAAGTGCAAGGCGGTGCGCACGCAAGAGCCGCGTTGAACCAGCTCATTGCGGCATTGAGCCAACGCCCTGAAGCTGACATCAAGGGTTTGAAAGCCGGTTTACATCTCTTATTAAGCACGGATTTACGGGATGGGTTGCCGCAGTTGAGCGTCCCAGCGAGTTGGCTATGGGGTGGCAAAGACACGATCGCCACCGCCAGTATAGCGGATGCTGTCGCGCAGCTTGCGCCGGATTCAAAAACCACCGTATTCGACAAAGCGGCCCATGCGCCATTCATTTCGCACTTTGCGGCCAGTATGCAATGGTTGGAGGAAGCGCTTGCCTGTTGAACACTCCATTGATAAACAACGTGCCCGGCTGGCTTTTGCCAAAGCCGCTGATCAATACGATCAGGCAGCGGTATTACAATTCGAAATTGGGCAACGTTTGTTGCAGCGCCTGGATTACGTCAAATTGCAACCACAGCGCATTTTGGATATCGGTTGCGGCACGGGTCGGCATACGGCGGAACTCATGAGGCGTTACCCTAAAGCTGAAGTCATTGGTTTGGATTTCGCTTTGCCAATGTTGCGTCATACCCGGAAGCAGGGGCGCTGGTTGCGTCATCCGCATTGCGTGTGCGCTGATCTGGATCAGCTACCCTTAGCGGAGCAAAGCATGGATTTGGTGTTTTCCAATATGGCCTTGCAGTGGAGTACTCAACCTGCTTCAACTTTGGCTTACACTCATCATTTGCTTAAGCCAAATGGTCTGTTCATGTTCTCCACTCTCGGGCCGGATACCTTATTGGAATTGCGCCAAGCCTGGAGCCAAGTGGATAATGCTGAACATATACATCCATTTGTGGACATGCATGATTACGGCGATATGTTGATGCAAGGCGGGTTTGCCGAACCCGTGATGGATATGGAGCGCATCACCATGACCTACGCCGATATCACCGGGTTAATGCGCGATTTAAAGAAGATCGGCGCGCATAATGCGGCGGAACATCGGCCAACCGGATTAACCGGGCGGAAACAGTTGCACGCTTTGCAGCAGGCTTATGAGGCCTACCGTGATTTGGAGGGACGCTTACCCGCAAGTTATGAAGTGATCTATGGCCATGCCTGGGGAGCGCAACAGCGACGGAATCAGACAGGAGAAGTGAGAGTGGCCGTGGAGGCCATCAGCAGACGCTGAGAAGCCTTTGCTTTGAAACAAAAAAGCCGCTGAGAAAGGTTTCAGCGGCTTAGCGAGTATCTCAGTTATGCCAGGTTCAATGATTCAGGCTTTGATAATACTCCATCAAAATTTTCGCGACTTCAGGGCGTGAAAATTCAGGTGGCGGTGCAATGCCATTACCTAACATTTCACGCACTTTAGTGCCGGACAGCAGCACAAAGTCTTCCTTCACATGATCTGGTGCTTCGCGCATCATCACCACTTTATTCAACTTTTTCGAGTAAGCGGTATGGTCAGCTTTGAAGATCTCAATATCCAATGCGCCGACCGGGACTTCCTCATCAAAGATGGTTTGCGCGTCAAATGCGCCGTAATAATCACCTACGCCAGCATGGTCACGACCCACGATGAAATGAGTCGCTCCCATATTCTGGCGGAAATAAGCATGTAAAACGGCTTCACGTGGGCCTGCATACAGCATATCGAAACCGTATCCAGTAATCATGGCGCTATTGGGTGGGAAATACTGATCAACCATTTTGCGGATGGCCGCATCACGCACTGGCGCTGGGATATCGCCTTTTTTTAATTTGCCCAGCAACATGTGAATCACCAAGCCATCACAATCCAAACGTTCCATCGCCATGTGACACAATTCTTCGTGTGCGCGATGCATAGGGTTGCGGGTTTGGAAGGCGACAACTTTCTTCCAGCCGCGCTGCTGAATTTCATTGCGGATTTCAACCGCCGTGCGGAAAGTATCCGGGAAATCAGATTTGAAATAAGAGAAATTCAATACCTGGATCGGGCCTGAAATGGCGACGCGACCCTGACCATTAAACGCAGCGACGCCGACATGCTCCGGATCTTCTGTGCGATACACTTTTTGAGTCATGGCAGCCATTTGCTCATCGCTAACGGTTTCGATGGCGGTGATGTCCATGATCGCAAGCACCGGCTCGCCAGTAATATTAGGGTCGCGTAGTGCAATCCGCTTGGCATCGCCGATCGCGGCGGTGTCTTTCACCAAACACATCACTGGAACCGGGAAAAATGAACCATCGGTCAAGGTCATCTTTTCAGCTGCGCCCATGGCGTCAGCGACATTCATAAAACCTTGCAGCGGATTAAAATAACCGGCCCCCATCATGACCGCATTACCTGCAGCTTGTGAGCTGATTGTGATGGATGGCAATGACTCCGCTTCTTGGGCAAGCGCCTGACGCTGATCAGCATCTTCAACAAAACAGGGTTTTAGCTCGTCAGAACCGATAGGTTTAATCATTGAAGTCTCCCGAAAATGATTATCGTGGAAATGAAAGATGCGCTACGCTACCAAACCAAAAGCGGATCCGCGCCAAATTTATTTTTATGGCAGATTAATTCTGTTTGTGCCGTCGTATGAAAAAATGCTATCTGCCTTATTGGCTATCCGGTTGCTTGCTTTTATCGAGTCATCAATCCCTGTCTGCGGATGTGTATAAGTATCTGGATCCATCCGGTCAAATCCATTTCACTGACCAATTAATGCCGGATGCTTATCGCTTGCTGAAAAAATTCAGCGCATCGAAAATACTGCCGGATCAAAAACTTACGATCAAACGCCGTAAAGTTCGTTATACCCAACTGATTGAGCGGGCTGCCCAAGCGAATGGGCTGGAATCCGCGCTTGTGCATGCGGTGGTGCAGGTTGAATCAGCTTATCAAAAAAATGCGGTATCTCAGGCTGGGGCAATGGGTTTGATGCAATTGATGCCAAATACGGCGCAAATTCTGGGCGTGGATGATCCTTTTGATCCAACCCAGAATCTGCATGGCGGTTCGCTTTACTTGCGTCTACTGCTCACCAAATTTAATGATGATCTACCGTTGGCGCTGGCCGCCTACAATGCAGGCGAGAATGCGGTCATTCGACATGGGTATAAAATTCCACCTTATGATGAGACACAGGATTATGTGGTTAAAGTGATGGGTATTTATACGGCGAATTTATCGGACATACGTTAGATAGAGCCGTCAAAAGAACGCACGAAGTTGCAATGCCGACTGTCCATCAATGAAGCTTCCCTTCATGACTCAATTGCTTGGCTAAGTTGGCGTTGGCGAATACGCGATTTTAACGGTATTCCGGTGTGAAATAATGGCGGTGGAAGGTTAACTCAAACCAAATTGATCTGACTATCTGCGGCTATCTTATACCAAATACCCGTCAACAGCACCGCTCACTTGATAACAGTGCTACAGGATGAGCTTTTATGGCAAAAGCAACGCAACGAGCGATAATTGCTAACTTCAATACGGTGATGAGTAAAACTCTATAATTGCTTCAGCCTTTTCAGCATAACTCGGCACACAAAGAGCAGCCACTAAACCTAGTACATTGTCATCGATAAACTGACGGGTAGTATTGAGTGCCAAGTCTGATGTTTATTTGGTTCCAACTGAAACTATCCGTCACATTAAAAATGACGTTGTACTAGGGATGATGCATCAATATCCGAGACATGCCATTGATCATGTAATGCCAAAGGGCTATCATCACGCCAATTCTTGGCGTTGGTGACGGAGTGAAATGATAATCGCCGCAATCCGTGAACAAGGCCTAACCCTGTCGCTTTAAGCAGAGCCTCAGTATTTTCCAATCGAGAAATGAGCCTGAAGGGAGGCGGTTAAATTCCGGCACCAGGCCGTACGCTGGAGTTGCTCATGAAGTTGTGTAAACAGGTTATCTCTGGCTAAGTTTAATTGCTCAGCAGCTTCATTGTCGGTCATTTCCCGGGCGAATGCATCCAGTTCATCCAACGTGATGCCGGGCTTCAAATACTGGCTGACCTGGGGCAGTGAACGGAGTTTTTCATACGGCGTCATGGCCTATCCTCATAACGGTATTGCTTACGCTCCTTGCCTTTGCTGTCCGTGATTGTGGTGGGTAAATAACAAGGCCGGTGGAAGTTGATGTAACGGTATACCTGCTGGCGATTCAAGTTAGCGAAGTTGGCTGCATACTGTTGTGGGATATGTGCATAGCCAAACAGCTTGCGCACCACCGCGCCATTCTTGGTTTCCGCCAAGCCATTATCATTGCTGTGTCGGGGCCGTGATTTGGTCAATTCAATGTGCAGTTTTTCCAGCAGGTTGGCGACCGTGTAGTTGATGTATTCGCCGCCATTGTCGGCATGAAAGCCTTGAATCGTAAAGGGAAAGGTCTCCAGAACCTGTTCCAAGGCAGGTACCATGAAGTGCTCGCTGATCCGTTCAACCGTCACGATGACCTCGAACTGGGTGGCTTGGTCTACCGCATTGATGTGATAGGCCCCTTTGCGTTTATCCTGATCGCCCTGGTGTACTGAATCAATGCGGATATAACCCGGTTGGCCGTTGGGACAGGGTTTCCGTCGGACACCAATGGGCGCCTTGTTGGGCCGTGTTTTGGTTAAGAGGCAGCGTTGGCGCTGATAGGTTTTGGATTGGCGCAAGTTGTATAGGTGCGAGACGGAAACCTGCGCCAACTGCCGGTATTCGGTTTGGTCAAACTGCTCACAGGCGCGCTCACACAGCTTCTTGAGCACCGGCCCACTGGGTTGGTTATGGCGTTCATCCATGGCCGCCAGCAAGCGGATACCAGCTGCAGAATAGCGTGGCTTGAAACCGGTGCGGCAGGTCGTTTTTACCCTGGCCTTGCCCGTTTTAACGTATTGCTGGATGAGGCGTTTGATCTGGGCGTGGGAATAGCCGGTAACCTTCATCAGATAACGGGTTATCAAGCCCTTGTCAGCTTTACCTCGTTGGGTATAGCGCCATTTGATCAGGGTCTTTTGTACCCACTGGTAGCGTGCCTGTTTGTCGGTCGCCACCGCGAATACCACCGCTTGGGTGCCTGCCAGAAAAGCGTGGATTTCCTCAAGGCTGGTTAACTGCTCTAAGCTCATGATTGTTTTCATCCTCCGATCATGAACAAATCCAGGCGTTATTTCAGGCTCAGTTTGCGTTGGAAATACGTGCCTCCTTCAGGATCATTCCGTATTGGAAAAGACTGCCTCTTTGCGAACCCACGTTCGCAGGATAAAATTCGCTCTTTTCTCCTTTTTTAGCTCGGCTAGCAAAAGACCTTCGGTGCTAGATAAAGACTGCGACAAGTGCGCGTTAATATCAATAGTCCGATCCATAGGCTCAATATCCAAACCAATTGGTCCAGACTCCGTGACAGCGATACCCACTCGGTTGTCGGTGTGTGAGATACTAAAATGAGGTCCTCCTGGAATGTAGGGTTTACCATTTTTGCCCACTATAATTTGTCCTTGGTGGGAATTACTAAAGATCTTGGCACGTAAAGCGACGCGTGCCAAAATATAAGAAAGCCGATCTTGTGTTCTTATAAACTTACTAGCGCGAAACCGCTCCCACGCGGAGAGACTTTCGACCGGTGGCTCTAAATCAATGTCGAAATCAAATAAAGTAATGTGTACAACCTTGCCAACTTGGCGCGCTTCTCGTGAACTAAACGACTTTGACGAAGC
The DNA here is from genome assembly GCA_030826945.1 of Candidatus Thiobius zoothamnicola. GTDB lineage: Bacteria > Pseudomonadota > Gammaproteobacteria > Chromatiales > Chromatiaceae > Thiobius > Thiobius zoothamnicola. Next base: position 15,627 of record JAPQLC010000014.1, read on the forward strand.
TCGGGGTTGAAGCGAGCGAAGGTAAATTGACATCGTCTAATTGGGTTTGCGCAATAAAAAATCCACAATCTCACTATTGAGCACATCGAGAAATGTCGAGCGATCAAATCCCGGTGGATCTTGGGCAGCGGAAATATATTCTTTGTCGGTAACGCGCTTTGCAAAGGGTGCAATAAACGCTGAGTGGTGAGCCATGGGATGCATAATAAAGTTGTACAGTACATTGCGCGGAATAATTTCTGCTACCTTGTTCGCATGATACTTGGGGACATTGATTTTGTCGTTCTCAAAACCGAGAACCAATACTTTGCGCGCTTGAAAAAGATTCTCGTTAATTTTCAATCCCTGACCAAGAGGGGCGACCAGCACAACATCGCCATTGATAATGGGTAGTGAAAAATAAACATTTGGAATTTTGCGCACTAAGTCCGGTGGAGAAACATCGCGCAACCATTTTAACTTCCATCGCAAAAAGAGGCTGGGTGTATCACAAAAATTCGGGTCTTTGTTTTTCAGGCAGTGTTTATCAGCAGCCGGTCCGTCAATACCGGCGCCCGCCGCCGCCATTACAGTAAGGGTACCAAGCGAATACCCAAGCCCGTGAATTTGGCTTAAATCGATAACATTACGAAAGGCCTCAATCTGCAATATCGCTTCCAAGGCATGCGACAGCTCTGTTATTCGCCAGTTTATCGCTTGATAAACTTCCGAGCCTCCAATAAGGTGATCCACTGTGTGATCGGGGGCAACGACGATAAAGCCCGCGTTGGCCAGCGCCTTAGCCGTTAAGTGATGATTACGAAATCGCCCGCTGTTGCCATGCGACATCAAAATCGGCTGAAAGTATCCGTTGGCTACGGGCGCATCTTGGGCTATTTCGACATCAAAAGGCCCCAGGCGTGTCGCTATTTCTTTGGCTTCAGATGGATACCACAAGCCAATCCTCAAACCGCTGACCTCCAAACTGCGGAATCCTGCAGCCTTGGCCGTGTAGGGAGTGCCTAGGAGTAAAGCCAATGCAAAAAAAAGTGTGATTTTTACAATAGTCAAGACAGGGTCAGTTGGAGAAACACGAACGATGGTGATTGATAGAGCAGATAGCGATCATTTGAAGATGCTACGTAATTTTTTGCATGTACTGGTAATGTATTGATTATCTAAGTAATTTTCTATCATTGATTTATACCCTTTCACTCCACTACATTCTTGCAAAACATCTATTATTTCATAATCTGTATTTCTACAATTTTTTTCATCTGAATTAAAAACTACAGCTTTTCATGCAAGATTTTCTTCTAGCAGAGCCCTTTCCAAACTGGATTTAAATCGTATCCAATCGACAGTTTTTTGGGAAAAATCTACACGAAAAAATAAGTCCCCTGTATTTTTGTTGGCTTCATCTTCTTGCGATGTTTCAATCTGACAAGATGCGCTGACTGAGATATCAAAAATACCCACTCTGGGTGAGTTAGATATCACCGTGGCCATTTCTGTATTCGCAGGCCCCGAAAAAGAAATTTGATCAAAGTTATCAAAGTTATGAGACCTTTGCACGAAAGCTTACCAAGTTAAAGGAAATCGCGGATAATCTTTGA
>JAPQLC010000015.1 GCA_030826945.1 Candidatus Thiobius zoothamnicola
ATTTTGACCGCAGGGCCTATGTAGGAAAACCGTTTAGCTATCGTGCAAAGGTCTCAGTTGGAAAAGTGGCAGCACTTCCCACGCTGGAAAATGACGCACTAAAGAAACTGTGGCGGGAGCTATTCGATGAACCTGCACCACGTAAAAAACGTGATTACCTGATCCCACGATTAGCCTGGCGAATACAGGAACTGGCTTACGGTGGTTTCACTGATGAAGTGCAGGATCGTATTAATAGATTGATGCGCAGCAAAGAGCAGATCAAACCCAGCAGCAATCGAACCAGGCGTCCTGTCATCGGCACCAAACTGATCCGCGAATACCAAAGTGTGGAGCACCATGTCATGGTTGCCTGAAACGGCTTTGAATATCAGAACCGTATCTACCGCAGCCTGTCCCATGTTGCCAGAGAGATTACCGGCACCCGCTGGTCAGGCCCCTTGTTCTTCGGATTAAGCAGGAGTAGCAAATGACAGATTCAAAGAAACCTGTCCGCTGTATTGTTTACACTCGAAAGTCCTCCGAAGAAGGATTGGAGCAGGAATTCAATTCACTGGATGCGCAAAGAGAAGCCGGTGAAGCCTACATTTATTCCCAGAAGCATGAAGGCTGGTTGCTCCTGCCCGATCAATATAATGATGGAGGAATATCCGGCGGCACCATGGACCGCCCCGGCCTGCAACAACTTCTGGCTGACGCTGAACATTCTTCTTTCCTTCGCCCAGTTTGAGCGAGAGGTCACTGGCGAGCGCATACGCGACAAGATTGCGTTATCGAAAAAGAAAGGCATGTGGATGGGCGGCCATGTACCGCTGGGCTATGACGTTGCGAGCCGCAAGCTGATTCCGAATGAACTGGAAACCGATCTCGTGCGCCGCATCTTCAATCGCTTCATACGGCTGGGATCGACAACTCTGCTATGCAAGGAACTCAACGAGCAGGGCTTTCGCACCAAGCCCAGGCGCAGCCGTAACGGCAAAATGAATAATGGTTTCCCATTCAACAAAATCACCCTGTACAAGATTCTACACAACAGGATCTATCTCGGGGAAATACGCCATGGCGACAAATGGTATCCAGGCGAACATCAGGCCATTGTTGATCTCAATATGTGGGAAAAGGCGCACCGCATCATGTCCACAAACCGGCGGGAACGTGCCGGTAATGTCAGACGACAAACACCTGCGCCTCTCAAAGGGCTCTTATTCGGACCGGACGGCAAGGCGATGACGCCAACCCACACCATACGCCGCAATAAAAAGTACCGCTATTACATCACGAATACCGCCAATAAACGTGGGCATGAGGAATGCCCGGTACGCATGGTACGAGCCGGTGACATTGAAGGTATCGTCTTCGATCAGATCGAGACAATCTTCAAGAATCCGGCAATGGTTGTCAGTACCTGGGCCGTTGCCAACAACCTTGATGACGGCATCACCGAGGATGATGTCCGGGATGGTCTGCAAAATATCGAGGCCGTCTGGGACCACCTTTACCACAAGGAGCAGGCTCGGCTGTTACAACTTTTCATCAAAAAGATCAGGATGGAACCGGAAGGCATCCACATCGACATCCGAACCAATGGCATCAACAGCCTAGTACTGGATCTGAAGGCAGCGGCACAATAGACAAAGGAGATGAGCGCATGAAGCCAACCATTAACCTCAACCGAGAAAGCGACCTGATCCAGATTTTCATTCCCGCTCATCTTGGGCGGCATTCAGGCAAGAGAATCATCCTCTCACCAACAGGACAACCCGTGAATTCCGACCGCAATGAGGAGGCCGACGGTCACCTTGTTCAATGCTCTGATCAGAGCCCACCGATGGAACCGCTGGTTAAACAAAGGCAAATATAGCAACGTCAATCAAATTGCAGCCGAGGAAGGAATCAAAAGCCCCAGTTACGCATCCCGCGTTTTACGGCTGATACTGCTGGCCCCAGACATCCAAGAAAAGATTCTTCATAGCACCCACCCAGCCACCCTGACTTTGGCTGACTTCTTGAAGCCATTCCCGCAGCTATGGGAGCTGCAGAGGGAAAAGTTTGGTTTTTGATGCCCCGACAATAGCCACAATAAGCGAGCGCCATAGTTTTTCAGATACATTTTGCGGCACCGAAAATGCCAGTCGAACAAATCCGGTATAAAACATATAATTTGTTGTTTTTTATAGATTATACAAGCGTAACAACGGCACTTGATGGGTACGCTTCCAAGGGGTGGTCACAGAGAATATCAGCCATAGAGAGAGCCAGAGCGGACGCATGTCGGGATGAAATGGAAATCGCCCGGTACGCTTGAAACGGTCGGAAGGCCCCGGAGTAGCGGGGTTCAGACACAAAAAAACCGGTTTCAGAGAACCGGTTTTTTTGTTTAATGGCGGAGAGAGAGGGATTCGAACCCTCGATAGGCGATTAACCTATACACACTTTCCAGGCGTGCTCCTTCAGCCACTCGGACATCTCTCCAATTTGGCTTATGTTGCCATGCTAAACAGCAGCGGGAGACTGTACTGCATCCGCCAGACTATCGCAATAGCCTGTTAATCCATTGAGCAGGAGTTGTGATAAACAGACATGACGGATTTCAATTGAACCAAGACTTCCTGTCGTTCGGCGACGCTCAAATCCTGGGTTTCAGGCAGTCGCTGACCCGCTTCTAAAGCGGCGATATCGCGCCAGACTGCGCTGCATCCTTTGCCGCATAGCATTTCGAGACATTGATCCACACGCTGTTGGGCCATCACATCATCCCTATTGGCTGGAACCCCAAAATAACCTCAATATACCCGAATCCAAGCTTGGAGCGATCATTTTATTCTCATGCCTGGTTGGGCGCCACTGTCAGGACTGAGAAGAAACAAATCTTTTCCACCCGGCCCTGCCGCCAATACCATGCCTTCGGATAGACCAAAACGCATTTTACGTGGTGCCAGATTTGCCACCATGACGGTGAGACGCCCTGCTAACTCTTGAGGTTGATAAGCTGATTTAATGCCAGCGAATACCTGGCGGTTCTCGCCGCCGAGATCCAACGTCAACCGTAGCAATTTATCCGCTTCTTTAATGGATTCCGCTTTAACGATGCGTACGATGCGTAAATCAATCTGCGCAAAAGCCTCATAATCAATCACATCAGCTATCGGATCCTGAGATAAGGTGGTATCCGCCATTTCAGTGCCTTGAGTTTGCGCTGCCAGATCTGTTTTGGAAGCTTCAACCATGTTTTGCACGTTATCCATGTCAACCCGCTTCATGAGAGGTTTGAATGGATTCAACCGATGCGCAATTAAAGGTTCTGTTTGGGAATGCCAAGTCATGGGTTCAACATTCAGGAATATTTCTGCTTGATTCGCCATGCTGGGCAATATGGGTTTCAAGTAACCGATCAAAACCCGGAACAGGTTAATACCCATCGAACAAATGTCTTGTAATGCTTGTTCTTCACCTGTTTGTTTGGCGATCACCCAAGGTGCTTTTTCGTCGATATACTGGTTAGCCCTGTCAGCCAGTTTCATGATGTCGCGCACGGCGCGGCCATACTCACGTTGTTCGTAGTAATCGGCGATTTGTTCGCCTGCCTGCACAAACTCGGCATACAATGCTGGTTCAACGCAAGTTTCGGATAATTGGTTGGCGAAGCGTTTTTTGATGAAGCCTGCGCATCGGCTGGCGATGTTGACCACTTTACCCACCAGGTCTGCATTCACCCGCTGCACGAAATCTTCCAGATTCAGGTCAATATCATCCACCCGACGACTTAATTTCGCGGCGAAGTAGTAACGCAGATATTCTGGATTCAGATGCTCAAGATAAGTGCGCGCCTTGATGAAAGTGCCGCGCGATTTAGACATTTTGGCCCCATCAACCGTCAAAAAACCATGGGCGAAGACCCCGCTGGGTTTGCGGTAGCCGGCACCATGCAGCATTGCCGGCCAGAACAGGGCATGGAAATAGATGATGTCTTTACCGATGAAGTGGTAAAGCTCCGTTTCTGAATCCGCCTGCCAAAAAGTGTCAAAATCAATGCTGTGCTGATCGCAGAAATGACGGAAGCTTGCCATGTAGCCAATGGGCGCATCTAACCAAACGTAGAAATATTTATCTTCTGTATCCGGTATCGGGAAGCCAAAGTAAGGTGCATCGCGGGAAATATCCCAATCAGCCAAGCCGGCTTCAAACCATTCACCCAGTTTGTTGGCCACTTCGGTTTGTACATGACCAGCGAGATGCCAGTCCTTTAAAATTTGTTCAAAATCCGCTAATTGAAAAAACAGATGTTCGGACGCCTTTTCCACGGGTTTGGTGCCAGACACAGCGGAAACCGGATGCTTGAGTTCGGTTGGCGAGTAAGTTGCGCCACAGACTTCACAATTATCGCCATATTGATCTTCAGCACCGCATTTAGGGCAAGCGCCTTTAATAAAACGATCGGGTAAAAACATGCCGGCTTCCGGATCATAAGCCTGCAAGATGGTTTTTTGCGTAATATGCCCGGCATCCCGGTTTTTCACATAAATCGCGCGCGCAAGTTGTTCATTCTCTGGCGAATGCGTTGAATGATAGTGATCAAAATCGATGTGAAAGTCGGCGAAGTCTGCCGTATGTTCCTGCCAGATGCGCGCAATCAATGTTTCTGGTTCAATGCCTTCAAGGCGGGCGCGCAGCATAATCGGCGTGCCATGAGCGTCATCAGCACAGACATAATAACATTCATGCCCACGCATCTTTTGGAAACGACTCCAGATATCCGTTTGGATATATTCCACCAAGTGCCCCAAGTGAATGGATCCGTTGGCGTAGGGTAAAGCGCTGGTGATCAGTATTTTACGTTTATCAGGCATGCAAAGGATACTCGGCGTCAGAAAATTTAAGAAGGCGAGGAGGATAGTGCATTAATGGCGACTAACCTATCAGCTTTATCTGTCAATGCCTGAGCAACTCAAGCGCGACAAGCGATGACAGGATCAATGTTAGAAATCATTTGTTTGGCCATATGTACCAGCCAGCACACCGCAGTCTCTTGACAAAATGATCTAAGCTTTGGCGGTGCTTGCTTTATTTTGGCTTTCTGCATGGGCGGACTGATCAGGTGCATTATCCTTACCGGCGGCTTGTAATTCTTTTTTCATTTCGGCAACGAAAAGTTTGCCAGCCGCCAGTTCCCGCTGAAAAAATACGCCAGCCCGTTTTACGTCAAAATCTTCCAATGTGCCGCCGGATTCAAAATGTATCACGAAAGTTTGGCCGACAGCGTACGTCAAGGCACCGGAGGTGATTGATAAACTGGCACCGCCAGCCAAGGTACCCACCCCGGGAATCAATTTCAACGCGCTGCTTAAACCTAATAAGCCAACGACAGGCAGAGAGCCGCCTGCCAAAGCAATCAATATCGGTTTGATATCCGTATCATCGAAAGGGACATCATAGAGTTCGCAGAGGCTGCGCAGCATATTCATCTGAGTGACTGTTAACGCTGCCACATCAAAAACGGGCACAGGTACAAGGCTCAACGTTAAATTGGCGATAATATGCGTTTTAATCAGGCTGTTTGCCGTATCCAACCTCGCATGCAGGTTGTTCGGATCGTCTTCAGATTGCATCAGTGGTTCCCATTCAGTTAGTCACATTTATCCGTTGTTTAACGTAATGCCATACATTGGTCTGCCAGCACCCAGGTTGCCTAACAAGCGAGAAAAAGCCACGTCAAACCATACGTGACAATAAATCCGCTCAGTGTAACCTCGGCTTGGGTGCCGATATGTTAGCAGGCTGACTGGATTAATGCTTGGCGTCAACCAAATTCTGATAGACGTTGATTAGTTGTTGAGTTGTTGCTGAAACGCTCCATTCAGCTGCTTTAAGCTTACCTTCCTGGCTGCATTTTGCGTGCAATTCGGTATCCTTCAGTAAATCTGTCACAGCTTGACTGAATGCTTTCACATTCTCTGCAGAAACCAAGCCGCCGCGGCCATCCTGCATCACTTCAGCCGTGCCCATCACCGCCGTAGATACGACAGGGACACCCGCTTGCATTGCTTCTAATAGCACCAATCCCTGTGTTTCAGTATTGGAGGCGAAAATGAAAATATTGGCGGCGGCGTAACAGTCCGGCAATGCGTGTTTACTGGATAAATAACCCGTGAAGCGGATGTGCTGAGACAGGTTTTCTTGAATAGAACGCTTCTTTAACCTTTTTAAGGCCGGTCCATCGCCGACAATCACAAACAAAATGTCGGGTGTTTTTTGACGGACCTGATGGGTGACATCCAACAGGAAATCAATATTTTTTTCATGGGCGACTCTGCCAACGTACAGCATGATCGGGCGTTCGTCGGCCACTGCAAAACGTTGGCGGAAAACTGCTGCATCGCCTTGAGTAAAGGCGTTTTCTGGTATGCCAGTCGGTATCACTGACACATGATCTTGAATACCGTAACGACGTAACACCTGCAGCATGGGTTGCGTCGGCACAACTATCTGGTCGAGTTGTCGGCATTGACTTCGGGAAAAATAGCGAGCCGCATAGCGCAAAACTTTGCGCGGAAACCAAGGAAGATACTCCTCAAAATATTCCTCAAAATAAGTATGGTAGCTTCCCACGACAGGAATATTCAGTTGACGCGCCAAACTCATGCCTTGGTAATGGGCCACGAATGGTGTGTGAATATGCAGCACATCAAACTGTTGTTCTTTCAGATAAGTCAACCGTTTTCGGATGAGTCCAGGCCGCATATAACGGTCTTCCGGGTCCATCGGGATGTAATACGATGGGATGCGAATAATGTGAAAGCCATCCTCTTCTTCGTACGGTTCGGTATATTCCGGCACAATTAAGGTGACATGATGGCCTTGACGCAACAACTCCTGACTAAAAGTGCGTATTGATGTTGACACGCCGTTGACACGCGGGAAATAAACATCAGATATTTTGAGTATGCGCATAGGGGAAGCGTTAAATAAATCATCCTGAATAGGCGAAAAATCTTTTCCAGAAAGATTTTTCGCCTCAGTTGCAGAGACGCGAGAATGCATCAAACAACAAACTGAGTTTACTGGACGACAATGCGTATTTGAGATGGCTTTTTTAACACCGTGTCGCGTTGTCGTCCGGACGGCATTCCAATCCCTCGCGTTAATTAAGATCCAGATTAAAATATTGCCAGATGCCTTCTATCCAGGTGGGGTTCTCCAGCTTCTGCAAGGGATCCTCGACCAGCGCAGCGGTATTCCGGTTAGCGTCAAGGACGCGTTGAGCATCTTCAGCCAAAGTCGTCAAACCCAAATGCCCGTAGGCATCAATCATGATTTGTAGTGCAGACGCTAAGGAAGGCGTGCGTTGATAATTTTGCACCACATAATTCGCGCGATTGGCGGCGGCGAGGAAAGCACCGCGTTTCATGTAATAACGTGCGACATGAATTTCATATCTGGCCAGATTGTTGCGCAAAAATAACATGCGCTTACGTGCATCCTGTGCATAATCTGAATCTGCATACTGAGTAACGATCATCTCAAAATTACGGTATGCATCCAAAGTGGAGCCAGGATCACGTTGGGAAACATCTGTCGGCACTAAGAAATCAAATACTCCCTCCCTACGATCAAAGTTGGCCATGCCTTTCAGATAATAGGCATAAGCAACTGCCGGATGCTGGGGGTGGAATTTAATAAACCGGTCAGCGGCCGCTAATGCGGATTCCGGCTCATTAAAACGGTAATAGGCATAAGCAACATTCAACTGGGTTTGCGGAATGTGTTTACCATATGGATACCGTGACTCAAGAATTTCATAATATCGGATGGCCCGATCATAATTCCCGGCGCGCAGTTGGTCGCCAGCTTCAATAAAAAGCTGTTGCTGGCTCCAGGCTTTTGTTTCATCCGTTTCTTCCAAGGCCGAACATCCAGCCAAGAAAATAATCAGCGCAATTAACCCAATAGGATGGAGCATAAACAATGATGCGGCAAAGTAAGATGGCAGCTGATTATAACGTTAATCTGCTCCGGTTCAATTCCGGCAGCTTGCTGCGTTACGGCATCATTCCAGACTGGGTGCCCGAAATGATGATTCGGGGCGATCAACCTCGTTATGTCTCCAGGTTGGTCACCCTTGGTAATCCAGTATCTATGCAGCGGATGTTTTTTGTGACAGCCAGTAACTGTAATCAGTCTGGATATTTTCTATCATTTCGGCGCAGTTAACGGCTTGCTGGGTGAATAAGGCATTCCACATCCCCAGGATATTGCATTCTTGTGCAACATGCTTAGAGAGGGTGTTCGCTTCTTTCAATTCCTGATATTCCTGAGTAATACCCACCATGCCGGTCAACCAGTTCGCTTGATAATCAAGGATGCGGCTGGAAATTGCCTGCTGCAAGTGTAAGTATTCCAACAAGACTTTATTGTCGAAAAAAGCCGGGAGCAACGAGGCTTCATCCATCCGCTGTGTGAGCGTGGCTGATATCTGTTGCTGTAACATTTTTCCCACTTTATAAGCGCGCGCCACGTAAGGGGGATGAGAATGATCAGTCACCATAGGATCTGACTGCACGGTTTGTTGATGATTCATCGTGAACTTTCCTTATTATCCGCCCAAGCGTTCGAGCATTGCGTGAATGGCTTTAATTTGAATAGCATTTTGGGTGTAGTAATCGGGTTCTTTAGGGTTTAGGCATGAATAGCCCCACCAATCCCAACAACCGTCTGGGTTTTGTGTCACCCCGTCATCCGTGCCTTCAGCTTGTGGGTAGAGCACGATAATGTTGTTGGCGTCGGCGATCTCATTGTAGCCTGTGGTCGTAAAATAACGGTTGCCGTAGGGGGGGATATTCTGAGTATCCGCTTTCCCATTTTTATACAGGGTATAGTTATATCCCTGTTTGCAGCCGTGCAGCGCGATATGTACTTTCGCTGGTGCCTCGCCTTTCTCCACTGCATCCGGTATATAGGCATATCCGAAGCGGCTCATGCTGGCGCGTGTTTCGTTATTGAAGAATTCTCTCTGATCAAACCGCACGATACGACCGCTTAGCGTCTTCGCCGGGGGATTCAAGTCAGGATAAATGTGGCGTAGGATATCGTGGGATTGCATGAAACCACCTTGATTGATATAAGGCGGTTGATTGGTTTCCAGGGGTGAGTGTTCAGGGTTATCCGTGATGATGGAGTGTCCTGCGGCGACCTTTTGGTGATAAACGATATTTTGGGGTTGAACGCCAAGCTGTTTGTAAAATTGTTTGGTACGCTCAACGACGGTTGAAAATACGACTTTGTCTTCGCTGCCGGTAAAAATATAAAGCCGGTCATCAGCAAGATGCTCAATGGCGTCAATTTCACCCTCTTTAGCTGACGCAATGGCAAGCTGAGCCAATTTCCCCGGATCAGGCGCGGTTTCAGGCGTCAGTGGACTCATGCAAATGAAAAGAGAACTCAGAATATTGGCGTCCACTTTTTTCATCGCCTTTGCTCTGAAAGAGTCAGCACACCGGTAAGGCCCGCCAGCGATGATGCCAGCACCAACGAAGCTTGCCGAATGGGCCATGTGCATTTGCACTGTCATGAAAGCCCCGGATGAGAGTCCGGAAATGGAACTCTGACCCCGTTGAACATCGTATTTACGGAGTTGTTTTACATCTTCGATCATGTTCGGTTTCCTGTGAATGATCAATCCTTTCCTGTTGGCAGATGCTATTGCGCATTTATTACCAGATTCTTACGCACTGATGGGTCTAAATCTATTGGGCAATAAATTTTAACAATGAGAGTGAAGATCAATATGGATACGGTAATCACATAAAAACAGAGGGAGAGCTGTTCTCCCTCTATTATTTAGGGACGGGTTAAACCCGCTCATTTTCAGACTTAGATATCAGCCTTCAAAGCTTCCGCTTTATCCGTTTGCTCCCAGGTAAATCCTTCCTGTTCGCGGCCAAAATGGCCATAAGCGGCTGTTTTACGGTATTTGATTTTTTCTGCATTCAACAAATCGAGCATCTTCAAAATACCGTATGGACGCAAATCGAAATGCTCCCGCACCAACTGGGTAATACGTTCATCAGCCACTTTGCCGGTACCGAACGTATCCACCATGATGGAAGTCGGTTCGGCCACGCCAATGGCATAAGAGACTTGAATCTCACAACGCTCCGCCAATCCGGCGGCCACAATATTTTTAGCCACATAACGGCCTGCGTAAGCGGCTGAACGATCAACTTTGGAAGGATCCTTGCCAGAAAATGCGCCGCCGCCGTGTCGTGCCGCGCCGCCATAAGTATCGACAATAATCTTACGCCCAGTCAGCCCGGCGTCGCCCATAGGGCCGCCGATCACGAAATTGCCGGTTGGGTTGATGTGGTATTGCGTGTCGGCGGTCAGTAAACCGGTTGGTGCAAGGATCGGTTTGATGATTTCTTCCATCACCGCTTCGCGCAGAGTTTCGTCGGCAAAATCCTCTGCATGCTGAGTGGATAGCACGACAGCATCAATAGAAACCGGTTTGCCGTCAACATAATGCAAGCTGACCTGAGATTTGGCATCTGGACGTAAAAGCGGCAAAACGCCATTTTTACGTACGGCTGACTGACGCTCAACCAAACGGTGGGCATATTGGATAGCGGCAGGCATTAAGACATCGGTTTCATTGGTCGCGTAGCCAAACATGATGCCCTGGTCGCCAGCGCCTTGATCTTCAGGACGCGAACGATCAACGCCTTGATGAATATCAGGCGACTGCACCCCGAGTGCCACAATGGCGGCGCAGGTTTCGCCGTCAAAACCTTTATCAGAATGATCATAGCCAATATCGCAAATGGTTTTGCGCATGATCTGTTCGTAATCTGGCTTGGCAGTGGTGTTGATTTCACCTGCCAGCATGCACAAACCGGTTTTGAACACGGTTTCACACGCGACACGCGCTTGCGGATCCTCCATCAAAATAGCATCCAGAACGGCATCAGACACTTGGTCTGACATTTTATCCGGGTGACCTTCGGATACCGACTCGGAAGTGAAAATATATTCATTCGCCATGGAAAATAACTCCTTGTGGAAAAAACAATGGGTAAGTGTAGTGCAGTCAGTATCTGCCATTTACCCGCTTGAGGTGAAAGTGAGGATTTGAAAGAATGCGACCGGTTTTCAGTTGGTATAACCTTATTAGGATATAACTTATGGTTTCTCTACAACCCCCTGTTTGTGATTTTGGTCGGTCGATTGTTGATTTTTCCCTGCCCGGTGTGGATGGCCGTTCTTGGGCTAAGGATGCGTGTATGGGGGAGCGTGGTTTACTGGTCATGTTCATCTGCAATCACTGTCCTTATGTGCAGGCGATTATTGATCGCATTGTACGCGATACGGATGAGTTGAAGCCATTAGGCATCAACAGCGTCGCTATTATGTCAAATGATGTATCCAGTTATCCAGACGACTCATTTGAAAACATGCAAACTTTGGCCCAAGCCAAGCAATTTGGTTTCCCGTATTTGCTGGACGAAACCCAGGAGATCGCCAAGTCCTACGGTGCAGTCTGTACGCCCGATTTCTTCGGTTACAATGCCGCCGGCGAGTTGCAATATCGTGGCCGTTTGGATGCCAGTCGTAAAGAGACGGCATCAGGGGATGTGCGCCGCGATTTGTTTGAGGCCATGAAACAGGTTGCCGAAACACAGCAAGGCCCATCTGAGCAAATCGCCAGCATGGGGTGTTCAATTAAATGGCGTAATGCTGCCTGAAACAGGCTCTCGACGCACGGGCTGATCCGGGAAAATATCCACAGCGATTTTTCGTATCAAGACGTTTCCGTATTTTGACGAAAAACCCGCTGATGACGCTTAATTTATGGGTCTATTGGAATATTCAAACAGAATCGCCTTGCCCGTTTCAGCCCACTAGGTGAGAATAGCGCACCTTTACGCCTTACTGACTGGCGCAAACAGGAGTTTGCCATGTCATTCAATTCTTTAATACCTGATGCTCGCGGCTTTGCCAATCAAAAGCTAGCGCATGCTCAATCAGCCAGAATTTTTTCGCTTTGACAGGAGAGACTGATGTCCTCACGTAGAGAACTTGCAAATGCCATCCGTGCTTTGAGCATGGATGCAGTGCAGAAAGCCAACTCGGGGCACCCTGGCGCCCCGATGGGCATGGCCGATATTGCTGAGGTCTTGTGGAACGACCATATGACGCATAACCCAGCCAATCCAGACTGGGCTGATCGTGACCGCTTTGTATTATCAAATGGTCATGGCTCCATGCTGATTTATGCGTTGCTGCATTTAACGGGCTATGACTTACCCATGTCTGAGCTGGAAAACTTTCGTCAGTTGCACTCCAAAACACCAGGACATCCGGAATATGGCTATGCGCCCGGCGTGGAAACCACCACAGGCCCACTCGGCCAGGGTATTTCCAATGCCGTCGGCATGGCAATTGCTGAAAAAGTGCTGGCCGCCCAATTCAACCGTGAAGGTTATTCAATCGTTGACCACCATACCTGGGTCTTCATGGGCGATGGTTGCATGATGGAAGGCGTTTCGCATGAAACCTGCGCTTTGGCTGGCACTTTAGGCTTAGGTAAATTGGTGGCTTTCTGGGATGACAACAAAATCTCTATTGATGGTGATACCGAAGGCTGGTTTACCGACGATACCCCGGCTCGCTTTGAAGCTTATGGCTGGCAAGTGATTCGTGATGTGGATGGACATGATGCCGCCGCCATTGAAGCCGCTATCCAACAAGCTAAAGCGCAAACCGGCAAACCTTCTTTGATCTGTTGCAAGACCATCATCGGATGGGGCGCGCCGAACAAGCAGGGCGGACATGATGTACATGGTGCCGCATTGGGCGAAGACGAAGTGGCGGCGACCCGCGACAACCTGGGCTGGCAACATGCGCCTTTCGTCATTCCGGATGAAATCCGTGCAGGTTGGGATGCCAAACAAAAAGGCACCGCAGCGGAAGCTGATTGGAATACGAAATTTGATGCTTATGCAGCAGCTCACCCTGAACTGGCGACCGAGTTCAAACGTCGTATGGCGGGTGAATTACCGGCTGACTGGGAATCTCAGGCCACAGCGTTCGTCCAACAAGTTGCGGATAAAGCCGAGAAAAAAGCGACCCGTCAACACTCCAAAGGCGCACTGGATGGCTATGCGCCCATGTTGCCAGAGTTCATTGGCGGCTCGGCTGATTTGACGCCTTCCAATAACACTTTCAACAAAACCTCCAAATACATCAACGCCGATCATGGCAAGCCGCAGGATTTTTCCGGCAACTACCTGTCTTACGGTGTACGTGAGTTTGGCATGTCAGCCATCATGAATGGCATGGCCTTGCATGGTGGTGTACGCCCTTATGGTGCCACCTTCCTGATGTTCTCAGAGTATGCGCGCAATGCGTTGCGCATGGCAGCCTTGATGAAGATCAATCCAATCTTCGTCTACACTCATGATTCAATCGGTTTGGGTGAAGATGGCCCAACGCACCAGCCCGTTGAGCAAATCCCCACGTTGCGCATGATACCCAACATGTCCAATTGGCGTCCGTGCGACGGTACGGAAACTGCCGTTGCCTGGAAAGCAGCGGTTGAACGCCAGGATGGCCCGACCTGCTTGATTTTCACCCGTCAAGGTCTGGCACCGATGGAGCGCACCGCAAGCCAGATTGCTGATATCGCCAAAGGCGGTTACATCCTGAAAGACAGCGAAGGCACGCCAGATTGCATAGTGATCGCCACCGGCTCTGAGGTTGAAATCGCTATGGCGGGCGCGGCGGCATCCGGCAAAAATGTTCGTGTCGTCTCCATGCCAAGCACGGATGTGTTTGATGCACAAGATGCTGACTATAAAGAATCCGTGTTGCCAGCTGCTGTGACGGCGCGTGTCGCCGTTGAAGCCGCTGTGACCGATGGCTGGTACAAATATGTCGGTATGCAGGGCAAGGTGATCGGGATTGATCGTTTTGGTGAATCCGCGCCTGCTGGACAGTTGTTTAAAGCGTTCGGTTTCACGGCGGATAACGTAGCGGCTGCGATCAACCAAGTGACCGCATAAACCTGATGCGCAACAGCGGGGTTGGATAAACCATCAGGCCCCGTTGATGTGTTTTGACATTATGATTAAAGACATTCAAAAAACCTGAGTAAAGGAGCTAAACATGACAATTAAAGTCGGTATTAACGGTTTTGGCCGTATTGGTCGTATGGCTTTCCGCGCGATCGCCCAGGATTTCGCAGAAGATATTGAAGTCGTTGGCATCAACGATCTGCTGGATCCGGAATATCTGGCGTATATGCTGAAATACGATTCCGTACACGGCAACTTCAAAGGTGAAATCGGCGTTGATGGTGGCAATATGGTTGTGAATGGCAAAACCATTCGCCTGACAGCTGAACGCGACCCGGCTAACCTGGCCTGGGGAGATATCGGTGTTGACTTGGTGCTGGAATGCACAGGCTTCTTCCTGACCGAAGAAACCGCGCAAAAGCACATTGATGCGGGTGCACCGAAAGTGGTGATGTCTGCGCCTTCCAAAGACAGCACGCCAATGTTCGTCTATGGCGTCAATCATGAGACTTATGCGGGTCAGAAAATTGTTTCTGCGGCTTCTTGCACCACCAACTGCCTGGCGCCAGTCGCCAAAGTGCTGAATGACAAATTTGGCATCAAGCGGGGTTTGATGTCTACCGTTCACGCAGCGACTGCGACCCAGAAAACCGTAGATGGTCCTTCAATGAAAGACTGGCGCGGCGGTCGTGGCATTCTGGAAAATATTATCCCTTCTTCCACAGGTGCAGCCAAAGCGGTTGGCAAGGTGCTGCCAGAGCTGAATGGCAAGTTGACTGGCATGGCTTTCCGGGTGCCGACTTCTGACGTGTCTGTTGTTGACCTGACTGTTGAGTTGGAAAAAGACGCCAGCTACGATGATATCTGCGCGGAAATGAAAGCCGCTTCAGAATCAGCTGGCATTGGCGAGACATTGAGCTACACCGATGAAAAAGTGGTATCCACCGATTTCCGTGGTTGCACTTCTTCTTCCATTTTCGATGCTGAAGCTGGCATCGCGTTGGATAAGACTTTCGTCAAAGTTGTTAGCTGGTATGACAATGAGTACGGTTATACCTGCAATATGCTGCGTTTTGCCAAAGTGGTTGCTGGTTAATCTTCAAGATTAAGTCAGGCATCGCGCATTTTGCGTTTCCGCCGGAATCCATCTAATACAGATGGATTCCGGTGGTAGAACCAGATTCCAACACAAAAATCCAGAGAATGACATTGCCCATCGTTACGCTCAGCATCTCATTGCATTTCCTCGTTCTTTGAATATCACCAAGAGTTTTCAGTTCAAAGCCAACTTTGACCTGAATACTTTTAAAGCAGATTGCAAGGGAGTTCCCACATGGCTTTCATTAAATTGACCGATCTTGATCTTGCCGGTAAGCGCGTTTTAATCCGCGCCGATCTGAACGTGCCGGTAAAAGATGGCGAAGTCACTTCTGACGCGCG
The DNA here is from genome assembly GCA_030826945.1 of Candidatus Thiobius zoothamnicola. Classification (GTDB taxonomy): domain Bacteria; phylum Pseudomonadota; class Gammaproteobacteria; order Chromatiales; family Chromatiaceae; genus Thiobius; species Thiobius zoothamnicola. The sequence continues at coordinate 15,507 of JAPQLC010000015.1, forward strand.
TATTACCGCCTCCATGCCCACCATGGAGTATTGCGCCAAAGCAGGTGCCAAAGTGATGGTGATGTCGCACCGTGGCCGCCCCGAAGAAGGCGTGATGGATGCTGAGAATTCCATGTCGCCAATTGCTGCGGATATGTCCAAGAAACTGGGCAAAGACGTACGCCTGATCAAAGATTATCTGGACAATAAGCCGGAAATCGCCGACGGCGAAATCGCGTTGTTCGAAAACGTGCGCTTCAATATTGGCGAAAAGAAAGATAACGAAGACTTGGCGAAAAAATATGCCGCTTTATGCGACATTTTTGTGATGGACGCATTTGGCACCGCGCACCGCGCGCAAGCGTCCACCCATGGTGCGGGTAAATTCGCGCCAGTCGCGTGTGCTGGCTTGCTGTTATCTGATGAGTTGGATAACTTGGCGAAAGCTTTAGCCGAACCTGCGCGTCCGATGGTTGCTATTGTCGGTGGCTCCAAAGTTTCGACTAAATTGACCGTGTTGGAAGCTTTGTCTGAGAAAGTGGATCAATTAGTCGTGGGTGGTGGTATTGCGAACACTTTCCTTGCGGCTACCGGCCATCCTGTTGGCAAATCCTTATATGAAAAAGATTTGGTGGATACCGCCAAAGCGTTGATCGAAAAGATGAAAGCGCGTGGTGCCAACATTCCAATCGCCACAGATGTCGTTTGCGGCAAAGCCTTCAGCGAAACAGCCGAAGCCACTTTGAAAGCGGCGGGCGATGTTGCTGAGGATGACATGATTTTTGATATCGGCCCGGATTCCGCCAAAGCACTGGCTGATATCATCGCCAAAGCGGGTACCGTGGTTTGGAATGGCCCGGTCGGCGTATTTGAATTCGATCAATTTGGTGCAGGCACCAAAACGGTTTCCATGGCGATTGCAGAATCTGACGGCTTCTCGCTGGCGGGTGGTGGCGACACCATTGCGGCCATCCAGAAATACGATATCTACGATAAAGTCTCTTATATTTCGACGGCAGGTGGTGCCTTCCTTGAGTATTTGGAAGGCAAAACCTTACCCGCCGTCGCTATGCTGGAAGAGGCGGCCAAGCAACAGAAATGATCCAAAGAGAGCAGCATAAGCTGCTCTCTTCATATGCGTATCAATACGTCGAACAGCTTGGAGGCAGTCAGCGCGCAGACGTTGATTGGAAAATGATGTTGAGAAGAACGAAGATCGTAGCAACTTTGGGGCCAGCAACGGATGACCCAAAGATCCTCGACCAGGTTATCGCCGCAGGTGTGGATGTTGTGCGCCTGAACATGTCGCATGGCGACTATGCGGATCATGAACGTCGCGCTGAATGGGTGCGTAATCGTGCGCGCGCCAGTGGTCGTCAGGTCGGTGTGCTGGTGGATTTGCAAGGGCCTAAAATTCGGATTGGCGGTTTTGCTGACGGGCCGATTGAACTGGCTTCAGATGACCGGTTTATCTTGGACACCGGATTTGATGTCACGGCTGGCAATCAGGAACGCGTCGGCGTGACCTATGCGACACTGCATGAAGAAGTCTCCCGAGGCGATACATTATTGTTGAATGATGGATTGCTGGTGCTATGGGTCGAAGAAGTGGAAGGCACGGAAGTCCGCTGTAAAGTGAAAGTCGGCGGAACCCTGTCAGATAAAAAAGGTATTAACAAACTGGGTGGTGGATTATCCGCTCCGGCACTCACGGAAAAGGATAAACAGGACATTGCATTTGCCGCGCGCATTGAAGCGGATTATATGGCGGTTTCTTTTGTGCGTAATGCGGAAGATGTCAAATTGGCGCGCGACTTATTGCGTGAAGCTGGCGGTAATGGCGGCATTGTCGCCAAAATTGAGCGTGCCGAAGCGTTGGACAGCATTGAAGACATCATTGAAGCCTCCGATGTCATCATGGTGGCACGGGGCGATCTGGGTGTTGAAATCGGTGATGCTGAGTTACCCGCCGTACAAAAACGCCTCATTCGCACCACCCGTCAAATGAACCGCGTAGTGATTACGGCGACGCAAATGATGGAATCCATGATTCATAATCCGATTCCAACCCGCGCCGAAGTCTTTGATGTGGCGAATGCGGTGATTGACGGAACAGATGCGGTGATGCTATCAGCCGAATCCGCCGCTGGAAAACACCCGGTCAAGGCGGTTGAAGCCATGGATCGAGTCTGTCTGGAGGCGGAGAAACAACGCCAGACGCGACGTTCTGACCACCGTTTACACACCGTATTCGGACGTATTGATGAATCCATCGCCATGGCCTCTATGTATACCGCCAACCACCTGGGGGCCACGGCAATCGCATCATTGACGGAATCCGGCTCCACCACCCAATGGATGTCGCGTATCTCATCCGGCATTCCGATCTATGCGTTAACCCCTTCAGTCGCCACCCGTCGGCGGGTCACGCTGTTCCGGGGGGTTTATCCGGTCAGTTTTGACATTGAATCCGGCGTTGACACGCAGCAAATTAATGCGGAAGTGATTGATGAACTGCTGCGCCGTGGTGCTGTGCGTGATGGTGACCTGGTGATTATCACCAAAGGTGATCTGACCGGTGTGGCGGGTGGCACTAACGTGATGAAAATTATTCGTGTGGGCGAACATGTCGTTCCACGAGACTAAGTGAAGTATCGTGTGATTTCTCACGCGGACTAATCTGCAACTACTCAATAAGGAGCTGAAATTATGGCACTGATTTCTCTGCGCCAAATGCTGGACCATGCCGCTGAACACGGTTATGGTGTACCGGCCTTTAATGTTAACAACCTGGAACAAATGCGCGCCATCATGGAAGCGGCTGACCAAACGGATTCCCCCGTTATCGTCCAGGCATCAGCTGGTGCGCGTAGCTATGCTGGCGCGCCTTTTCTACGCCACTTGATTCTGGCGGCAATTGAGGAATTTCCACATATTCCTGTGTGTATGCACCAGGATCACGGCACCTCGCCCGCTGTTTGTCAACGCTCCATTCAATTGGGCTTTTCCTCGGTGATGATGGATGGTTCATTGGGAGAAGACGGTAAAACCCCTGCCAGCTACGAATACAATGTGGATGTCACCAAACGTACCGTCGATATGGCGCATGCCTGCGGCGTTTCAGTGGAAGGTGAATTAGGTTGCCTGGGTTCATTGGAAACTGGCATGGCGGGTGAAGAAGATGGTATTGGTGCGGAAGGCAAACTGGATCACAGCCAGTTATTGACCGATCCTGAAGAAGCGGCTGACTTTGTCAAGAAAACCGGCGTGGATGCTTTGGCGATCGCCATTGGCACATCACACGGCGCTTACAAATTCACTCGTCCGCCGACTGGCGATATTCTGGCGATTGAGCGCATCAAAGAAATTCATGCGCGTATCCCTAACACCCATCTGGTGATGCATGGCTCCTCATCCGTGCCGCAGGACTGGTTAGCCGTGATCAACGAATACGGCGGTGATATGGGCGAAACCTACGGCGTGCCGGTTGAAGAAATTCAGGAAGGCATCAAGCACGGGGTGCGCAAGGTCAATATTGACACGGATCTGCGGATGGCTTCTACCGGCGCTATTCGTAAACATCTGCATGATAACAAGTCGAACTTCGATCCACGAAAGTTCCTCAAGGCGTCAACGGATGCGATGCGCGATATTTGTAAAGCGCGTTATGAGGCTTTCGGCACGGCTGGCAATGCCTCCAAAATGACAGCGATCAGTCTGGACGATATGACGGCCTGTTACCAATCGGGTGATTTGGATCCTAAAGTCAACTGATTCGGATTGGGTGAGTCATTTTATTCGGCGGCGGCTCAGCCGCCGGATGGATGGCTACGCTTGAAAAGGTTGCTTTTGCGCCATCGGCCATCAACCACCAATAATCCCAATCCGATACAGGCCATGCCGAATACTTGGCTCCAATATAAAGATTCCCCTAACAATGCCACACCCAGGCATACGGCGGATACTGGAACCAGCAAAGTCACCAATAACACGTTTGTGGCTCCAACCGTTTCCAATAAACTGAAATATAAGATGTAGGCCACTGCCGTTGACAACACGGCCAAGCCGCCGATTGATCCCCATACCCATGGATCCAACTGTGATAGGGTAGGGAGGCCTTCCCAATAAACCATCATCGGCAGCAACATCAAAAATGCCATGCTGATCTGTCCGGCGGAAGAAACCAACGGGCTGATACCCATCTTTTTCAAACGGCGACCATATATGCCGCCCACGGCATACGAAAAGGTGGCGGCCAGAATCGCCAATTGCGGCCAGATTGACGTATGTCCGGTTGCTGCGGCATGGGCGAACATCAGCACAACGCCAATGAATCCAATGAGCACACCCACAAATTTACGGAGCGAAGCGCGCTCATCCGCGAGAAACCATCCAGCCACGATAACGCCAAACAACGGTGTGGTGGCGTTTAGAATAGAGGCCAACCCTGATGTGATCTGAGTTTGCCCCCAAACAATTAGCGAGAATGGCATCGCATTATTGATCGCACCCAGAATCACCAATACCCCCCAAGTATGCCAACCGCATGGGAGCCGGGTTCGGGTGAACAACACCACGCCCCACAAGGCGACAGCCGCCAATCCCAGGCGCATGGCAACCAAAGATAAAGGTGGTAATTGCGTCAATATAATTTCGACGAAGAAAAAGGATCCTCCCCATAAAAAAGACAACAAGATCAGCAGTGCCCAATCACGGAAATTCATTTGGTTGCGGATGAGTGTTGGCATGGCAAGAAGTCTCGGGTTGTGATAAAGCAAGCCATCCGTGGCGGAGAGGTTACGCATAATTTTTTCATAGCTATTTCACGGACGCCCTGATATACCATCAGCCTTCCAACCGTCCCGCCAAACCGCCATGCAAGAAACCCGTCCAAACACTATTTATCTACGCGAATATCAGGTCCCCGTTTTTCTGGTTGATCATGTCGATCTGCAATTTATGTTGCGTGAAACGGGCAGTCGGGTGCGCTCCAGACTCCATATCCGACGCAATCCCGAGGCGGTAGATGCCAACGCCCCTCTGTTGCTGGATGGTGAAGGCTTGACGCCGATTCATTTGGCGATCAATGATCAAACCTTGGCTGAGGATGCCTGGACTTATGATGGCGAGAAACTCACCCTCCATTCGCCGGGTGATCACTTCATATTATCCGCTGAAGTTGAAATCACGCCTGAAGATAACACGGCTCTGGAAGGCTTGTATCGCTCAAATGCCTTGTTCTGCACCCAATGTGAAGCTGAGGGCTTCCGTAAAATCACTTGGTTTCCAGATCGTCCGGACGTGATGAGCACCTTCCGCGTACGTATTGAAGCTGATAAAAGCCGTTATCCGGTATTGCTTTCTAATGGCAACCCGGGCGCAACTGGCGATCTGGATAACGGCCAACATTTTGCTGAGTGGGACGATCCGACGCCTAAACCCTGTTATTTGTTCGCGTTAGTGGCGGGTGATTTGCAGTTTATTCAGGACAAACATGTCACGCCATCGGGTCGGTCAGTTGATTTGCGTATTTATACCGAACCCGAGAATATCCGGCAATGCGATCATGCCATGCGTGCATTGCAAAATGCTATGCGTTGGGACGAAGAAAAATACGGACGTGAATACGATTTGGATGTGTACAACATTGTCGCGGTCAATGACTTCAATATGGGTGCCATGGAAAATAAAGGGCTGAATATTTTCAATGCGCGCTTTGTTTTAGCCAGTCCGGAAACCGCGACCGATCAGGATTTCCAGAATATCGAAGGTGTGATCGCCCACGAATATTTCCACAACTGGACCGGCAATCGCATCACCTGCCGGGACTGGTTCCAACTGTCCTTGAAAGAAGGCCTGACCGTTTATCGTGATCAGGAGTTTTCCGCTGATCAAGGCTCACGCAGCGTCAAACGCATTGAGGATGTGCGCCTGTTGCGCACCCATCAATTTGCTGAAGACGCCAGTCCGATGGCGCATCCGGTGCGACCTGACGCCTACATGGAAATTAATAACTTCTACACCGTCACTGTGTATGAAAAAGGCGCTGAAGTGGTGCGCATGCAAGCCAACTTGCTTGGCCCTGATTTATACCGCAAAGCAACGGATCTGTACTTCTCACGGCATGATGGCCAAGCCGTCACCATTGAAGACTTTATCGCCTGTATGGCAGACGCCTCCGGGCGCGATTTGCGCCAATTCAAGCACTGGTACGACTATGCCGGAACGCCTAAGCTGACCGTGCGGGATCAGTACGATGCAGAAACACAACGCTATATATTAACGATACAGCAACATACGCCGGACACCCCTCAACAAACTGATAAGCCGCCCATGCATATCCCATTCGCCCTAGGCTTAGTCGGCGCGGATGGTCAGGATTTAACACCCCCCAACACCCTGCTGGAATTAACTGAAAGACAGCATGATTTTGTTTTTGACGCTATTCCAGAACGCCCCACACCTTCTTTATTACGTGGTTTCAGCGCGCCGGTAAGCGTCGATTACCCTTACACAGACGTGCAACTCATGCACTTAATGGCTTATGACAGTGATGGCTTTAACCGTTGGGACGCGGCGCAAACTCTGTTGGGCCAAACTATTCTGAGCATGACGGCTGGCGAATCCATGCCTGATGGCCTTATGCAGGTGCTCAGTGCCACCTTATCAGCTGAATCAACGGAAGCCGCTTTGATTGCTGAAGTGCTGACTCTGCCTGACTTGGGTTATCTCAGTGACTGTATGGCAGTGGCTGATGTGGATGCTTTGCACCAAGCGCGCGAGCGCTTGCGGCGATCCATAGCAGACAACTTATCTGAGTTGATGCTGACGCATTACCAACAACTTGCTAAAACTGATACGAATGACCTCACCGCAACAGCGATTGGGCAACGTCGCCTGAAAAACAGATTATTGTGGTATCTCGCCGCCTTAGAGAGAGCTGATATCCAACAGCTGGTGATTGAGCAATATCAAGCGCAATCCAATATGACGGATGTCATCGCTGCGCTCACCCTGCTAGCTGATAGTGATGATCCAGCGCGTGAACAGGCACTGGATGATTTCGCCCAACGTTGGCGGCATGCGCCATTAGTGATGGACAAATGGTTCCAAGTCCAGGCAACCAGTCAACGCGAGAGCGTGTTGGTGGAAATTCAACAACTCATGCAGCATCCGGCCTTTTCCAGGCAAAATCCTAATAAAGTGCGTGCATTAATTGGCGCTTTCGCCAATGCGAATCCACGACGTTTTCACGCCGCAGATGGATCAGGCTATCGCTTTATCAGTGAACAAGTACGCGAACTGGATGCGACGAATCCGCAGATTGCGGCGCGTCTGTTACGCAGCTTATCCCGTTGGCGACGGTATGATGCAGACCGGCAACAACAGATGCGTGAAGCCTTGCAATACATTCTGGCTGCCAATGTCTCCAAAGATGTTTACGAAATCGCCGCCAAAAGTTTAGAGGTATCTTAATGAAAAACTTATTATTGATCGCTCACGGCAGCCGTAGGGATGCATCCAATGACGAAGTGCGTGCGCTCACCCAGCTTTTGGCCCAATGCGCGGAAGACCGTTATGACAGGGTGGATTGTGGTTTTCTGGAATTGGCTGAACCCTCCATCCCGGATGGCATCCAGCAATGCATTGATGCGGGAGCCACCGAAATTGTGATACTCCCCTACTTTTTATCGGCGGGTCGGCACGTCGCCGAAGACATTCCCAATGCCGTAAAAATCAAACAGGATGAATACCCTCACATCTCAATCCATATCGCCAATTACTTAGGTCAGGCTGAGGAAATTCCTGATTTGTTATTCCGCATCGCAAAAAGCTCTGGATCCTGAAGATAATCCTGCCGGGTGCTTTGCTCAGAAAGCGTGATGCCATTCGCAACTTTGTTCTGAACTGGAATCGTCTAATTTAGATAATTAAATTTGGAATATAAATACGAGAGAAATCGTATGAAAAATCCGTTCTGATTTCATTTCTATGGTAAATAACTTTAGTGTGGAGGCTTACCCGCCCTATGGGCTTAAGAAGTATGCTTCTTATTATCTTTTCTTGTCGTGAAATGCACGTAAAGCGCAAAAGCAGTGCCTAGAAAAACAACAATGAGCAGTGTAGGGCGGGAAAGCCTCCCACTAAAGCCGTTTTCAATACAAATCGAAATCGCTGAAATAGCTTTGGTGCGGAAGCGCATCCCGCCTTCTGGGCAAATAATGTACCGTAAAACCAAGCTGCAAAAGTTACACTTGCTTTATGCCAAATTAAATACGTGCCTTGTTCCCGGTGGCACCTTTTTCTTCACTGTTGCATTACTTGAACGCAAACGGAGCCTATTGACCGAGCATGTCGATGATTTGCGCCTGGTTTTTTCCGCCGCAAGGAAACATCGGCCTTTTATTATTGACGCCATTGTGATTTTACCCGACCACCTGCATTGCATCTGGACTCTGCCGCCAGGGTACAGTGATTTTTCAACCCGTTGGCACGACATCAAATTCCGTTTCGCCGCCAAAATACCGCATGGTGAAAGGCGTTCAATACGTCGGCAAAATAAAGGCGAACGGGGTATTTGGCAACGTCGTTTTTGGGAGCATGTGATTCGTGACGGGCAGGATTTATCACGGCATATTGATTATATCCATTACAATCCGGTCAAACACGGTCATGTTGACCGGGTCACTGATTGGCCGTATTCCAGTTTCCATCGTTATGTCCGGTTGGGAGTTTTGCCGCAGAATTGGGCAGCTGGTGAGGAGGTCAGGCAAATGGATGTGGAGTGAGTCGAAAATTTTATTTCGATGAATGTGGGTTTAAACGCGGAAGGCGGGATGCGCCTGTCATACAGGCTTTCCCGCCCTACGGGCTAAGCTTTTCGTGTTGCGTCTATGGCAAGATAGGTGATAAACAGACCTGCGCCCACCAATAATAGACTAATAAATATCTCCATCTTTACATATCCTCAAGTTGGGTGATTTTATGTTCTATCTTGTTGTGCAAAACCCAGCAGCCAACAAAGATTGAAACAAGCGCCGTGACAGCACTAAAAATCAAAAAATGATTCTCCGTATCGAAATGCGTAATCAGCCATCCCATTAAACTGACAGCTGTTATGATTAAAACACCAAGCCATTTTCAAATAGGCGATTTGTTCTTTGGAACGATCAAGTTTTGACATGGTTTTGGTTTGGTGTATTCAGATGATGCGATTGACTTTATGTCAAGTTGTTTAAACACAAAATGCGGGATGCGTCTGTCATGCAGGCTTTCCCGCCCTACGGGCTTTCACGTCCTACGGCTCTACGTTTCTATATTTAGATAGTCAGGAAGTATGGTTTTATCTTTTCGAGCTTTCTCAATTCCTTTGCATTTGTCTAAATTCTCAGTTTTAGAGAAATCCGATTTCATTATTTCTGTATTCTCATTAAAAACAGCATTCTGGAAATCAGACTCATGGAAAATTGAACCAACCAAATTGCTGTTAGAAAAGTCTGTATTTTCAAATACACAGTCATAGAAACAAGAATCTGACAAGTTAAAGTCTATCAGTCTAGCCCGACTAAAATCTGCGTAGGGAAGATAGATGTTAGATAAGTCATATTTCTTCCTGTTTGAATCTTTTTCAAATTCAAAATGTTCTTTTTTACTTAATTCACGAATTGTTGCAACAGCCGCTTCAATATCTATGTTGAGGATATTATCTTCTTTTTCATCTTTTGATTCACCAGTGTTTTCTTCTTTACCTCTTGATTTATCACAGACTTCGCCTTCAGATCTTTTTTGATTATGCCGGATAAAGGCGCAAAGCGTATTAACAATTACTATCAATTCACTAGGATTGGTTTCTGCAATTTTTCCTAACGCATAAATTGCGCCTTGGCGTACCGCTTCGCTATCTTTTCCCAACAGTTCAATAGATTTGGCAAAGGTTTCAGCAAGTAAACGATCATCATCTGTTTTATTTTGTTTTTTCAGTGATTGTGTGCGTTCGTAGGCAAGATACAAACCAGCAACTACCAAAGGAAACGCTAATAGATATGCCAACCCCCTTGTTGCTTCTTCATATATAGATGTTACACAAAAAGAAATATACCCCCAACTCCCTACAAATAATATCGCAATAATCCAAATGGATACTTTCTTAAGTGTAGACATCTACGCATGTAACTGGTAGTCAGAAAATGAAGGACGTTTTTGCATAAAAACATCATTGCCTTCAATTCTTCTGCCGCAATTGGGGCAACGTTTGCTGCTTTGCCACAAGTGTTCAGGCAGGGTTATAAATTCACGGATATACAGTTCTTTGGTTTGCTTCCAGGCCATTTCCAGGTTGTTGGCGTCTTGTTCATCCCGCATACCGAAATAGGGAAAATGGTGTAAAAAGTAGCCGAAGCATGCTTCACAGTCTTGCGCATATTTTTGCGTGTCCAGGATATGCAGGTGCCAAAAATCATCTACCTGAGTTGATGGCACGATGGCGATATTCGGGGTTTGCAGGCATAGAACCAGGAATTTTCTGTATTCGTCAGAAACTTCCAGAGCGTAGTCAAATGACCAACCCAGTCCTTCTTCTTGATCCATTGCCTTGATCACAATGGGTTCCAGGTCGAGTTGTTGCAGTATGTAGTCTTGGTGTTGCTTGAGCATGGAGTTGCCTCGTTGGTTCTTGCAGTGATATAACGCAAAAGGCGGGATACGCTACGCTTTCCCGCCCGGTTGGTTACTGATTCTAGCCGATAAATCCCTCAATAAAAAACATCCTTGGTGAAGTTGTTGTACCAACTATACGCATACTCTACATCCAGCTTGAGTTTCTCATCGGTGGCATCGGCATCAGACATCCCGCCACTGTCGGGTACAGCATCAATGCTATTGCCATCGTCGGACAGTCGGTACACGGCTAATACGGAGATCGCATAGTCGTGATCCACGATGCTGTAGCAGGTGTTGCTGAATGCTGGGTTGCCAGGCTCGCGTCCGTTCAGCAGATCAGATATTGCAAAGGCGCAGGCCTTGGCTTCGGAGTTTGCGGCGAAGCCTGATTTGGGTAGGTTGGTCGCGGTGCAGGCGTCGCCGATGATATGGATATCTTGATGACGTGTGGATTCGAAGGTTTGACGATTGACCGGGCACCAGCCAGTTTCATCGGTCAGGTCGGCTTGGAACGCGATGGCTCCAGCCTTTTGCGGCGGTATCACATTCAGCACGTCGGCGGAGACTACATCGCCGAATTCGGTGTAGGCGGTGCGTGCTGCTGCATCCACCCGCACCACACCAGCGGCATCATCACCCGAGCGCCATTCGATCATCGCGTCTGCGGTCTGGTAGCCGTAGCGGCGTTGCCAGGCCAGTTCAAACAGGGATTTTTTGGCGAAGCTGGTTTTTGGATCCAGGATGATGACCTTTGAGTTTGGTTTGTGTTGCTTCAGGTACATCGCGATCTGGCTGGCGCGTTCATAGGGTGCGGGCGGGCAACGGTACGGGTTGGGTGGGGCCGCGATGACCACCAAGCCGCCATTGTCCATGTCCACCAGTTGTTGGCGCAGGGTCAGGGTTTGGTTGCCGGCCTTCCAGGCGTGCGGCGCGATTTCCGCCGCTGCCTCGCTGTAGCCTTCAATATCTGTGTAGCGGAAGTCGATGCCGGGTGCGACGATGCATTTGTCATAGTCGATCTGCGCGCCGCCTGCCGTGCTGATGCGGTGTTGCGTCGGATCAATGGAGGTGACTTGGTCATGCACCATCTGCACGCCATGTTGGGTTAGACCGGTGTAGCCAAAGCGCAGGCTGTCCAGTTCGCGCGTCCCGCTCAGCACCTCGTTGCTCATGTAGCAGGTCAGATAGTCCGCGTTTTGTTCGATCAAGGTGACTTGCAGGCTGGGGTCGGCGAGGCGTAGGTATTTGGCTGCAGTCGCTCCGCCAGTACCGCCGCCGACCACCACCACGCGCGCATTTGAAGCGTGCGCCGTTTTTTGCCAGGCAATTCCTCCCAAGAGGAGTCCTGCGCCGGCCATGGAGCGGATGAATTGTCTGCGGTTGAATGTGTTGTTCATGTTGTTTACTACCCCATCAAGCCGGGTAATTCACCGGGTGTATCGTCAGTATTGCCAAATTGGTTGATCGGTACACCCATGAATTGGGCGATTGAGACCAATATTTTGTTGTGCGCGGCATTGTCGTAGGTCAGATAACGACCCGTCTGAATGCCGCCTGCACGACCGCCAGCCAATACGAAGGGCATGTTGACATGGTTGTGCCAGGACGAGTGGCCTAGTTCGGAGCACAGGAACAGTACGGTGTTGTCCAGCAAAGTGCCATTGCCATCCGGGTAGGTTGCCAGTTGTTCGATCAGGATGGCGAACCGGTCCACGAACCAAGCCTTGATCAGGTCAAAATGTGAGTCAAAGTCGTGCGATGCTTGATGGCATGGTTTGGAGCTGCCGCTTTCGGGTACTGCCAGCGGAGTTACCGGATAAGCCCATTTCAAAGTGACCACCCGGGTCAAATTACAAGCCAGGGCGCGCACGGCGATGTCGGTTTGTAACGCACCGACTATTGGCGCGTTCGCATGGTTCATATATTCATTGCCATACGCATCACTGGTGACCATGAAGCCTTGTTGGTTGAATCCACTGGTATCACAGGTTGCTCCGCTGTCGCCTGTGGATAATCGCCGTTCCAGCGTGCGTAAGGATTCCAAGTGGTAGTCCAGCTTTTCGCGTTCGATAGTTCCCAATCGGGCTTTGAGTTGATTGACTTCATTCAGCGCATTGTCGATCACACTCAGGCGACGTGTATTTTGCGATTGATTGCCAGCATCTGAACCAAATAGCGTTTCGAATACTGCCAGTGGATTGTCTTCGGTCGGGATTGGGCTGCCGTCTGCGCCATAGGTGATCGGTTTGCTCCATTCATTGCCGATCACGCCGAGGTTCAAAAAAGGGCGTTGACTCTGGTTGCGGAAATAATTGCCCAGATAGACATCCAGACTGGCTCCTAAGCCGTGGGAATGGCCAGAGCCGCCGGTCAACACTTTGCGCATACCACCTTCATGGGTGCCACCGCTGCCGTACATTTCGATGCCTTGCAAAAATACGCAGTGCTGTTTGACCCGCTCCAGTGGCTGGGTCATGGTTGGCAGTTGAAAGTTGGTCTCTGTACCCGTCGGGTGCCATGAGTTTGGATTACAGCCGTTCGGGATGTACACGAAGATGGCGCGACGTGGGCTGGTCGCATCAGCCAGAGCTGGGCGCACCAGCGGTAGAGCGGCTGCGCTGAGGCCGCCAATACCAAGCAATTTGAGGAATCGGCGGCGGTCAGGAGAAAGTGCGTCCTGATTCATTATTGAACCCTCCGGTGAGTAAAGCTACGCGAGTTGACGATGCCCAGGATCAGGGTTTGCAGGTTAGAACCGTTGTTGACGAATTCTTCGGTTAATGCACTCAGTTCACACTGGTCAGCGCTGCTTTCTTCGCGTCCGGTGGCAAAGCGGTAGTATTGGGTCGCCATGCATTCAGCACCGCGTGTGCTGCCGACCAGGATTTGGTTCATTTCGGCGAAATTACCGAAGGGTATTTGCTCGCCGGACTGGAAAGTCTCCAGGCCGCGCAAAACGCCGCTGGTGTCAATGGATTGACCATTTTCGTTGGCTCGATAACCGCCTGCACCGTCGTAATTCTCAAAGGCGAAGCCAGGGCCATCCAGGTATTGATGGCATTCGAAGCAACTGGTGTCCGATTGACTGTGCGCAGCGAACCGTTCGCGGGTGGTCAGGTTAGGATCTGGCGCGGGCGGCATCACGCCCATGTTGCCCGGTTCCGGCAGGTCTTGGCACAGTATACGATCCAGGAAGAAGGAGCCGCGCTTGAACGGATGCGATTCGTTGGTGTTGGCATAGCGTGCCATCACGCTGCCCAGAGTCAGCGCGCCGAAGCGGGTGCCTTGCGCAGGCACCATTTGCACGTTGCCGCCGGATGCGCTTAGTCCGTAATAACCGGCCAGGGTTTGATCGGCCAGCACATAGTCTGCGCTGATCAGTTCCTGATAGGTCTGGGTGCTGTCGAACACCACATGGTTGAAGAAGTTGACCACTTCCTGTGCCATGCGTTGCCGGATTGCATCGGTGTAGTTCGGGTAGGTGGTCATATCTTTGCCGGGCGTGGTGTACACATCATCGGCTAACAACCATTCACCGGCGAATTGACCCAGCCAGGCTCTTGATTTGGGTAGCGCAAGCAGGCGCGCGGCCTGTTCGATCCGACCGGCTGCGTCTTGCAGGGCACTGTTTTGCGCTGCGCTCATCAGTTCGTCATCCGGCATGGAGCCGAGGAACAGATAAGACAGCGCGCTGGCCAGTTCATAATCGGTCAACTGATAAGTACCGTCTTCCTGTAATTCACCCAATTCAGAGCGGTACAGGAAATGCGGTGAACTGAGCATCGCGGTCATCATCAGGCTCATACCATCTTGTAAGGTACGGCCAGAGAAGAACCCGGCATAGGTCTGTTGTTCGCTTGCGCTCAGCGGACGGCGGAACGCATCCTGACCGAAATCATTGACCAGGGTATTAATGCAAGCCGAGGTGCTTTCGTTACACGACATCAATTCAGCCTGATTCGCCGTTAGCGCTTGCTGCGCCAAGTCTTCGGCCATATTCAGGTAGGTTTCAACATGCACATCCGTGATCCGGTTTTGTGCGCTGTTGTTGGCGAATCCGCGCACCCGATTCTCGATCGGTAGTTGGTGCACGATGTTCACTGTCAGGCCAAGCAGGTCCTGCACCGTATTTTGGTATTCGCGCCGGGTCAGCAGACGCAGGCCACGTTCCCCAGCCGGTGGTTGCTCGGAACAGGCTATGCCGCCGTCATCTCCTCCATCGGCGAACGCCTGGATGATGTAAGCGGTGATGGCATCGGCGCAAGAACCTGTGCAATCACTTGGTGCACTGGGTGGCATGGTATCCGCAGTTGTCTGACTGAGCATGCTAGCATGGTTTTGGGTGTAGCCAGTCAACGCCACATTGGTGAAGCCGCCGCCGCCATCCGCGCCATGGCAGGCTGCACAAGCTTTGGCCATATACAGGCTGGCACCATAGTCATATTCGGACAGCAGGTTGGCGTTGGTTTCGACTGAATTGCTTGCACCGTGATCATTCAGCGCAACCAGCTGATATTGATAGCTTATCCCGGCAACAACCGCATTGTCGGTATAGCTTTGGGTATTGGCGTTCAAATCAGCCAGGGTTTGCCATTCGGTCTGGTCTCCAATCAAGCGGGACAGACGGAAACCGGTTTCATTGCTGCTTCGATCCTGCCAAGTCAATTGAACCTGATTGTTAGTCAATACGTTGGCGTGCAAGTTGGCAGGCGTTGTGGGCACTGTACTGTCGTCAGGGTCCGTCGGATCGGTAGGATCTGTTGGGTCGATCGGGTCAGTGGGATCTATCGGGTTGGTTGGCTCTTGTTCGGTGGTGTCAGCCGCATAGAACTGGGCCAGTTGATATAGCGCCTGGTCGCCATATTCCTGTTTGATGCCGATAAGCTGTTGCGCCATCAATGTGGGTATATCGGTGCTATGGCCTGCCCAGTAATCTTCCAGCGTGGCTTCCAGATAGGGCGACCACTGGCTGGCCAGTGGAACACCGCTCAGACCAGTTGCACGCCCGGCATCGGCATGGCACACGGTGCAGCGTGCCTGATGGATGATGCGGCCTTGTTGCACCGCTTGTTCGTTGGTGCTTTGCTCGGCGGTATGCACGAAAGGCAATGTTGCATAGTGCTCGGCCAGCGCACGGATATGCTCATCTGTATAGCCGCGTGCGACCCGGCCCATGATGGTCGAGGCGCGTTCATCGGTCTGGTAGGTCTGCATGGTCTGGGTGAAATAATCGACATTCAGACCCGCGATGGTCGGGATGCCTGGACCAGCACTGGAACCATCCGGGCCGTGGCAGCTGGAGCAGGTACCTGCGAGCAGGCGTACATTAATCTCGGTGCGATCCGGCGGGTCATCCGGCACTTCATCCTGCCCTGCGCAGAAAACGCCATCCACGCGCACATCGGTTGGTATTTCATTGGTGCCGTTATGTGTGCCGTTATGTGTGCCATTGAAGCCGAAGCTGAGCGCCGCATTCTTGAGTACTTCGGTATTCCAGCCTGGTGAGGTGGCCTGAATCGCCGTGCCGTTTTGGTTGATCACGCTATTCCAGGCGTTGGTGACTACTTGACCATTCGGCATGCTCCATTCGACCTGCCAGTCGTACCAGTCACGCCCGGTGTTGGTGATGACCACATCGGCGGTGAAACCAGTGTTCCATTGTTCACGGATGTCGTAGCTGACCTGACAAGAGACCGGTTCTTCCGGTTCGGGTTCCGGCTGACCATCGCATAAAATGCCATTCACTTTAATATCGGTGGGCACCGGGTTTGGTCCTTGACGGGTACCATTAAAGCCGAAACTGAGCACAGCATCTTTGGCTATGTTGGCGTTCCAACTTACCGGAGATACCTGCACGGTATCACCATTTTGGCTGATCACGCTATTCCATGCATGAGTCACCACCTGACCGTTCGGCATGCTCCATTCAACCTGCCAGTTGCTCCAGTCGCGCCCGGTATTGGTGATCATCACATCGGTGGTGAAGCCAGTGCTCCATTGCTCGCGGATGTTGTAGTTGGCTTCACAGGTAACCGGTTCTTCTGGTTGTTCAGGCTCGGGTTCCGGTTGACCTGTACACAAGGTGCCGTTGACGGTGATGTTGGTGGGAATCGGGTTTGCCCCTTGGTGGCTGCCGTTGAAGCCAAAATTCACCGTTTGATTGGCACCCACTTGGCCGTTCCAACTAGCGTTTTGCACACTGACTTGATTGCCGTTTTGATTGTGCTGGCCGTTCCATAAGCCGGTAATCTGTTGGCCGCCAGTGAAATCCCAGGTTGCTTGCCAACTGCTCCAGGCATCGCCCGTGTTGGTGATATTGACCGAGGCGGTAAAGCCGGTATTCCACTCGCTGCTAAAGCTGTAATCGACATGGCAGGCATTGGCTGCATAGCCTGATACAGGCAACAAGGCAAAGAGACAGACGGCATGGACGATATGTCGAATCTTCATAATGACGCCACCGAAGATTGAGAAAAAATCTAGAGTTTCAGCTACTTCTAATGTAGCAGTGAAAAATAAAAATTCAACTAAAAAACAATGGAATTTTAATCGATAGTGTCGCCACGAGAGCGAGGGTGGGAAATTTTAGGGGCGAAGTGGTGAAGCGCAGCCTTTGATGGCGGTTTTGTCCTGCTTTGTTTTATAGGCGGGTTGAATGTGAGTGTTGGCAGGCGGCTATAAAACTTGATTGATCTCGAATCACTGGGATTGTCTAGGCTTTGCAGCTATGCGCGGTTATAGGCCGTCCGGTGCGCATAGCTGTTATTTGTCGGCTTTTAATTAAGCAACTTGTTTCATAGCGTCTCCACCGATCAGTTTTTCATCGCTAGTGCGGATTTTGATGCGGCGGGGTTTCATGGCTTCGGGTATCTCGCGCACCAGATCAATGTGTAATAAGCCGTCTTTGACTTCAGCACCGTCAACGCGGACATAATCAGCGAGTTGGTAAGCACGTTCAAAGCTGCGGTTAGCGATGCCACGGTATAGATATTGACGGTCAGCGATATCGTCGGCTTTTTTGCCGGTGATTTTGAGCTTGTTTTCTTTGACTTCAATATCCAGTTCGTCTGCTCCAAAGCCAGCAACCGCCATGGTGATGCGGTATTTATCCTCGCCGACTCTTTCAATGTTGTAGGGAGGGTAGCCATTGGCGTCAACCCGGCGAGCGGATTCAAGCGCATCGGCGAGGCGATCAAAACCGATGGCGTTACGGAATAAGGGGGAAAAGTCGAAAGTCGTCATTGTTCTGTCCTCATGTTAAGCGACAAATGAAAGTTCAGTGCTCGGTGAGCCACTGGATCCATGGATCTGATTCAGCATCCATGTTTCGTACATGAGGGCGGAGTGGGGTTATTCAAGAGTCTGCCGGGTGGTAAGTTGAAATTTCCCGGCGCTGGCGTTATTGGGTATGGTAAGAGTTAGTGTGCATGCACTGGTTTCATATAAGAAATGGGTGCTGCATCCGGCGAATCGAAAATGACTTCTTCCCAGGCTTCAGTGCGGGATATCAAGGCGTTTAACAGACGGTTATTGAGCGCATGGCCTGATTTGTAGGCGCTGAATTGACCAATTAAGCTACGCCCCAGCAAGTACAGGTCGCCAATTGCATCAAGAATTTTATGTTTGACGAATTCATCTTCATATCGCAGCCCATCTTCATTAAGGACGCGGAATTCGTCAATGACGATGGCATTCGACATGTTGCCGCCAAGGGCCAGGCCATTCTCACGCAAGGTTTCAATATCGCGTAAAAAGCCGAAGGTGCGGGCGCGGCTGACTTCTTTAACGAAGGAGGTGGAGGAGAAATCAATGGAGACTTGGTTGTTTTTTTCTTTCTCCATCACCGGATGGTCAAAGTCAATGCCGAATTGCACTTTGAAGCCTTCAAATGGTTCGAAACGAGCGACTTTATCGCCATCTCTCACTTCAACGGTATCCAAAATGCGGATAAAGCGTTTAGATGCATTCTGCTCTTCCACGCCAGCAGATTGAATCAGGAAGACAAAAGGGCCTGAACTGCCGTCCATAATAGGCACTTCAGGTGCACTGACGTCCACATAAGCATTGTCGATGCCCAAGCCGGCGAAAGCGGATAACAGATGTTCGACGGTAGAGATGCGCACGCCGTCTTTAACCAGAACGGTGGATAATTGAGTGTCTCCGACCAACGAGGCTTTCGCTGGGATTTCGACGGTGGTTGGCAAATCCGTACGGCAAAACACAATACCGGTATCTGGCGCTGCGGGACGTAATGTGAGGTAGATTTTTCCCCCTGTGTGTAAGCCGACGCCCGTCGCGCGAATAACATTTTTCAGCGTACGCTGTTTAATCATGCGTGATTATCTCCGCAGAGTGGATCTTCCAAACCGAAACTTGCAGCCCGGCTTCCTGCACATGACCAAATCTGAGGATTATTTCCAATAAACCGAGGGGAATCAAGTGGCTTTGCTGAGTCAATCGGCTTGCCGCCTCAGAAAGGCGGGTATATCGAGATATTCCATATCTTTATCCTGCGCCGCGCCGACATAATTACGCGCGTCCAGCGCGGGGACTTTATCTTCCTGGGTTTTTGGAACTTCCTTCAGGTTTTGTTCAGCTTGCTGCTCAGCTGCCGCCCGTTTCATACGCACGGGTCTTAGTTCATCAATCACACGTTCCCGGGGCTGATCGGTGTTTGGCGTTGTCGGCGTTATGCCCGTCGCGACGACGGTGACGCGCATTTCTTCAATCATTTCAGTATCAATAACGGTGCCGATAACCACGGTGGCGTCGTCGTCCGCGAATTCTTTGATGGTGTTGCCAACCTGGTCGAATTCGCCAATTGACATGTCCATACCAGAGGTAATGTTGACCAGCAGACCTTTTGCGCCGGCCAGATTGATATCTTCCAGCAAAGGGCTGCGAATCGCCATTTCCGCCGCTTCGCGGGCGCGATTGTCACCTTTGGCGAATCCGCTGCCCATCATGGCTTCGCCCATTTCTGACATGACGGTGCGCACATCCGCAAAGTCCACATTAATCAAACCCGGGCGGGTGATCAGTTCAGAGATGCCTTGCACAGCATTGTACAGTACGTCATTGGCGGTTTTGAAGGCGTCCAGCAGTGAAGTGGCTTCGCCCAATACGGAGAGCAATTTTTCATTCGGTATCGTGATTAACGAATCCACTCTTTCGCTTAATGCGGTAATGCCGGCTTCGGCGATGCGCATACGTTTTGCGCCTTCAAATGCGAAAGGCTTGGTCACGACCGCGACGGTCAGGATACCTAATTCCCGGGCGATTTCGGCGATAACCGGCGTGGCCCCCGTGCCTGTGCCGCCGCCCATGCCGGCAGTGATGAACACCATATCAGCGCCTTCCAGCACCTCGGCGATGCGATCCCGGTCTTCCTGCGCTGCTTGATGGCCGCGTTCCGGGTTGGCGCCTGCGCCCAAGCCCCGCGTGACGTTGGAACCGAGTTGGAGTGCCGTCTGCACTTCTGTGCCGCTTAGCGCCTGGGCGTCAGTATTGGCGCAGATGAAATCGACGCCTTCCAGGTTTGATTTCAGCATGTGGTGCACTGCGTTGCCGCCACCGCCGCCAACGCCGATGACTTTGATGACTGCGTTTTGCGTATCAACATCCATCAACTCAAACATAATGTACCCCCGTAATCTGCGTCATCTTGCTTATTACCTGAAATTTCATGGAATCCTGTGATCAACGTTTTAATCTTAATTCCCAGTCGGGTTTATACCCTTGCTGAGGATCTAAATCTGGTTAAATACGACATTGGGTTTCGTATGAATCACTCAACATATTCTATCTTACCTGTGGCGGATATTTTGATGATGTTTCCCAGGCAAAGGAAATAAAATTTCCCTTCATCGCTTGATTTTAGTGATATGTCTCAATATTTCCCAGAGTCTGTGGTGAAATCGTGATTTTTTACTGATTTTTGAGTTAAAAATTACCGCTAAACCAGTTTTTGATGCGTCGCCAAGTGGGTTGGGCATGATCGTCCACGCTGTTTTCAACAGCGCCTTCATGGTGTTCTTGTTGGGCGTACGCCAGCAAGCCCACACCCGTGGCGTAGATCGGGTTATTCACCACGCTGCTTAAGCCAGCGACATTGCGTGGAATGCCGAGGCGCACTGGCATGCTGAAAATATCTTCGGCCAGTTCAATCAGACCTTCCATGCGTGAACTGCCGCCGGTCAGCACAATGCCGCCTGCGACCAAATCCTCAAACCCGGAACGCCGTAGTTCATTCTGCACCAGATTCAAGAGTTCATCGTAGCGCGGCTCGACCACTTGAGCCAGGGTTTGGCGCGATGACCGGCGCGGCGGACGTTCGCCGATGCTTGGTACTTCGATTTCTTCGTCCGGTCCGGCCAGTTGGGCCAGTGCGCAGGCATATTTACGTTTGATCTCCTCGGCATGTTGCATGGGCGTGCGTAAGGCGACGGCGATGTCGTTGGTGACCTGGTGTCCGGCGATGGGGATGACACCAGTATAGCGGATTGAGCCATGCGAAAAGATGGCGATGTCCGTGGTGCCGCCGCCAATATCCGCCAGGCATACCCCGAGTTCTTTTTCGTCCTGCTCCAGGACGGCATAGCTGGAAGCCAGTTGTTCCAATACCAATCCTTTGACTTCAAGTCCGCAACGCTGGATGCATTTGATGATGTTTTGCGAGGCGCTGGCCGCGCAGGTCACAATGTGTACTTTGACCTCCAGACGGATGCCGGACATGCCGATCGGCGACTGGATGCCTTCCTGATGATCAATGATGAATTCCTGCGGCAGGATGTGCAGCACTTCACGATCCGCCGGAATGGCGATCGCGCGCGCGGATTCAATCACCCGGTTGACATCCGCGCTGGTGACTTCGCGTTCCTTAATTGCCACGACGCCGTTGGAATTCACGCTTTCAATGTGGCTGCCTGCGATACCGGCGTAGACGGATGTGATTTCCATGCCGGACATCAGTTCGGCCTCCTCCACGGCGCGCTGAATGGATTGCACGGTGGATTCGATGTCAACCACCACGCCCTTTTTCAGGCCGTTGGAAGGGTTTGAACCCAGGCCGATAATCTCCAGTACGCCATCTTCCTTGACTTCCCCGACGATGGCGACCACCTTGGATGTGCCGATGTCGAGTCCGACGATAATGTGTTTATCGTTTTTCGCAGCCATTAACTTTTACCTTCATAGTGATGTGATGACGCGTCGGCATGGGCTGGTGAATGATTTCGCCAACGTACCGCGACGCCATGCGCATAGCGCATGTCAATCTGTTGCGGCTCGCCATAGGTGGTCAGATCAGCGTAGATATGCATAAAGTTGCGCCAACGCCGCTGGTGTTCCGCCTGACCCAGCATCAGCTTTAACCCATTACTGAAATGCACGCGCCATTCCTGCCGTTGGTTGAGGTGTAATTGTGTGATTCGTAACTTATGTCGCATAGCATCGGTATGTATTAAAGCGTAAAAATGTGCGACTAAGGGAACCTTGTCTGTCGCGCCCTTGAGCACTGGCAGATGGGGTATATCCGGATTGGCCGCCGGTCGGAAAATTTCGCCGGATGGATTAACCAGCGCAGGCTCGCCGTCACTGCGCAGCCAATAGGCGATAGGGCGTTGCTCAGTGATATGGATTTGCAGTGTATCCGGCCAGACGCGCCGGATACGGGCGTCTTTTATCCAGGCCTGATTCAACAACCTGGCCCGAATGTTGGCGATATCTGCGTTGAAAAATCCGCCATGAATGCTATCAGTGATTTGTTGATTCAGCTTATACGTATCCAGATGGGCGAAATCACCATGGATTTTGATCTTGTTGATCGGCCATGGGTCAGTGGTATTGAAATAACCATACCATAACGCAGTAATACCGCTACCGATTAAGCACAGTATCAGTATTTTAAGCCATGGGTTCCTGGTGCGTCGCGCACTCATTGACTGGATGGCTCCAAAGTTTGTACCAGAATGCGCCAGGTCAGATCGTTGAAATCCATGCCGACCGCTGCCGCCGCCATTGGTACCAAGCTGTGGCTGGTCATACCGGGTACGGTGTTGACCTCAATCAACCAGGGTTGGCCGTTTGCGTCGTACATCAGGTCAACCCGGCCCCAGCCGCTTGCGCCGACTGCTTCAAAGGCGCGCAGGCTGAGTGTTTGCAACGTCTGTTCGGTGATCGCATCCAGGCCGCATGGCAACAGATACTGGGTGTCATCGGACTGATATTTGGCGGCATAGTCATAAAATTGATGGGATGTTTGCAGACGAATCAGTGGTAGTGCCTGTTCGCCCAGAATGGAGGCTGTGTACTCATCACCTGCAATCCATTGTTCGGCGATGACATGGCTGTTGCACGATCTGGCTTCAAGCCAGGCATCGCGTAATTGGCTGGCGTTTTCAACGCGCGCCACACCGATGCTGGAGCCTTCCAACGCGGCTTTGACCATCAACGGAAAACCCAGTTCAGCGGCATCGGCCAGTTGATCCTCTGTTTCGATCAGTACAAAGCGCGGGGTTGGCAGGCCTAAGCCCAGCCAGACCAGTTTGGTACGGTATTTGTCCATCGCAATCGCCGAACCAAGCAGGTTGGAACCCGTCGCCGGTAATTGTAGTAAATCCAGCACGCCTTGCAGCAGACCATCTTCGCCGCCACGACCATGCACCACATTGAACACCCGGTCGAAGCCCTGTAATTGATTCATCAGATCATGGTTCATGTCTACCGGGTGCGCATCCACGCCGGATTGGCGCAGACTGTCCAGCACTGCCTGACCGCTGTGCAAAGAAACTTCGCGCTCGTTGGCCCAACCTCCCATCAGCACCGCCACTTTGCCAAAGTCACTCGCTTGAATGGTGCGTTCAGTCATCTGGTCTCTCCTATGATACAGACCTCGGTTTGCAGCCGTATGCCCTGTTGGCGTTCGACTTCAGCCTGCAGGTGTTCAATTAATCGTTCAATATCCAGTGCGCTTGCTTCATCTGCGTTGATGATGAAGTTGGCATGCTTGGGTGATACTTCGGCCCCGCCGATCCGGCAGCCTTTCAAGCCGCTTGCTTCAATCAGACGTGCGGCGTGGTCGCCAGGTGGATTTTTGAAGGTGGAGCCGCCGCTGGGTTTGCCGGTTGGTTGGCTGATTGAGCGCTTTTCCAACAAAGCGCGAATGGCTTCCTGTTCTTGCGCAGCATTACTTGGGGTCAGATCCAAGATGCAGCCGATAAAGCTTTCATCCGCTGGGCCACTGACTTGCCGGTATGCAATGTGATACTCGGATGGCGTCCGTCGGTGTAATCGTCCGGCGCGGTCCAGCGTGGTGACCTGGCGCACGATTTGCCAGGTTTCGCCGCCGAATGCGCCCGCATTCATCGCCAATGCGCCGCCCATAGTACCTGGAATCCCGGCTAAAAAACCGGCGCCGCCCAGTCCGGCACGCGCGCAGCTCCGGGCGACTTTGGCACAAGCCGCGCCTGCGCCCACATACGCTTTGGTTTCAATTAACTGGATTTCAGCCAAACGGCCTTGCATGGCGATCACTGTGCCGTTGAAGCCGCCATCGCGCACCAATAAATTACTGCCCAGTCCGAGCCATAGAATGGGTTCATTCTTTGGCAGACCCGCAATGAAGGCCGCCAAATCGTCCGCATCGACGGGTTGATAAAATTGTCGGGCCGGGCCGCCGACCCGCCAACTGGTGTGCTTGGCCATCGGCTCGTCATAGCTGATATTGCCGCGCAGGTTCATCTTTGCAACGTCTCTGGCAATCGTTTGGCGACCGCGCCAATATCGCCTGCGCCCATGGTCAGCACAATGTCGCCCGGTTGTGTCAGTTCGTTCAAGGCATCTGGCAGGTCGGTGATTTGATCGATAAAAATCGGATCAACCCGGCCACGCGTGCGAATCGCGCGGCTCAGGGCGCGCCCATCCGCGCCAGCGATGGGTGTTTCACCAGCGGCATACACCTCACACAACGCCAATACATCCGCTTCTGACAAGACTTTGCTGAAATCGTCGAACGCATCGCGCGTACGGGTATAACGGTGTGGTTGGAACGCCAACAGCAAACGACGATCCGGCCAACTGGCGCGGACTGCACTCAGGGTCGCAGCCAGTTCACGCGGGTGATGACCATAATCATCAATCAAAGTTAGCATCTGTCCGTCGCGTTCGCAGTGGCGTATTTCAAAACGTCGCCCGATGCCCTGGAATTGGCTTAAGGTTTGTTGGATGACTTCAATGGACACGCCTAATTCCAGCGCTACGCTGATGGCGGCCAGGGCGTTCAGGATATTGTGTTCACCAGGTAACGACAGCTCGACGTTGAAGGACTCGTGCATCGGGGTTGTTACGCGGAATTTGCTGCGTCCTGCTTGCTGATGACAGGCGGATGCGCGTACATCAGCATCTGCACTGAAACCATAAGTGGTGACACGCCGGGTCACTTCCGGCAACAGGCTGCGCACATTCGCATCATCCAGGCATAGCACCGCCATACCGTAGAAGGGTAGGTGGTGTAAAAATTCGAGGAAGGCGGCGCGCAGGCGGGCGAATTCGCCGCCATAGGTGATCATGTGGTCTTCATCCACATTGGTCACCACTGCCAGCATGGGTTGCAGATACAAGAAAGAGGCATCACTTTCATCGGCTTCGGCGACCAGCACTTTGCCCTCACCCAGGTGCGCATGATTGCCTGCCGCGTTCAAGCGACCGCCGATCACATAAGTCGGATCCAGGCCGCCATCGATTAACAGGCTGGCGATCAGACTGGTGGTGGTGGTTTTGCCGTGCGTGCCAGCGACCGCGATGCCATAGCGGAAGCGCATGATCTCGGCGAGCATTTCGGCGCGCGGCACCACCGGAACCCGCGCTTCGCGCGCGGCGACCACTTCCGGATTGTCTTGCGCCACCGCGCTGGAGATGATCACCGCATCGGCCTGCGCAATGTGTTCGGCGGCATGGCCGATATGAATCGTCGCGCCCTGTTCGCGTAAGCGTTGGATCGGCGCATTTGCGCGCAAATCGGAACCACTGATGCGGTAGCCCAGATTCAACATCACTTGCGCAATGCCGTTCATGCCAGCACCGCCAATGCCAACAAAATGCAATTGGCGCATCCGCCCCATCGCCTCGGCAGCATAGCGTGGATTGTATGGATTATTCATGCCGCGACCTCCAGACAAATTGACGCAACGCGACGCGCTGAGCCGGGTATCGCGAGTTCACGTGCTTTGGTCGCCAGCTGTTGTAATTGCGCGCGATCTGCGCTGAGTTCGCGAATCAGCCCAGCCAATCGATCCGGCGTTAATGCGTTTTGTGCGACCAGACGTGCTGCGTTGGCATCGGCCAGATAAGCACCATTGCGTGTCTGGTGATCATCCACCGCAAACGGGAAAGGCACCAGAATCGCGGCGGCCCCGGCGGCGGCCAGTTCGGAGACCGTTAAAGCACCGCTGCGGCAAATCACCAGATCAGCCTGTTCGTAAGCGCGTGGCATATCGTGAATGAACTCCAGCACTTGCGCTTCAACGCCAGTCTGTTGATAGACTGATTCAGTCGCGTCGGTTTTGCCGCGCCCGGCTTGGTGGCGGACTTTCGGTCTGTGCGCCGGTTCGAGCAAAGCCAGCGCCTGCGGGACGGTTTCGTTCAGCGCTTGCGCACCTTGTGAACCGCCGATAATTAATAAGTTGATGGGTTGTGTTGGATCGCGTCCGGCTAGGCGTTCTTGTGGCTCAGGCAGAGCCGCGATTTCAGCGCGCACTGGATTGCCGACCGCCTCGGCCTGATAACGGGCGGCGAAGCTGTGTGGAAAAGCCTGCAAAACACGGGTTGCCAAACGCGCCAGATAGCGGTTAGTCAAGCCGGGTAGGGCGTTTTGTTCGTGGATCACCAAAGGGATGCCCAGCCAGCGCGCCATCAAGCCGCCCGGACCGGCGGCGAAACCGCCCATGCCCAGTGCCAGTTGGGGTTTGCGTTGTTTGAGCACTGAGCGCGCCTGCCAAAGCGCGCGCAGCAAACGGTATGGTGCCAGCAACAAGGTCAGCTTGTTTTGGCCGCGCAGACGGAATGCATCAATGGTGTCGATAATGAAATCATGTTGCGGCACCAGGCGCGATTCGAAACTGTCTGGCGAACCCAGCCAGGTCACATCATGCCCTTGTTCGCGTAATGCCTGTGCGACCGCCAGGGCTGGAAACACATGACCGCCAGTGCCGCCCGCCATCACGATAATTTTTTTCATCGGCGTTTTTTCCGCTTGTTGTGGGTTGAAGCGCTGTTCTCCTGATGCAGGCGCAACAGCATGGCGATGGCGATGATACTGACGATCAGGCTGTTGTTGCCATAGCTGAGAAAGGGCAGGGGAAAGCCTTTGGTTGGCAGCAGTCCCATATTGACGCCAATATTCATAAAAGCTTGCAAGCCAAGCCAGATGCCCAGGCCGTAGGCGACCAAAGAGGCGTATACCTCATGGCGCCGTCTGGCGTCAGCACCAATCAGGAAGGCGCGCCAGATAATCAGGCTGAACAGCCCGATCACCACCAAAGTGCCGAGCAAGCCGAATTCTTCGCCGATCACCGCCATGACGAAATCGGTATGCGCCTCCGGCAGATAGGATTGCTTCTGAATGCCGTTGCCCAGGCCGACACCGGTCCACTCACCACGGCCAAACGCAATCAATGCGTTGCTCAGTTGATAATCCGTGCCTTGTGGATCGTTCCAGGGATTGGTGAAGCTGGTGATGCGTTGCATGCGATAAGGTGACAGCACGATCATGGCGGCGAGCGTGCCGACGGTCGTGACGAATAACACCAACAACCAACGCAATGAAGCACCAGCCAGCAGCAACAGCAAAAAAGTGATGATCAATAATAATGCGATCGCGCCGAAATCCGGTTGCAGGAGCAGCAATATGCAAGGTGCCAATAACATCGCCAGCGGCTTTACGAAGCCCCATAAACTGAACGCGATTTCATCCTGGCGGCGCATCAGATAACCGGCCAGGTACAGCACCACAAACAGTTTCATCAATTCGCCGCCCTGAATGGTAAACCCGGCGATTTGAATCCAGCGTTGCGCGCCATTGGCGCTATAGCCCAAGCCTGGGACGTAGACCAAGCCGAGCAGGATCAGCCCGGCGACATAGAGCCAGAGGCTGCTTTTATACCACCAGGTGGATGGCGTACGGTAAATCGCCAGAGCAGCGACGATGCCAATCGCCAACGCCAGCAAATGACGTTGCAGGTAAGGAATGCCATTGCTCAAATGCATCGAACTGGATGCCACCATAATGATGCCGAATCCAACCAGTGTCAGACTGGCGGCGAATAGCGTTTGATCCCAGTCTCCCGGGTTGGTTGATGCGGCTTGGCGTTTGACCAATGCTTTGTTCTGGGTTTTGTGTGATGCTGCCGTCATACTGCCGCCTTTTCCGTCCGTTGCTGAACCAGACGGGTGAATTGATTGCCGCGATCCCGATAGTTTTGAAAGTGATCAAAACTGGCGCAAGCCGGCGAAAGCAGCACATGATCGCCCGGTAGGGCCATTTTCGCGGCCTGGTCAATGGCTTCGGCCAAGCTGTTGGCCTGGCTGGTTTGGCATTCACTCGGCACATGCGGCGCGATTTGCGGCGTATCCTGACCGAACAACACCACGCCACGCGCGCATTTGCGCAACACCTCGGTCAATGGGGTGAAATCACCGTCCTTGCAAATGCCCCCTAAAATGACCACTGCCCGGTTGGCATGATCCGGTTGATGCATTCCCAACAGCGCCGCCGCCGTTGCACCGACATTGGTGGCTTTGCTGTCGTTGTACCAACGCACTCCGTCGATCCCGGCAACGAACCGGGTGCGGTGCGGCAAACCGGGGAAGGTGCGCAAGATTGCTAACATGGCCGATTCATCACAACCGATGGCCGCGCCAATCGCCAGACTGGCGAGCGCGTTCGCCTGATTGTGCTTACCCGGCATCAATAACTGATTGACCGGCAGCAGGTTGCGCTGGCCATGCGCCAGCCATTCGGCATTGTTGCATTGACGGATACCAAAGGTTCTGGCATCGCGTGGTTCATTCAAGGTGAAAAAACGGGCATCGTCCGAACCGGACATCGCCATCACCCGTGCATCATCCAGATTGTAAAGACCCAACCTGGCGCTTTTTAGCACAGCCGATTTCACCGCCGCATAAGCTTGCAGACTGGAGTAGCGATCCATGTGATCGGCTGAAATATTCAATACGGTTGCTACCTCGGCGCTGAGTGAACAGGTGGTTTCGAGTTGGAAACTGGATAACTCCAGGACATAAAGCTCAACCGCATCATCCAGTAAATCCAACGCCGGAGTGCCCAGATTGCCGCCCACGCCAACCCGGATACCGCTGGCTTTCGCCATGTCGCCAACCAAAGTCGTTACGGTGCTTTTGCCGTTTGAACCAGTGATTGCCACGATGGGCGCATTCGCTGCCTGAACGAATAACTCAATATCGCCTAATACCGGGACGCCACGTTGTATTGCCGCCTGTATTTCAGGCGTACTGAGTGGCACGCCGGGGCTGACGATCAAACGGTCTGCCTGACTGAATACCTGCGCATCAAAACCACCCAAAAAAATGGCGACATTCGGATGCTCATCACGCAACTGAACCAAACCGGGTGGTTGCTTGCGTGAATCCGTTACCGCCACCTGCTCGCCCAGTGCCAGTAAATGGCGCGCAACGGATAAGCCAGTTACGCCGAGGCCGACGATCAGGTTGTGTTTTTGTGGGTTGGTTTGGTTCATTAAGCGGCGAAATTTTATTGTTAAATTGCGTCATTCCCACGCAGGCTGGAATCTAAATACAATAAAAGTTGCACTTTGTTAGGTTTTATCTTCATTTGACTTGCTAACTACATGATTGAGTATGTCAGGGACGAAACGTTCACTAAATCCTGCAATAAAGCCCCAAACTATTGCTTTTGCGAAGTCTTGTGCTTGGTCGGGACTCCAGTTCTTGAGAAATAAAATAAATTCATAGCAGTTGCCATTACCCTGGCAAGAGAATTCTGGAAAAAAGGGACTCTTAATGATTTCTCCGGCAAATATTATATATAATATCGTTGCTGATATCGCACCTACTAGCGGAGGAATTGAGGAATATGCAATAAGGTAATTGTTGGAGTTTCTCAATAACTCCTCGTATTTGACAATTGGGAATATATTTGATGATGAGTAAATTCTGTTGAGTGCGCTAACAAAAGAACCCAGCACACCAGCCAATATAACAACTGGTAAGATTGTAAGTATTGTTTTTCCTGTGAGATCTGAAATTATCAGCGCAATTGCTACAAATATTGTAATAACTAGCGTTGCAATGAAAAGCCATAGAACAATGGTTTGATGAACATTAGAATCAATGCTATTTAGCAGTGGTTTTTGTTCCTCACATGTGGTTGAGTTTCTATCTGATTTCGTCATGTGATGAATCCTTTTGCGAATTTCTCAGGGATTTATTCTCTCAGAATATATTTTTCAAGGTTGTCTTCTGGCTTGGAGTGGTATGGGTATCGACTTAACTCAGGAGTGTTTGCCATTTCTAATAATTCTTTTAGAATATTGATGATCTTTATTTTTGGGACTCGCGAAATTCTTTTAATGATTCTTTATCTAACCGGTCTTCCTCTTCTGCTATTTTTTTAAGGAAGAAGTTATATTCCTTTGGAGGGATGAACACGCCCATAATTTCTCCCGAATGATCAACAACGCCAATATCTTCTTCTATGGGATGCTCTTCTTTCAACATGGCGAGCAATTGCTCACCAATATCGAATGCCTTGATTTCTCTCATTGTATGATGACCTCATCAAATATTCATATCACTTAGATATTCCAAATTATGGTTTTCTATTTATAGAAAACCCAGATCCGATTCCTTATGGATTTCTGCCTGCGCGGGAATGACCACAAGGTCGCCTTTATGTGCAGTTCAATCACAGGATGTATCACTAGACCATCGCTTCAATTTGGGTATGCTCCGTGTTAAAAACCAAGCGATCCATCTTGGTGTACCCTTTTCATGCATTTTCTGGATGCAAAAATCCTGCATTTCTTTGGCGGTCGTGCAGTTATCAAGAAAAGCGCCATCCTGATAGCAAAAGCTGCAATATTCCGTGCTTTTACTGCCGTCGAAGTGTGTTCCGCCATTTTGTGGATCTTTTTTCATGGGCATTCCACAACTTTGACAAAATTTATTCATGTCGTTTGTCGCCTTAAAATCTATTTTTCATGCTACCGCATGGTTGCGTATCGATTGGGAATGAGCGGGATTGTTTCTCTTTTATCTCACCTTCAGACTCGCCAGTCCAATCAACACCAGCACCACGGTGATAATCCAAAAACGTACGATCACACGCGGTTCAGGCCAGCCTTTGAGTTCAAAATGATGATGCAGCGGAGCCATGCGGAAGATCCGTTTGCCGGTCAGTTTGAACGAACCGACTTGCAGCATCACTGAAACGGTTTCCATGACGAACACGCCGCCCATGATGAACAGCGCGATTTCCTGCCGCACCGCAAGCGCGATCACGCCGAGCGCCGCGCCGAGACCGAGCGCGCCGACATCGCCCATGAAGACTTGCGCCGGGTAGGCGTTGAACCACAGAAAACCCAGTCCGGCTCCTGCCAAGGCGGCGCACAGCACCGCCAGTTCGCCCACACCGGGCAGGTGGGGGATGAGCAAGTAGTTGGCGATATGCACATGGCCGGATGCGTAGGCAAATACGGCGAGCGCGCCTGCGACCATCACCGTTGGCATAACCGCCAGTCCGTCCAGTCCGTCGGTTAAATTGACGGCATTGGATGAGCCGACCACCACCAGATAGCCGAGCAACAAAAACCAGGGACCGAGGTCCAGCACCAGATCTTTAAAGAAAGGCACGATCAATTGGGTCTCGGCGGGTTGGCTGGCGGTGCTGTACAGTGCGTACACGGCGGCTATGCCGAATACGGATTGCCATAGATATTTCCAGCGCGCTGGCAAGCCGCGGGGGTTTTGCAATACCAGCTTTTTATAGTCGTCCCATAAGCCGATGGCACCGAATCCGAGGGTGGTCAGCAGGACGATCCAGACATACCGGTTGTTCAGGTCAGCCCATAACAGGGTGGCGACTGTAATGCCCACGAGAATCAGTGTGCCGCCCATGGTTGGCGTGCCCGCTTTGGAGAAGTGGCTTTCCGGCCCGTCGTCGCGTACGGTCTGGCCGATGTTGTATTGACT
Source organism: Candidatus Thiobius zoothamnicola (assembly GCA_030826945.1). Lineage (GTDB taxonomy): Bacteria > Pseudomonadota > Gammaproteobacteria > Chromatiales > Chromatiaceae > Thiobius > Thiobius zoothamnicola. Next base: position 47,388 of record JAPQLC010000015.1, read on the forward strand.
GAGGCGGCGGATCATTGCCGGGCCGACCAGCAGCGAAATCGCCAGCGCGGTGAGTATTGCCAGAATGACGCGCAAAGTGATGTAACGGAAGACCGCAAAACCGTTATCGTATTGGGTCAGATAGTCGGCCAGTTCAAATAGCATGCGGTCTATTCTCCTTGTCATGGCGCAACGCACGCACCACTTGATCCATAGCAGCCGAGCGTGAGCCTTTGATGAGTAAGGTGTCGTCCGGCGTTAAATCGTCCCGGATGAAATTGATCAAATCGGTTTGGTTGTCGAAATGACGCGCCGCCTGGCCAAATGCCTGGCTGGCGTGTCGGCTGAGTGAGCCGCAACTCAGCAGGCGATCAATGCCGATTGCGCGCGCGCGCTGGCCGATTTCGGCGTGCAGCGCAATACGGTTTTCGCCTAATTCGGCCAGATCGCCCAGCACCAGGGTGCGTTTTCCCGGGGCGCCTTGCAGGACTTGCAGGGCTGCGCCGACCGATTCGTTATTGGCATTGTAGCTGTCATCAATCAGCCGCGCGCCATGGCTGGCGTGCAGCAGGCGCAGTCGCCCGGAGACGGGTTGCAATTCAGCCAGTCCTTGCTGGATGTCTTGTGTGTTGATGTTCAGTTTTTCGGCGACCGTAATGGCGGCCAGCGCATTCAGACGATTGTGTTCGCCGGCCAGTTGCAGACGCACATTGAATGAGCGGCTGGGGGTGTTGACGGCAAATGCCGCCGCGAACCCGTCTTCGTGCCATTCAATGCGATAGCTGTTCGCCGGACTGTGAATGTCGGCGGGTTCTCGTACGCCGAAGGTCATGCTGGGTGAGGTGTCAGCCAGTTCGCGCCATAAGGGGGCGAAGCGGTCATCCGCGTTGTAAATGAAGCAGCCGCCAGCCGGAATGCCCTGGATGATTTCGGCTTTGGCATGGGCTACACCGGCTAAACTGCCGAAGCCTTCCAGGTGGGCGCGTCCGGCATTGTTCAGTACGGCGATTTCGGGTTGCACAATGCGGCTCAGGTAGCCGATCTCGCCGGCATGATTGGCACCCATTTCGATCACTGCATAGTCTTGTTCCTGCACTTGCATCAGGGTGATCGGCGCGCCGATGTCATTATTCAAATTGCCGCGCGTCGCCAGTACGGCATGATGCTGTGAGAGGATCGCCGCGATCATTTCTTTCAGGGTGGTTTTGCCATTGCTGCCAGTGATGCCGATGAAACGGGCGGATGCGCGTTTGCGCCAGGCTTTCGCCATGTCGCCGAGTGCCAGCCGGGTATCTTTGACCACAATCTGTGGTATCGGGCAATGCGTGGGGTGATCGACCACAGCGCCGCTTGCGCCGACCTGCAAGGCTTGCGCCAAATAATGATGCCCGTCGAAATTCGGGCCACGCAGCGCGACGAATAATTGGTCGGCTTGCAGGGTGCGGGTGTCGGTATTGACCATATCAAAGTGGGTATTGGTGCCACGCAATTCGCCGCCAGTGGCGTTCGCCATGTCGTTCAGGTTGAACCGGATCATGCGGTTTCCCCGGGTTTGGATTCAGCCAGCGCTTGTTGGGCCTGCGCCAGGTCGGAGAAGGGTTTTTTGTCCGTGCCGATCTGTTGAGTGTTTTCGTGACCCTTGCCTGCGATCAGTATCCAGTCATCCGGCCCGGCTGAGTGAATGGCTTGTTGAATCGCCAGCGCACGATTGCGCTCAATCTGAACTTTTGCCGGTTGCTGCATGCCCGCCAGAATTTGTTCGAGGATCTGCCCGGCGTCTTCCTGGCGCGGGTTATCGTCGGTCAGCCAGATGTGATCAGCCAGGGTTTCGGCGATATTGCCCATCAAAGGGCGCTTGCCCTGGTCGCGCTCGCCGCCGCAGCCGAAGACGCAGATCACTTGGCCTGTGGCATGTTCACGCGCGGATTGCAGTGCTTTTTGCAGGGCATCCGGGGTGTGCGCAAAGTCGATCAGTACGTTGGGTTGGTCGGCATGGTTCAGTAATGACATACGTCCGGCGACGGGTTGAATGGCTTCCAGAGCCTGGATAGCCTGGGGTAAAGGCATCTCCCAGGCGAGCAGAACGCCCAATGTCAGCAGCAGATTCTCGGCATTGAATCGACCGATCAAGCGGCTGTTGATCAGGCCATCGCCCCAGCTTGAGTGGAAGGGTATACGCAAACCACTGGGACGAACCTCAATTTGGCCCGGACAGATGTGATGCGCGCCATTCGTTTGAGCGCCGCAGGTAACCAGCGTGATTTGAGCATTGATTTGTTCGCTCAGTTGGCGGCCAAATGGGTCATCGGTATTGATCACCGCATAGCGCAGTCCGGGCATATGGAACAGTTTGGCTTTGGCTGCGCCATAGGCCGCCATGTCGCCGTGATAGTCCTGATGATCGCGTGACAGGTTGCTGAATACGGCGGTGTGGAAGGGTAGGGTGGCCACCCGGCCTTGATCCAGCGCATGTGATGATGTTTCCATCGCCACGGTTTGGATGCCCAGTGTGACCTGGCGTGCCAATTCGGCTTGCAGGCTGATGGCGTCCGGCGTGGTGTGTTGGGTCGTTTGCAGGTCGTTCAATGCGCCATTGCCCAAGGTGCCGATCACGCCGGTTTGGTGGGTTGCATTCAGCGCTTGCGCCAGATAATGACTGATGCTGGTTTTGCCGTTGGTGCCGGTGATGCCAATCAAACGCAGATGTTGCGCAGGTTTGTCATAGAATCGCGCGGCGATCCGCGCCGCCAGTTCGCGCAATGAAGGCTGGATCAATAAGGGAATCGCATAGTGTTTCGCCAGTTCGCGCAGTTTGGCTTCCGGCCAGTCGCCGCCCGGTTCGGCCAGCAGGGCTGCCGCGCCGCGTTGCCGTGCATCCTGGTGATATTGCATGCCGTGCGTTTGTTGTCCGGCCAGTGCGATGAATAAATCACCGGGTTGCACCGAATGGCTGTTTTGGGTGATGCCGCGAATTAACACGTCATCAGCCGAATCCGCTTTCAGCAGGTCTTGTAATAAAGTATTCAGGCTGATTGATCGTACATTCATTCCGCCACCCGCGTATTTTGTGCCAGACGTATCGAGGTTCGTCTTGGCCCATCCGGTTGAACATTCAATAAACGCAAGGCTTCACCCATGACGCGCGCGAACACAGGCGCGGCGACCTGGCCGCCGTAATATTGTTGGCTGCGTGGTTCATCCAGCACGACTGCCATCGCCAGATGGGGATGCCGCACCGGCGCGAATCCGGCGAACAGGGCGAGATAATGACCATCCTGATAAGCGCCGCGCATGAATTTTTTCACTGTGCCGGTTTTACCGGCGACCTGATAACCGGGAATGGCGGCGTGTGGCGCCGTGCCATCCGGGGTCACGACTTTTTGCAGCAGGTGGCGCATCAAACGGCTGGTTTTGGCGCTGAGCACGCGTTTGCCGCGTGGCGGTTGGGTGGTTTTGAGCAGGGTCGCTGGTATGTACATGCCTTGGTTTGCCAAGGCGGCGTAGGCGTTGGTCAGTTGCAGTGTACTGGTCGCCAGGCCATAACCAAAAGCCAGATTGGCCTGATCGATTTTTTTCCAGTCATGGTGATGGATTAAACGGCCAGGGGTCGCAGCAGGGAATTGCAGATAAGGCGACTGACCGAAATCAAACTGGCCGAGCAATCGCCAGATATCCGCTTTATCCATGCGCAGCGCCAGTTTGGCGGCACCGACATTGCTGGAGCGGCCCAGTAAGGCACCAAGATCAATCATACCCAGATTGCGTTTGTCCGCGATTCGGCTTGCGCCAACCCGCATATAGCCTGGGTGAGTGTCAATCAACGCATGTGGTTCGATATCACCCTGTTCCAAGGCAGCGGCGACAATGAACGGCTTGAGTGTGGAGCCGGGTTCAAATGAATCGGTCAAGGCACGATTGCGCAAACGACCATCCTTACTGCCCCGGCTGGGTCCATCATTCGGGTTGAAGCCGGGTTGATTGACCATTGCCAGCACCTCGCCGGTTCGCACATGCATTAAGACGGCGCTGCCGCCAATCGCGCTGTGCCGTTTGACGGCGGTTTTCAGTTCGCGGTAGGCGATATGTTGCAGGCGGCTGTCCAGGCTGAGGATCAGATCCTGGCCGTCGCGTGGCAGGCGGATATTTTCAATGTCTTCATCAATTGCTTCGCGTTTGCCATTGCGCAACATAAGTTTGGCACCGGATGTGCCGCGTAAGGTTTTATCGTGAACCTTCTCCAGGCCTTCTTGACCGATATCTGCGTAATTAGTGAATCCCAGTACATGGGCGAATACTTCACCGGTTGGATAATACCGTTTGACCTGACTTTCCGCGCTGATCCCTTTTAAACCTTGTGATTTGGCTGTTTTCAGCACATATTGCGCTTGTTTGGGCGACAGGCCGTGTTGCAGATAGACAAAGCGGCGTTGGCTGTTTTGTTGCAGGCGATCACGCAAATGAGGCAGTGGCATGGGTATGGCTTGCGCCAGATATTCCAGTTCTTTCGCCTGGCTGGAGAGCTGACGCGGGTCGGCGACGATCGAAGCGATTGGTGTGGTCATCGCCAGCACATCGCCATGTCGATCCATGATCAAGCCGCGCCGCGCGGTTAGCTCCACTTCGACCAGGTGACGTTTGTTGGCTTCGTTTTTCAGGAAGTCTTGTTCAAATACTTGCTGTTCAATGGCGCGCCAGATCAAAATACCGGCGGCCAGGATGAAGAGTCCGAGGACGAAGTAATGGCGCGCCGGGCTATAAGGTGCCTGGCGCGGACGGTTTGCGGATTTTCGCCGACTTTGGTTTGGCTTCATGGATCAATGAAGAGGTGTTGACTGTGTTGCGGGATATGCATGTTCAGACGGCTGCGCGCTATCTGTAATACCTGTTGCAAATTGCCCTGAGTGGCTAATTCCAATTGCCATTGATTCCATTCAATCAGTGCCTGCGCATGGGCCGCGCGACTGGTTTGCAGTTGCAAAAACAATTCGCGCGACTGGTTTTTGGCGTAGACCACGGCCACGCCGCTGATGATCACGGCGCAAATCAGCGCCCATAACCCAAGCATGCTTCGCCATTGGGGTTTCATGAATGATTGACCTCGGCGATTCGCATGATGGCGCTGCGCGCCCTTGGGTTGCGTTCGACTTCCGCCGCGCTGGGTTTGACCGCTTTGCCGATGCGACGTAACGCGCCAGTGCTCGCGGTATGCATCACCGGCACGCTTTTGGGGAATTGTGGTCCGTGTGACTGGTCGCGGATGAAATGTTTGACAATGCGGTCTTCCAGCGAGTGAAAGCTGATTACCACCAGGCGGGCACCGCGCCGTAGAATTTTCAGCGCGTCGCACAGGCCGGTTTGCAGGTCATCCAATTCATGGTTGATGAAAATACGGATCGCTTGGAAGGTGCGCGTCGCCGGGTGTTTGTGTTTTTCCCGTATGGGCGCAGCGCGTTCAATGAGTTGTGCGAGCTGCTGAGTGGTTTGCAGTGGTTGTTGGATGCGTGCTTGAACAATTGCATGGGCGATGCGCCGGGCGAAACGTTCCTCCCCGTATTCTTTGAACACTTGTGCAAGATGACTTTCTTCAGCACTGTTCAACCAATCGGCGGCTGTTCCGCTTTGGTTCAGATCCATGCGCATATCCAACGGGCCTGCCTGCATGAAACTGAACCCGCGTGCGGCCTGATCCAGTTGCGGCGATGAGACGCCCAGATCAAGCAACAGGCCGTCAATCTGGGACAGGTTGTGTTCGGTGCAGACCGCCGCTAATTGAGCGAAACTTTGGTTAATGATGCGAAAGCGTTGATCCTGCGCATGATGGATTTGTGCTTGCTCACAGGCTGCCTGGTCTTTATCGAACGCCAGTAAACGACCCTGCGCGCCCAATTGCTGGAGAATGGCCTGGCTGTGTCCGCCGCGCCCGTAGGTGCCATCAATATAGGTGCCGTCCGCGCGGACTTTTAAGGCGTCCACGGCTTCCTGCAACAAAACAGTTTGATGAGTATCGTGCGTCATTAAAGTGATAATTCGCTGAGTTCGGCGGAAAGCCCGGAGCCATCTTCCTGGGCCGCAGCCAGTGCCTGTTCGTTATTCGTCCGCCAAATGGCCTGATCCCAGATTTCAAATTTTCCGCCCAGGCCGACCAGCACCACCTTTTTTTCCAATTCGGCGTGCTGACGTAGATCGGATGGTATGGAAATGCGCCCCTGGCTATCCAATGTCATATCAATGGCGGAACCCAGCAATAAGCGTTGCAAAGTGCGGTTTTCTGTTTTCAAGGCGGGTAATTTAGCGACTTGTCTGGCGATTGGATGCCATTCGTCTTGTGGATACAGCCATAAGCAGTTATCGCGTGGGTTACGGGTGATCACGACGCGTGACTGACAATTCTCTGCCAGCGTGTTGCGGTATTTGGCCGGGAATGCGATGCGTCCTTTCGCATCCAGATTCAGCGTCGTATTGCCGAGAAACATGATTCGCCCGCTATTTGCAGGTTGCGCTAATCGGCCTTGATTTATGCAGCCTGACTACGAAATCAGGGTAAAAACACCACTATTCCCCATAATTCCCCACTTGGCCTGAATATTAGCATGCTGCGTTGCTCCGTCAAGCCGGAAATCGTTTGTTTGTCAGTGAGTTATAACGTTTGGTTGAAACCCGTCTGAAGACAGTGGGTGGCTTTCACAGGAGTGGTTGATTAACTTTGGTTAATTCATAAGGTTTAATTAACCTTAGGTAAACCGCCGCCTTTGGTGGTGTGACACCAAAAGGCTTTGCTGTTACGGCATGCGGGGGAGATAGCGGCCTCCAAAAACGCTCTATGTGTCGCGCTGGCAACTTGAATCCGTCCTTTGGGTCACAGATTCAAGCGACGATAGCCAATGGCTTCGCTTAAATGCGGCGTTTCAAGAGTTTCGGCTTGGTCAAGATCAGCAATTGTGCGCGCCATGCGCAGAATGCGGTGGTAAGCGCGTGCGGAAAGACCGAGTTGCTCAATCGCCTGGCCCAGCAAGTTTTGTTGCGGTTGGTCCAAGCGGCAATGAATTTCCAGTGATTTACCGCTGAGTAAGGCATTGGCGCAGCCTTGTCGTTCTATCTGGTGTCGCCAGGCGACCTCAACCCGCTGGCGTGTTTGAGCACTGGTTTCACCTTGTGAGGCTGGACGGGCAAATAATTCATCTTGCTTTAAAGCAGGGACTTCGATCTGGATATCCATCCGGTCCCTTAGTGGGCCGGATAGGCGGGATTGGTAACGCGCGGCAGCTTGTGGACCACATGAGGCGCACATTCTGGCTTCGTCGCCATAGAAACCGCATTTGCAGGGATTCAGTGCAGCGATTACTTGAAAGCGGGCGGCGAAACGGGCGCTGCGTGCTGCTCTGGCAATGGTGATTTCACCGCTTTCCATTGGTTCGCGCAGCACGTCCAGCACCCGATTGTCGAATTCGGGTAATTCATCCAGGAACAAGACGCCGTTGTGGGCCAGCGAAATCTCACCTGGTTTGGGATTGCCGCCGCCGCCCACTAAAGCGACGCCGGAGCAGGTATGGTGCGGCGCTCGAAAAGGTCGTTGACGCCAGTGATGTAGATCTGGGGGTTGACCAGCGACTGAGGCGATTGCCGCGCTTTCCAAGGCTTCTGCTTCCGTCATGGCTGGCAATAAGCCGGGCAAACGATTGGCCAACATGGATTTGCCAGCGCCAGGTGGTCCCATCATCAATAAATTGTGCCGACCCGCTGCTGCGACTTCCAGAGCGCGTTTGGCATGGGATTGTCCGCGCACGTCGCTCAGATCCGGCCCCTGAAGAGTCGATACGGCTTCGGGGCCAAGACGGGTGGGTTGCAAGGGAGTCGCGCCTGTCAGGTGTGCGCATAGTGTGAGCAAATGGTCAACACCATATAGAGTCGCCTGTTTGATCAAGCTGGCTTCAAGCAGGTTGTCCGGATGTAAGGCCAGTCCGTGTCCGGCTTGTTGGGCCGCCAAAGCGACGGGTAAAGCGCCATTAACAGGCCGTACTGCGCCTGCCAGCGTGAGTTCGCCCAGTAGCTCCAGCGTTTCACCCGTGGACTCTGGTAATTGTGTGCTGGCGATGAGGATGCCAACGGCGATCGCCAGATCGAAACGCGAGCCTTGTTTGGGTAAATCTGCCGGGGCGAGGTTGACGGTGATGCGTCGGTTGGGGAATTCAAAGCCGCTGTTTTGCAAAGCGCAGCGCACCCGTTCACGGCTTTCTTGCACGGCTTTTTCAGGCAGACCGACAATATTGAAAGTCGGCAGACCGTTCGCCAAATGGGTCTCAATACTGATCAGTGGCGCTTCAACGCCTATGGCGGCCCGGCATAGCGTTGTGGCGAGCGGCATCTGGACGGTTTATAGGGTGTGGCTTTGCTGTTCCAACTCGGCCACCCGTTTTTCTAAAGCGGCGAGTTTTTCACGGGTGCGCATAAGCACGGCTTGTTGGATTTCAAACTCATCCCGACTGACTAAATTCATCTGGCGCAGAGTCGATTCCAGAGTCATGCGCAGGTTGCGTTCAAGGTCATCCTGCAAAATCTGCAAATTTTTCGGCATGCCTTCAACAATGCGTCGCGACAGGTCGTCAAACAGTTTGGGGTTGATCATTGGATGGGTTCCGAAGTGCGTGGTTTATCCGCATTAAGCCAGTTTCGATGGTTCAGTTCAACTTGTTGTGGACAAGACCAACCGGATACCCAGCTGAGCCCATCGCTCAAATTCACTGGGCGTCTGATTGCCCAGCGTCGTTTTCATTCGGCGGCCCAGGTGCCAGCCAACCATCCGACGGGAATACAAGTTGATCACCACTGCCAAGTATACCCAACCCGGCAACGTCCAGATGTACGTGATGTCGGTCGTTGCTCAAGAATAGGTCCATTGGTGATTCGGGCATATTGCGCTCTTTCCAAAGGGCAATGAGCGCCAGAAACACATCATAGGTCTTGGTCGTGTAGCTTTTGGCATCTTGTGCAGGAATCACCTCAATCATGGATTCTGCGACACGGCCATCTGGTAGCTTGGCCTCCCATTGTTTGGTATGCCTTCCATAAATGTCAGGGCTTTTGCTGTGAGGGAATAGGAAATTTGACCAACGGTCATAGTTGGCTTCGGCGCTGATGATCTCGGCAATCTGGCTATCTGCTGCTGGAATGATGTTTTTTGTGGATCAAGTGGCACAGTATTGCCTGTCACCTTTTTCAGTTCATGAGTTAGAAAATAAACCACTGCCATAGAAGGTCGAGCATTTACACAGTAGGTCGAAGATGCTTGGTTCCATTATATGCAGTTCCAGAGAAAAGCAAGTTTGAAAATAAAGTACTAACCGGTATAGCTTTGCATTGAAACTGATCTATCGCATGGAATTAGAGCTTCTGAGAAATTTTCATGCTGTATAGTTTTCAATCGCCTGAATAATAGCTTGGAGTCGGTCTACGGCCTGTTTTTGGTCAAGATAATCTTTGTAGCTGCGGAATGCATTTTCAAGAAGCTCATCATAGAAGACTAGCCGGGCGTTATAATTATCAAGCACACCTCGGAATCGCTCTTGGCCTTTTGGATTAGCCCATTCTCTTGGTGGCTTCCCGAGTACCAAGACCATTTCTAAAGGTTCATCGACTCCCTGCTTTTCAAGCAATTTAGTGAAGCCACTATAGTACTTTTCAAGTTGCTTGGTTGTTTCTGCAATATCGACAACTCTACTGGGACGTTTTAGTTCAATGATAATATGTGTGCCCGCCGACTTTCGATATTTAATATCCAGACGACCTGCCTTTTCTTCCTTTGTAAGCTGGGCATCAACTTCAGAAAACAATTTGTCGATCCGGGCTTCCATCAGTTCGGAAGCTTCAACGCGCTCCCAATGAGGATCAAGTAGCCAAAGATGTTCATACAGGAACCTTTGGATGACTTGCTCACGATTATCAGCATCGACTTTTTCTTGCAATGTGCGGATCACAGCTACGCGCTGTTGAACTATTTGCCCGTAGAGGTTGCTTTCAAGACTATCTAGCTCACTGAATATCTCTAAGACAGAGTCAAGGTTTTCATCATGGATGCGATCCAAGGCGCCAAGGTTTTCATTGGCACGGTGGAATTCAAACGCAAAAACCGCATGTTTCAGGAGCTGCTTGCGCTCTTCCTGATCATTTGTACGAAGACGGTATATTCGCCCTAGCCAGCTTTTTGCGTTTTTCTTTTGACCAGACGGCAGCTTGTCTACCCAGTCAGTCAGCTCAGGTATTTCCAGTGCCTTTTTTGCGCCGTCATCGGTACGCCATTCACTCCACTTGTTTTGGATATGTTTCAGTTCATCACCCAATACTTCCTTGAGCTTTATATAACGAGGATCATCTTCAACAAGGTGCTGTCGGCTACTGGTAGCGGCGTCTTCTTGATCGTCTTCATCCAGGATATCTACCCGTAGCTCACCGATCAGGTATGAGGCATAAACACCACGTTCACTGAAATCATCAAGGATGTCTTCCTGAGCCATTTTCCCGCGGACAAAAATAGCGATTCTGTTCAAGTTATCGCCACTTTCTTCATCCTTCAATTGACCAGATTCATGTACGGTTCCGAGCCAACCGGAAACGCGAATCCCTTTAGCCTCAACGATTGCTGTTCGATCTTCAGAATCGCGTGAAAGTGTTGTAGCCAGCGCCACCACATCCTCTTGATTATCGTACGTCCACGTATATTGCAGTTTTGAGTGGTAATCACGGTCAGCAGGCGTAATTTGCTCTTCATTTACAAAAACATCGAAATCTTGCTTGGCTCCGATAATGGAAAAACGCCGCGCAATTCTTTTGCGTAGCGCTTTGGCCGTACTGATAGTTTGTTGTCGGCGTAGGTCACTGAGTACGATTTTGGTGCCTTTGGTAAAGTCTATGCCGTCTATTGATAATTCCGGTGGCCTATAGATGCCCTGATTCTTGTTTTTGATGGCCTCACGTATATCGTTGAGTTTCATTTGTAGGGCACTTTTCCCGCCATTTTTTACCGTGTAGACTTCGACGGTGCCAGCGATTGAAAACAGGGAAAGTTTGCCAATTCCCTTTCTCCCCATCGGTGCTCGATTTCGTTCCGGCGTTAAAGGCTCCTGATCTACCCTGCGCTGATAACCAACCCTAAGAAAGCGTTCGTTGACTTCTTCTTGTGTCATGCCAATGCCAGTGTCTCGTATTTCAATACGACCTGCGGCACGGTCAAAAGTGATATGGACTTCATCAGCATCAGCATCCCACGCATTGGCAACGACTTCCGATAGAACTGATGGGACATTGCTATATAGATTAATCCCCAAGTGTTCTAAGACATTGAGGCTCAGCGTCATTTCATAGGGGGATACTGCTTCTTGGTTCATTTTGGATATTCCTTAAGGTGCTGCTTAATCTTTCTTGCGATTGCTTGTCCCAGTACAACGGGAACAGCGTTTCCTATCATTCGACCGATACGCTTAAACTCAACCGGCTTTCCGGGTGGAACAAATTTGTAGTCTTTAGGGAAGCTTTGCAGTATGGCTCCTTCACGCAGTGAAAGGGCTCTGTCTTGTTTAGGGTGGCCAAATCGACCATTACCAAATCCAAAGAATTGTGTGGTGATGGTGGGAGAGGGTTCGTCCCAACGCATACGACCATAGACGGATGAGTAACCCCTACCTGTTTCTTCGGTGTGGCATTTTGCGACTAAACTTTTATCCCAGTCTCTCCAAGTTCCTCCAGGTTTTGAAGCTCGGATTCTGCTCAGATTGATTTTTGATAGCCCACTAGCTCGATGGAGCGAGTCTGCATAATGAGCATTTCCGGCAGTGAGAGGAGGAAGGTCGCCAATCGCATCTTTAACGGTTCGATGGCGGTTTTTATGGGTGGGTTTGGGCAGCGAAATAGGCCCCAGTTTAGATGCCACTAAAACGAGTCGGGATCGAGTTTGTGGCAAGCCGTAATCAGGCCCGTAGAGCACTCCATAATCTATGTAGTATTCGAGAGAATCAAGAATGCTTTTAAAATCCTCAAAAACGTCTCCACCACGGAAGCTCAGCAAACGAGGAACATTCTCCATCGAAATAACATCGGGGACGGTTTCTTTGATGAGTTTTCCGAAATTACTTAGCAACCGCCAATTGGGATCATTGTTTTTCTGGTTGTACGTAGAAAATGGCTGGCAAGGGGCGCATCCGACCAAGATTCTAGCCCCTGATGAGGGGTATAGGCTTTCAACATCAATCTTGGTGAGTGATCCCACATCACGACAGACAAAAGGAGCATCGTTATTGGCTTCGTATGCGTACCGGCAGCCTTCATCAATATCAATGCCAGCAGCAATTGGAAAGCCTTCTTGAAAAAAACCATGGGAAAGACCGCCCACCCCGCAGAACAGGTCAACTACAGATGCTGATTTTGTTGTTTTCATGAGCTATTTCCGCTTTGGTTTTCTTCTGTCTGCTAAATCATCCTCAGATACATTGACCCCCTGTTTTTTAAGTGCATTCAGGATGAAGGTGCGCATGGTTTGATTGTTCTGCAAAGCCATTAACTGGATTTGCCGTTTAACCTTGCTTGGAACGATAATTTGGATTGCTTCTTCATTAGCAACAGTCACTAAGGAACTCCCCATCGTCCAGACCAATTTCTTACTGAATTAAGATAGCGGTTGGTTGGTCAAGGTCAGCCACTTTTGACTGATCTGCTTGTCCTGCGGGATGCACTTGAGCAAGCTGCAAGTGGGCTTCTTCTGTCATTTTTCGCCCTTCACTGAGGGGTGCGATGGGGTATTTTCCAAGCGCCATTTCCTGATGCTTACAGGCATGCTTGTAGCGTAAGCGCCAGAGCAAAGTGGGGTATCGCCGAAGATCTTAGCGGAAATCAGGCGTGCAGTCTAAACCGATATCCCACTTTATATCCCAAGAGAATTGCAACTCACTGACACAAGATGAAACAGATTGAATAAGCGTAGGCAACAAAAAAGCCCGTAAATCATTGGCTTACGGGCTTTTTGAAACGCCTTGGGCGTTGGTAGAATGGTCAGATGATGATTACATCATGCCGCCCATGCCGCCCATTCCGCCCATGTCGCCGCCAGGTGCTGCTGGTGCGTCATCTTTTGGCATTTCCGCCACCATGCATTCGGTGGTGATCATCAGACCAGCCACTGAGGCTGCATTCTGCAGAGCGGAGCGGGTCACTTTCGTGGGATCCAGAATGCCCATTTCAACCATGTCGCCGTATTCGCCATTGGCCGCATTGTAGCCTTGGTTGCCAGTGCTGTTTTTGACATTGTTGAGGACGACAGAAGCTTCTTCGCCGCAGTTGCTGACGATTTGGCGTAATGGTTCTTCCATGGAGCGACGAGCGATGTCGATGCCCACATCCTGGTCGTGATTGTCGCCTTTGACTTCGCCAATGGCTTGCAGTGAGCGAACCAGAGCGACGCCGCCGCCAGGTACGATGCCTTCTTCAACTGCTGCCCGAGTCGCGTGCAGCGCATCTTCAACCCGTGCTTTCTTTTCTTTCATTTCAACTTCAGTGGCTGCGCCGACTTTGATGACGGCGACGCCGCCTGCCAGTTTGGCCAGACGTTCTTGCAGTTTTTCCTTGTCGTAATCGGAAGTTGTGGATTCCATCTGGGTGCGGATTTGTTCACAACGGCCTTTAATATCACCTTCGGTGCCAGCGCCATCAATGATGGTGGTTTCTTCTTTGGTGATCTGTACGCGCTTGGCGGTGCCTAGTTCGTTCAGCGTGGTTTTTTCCAAAGTCAGGCCAACTTCTTCAGAGATGACGGTCGCGCCAGTCAGGATAGCGATGTCTTGCAGCATGGCTTTACGGCGATCACCAAAACCCGGTGCCTTAACCGCCGCGACTTTGACGATGCCGCGAATGTTGTTCACGACCAGAGTCGCCAGGGCTTCGCCTTCGATGTCTTCAGCGATGATCAGCAGAGGCTTGCCGGCTTTGGCGACAGCTTCCAGCGCTGGCAACAAATCACGGATGTTGGAGATTTTTTTATCGTGCAGCAGGATGTAGGGTTCTTCCAGGTCGGCCATTTGGCTTTCCTGATTATTGACGAAATAAGGAGACAGGTAGCCGCGGTCAAATTGCATGCCTTCCACAACGTCAAGCTCGTTTTCCAGACCGGAGCCTTCTTCGACGGTGATGACGCCTTCTTTACCGACTTTTTCCATGGCTTCGGCGATGATGTCGCCAACGCTGGTATCAGAGTTGGCAGAGATGGTGCCGACCTGGGCGATGGATTTGTTATCGCTGCAGGGTACTGACATGTCTTTCAGTTGTTGAGTCGCTGCAGTGACTGCTTTGTCGATGCCACGTTTCAAATCCATGGGGTTCATGCCAGCGGCGACGGCTTTCAAACCTTCGCGCACCATGGCTTGGGCCAGTACGGTCGCAGTGGTGGTGCCATCGCCAGCGACATCAGAAGTTTTCGAGGAAACTTCTTTCACCATTTGTGCGCCCATGTTTTCGAACTTGTCTTTCAGTTCGATTTCTTTGGCGACAGATACGCCGTCTTTGGTGATGGTTGGCGCGCCGAAGGATTTTTCCAGCACGACATTACGGCCTTTGGGGCCGAGGGTGGTTTTTACTGCATCGGCGAGAATATTCACGCCTTTAAGCATATGCGTACGCGCGTCATCGCCAAACATTACGTCTTTTGCTGCCATTGGTATTTCCTGAATAGAATGATTAGTGGAATTGAGAAAAGCGGTTTCTAACCTTCGATCACGCCCATGATGTCTTCTTCACGCATGACCAATAGTTCTTCGCCATCCAGCTTCACTTCGGTGCCTGAATACTTGCCGAACAGAACGGTGTCGCCCACTTTCACATCCAGCGGACGGGCTTCGCCATTGTCCAGAATCTTGCCATTGCCAGCGGCGACGATTTCGCCTTGGATCGGCTTTTCAGTGGCTGCGTCTGGTAGCACAATACCGCCTGGGCTGGTGGTTTCTTCTTCTTTACGACGGATGACCACACGGTCATGCAATGGACGAATATTCATTGCGCTTGAGCTCCTCAAGAATGAGTTTGTTGAAGTATAACTAGCGTTGTTAGCACTCAGTAAGAGTGAGTGCTAATAGTAGGGATGCGATACGGAAAGTCAAGACCCGAATAGCCTCAATCTATTCGGGTCTAATTCCCGCTTGCTTACGGTGAAAATGCAGCGATTTGTCCAAATTTGGTAACTCTGTTACTTGTGGTGGATCAGTTCATTTCCGACTTGTTTCCGGCTTAATCATGTTTTTTCAGGTGAAAGGATAGGTGTTTTATGAAAACTTATATGTGTGTGGTCTGTGGCTATGTTTATGATGAGAGCAAAGGAGACCCTGACTCCGGCATTAAGCCGGGCACAAAATGGGAGGAAGTGCCGGTGAATTGGCAGTGTCCTGATTGCGGGGTCAGCAAAGAGGATTTTGAAATGGTCGAGGTCTGATGGCTTGTTTTTCCGGGATTCGCCCGGTTCAGTGAAGCAAAAACCGGAGTTGATGGCTTCGGTTTTTTTATGCCTGACTTTTTATCCATTGAAATATTAGAACATAGTGATATTCTAAATGTGGTTTGATGTTGACATGAATTTCGTCTTGTCCCTGTCGTTGTATTTTAGGAGTTAAAGATGATGAAACTGCCAATCTTAGTGATGAGTTTAGTCTTCATATCAGCGATGTCGTCTGGTGTGGCGCAGGAAGTTGTCAACGAATATTCGCCGGATGGCCAGCCAAGCCTGATTATGAGCGTTGAGTCGGATTATGATTTCAAGACCACGATTGATCGGGTGAAAGAGGCCATTGCGAATAACAATTTCCGTTACCTTAAGGAGTCGAGTTATCGGGATGCGAATCGTGAAAGTCGTTCGTTATTTTTTTGTAATTTTGACATGCTGGCACGCGGTGTCGAGCAGGATAGCCGGGTTGGTGTTGGATTACCATGCGCTATCGTAGTGACGCATGCTGGCGAAAGCGTCAAAATTCAAACCATTGATCCTGCCTTGGCGGCTGCCACGATGGGGGTGCGATCAATAGCGTTATGCCAGGAATTACGCGGTATGCTGGCGGATGTATTGGATGAAGCGGTGTTGTGATGAACAGGATGTTCTTATTTGTTGTGATGGGGTTATTGGGCGTGCTTGCGCATGCGGACGATTCGGGTTTGATACAGGTCGGAGAAGCCGCTTTAATTGAACGGACGACGATCTTGTCTGGGCCGGAAACCTCTTCTTGGATCCAGGCGGGTTTGCAAGAGCGAGGCTATGCAATACGCTTTGTTCAGGCGGTGGAAGAGGGTTTGAAGCATTATCATGCGAGTCCTCAATATTTACGGGTTATTGTGTTTGACCCGCCGACGACCAATATGCCAGTCGGTGTTGCGGGCGATCAATTGCATGTTTTCGTACCGTTGCGCGTTGCCGTTGCTGCAGCGCCGCAAGGTGCCAGAGTCAGCTCAATGTCTTACGGTAAAGTGGCGAGTGCTTTGCCGGAAGAGGCGGCGCAAGTCATGTTGGGTTGGCATCAGGACATTGTGTCGGTGATGACATCATTGCCGGATTGACGGGCGATTCTTTTGCCAGAGAATCGCCGGGTTATTTGAGTTTGTGTAAATGCAGCGGATAACCCCGGTCCAGGTAGAATTTGTACCTTTCCCGGCTGGCTTGCCGACTGGCATCATCATGATCCACGCATTCCGCCAAACGTTCGTAACGGCTGAAGAATGTCGGTACCGCCAGATCCAGATTGATGAGCACATCATGCTCGTTTTCGTTTTCACTGGCGTCGCCCACCAAAACGGGATTAAGCGCGGGATCGGCTTCGGTCAGTAAGCCATGTGGCACGAAACTTTGATCATTGAATACCCAAAGCAAGCGGTTTAAGTGACGGGCCTCTTCCTGATTGCTGGTGTGTAACACGGCGCGGTTCCCGGCTTGATAGGCTTTATGGGCGACCCGGCAGGCCAGTTGATAGCGGTTGCTGCGCGAATAAGATTCCAGCACGTAGAAATCAATGCGAGTCATGTGAGCCATGGTCGTGTTTGCGGCGGCGAATTCTGCCTTGATAAGCCGCGATGCTTGGCATGATATGGGAGAATGGCATGGCTTTCAGGGAACCGAAGCGCGCTTCCGCTTGATTCAGGGTTTGTTGAATGTCTTCAATGGGATCGGAATGGTGGATGTCGGGCGTTAATAAGGCGCGGATGCCGCGCATGCCGCCAACCTGGATTCGCATGGCCTTGCCATGCGGTAATTTGGTGTCTTCTTTAGGCGTGCGCAAAGCAAAATGTGCTTGTTTGCGTAATACATCAAGCAAGTCTAAACAGCGGGCCTGATGGGCTTTGGATGAGCAGCGAACACCTTCGCGCTCGGCGATGCAAAATTTTTCCGCCTGTGAGCAATCACATTGATGGGTCAATACGCTTTTTTCAAAGGCGCAAAAACAGTCATTGACTTCCCGATAGGTTTCCCGAAAAGCCTCTTGATCCATAGTCTTAAGTCTCCGCACGTTTAAAGCGATGGATCAGACGACGGTCACGCTTTGTTGGTTTATGTTCAGGTTGCGTCTGATTGGCGGTGCGCTCGGCGCGAATTTGCGCCGCTAATTTCTGGCGTTTGGCATGGCTGGCCGGAGATTCGTAATAAAAATGCTGCGCCTCACTGGCGGGACGGCGTTGTTTCGGGAGTGAGCGAATCTCAATCTCCCATTCAAAAGGCCCTTTGCTGATGGAGAGACAACTGCCGATGCGCACGTCTTTGCCGGGCTTGCAGCGCTGACCATTCAAATGTATTTTGCCACCTTGCACGGCTTCTGCAGCCAGGCGGCGCGTTTTAAAAAAACGGGCCGCCCAAAGCCATTTGTCCAGGCGCATGCGCGCCGTCGGCATGTCGCCAGTATTTGCCATGGGTTTAGTTGAGTAAATGATCCAGTTTTCCGCGTGCGTCCAAATCGGCTAAATCATCAAAACCACCGATATGCTGATCGTCGATAAATATTTGCGGCACCGTGCGCCGGTTACTGCGATTCAGCATTTCGTGCAGACGTTGTTGATCGCGGTCAATACGGATTTCTTCCCAGCGCGCGCCTTTATTTTTCAGTAACATTTTGGCTCTTACGCAATAAGGGCAAATGGCTGTTGTATAGATTTCTATATGCGGCATGTCATTATCATTTTCTTTAAGCAAGCTCATATCCTAACAACTCTGAGCAGGTTTGTGACCTCCATAATGAGCGCGCGCTTAGTCACCCGGACCTATATTCAGTATAAATTTTGAGCAACATGTGGGAATATGCAGCGCTTAGTCGAGTGTGCGGTTCGATTGGATGCTTAATATTGGCGATATTGAGGTAGCCTGATTGTATGTTTTTTAAACGCTTGGTCTGGCTGATTCTGCTTTTTATCCTTTTGATTGGTTTAGCGGCGGCGGCTGTATGGCGGCATTATCAGCAGTTCTTACAGACTCCGTTGAGTTTGCCTGCGGATGGCTTGGTTTTAGTCGTGGAGCGAGGTGTCACTTTGAAAAGACTGGCCCACGATTTGGCCGAACGCGCCGTACTGGATCAACCGGATTATTTCTATTGGTATGGTCGTCAACGTCGTCAGGCGCATTTGATTCAAGCCGGTGAATATGCCGTTCCGGTGGATACCACGCCATCGCAATTGTTTGATTTGTTGGTTTCGGGGGAAACCATTAAATATACGTTGACATTGGTTGAGGGTTGGAACTTCCGCCAGGTCATGGCGGCGATCCGGGCTGATCCTGTATTGCGGCAAACATTGGAGGGTTTGGGGAATGCGCAGATCATGCAACGCTTAGGCTATGCTGACCAGCATCCTGAAGGGCGTTTTTTCCCGGACACCTATCATTTCCCGCGCGGTGCGACAGATATTCAGTTGCTGCAGCGTGCTTACCAACGGATGCAGAAAATAGTTGCGGAGATTTGGCCAGAGCGTGCGCCGGATATCGCTGTCAAAACGCCGGAAGAGGCGCTCATTCTGGCGTCTATTGTGGAAAAAGAAACCGGTAAGCCCGAGGAGCGGACGCAGATCGCTGGTGTTTTTACCCGGCGTTTGAAGATGTCGATGAAATTGCAAACGGATCCAACCGTGATTTATGGCATGGGCGAACGTTATGACGGTAATATCCGGCGCCGCGATTTGCGCGAAGATACGCCTTATAATACCTATGTGCATAAAGGTTTGCCACCGACACCAATTTGCATGCCAGGGCGTGACGCGATTTACGCCGCTGTGCATCCGGCGGCTGGCGACACCTTGTATTTTGTTGCCAAAGGTGATGGCGCGCATCAATTTTCCGCCACTTTGCGGGAGCACAATCGAGCGGTGCGGAGGTATCAATTGAAGCGATGAAGCCGGGTAAATTGATTACGATTGAAGGCGGTGAGGGCGTGGGCAAAACCACTTGCCTGCGTTACCTTGGCGCTGAGATTCAGCGGCAAGGTATGGATTTATGGCAGACCCGGGAGCCGGGCGGTACGGCCTTGGGTGAAGCATTGCGCCATATCGCGCTGGGGCATGAATACGCGGGTATGACGGAAAAGGCTGAGCTGCTGCTGATGTTCGCCGCACGGGCGGAACATATCCACCGTAAAATTCTGCCTGCGCTGCAAGCGGGCCAATGGGTGTTGTGCGATCGGTTTATCGATGCGACTTATGCTTATCAGGGGGGTGGGCGAGGTTTGCCGCAAGATCGTATTCAGTGGTTGGAAAAGTGGGTGCAAGCAGGACTCACGCCGGATTTAACGCTATTGATGGATATGCCGGTCAAGCAGGGTTTGAAGCGCGCCCGTCAACGTTCTGTGCCGGACCGGGTTGAAAGTGAATCAATTTCGTTTTTTGAGCAAGTGCGTCAAGCTTATCTGGCGAGAGCGGCGCAGGAGCCTGAGCGCATCAAAGTGATTGATGCTTCCTGCGAACTGGATGATGTGGAGGCTCAAGTGATGGTGGTGCTGGGTGAGTTCTTTGCCAGACATACCTGAGCTTCTGCCCTGGCACGCGCCACTCTGGCGGCAATGGCTGAAGCAACATCAAGCCGGGCGCACGCCGCATGCTCTGTTGCTTAGCGGCCCAAAGGGGCTGGGTAAGCAGCGCTTTGCGGATTATTTGTGCCAGGGATTGGTTTGCCAACAGAATACTGGGGAGCCTTGTGGCGTTTGCCAAGCGTGCCGTTTAGCGGCGGTGGACAATCATCCTGATGTGAGCCGTATTCAACCCGCAGAAGCTGGCAAAATGATCAAAGTGGAGGCGATCCGACAGTTGATTCATTGTTCGGGGCTGACGGCCTCAACCCGGCGGGTGTTTGTTCTACAGTCGGCTGAGGCGATGAATGCGTCGGCGGCGAATGCTTTGTTAAAGACTTTGGAAGAGCCTGCACCGGGCGTTGTGATGATACTGATCACAGCCGCACCTCAATGGTTGCCAGCGACTCTCCGTAGCCGTTGCCAAGTGTTGCCATTTCGACCCGTCGCGCAAGATCAGGCCCAGCATTGGTTGAGAGGTCAGCAGGCCGATGTTGATTGGTCGGATATTCTCGCCTTTACCGGTGCCCAACCTTTATTGGCACTGCAAGCGCATGCCGAAGGCTGGTTGGACGCTGCCCGCCAAACTTTGCAGTGTTTAATGGATTTACGCAGGCAAGGCGCTAATCCTGTTCAAGCCGCCAAAGTGTTAAGCGAGCGTTCTGTATTGACGGTGATCCACGAAATTCACTGTATTTGCAGTGATATGGCGCATATTTTGGTTGCAGATGGTCAGGGCCGGTTGTTTTTCCCCTCTTGGAAAGACTTGGTAGCGCAACCCGTTAAACAACTGGATATGAAAGCATTACTTTCTTACATTGATCAGCTCAATGATTTGCGCCGACAATTACCGCGTAATCCTAATCCGACTATGTTATTGGAAAAATTACTGATTGATTGGTTTAGGTTGAACCGATGAAGAGTGGTGGGCCGCTTTATTTAGGTTGAGTGGTCGTGAGTGCAATCTTATAGGGGAAATCCGATGAGTATATCAAATAGACCGGCGGGTGAGATGGAAGGTCAGCTTACCTATGACGCAGAAGGTAATGATAATCCAGATAGCCAGTATTTCAGTTGCAGGCCGCATGTGCCCGGATCTTGGTCCGGTCTCACCATTGGTCGTGGCTATGATATGAAGTTGAAAAGCGCGGCGAAAATTACTGAAGATTTGGTTCAAGCGGGTGTTGAGCGGCAATTGGCTGAGAAATTTGCGGGTGCCTCGGGAAAATCCGGGGATGATGCAACCCAATACCTTGCCGAGCAGGATTTGCATGAGGTGACGATCACACTGGCACAACAGGAGAAGTTGTTCGCGATTTCTTATGCGGAAATCAAACGGGATGTGAGGCGTCTTTGTGAAAAACCGGATGTCGTGGCGGCCTACGGCGCGGCGGATATTGACGCCATGCACTATGCCATTCGTGATGTGACCATTGATCTGCGTTTCCGCGGCGACTATACGCCTGCTTCGCGCAAGCTGATTCAGCGTCATATCGCCAATAATGATTTGGCTGCGTTCAAATCGGTATTATGTGATCGTGCGAAATGGCCGCAAGTGCCTCAGGATCGCTTTGATCGACGCTGCCAGTATTTGACCAACGCGCAATAGCGGAGGAGTCTCGCGGTGCGATCAAGGTTGGCATGCTTTATTGTGTTATGGCTGTGGCATAGTGTCAGCGTGGCGGATGAACCAGTTTGTCCGTCGGCGAAAAATCAGCAACAGATGACCGATTGCCTAGTGAACCTGCTACAGCAGGAAGAACGCAAGCTGCGACAGTTGGTGGATCAACTGACTTTGAGTGCACAAGCTGAAGATGATAGTTTGAATTGGTCGGCACCCTATAAAAAAGCGCGGTTGTTGGTAGCGTCCCAATCCGCTTGGTGGAAATTCCGTGATCTGGCCTGTCAATATGAATCATTTGAGGCATTGTCAGGTCGCGCTTACGGCGATTATCTGAGTCGTTGTCAATTAAGGTATACGCAGAAGAGGTATGCCGATCTGTATTGGTTCTGGCAAAATCCATAGTATCTTGGGCGAGAGGCCCCTAAAAATTGTTTTTTGCCCGGTGCTTCCTCGCCTGACGACTGATGATGTCTTGATCGTGCTATACCGTTGATAAATGGGTTTTTATCGTGGCAAGCTTTAGTGGGCTGCCTTATCTTTATTATTAAAACAAGGATTATCATATGGGTTTTCTTGCCAATAAACGCGCCCTGATTGTTGGTGTGGCGAGTAATCGTTCGATTGCTTATGGTATTGCGTCTGCGATGTATCGTGAGGGCGCATCACTCGCTTTCACTTATCAAGGGGAAAAGTTGAAAAGTCGCGTAGAAGGCTTCGCCAAGGAGTTTGGCTCTGATCTGGTGATGCCTCTGGATGTGACCAAAGATGATCAAATCACCCAGGTATTTGCTGAATTGGGTGCGCAATGGGATGGACTGGATTGTCTGATTCATTCAGTAGGTTTTGCACCGCGGGATCAGCTCGAGGGTGATTACGTGGATGCTGTGACCCGAGAGGGTTTTCGGGTTGCCCATGATATTAGCTCCTACAGTTTGGCCGCCCTGGCCAAAGCAGCACGCCCGATGATGCAAAGCCGCGAGGATGCTTCTATTGTGGCCATGACCTATTTGGGAGCTGTCAAAACTGTTCCGAATTATAATGTGATGGGGGTTGCCAAAGCCTCATTGGAGGCGAATGTACGTTATCTGGCTGATAGTATGGGACCGGATGGCATCCGGGTGAATGCTGTATCTGCGGGGCCGATTCGTACATTGGCGGCTTCAGGCATTTCTGGTTTTCGTGAAATGTTGGCTGAGGCGGAAAAGAAAACCCCATTGCGTCGTAATGTCACCATTGACCAAGTTGGTAATGCCACGGCATTTTTATGTTCTGACTTGGCTTCAGGTATTACTGGCGATGTGCTGTATGTGGATTCTGGTTACCATATTACGGGCTAGTCTGGAGTGTGTCCTCATGAAGCTGTTACGCTTTCATGATGACACGTTATTTGCTTCTGTCGTTGGTGGATAACCGATAAATCAGGGTCATCTCATCAAGATTTCTATTGTATTCAGAGAGATAGGTAAGATTTTCGGGCGTTGTTTTTTTGTCTGGGAGTCGTTGAGTGAATACAGACCAGAACCTGAGCTTCTTTGCTGCCATTTTCGAACAAATCGATGATCCACGAGTAGAACGCCGTCAGTTGTATTCGCTCAGTGAAATTTTGTTGGTCACACTGTGTGGCATGAGTGCGGGATGCGATGGCTGGGTGGATATTGAACTCTTCGCCAAAGAGCGTGTGGAGGTTCTGCGCCAATACTGACCTTTTGCACATGGCACGCCCGGCTGTTTAATTTAACGGGTTCTTTTCCATCAGAAAATCTCTCTTTTCCCGCAAGTTGGCATCCA
Organism: Candidatus Thiobius zoothamnicola; assembly: GCA_030826945.1. Taxonomy (GTDB): domain Bacteria; phylum Pseudomonadota; class Gammaproteobacteria; order Chromatiales; family Chromatiaceae; genus Thiobius; species Thiobius zoothamnicola. Next base: position 70,827 of record JAPQLC010000015.1, read on the forward strand.
ACTAACCGCGCGAAAGTCCCTTCCAATTGTTCTCCTTTTGTTCCACATTCATCTCTTCTGAATATTCAATACCACGTCATCCAGCGCCTAATCTGATACTTGGCAATCAGTTCCCTTGGAGAAGTAACACCGCAATAAGTGATTGATCTGTTCATTCGTGCCACGTTGTTAAGGTGATTGAAATCTCGATTTGCACTTGTCTGGTGCATCAGCGTTTTGCATTGATCAACGATTGGCTTTTTGAACGGCTAAGCAAGCTAAATACGGGGATTTAGCCGGTGAATTAAATATTGGCATGAGTCATGCATGGAAATGGCGGAAAGATTCCGTATCCGCTTGGAGAATTTAATGAAAGTGAATGCATTACTGACTGGTTTGGCGCTTTGTGGCGCTGTTTCATTAGCGCATGCCGAGGTCACCGCAAATATGAGTGCCACGAGCAATTACGTCTGGCGTGGGGTGACTCAGTCGAATAGCGGTGCTGCTGTTCAGGGCGGTGTTGATTATGCGTTGGATAGTGGTTTTTATCTGGGTGCTTGGGCATCCAATATCAGTAATGGTGAAGAAGTCGATTTGTATGGTGGTTACGCCGGGGAAATCGGTGATTTTGGTTATGACCTGGGCGTTATTTATTATGCCTATCCCAGCGCGAATCCAGATGCGGATTTCACTGAGCTATATGGTTCTGTCAGCTATGAGATGTTTTCCGCAGGCATAAGCTATACCGTCGCGGCGGATACGGATGATACGGAAGCGGCTAACCAGACTTTTATCGAAGGCGATCTTCATTATTCGGTCTCCGCCAGTTTTGAGTTGTCTGACGAATGGAGTATGGGTGGCATGGTTGGTTACTACGACTTCGCGGATGATGGCGTGGCTGGAACGGATACTTCCTACAATCATATGCAGTTGGATGTGACCAAGAGCGCGGGTGATTTTGGCGATGTGACTTTCTCGATCTCGAAAGCTGGTCAGGAAAGCGGTGATGAGGATCCTATTGTGTTTATTACCTGGGGTAAGCACTTCTGATTTTTCCGGCATGGATTAGCTGAACCAATTTTCACCATTTATCACAAACCGGTGGTTGGATAGCCGCCGGATTTTGCAAGGGGATATTCATCATGAAATTAATAGCCGCGATTATCAAACCATTTAAATTGGATGATGTGCGCGAGGCATTGTCTGAAATTGGCGTCAGCGGCGTCACCGTGACCGAAGTGAAAGGATTTGGCCGTCAGAAAGGTCATACGGAATTGTATCGCGGCGCTGAATATGTGGTTGATTTTCTGCCGAAGATCAAAATGGAAATTGCGATTGACGATGCGCAAATGGACAGTGCCATTGAAGCCATCACGCGCGCCGCGCAAACCGGCAAGATCGGTGATGGGAAGATTTTTGTGTATGACTTGACGGAGGTCGTGCGCATTCGTACGGGTGAAACGGGCGTGGAGGCGCTTTGATTTTTTAACGATGGGTGGTATCGCTTTTCGTTATGCGGAGGCGTAAACACCCAATCCAAATGATGAAATATGCCTGATTTATTGAGGTCAATATCATGGAAAACAACATTTTTGAACTCCAGTATGCGCTCGACACCTTTTATTTTCTGGTGTGCGGCGCATTGGTGATGTGGATGGCGGCTGGCTTCTCCATGTTGGAAGCAGGTTTGGTGCGCGCCAAAAATACGACAGAGATCTTAACCAAGAATGTCGCCCTGTTTGCGGTATCCTGCATCATGTATATGATTTGCGGCTATGCCATTATGTACGGTGGAGATTATCTGTTAAGCGGTATCGCAGGGGATGACCAACTGGTTGAAAGCGCGCTGCAAAGCTCCGCAGAGAATGGATTTGGCGGCGACTCGGTTTATTCGACTGCAGCAGACTTCTTTTTCCAGGTGGTGTTTGTCGCCACGGCCATGTCAATTGTTTCCGGTGCTGTGGCCGAACGCATGAAATTGTGGTCTTTTCTCTTGTTCGCTGTTGTGATGACCGGTTTCATTTATCCGATGGAAGGATCCTGGACCTGGGGCGGCGAAGCCGTGTTTGGTTTATATAGTCTGGGTGATGATTTCGGCTTTTTGGATTTCGCCGGTTCTGGCATCGTGCATATGGCGGGTGCAGCGGCGGCATTGGCTGGCGTGATATTGCTTGGCCCACGTAAAGGAAAATATGGTGCGAATGGCCAAATTCACCCGATTCCTGGCGCGAACCTGCCATTGGCGACATTGGGTACTTTCATCTTGTGGATGGGTTGGTTTGGTTTTAATGGTGGATCCGTCTTGAAGTTGGGAGATGTCACCAGCGCGAATTCGGTCGCTATGGTATTTCTGAATACGAATGCGGCGGCGGCTGGTGGTTTGGTCGCGGCCTTGATTCTGGCGCGTTTGATGTTTGGTAAAGCGGATTTGACGATGGCGTTAAATGGTGCGCTGGCTGGTTTGGTGGCGATCACGGCGGGTCCTGATACGCCAAGCGCTTCGGTCGCCACATTGATTGGCGCGGCAGGTGGTTTGTTGGTGGTGCTCTCCATCACTTTCTTCGATAAATTGAAAATTGATGACCCGGTCGGCGCGATTTCGGTGCATGGCGTGGTCGGACTTTGGGGCTTGTTGGCTGTGCCGTTGACGAATGGTGATGCCAGCTTCTCAGGTCAGTTGGTTGGTGCTGCGACTATTTTCGTTTGGGTGTTCGCGACCAGTTTCATCGTTTGGTTCTTGATCAAAATGGTGATGGGTATCCGGATTGGTGAAGAAGAGGAATATGAAGGTGCTGATTTGGCGGAGTGTGGGATGGAGGCTTATCCCGAGTTCACCACTCGTTAGTTGTTGAAATGCTAGGTGGTGCGATACGGTGTTAAAAAGGCATTTTGGGAATGTTCATTGTCTCGCATCCACCTGAGTGAGTTTCAACATTGGTTGGGCCTTCTCAACTGAGATTTTCCCGCAGGAAAGTGTGGTTGGCGGATGTGCGAGCATCCGCCTTTTTTATGCGCTGGAAAGATAATATAACCACAAAAGGTGGATCTCTCAGGTGGGGAAAACAAACGCCTTTTCGGTGTCTACCCGAATATTCACGTAATGACCGCGATCCGGTAAAAAGACGCCGGGAACACGCGCCTGTATCTCTATCACGCCGGCTGAGCCGCACTCAGCGGCCAGGCGTAAATGGCTGGCATTGCCAAGCAGACGGGCATTGAGCACCTTGACGCTGCATCCGGTCTGGCTTTGATTTTTTTCGATTAAAATGCCCTCAGGGCGGATCAATATTTCAGCTTGATCACCATCAGCCATGCCGTCGGCGGCGAAAACGCCTAATGGCGTTTCCACTTTGCGTTGGGCCACGGTGTGATATAGGCGGTTCACCGGACCGAACAAACCAGCGACATAGGCGTTGGCTGGGGTAAAGTAGGTTTCCGCCGGACTGCCTGCCTGCACGATCAGGCCCTCATGCATGACCAGAATACGGTCTGACATGAACATGGCTTCTTCAGGATCGTGCGTCACCATCATCGCAGCAATCCCGGTGTCCTGTACCAAGGCTAAGGTTTCTTCACGAACCGAAGCCCGACGGGTGACATCCAGACCGGAGAAAGGCTCGTCTAACAGTAAGGCGCGCGGGTTCGGCGCTAACGCGCGTACCAGAGCAACCCGTTGTTGTTGGCCACCGGATAAAGTGTGAGGATAAGCGCCCATCAATTCGGCGATGCCCATGCGTTCGGTCGTCTGTTTAATCCATTGGTCGCATTCAGGCGTCATTTTGGTGACGCCGAAGCAGATATTCTGCCGCACGGTTAAATGTGGAAATAAAGCAAAGTCCTGAAACATCAGACCGACCCGGCGTTTTTCCGGAGGGACATGGCATCCGTTGGCGTCGCCGACGATTTGGTTAGCCAGTGATATCGTGCCTTGCTGCACTTGCTCCAAGCCTGCCGCCAAACGTAGCAAAGTGGTTTTACCGCAACCTGAGGGGCCTAACAGGCACAAAAATTCGCCAGCATGCAATGCCAGACTGACGCCGCGCACGACTTCAGGGCCATTGAAGCGGTGTCGGACATGATCCATGTTAAGTAAAGTCATAAGATGGGGTGTTATCTGCGAAGCGTTCAGAGATAAAGTGGGCAGAGTAGCATGGTGAAGCGAATGAGACGCGCCGCTGCGCGATTCTCAGCGATCAGCGGAGAAACTTTCACTGCCCTGGACGCGAGCCGCGTATGCCCAGACTGAGCAAGATCACCGGTATGATGCCGGTGGCCACAATGGTGAGTGCCGCCAGTGCCGCTTCTTCCAGCATTTCATCCGAGGCATATTGTTGTACGAAAGTGGCCAGGGTTTCAAAATTGAAGGGACGCAATACAATGGTCATCGGCAGTTCTTTCATGCCGTCCACAAAAACCAACAGCATGGCCGCCAGAATGCTGCCGCGAATCAGAGGCAAATGCAGCCGTCTGAGTGTACCCCAGGTATTTTGCCCTAATGTGCGCGCAGCGCCTTCCATTGATGTGGTGATTTTGTTCAAGCTGGCTTCTGCCGAACCAAAACTGAGTGCCAGAAAACGCACTACGTAGCCGAATGTGACCGCGACCAGACTGCCGCTGAGTAACAATCCGGTTGATAGGCCGAAATTGGCGCGCATCCAGCTATCCAGGCCATTATCCAGAGCGCCAAAGGATGCCATAATGCCGACTGCCAACACAGCGCCTGGCATGGCGTAGCCGATCGAAGCGAAGCGACTGGCTGCGCGCAGTACGGGGGATTGGGACAAACGCACGCCATACGCCAGGAATAGACCGATGGATAATGCGATCAAAGCGGCCATGCCGGATAGCATCAGGCTGTTGCCCAGATAATTGTAAAAATCCGCTTCCAGAGTCTCCGCGTAGTGTGTCCAGGCATAGGAAGCCAATATGGTGGCTGGCAACAAAAAACCCAGCAAAATGGGCAACAGGCATAACACTAAAGCACCGGTTTTACGCCAACCTGCCAATGTATAACCTGGTAATGCGCGATAGCGGTTCGTCGCATGTGCATAACCGCGCGCGCCGCGCGCATAACGTTCGGCGGCGAGTAACACCAAGACGAATGTCAACAACACGGTGGCGAGCTGCGCTGCGCCAGCGATGGAATTCATGTTCAACCACACATCATAGATGCCGGCGGTGAAGGTTTTCACAGCGAAAAAATCCACCGTGCCGAAATCGTTGAGGGTTTCCATCAAGACCATGCTCAGGCCGATCACAATTGCCGGACGTGCCAAAGGCAAAGCCACGCTGTAAAAACTTTGCCAGGCGGTTTTGCCCAGCGTCCGGCTGACTTCAATCACGCAGACGCTTTGCTCCAGAAAAGCCGCGCGCGCCAATAGATAAACATAGGGATACAAAGTCAGCGACATCATGCTGATTGCGCCGCCCAAAGAACGAATTTCCGGGAACCAATAATCCCGTGGACTCTGCCAGCCAAACAGATCGCGCAACAGACTTTGCACCGGACCTGCGTATTCAAGGATATCGGTATACACAAAAGCGATGATGTAAGAAGGCATGGCCAAGGGCAATAATAAGGCCCACTCAAACCAGCCGCGCCCCGGAAAGCGGCATAATGTCACCAGCCAGGCGGTGGAGACGCCTAATAAGAAAGCGCCCGAACCCACGCCCAGCATGAGTAACAAAGTGGTGATGATGTAGTCATCCAATACCGTGGAGACCAGGTGTGACCAGATATTCTGGTTATCGCCCAAAGTCAGGTACAAAATACTGAGCAGTGGTGACGCAACCAACCAGCCAATAATGAATGCGCCCAGGCCCCAGAACCCCAGGTTGCGCCATTGATTAAGCCGACGTAAATTGCGTTGCATGAGTTGCGGGAAATAAGGCATTAGTGGTGGATCTTCGTTCCGTATTGAAATTTAATCTCTTTGTGTCCAAGTTCCCACCGTTTGTGGCGAAAATGAAAGAGGTTTATCCGATTTGATACCCTACTGCTTACGGAAGAGTAGTTCATTTACCGTCATCCAGCGAATTCAGGTATTCCGCCAAGACATCACCGTGACAGGCTAAAGGCTTACAATGACATCCTAGGATTTTTCCTTTTAATTCGAGCGCATCTTCTTTGCTTTTTTTAAGGAATCCTTTTTCAAAATCATATTTGAATTTCCTAATTGCCTCATCTCTACTATTTTGTTCTTCACCGAGAGATGCTCCGAATCCAACTGCATACGGATTCCCCCAAGGAGTGCCTCGACCAATATAAACATCGAATTTTTCACCCTTATCTTTGTTCACAACTTTAGTGATATTGGCCTCAATTATTCGCGATCTAATTCCTTGATTCTTCGCATTATCAATCAGAGAGTTGAATGATTCACCGTCATTGAAAATAATTGCATGGCTAATTTTACTTAAATATTCTTCATCAATAGGGGATGTGATGGCGTCATTGACTCTAGCATCAGATGATAAATGACGACTGATGAACTTGTTATAATCAGTCATATATGCGATATAAAACTGATTGAAGTTTGAGAGAATCTTAGATAATTTTCTCTCGAACTTCTCGTAACATAGGAATGTTTTTGGGTAAGCGATTAGTACGGTGGGTATTTTTCCGGTATTCATATGAGATGTACTACCTTAATATTCGTATCCCAGTGTTCATTCAAATAGTCAACCACGAGACGCCTATGGCAGTGATGTGGCTCATGTTCACTACATAATAAGCAACCATGATCTAACAGAGATGAGTCAATTGTACGTTCAATATTTCTTTTAGCCATCAGGTTAATGAATTTCTCCTCATAGACATTCCAAGTAATTATTTTCTTTTTATAGTCACTGAGAATACTCTTTGTCGGTGCCAACTCGTCCAAGTGAATGTAATCAGCACCACACAATTCAGATAAGAAATATCTTAAATCATTCCGTTTGGCAAACCCAGAAAGTTGAGATACATTATTTAGTCTTACATCAATTATTCTAGATACCTCATTCCTTCTAAGAAGCGTGAAGAATCTCTTTGCACCTTTCTGAGTAAAACCAATAGTAAAAGTCTTCATTGTGAAGTTTCCATGGGCACCTGCTTATTCAAATATGGCGTTTTTCAGGTTAGCTTGGTAGACTACTCTCATAAATAAACAGATACTTAATGTGCTTATCTATTATAGAATTGTGGCTACTATTTTGTAGCATGAGTAATCATCGCCACCTTTAGGGTCATGTTTTTCTCCAAGGCTGATGCAAAGAATTCCCTGGTTGTTAGGCTCCTTAAATTGTTCTTCGAAATACGGATCTGTAACGGGAAGATTATAGTGTACTCCAGCATATTGGAACTCAGCACGCCTCTTACTATCATCATTTCTCAGTTGCAGGTTGGTAATTTGTACAAGATAGAGAGACTGGCTTATATGAATCTCTCCATTTTCTATTTTCGCATAGTTGACCTTATTGCTTTCTCCCCATAAGCTATTCGGCCGATCTAAATAATTTTGGATTTCGTCACCCTGAATTTTGTAATGTTGTCGCCATATTCTGTCGGAAACGAGGTAATTCTCTGGTTGGTTCGGTAATGGTGCAGGACCAGACAAGGTCATCTCAATTTTTTGTAATGGTTTTACCTTTGTGAATTTACCGTAGGGATTTTCATATAAACATTGCTTTTCTGATAGCGCGGCTCCTTCCTGATTAGAGACTGGTCTTATCCACTTGTGTGAGTTAATGTCTTTTCCAGCGATGCAGTGTTCTCTGTGTTTTACTGAATTTGCGAATATGACAATGGTTGCATTCATCAGTCTTTTACTCTTTCCATGTTAAGAAAATGGTTAGATAATTTCGTTTATCCTTCGACATAAAGCATCGTGGGCAATTGGTAATTAGTCAACTTGACCTGATAACCATAATATTCTCGGTGTTTGATTGGTACTAAGTGACTATAGCGTTATTTTCTGAGTCAGATTGAGTCTTATTCATGATGGCGGATTCAAGCTGTAAGTGCAACGCAGCAAAAGCACCGTAAGGTACTCGATAACCGAGGTATTTACATGGTCGCTGGTTGATCTCCAAAACCATTTCATCCAGCACTTGATTTGTTCATTTGGAAAAGTAGCCTCGCAAAAGTCATCAATTGATTCAATGGTATCCTTGCAGAATTTGAGTATTGTTTTCATCGACGAATGGATTTGCTCGCGATGATTGAACGATTGCTCTATTCAACGGATGTAACAATCATATCAGAGTGGTTCGGTGTTTCATTGGATGGCGAGTTGTTGAACCACTTGCTGCAAATCCATCCAGACTTTTGCTTTTTCTTCCGGGCGACGTAATAGATAGGCCGGATGGTAGGTCACCATCAGTGGTGTCCTCGTAGCGGCATATTGATGGGTTCTACCGCGTAAGCGTCCAACTGGCTGATCGGTTTGTAATAAGTTTTTAGCGGATACGCCGCCGACGGATAGAATCAAGCGTGGTTGGATCAGCGCGATTTGCCGGTCAAGATAGGCACGGCAGGCTTCGACCTCTTGCGGCATGGGATCGCGGTTTCCGGGTGGGCGACATTTCAATACGTTGGCGATATAGACTTGTTCGCGGCTTAAGCCAATCGCTTTGAGCATGGCGGTCAACAGTTGGCCGGCGCGTCCGACGAAAGGCTGGCCTTGACGATCTTCCTCGCCGCCTGGTGCTTCGCCTACGATCATTAAATCCGCCTGCTGGTTACCGACGCCAAAAACGGTTTGTGTACGGGTCTTGCTTAATGCGCATTGACGGCATGTGCTGACGGTTTCAATCAGTTCAGACCAGTCGGGTAATGGCTTATCTTGCGTGGTCATTGGCGGGTCGCCAGTATTGGATGCTTGGTTGGCTGAGTGGTGAGCTGACCGATTCTCATCAGACAGCCGTTGTTTCTTCTCTTCCACTGGCACATCTGGATGTGTCCTTAGCCGCCATGTCTCAATGCCCATGGCGGTAAGGTAAGCTTTACGCTGCGCATCCAACATCAGATCATGGCGTTTTGCGGGTGAGTTTTACTGGTGGAGTCGAATAACTTGTTGCAGCCATTGATATAAGCTTTGGCTGAGGCAACCACAATATCGGTGTCGGCCCCTTGTCCATTGACCAGACGCCCGGCTTTTTCCAGGCGTACGGTTACTTCACCCTGGCTGTCTGTACCGCTGGTGATGTTATTCACTGAGTACAATTTCAGATCGGCACCGGATTGCACCAGACTTTCAATGGCGCGGTAAGCGGCGTCAACCGGACCATCACCTTGCGCCTGGATGTGATGCGCCACGCCATCAATCTTGATGGTGACATTTGCTTGCGGTGTCTTGCCGGTTTCTGACACCACCCGCATGGCGACCAGATGCACACGCTCATTATGGTCGTATTGGCCGGTCTCGGTCATGAGTGCTTGTAAGTCTTCATCGAAAATTTCGTGTTTTTTATCGGCTAAATTCTTAAAGCGGATAAAGGCTTGATTGAGTGCGTCTTCAGAATCAAAGTGAATGCCGAGAGATTCAAGGCGTGAGCGGAAAGCGTTACGTCCTGAATGTTTGCCTAATACCATGCGGTTTGCATGCCAGCCGACATCTTCAGCACGCATGATTTCGTAAGTCTCACGGTGCTTGAGTACGCCATCCTGATGGATGCCGGATTCGTGCGCAAAGGCATTCACGCCGACGATGGCTTTGTTCGGTTGAACAGGAAAGCCTGTGATGTTGGCAACCAATCTTGAGCAGTTGACGATCTGGGTCGTGTCCAAATCCGTTTCGCACCCAAATACATCGGCACGGGTGCGTACCGCCATGACGACTTCTTCCAATGAAGCATTGCCGGCCCGTTCACCCAAGCCATTGATGGTACATTCCACTTGCCGTGCGCCATTGAGCACGGCGGATAAGGAGTTAGCGACCGCCAAGCCGAGATCATTATGGCAGTGTACCGAAAAAATGGCTTTATCCGCATTGGGTATGCGTTCGTGCAACAGGCGGATTGTTTCGCCGAATTGTTCAGGCAAATTATAGCCGACTGTATCCGGGATATTGATCGTACGCGCGCCGGCATCAATGACCGCTTCAATGATGCGACACAAAAAATCCAGCTCGGAACGTCCTGCGTCCTCAGCTGAGAATTCAACGTTATCCGTGTAACGACGCGCTTGTTTCACCGCGCCAATCGCCTGCTCGAGCACTTGATCAGGCGTCATCCGCAACTTGCGCTCCATATGCATGGGTGAGGTGGCGATAAAGGTATGGATACGGCCTGAGTTGGCTGATTTGATAGCTTCGCCCGCGCGGTCTATATCCGCTTTTAACGTACGGGCCAAGCCGCATACGGTGGACTCCTGGATTGCTTCGGCAACCGCTTTGACCGCCTCGAAGTCACCTTGGCTGGCGATTGGGAAACCGGCTTCGATCACGTCCACGCGTAACTTTTCCAATGCTCTGGCGATGCGAATTTTTTCATCTTTGGTCATGGAAGCGCCGGGGCTTTGCTCACCATCACGCAAGGTCGTATCGAAGATGATTAATTTATCCGATGAATTACTCATGGGTGCTATTCCTGACAATGCATTCCAGCGTGGCAATGGAGAAGGAGTTTTTTGCGCCACGCGGATTGATTAAAGTCCCAGGGGCCTTTGACAGCGTCCTGTGTTATTGATGATGGGTGGTGCGACTCTTACTGAGCCGGGTAGTGTCGATATTTAGCCCCTCAGGGCAGTAGGGGCAGGAATAGCAAGGCAGGCAGGATAAAGCCCCGGAGGTTGACCGGCACACTAAAAACAGGAAATGTGGCGTTTTCAGTATTCATTACGGGGCTTTTGAAGATCATTGAAGCCGAATATAACTGAGCGATTTGGGTTTGCCAAGCGTTTTATTGAGAAAACAAACCGCGCCTTGAAGGCGCGGAGTTGAGGCTTAACGGTTTGGCGTTTCACCATGAATTTTCTCTCGCCAAGTCTTGGCTCTGGCGATGATGGCGGATTCATCCATTCGGGTGAGTTGGCCGTTACGAACCAGTTGCTGCCCGGCTACCCATACATCAGTCACTTGCGTTCTATTGCTGCTATATACAATCTGCGACAGTGGGTTATAGACCGGTTGGCAGCCTAATGTGTTGAGGTCGATGGCAACCATGTCAGCGGATTTGCCAACTTCGAGCGAACCGATTTCCTTATCCAGGCCTAAGGCTTTTGCGCCATTAATAGTCGCCATATTGAGAACTTGTTCAGCAGGTATGGCGCTGGCGTTTTGCGCGACGCCTTTGCCGAGTAAAGCTGCAGAGCGCATTTCACCCAGAATGTCCAGGTCGTTGTTGCTTGCGGCACTGTCGGTGCCCAAGGCGACATTGACCCCGGTTTCCAGCAGTTTTTGCACTGGGCAAAACCCGGATGCCAGTTTTAAGTTGGATTCCGGGCAGTGCGCCACATGGCTGCCCGCTTCCGCCACGGCGTCGATTTCGCTATCCGTCAGTTGTGTCATATGCACCGCAATCAAGGAGGGTGTCAGCAGATTCAGTTTTTGCAGACGTTCGAGTGGGCGCATGCCGTATTGATTCAGGCTCTGCTCAATTTCGTCCTGAGTTTCATGCACATGCATATGCACTGGCAAGTCCAGTTCATTGGCCAGGGTGGACATTTTTTGTAACGGTTCATCCGATACCGAGTAAGGCGCGTGAGGGGAGAAAATGGTTTGAATCAGTTCTTCCTTGCGGAATGCATCATGTACCTGAATCGCTTTGTTGAGGTAGTCGTCTGGGTCTTTCGCCCAGGCCGAAGGAAAATCCACCAGAATTAAACCGACTACTGCGCGCATCCCGGCTTCGGCGGCAACCTGCGCGGTGATGTCGGGGAAAAAGTACATATCATTGAAGCAGGTGACGCCATTGCGCAGCATTTCAGCGACGGCTAATGTGGTCCCGTCGGCGATGAAATCAGGTTGTATCCAGCGTGCCTCCGCTGGCCAGATGTGGTCGTTCAGCCAGGTCATCAATGGCATATCGTCGGCCAAGCCGCGGAACAGGGTCATCGGGCTGTGCGTGTGTGTATTAATCAGACCGGGAATCAGTGCGTGTTCATCCAGTTCAAGGGTGTTTTTCGCGTGGATTTGTTCGCGTGCTTCATGGGTTGGCAGAATGGCGGCGATGCGGCCTTTATCAATAGCGATACTGTGTTGCGCAAAAATCTTTCCTTGTGGTTCGGCTGGAATGAGCCAATGTGCGTGAACCAGCGTTTCAACTTGCATGTCGGTTTACCTTTCATTGAGTGATTATCGGCGGCGTAACAACCTGTTTAACGATTTGCGCGATTCTACAATTAAGTCGTCCGCTTTTAAGGTTTAAACCTCCGCCTTCCAGGTGGGTAGCTTTCAGCTAGCGGTTGTATTAGTGTGAGAAGATGGACTATCGCACAGGCTCGCATACGAAGTACAAGCTGGAATACCACTTTGTATGGGTAACGAAATATCGCTATCCGGTATTGTGTGGCGAATTGGCACTTCGGTTGTGGGAATTGATACGCCAAACCTGCCATCAATTTGAGATAGAGATTATACGGGGTGTAGTGAGTAAAGATCATGTGCCTGTATTGATGTCAGCTCCACCCACGATGAGTCCAGCAGAGATCATGAAGCGTCTCAAGGGGCGAACATCGATGAAGTTGTTTGAAGAATTTCCGCCTGTAAGAAAACGTTATTGGAGCCGTCATTTTTGGGCACGCGGCTATTTTTGCGTGACGGCTGGTGAATTGACGAAACAGATGATTGAGGAATATTTGGCCCATCATTTCGAGGAAAAGGCCAATCCAAACTTCGAGATTGAAGGATAAACCCGCTTTATCGGGTCTTTGGTGGGACTTTCAGTCCCTTATCCCAACCATCGTCTTTAGACGGTGGTTGTTAAGTGGGCATTAACTGGAGTGTACAAGTTCATTAGACTACCTCAATTCAATAGGGACTATCAGGGAATAACAGACCCAATTAATCGGTTAATTGCCAGAATTCCCAATTGTTTTAATGTTTCTTAGCTGATTGACATCCCAATACATCGTCGCCCAGTTCCAGAAATCCGCGACCTGGTCCATGTCAGGTATTTGCGTATTTTGTAAAAGATGCCAGGCCGTATTGAGCGTGGTGAGTGGGCGTTCGAGATTAACAGGGCAGGCGGCGTCGCTTTTACTGAGTTTTTTACCTTGGTTGTCCAGAATGATCGGCGTATGTTGATAAGCTGGCGTGACGTAGCCGAGTTGTTGTTGCAGATAAACCTGTCTTGGCGTCGATAGCAACAGATCGGCCCCACGGACGACATGAGTGATGCCAGCCAAGTGGTCATCGACCACGACGGCAAGTTGGTAAGCGATGTAGCCGTCTTTGCGACGTACGATGAAATCTCCAACTTCCGTTTGTAAAGATTGTTGGATGGAGCCATGTAAAGGATCTTGTACATGGATTGTCTGATGATCTGTACGTATGCGTAACGCAACGTCTTCCGTATAAGGCCATGCGGCGTTACGGCATATACCGGGATAGACAGGGCCATCAACGCCTACCGAAGCGGTTGCTTGCCATGCCTTACGACTGCAACGACAGGCGTATAACAAACTTTTGGCTTGTAAATGATCCAGTGCTGTTTGATAAGCTGGCTGCTGTTTACTTTGGTAGCACGCGGCGTTTTCCCATTCAAAACCCAGCCTCTCAAGGGCGTGAATGATGTGTTTATCCATGCCCGGGATAGTGCGCGTCTGATCAATATCATCAATCCGCAGCAGCCAGGAACCCTGGTGTTGGCGCGCCTCCAAATAACTGCTCATCGCGCTGGCCAACGAGCCAATGTGCAGCGGCCCAGTGGGGGATGGGGCAAATCGACCACGATAATGAGTCATTAAATGGTTTCCATGAATCAAAGGTTGCGTATCGCAAATTCGGTTTTACGGTTTATCGAGTTGACTTTATTCTCGAAATCCGTGCTATATAGCGCACAGTATGAGTTACATGGAGTATAAAAGTGAATCCTGCACGCATTGAAAGGTTTTGTGCATTCATAACAACCTGCTGGCGTGAGGCTACTCTTTAAAGTTCGCCTGTCTGGAAAAATGACGATGTCCCATCTTACCGAGAAAAATATCAATGAGCGGGCCCAGCATTTCCTCAAGGTTTTGATTGAGCGTTATATTCGTGAGGGTCAGCCGATTGGCTCACGCACGTTGGCGAAAGATTCGGGAATGGAGCTTAGTCCGGCCACGATTCGTAATGTGATGTCTGATTTGGAGGAATTAGGTTTTATTGTTTCGCCGCATACGTCAGCGGGTCGCGTGCCGACGGTATCCGGCTATCGGTTGTTTGTGGACTCGTTGATTTCCCTGCAACCGATTGAACAAAATTTAATGAGTCAGGTGCAACAGGAATTAGGCATCACCGAACCATCTGCTCGCATGGTGGAATCCGCTTCGCGTCTATTGTCGGATATGACCCATATGGCCGGCGTGGTCATGGCACCTAAGCGTAATCAGGAGAAGATTCGCCAGATAGAGTTCGTGCCATTGTCTGAAACCCGCGTGCTGGCAGTCATTGTCACCACATCGGATGAAATTTTTAATCGCATTGTGGAGACTTCCCGGGTTTTTCAGCGTAGTGAATTGGAGCAATTCAGCAATTACATCACTCAGCATTATGCTGGTCATGATCTTAAAGCGGTGCGTTATCAGGTATTGGGGGAGATGCGGCGAACCCGGGAGAATATGGATAAATTGATGACCGAAGCGTTGCAAATCGCGCAACAGACTTTTGTTGATAATCAGGATGATGACTCGGATATCATTTTTTCCGGGCAGACGAATTTGATGAATTTTGATGAGTTGGCGCAAATGGATCAATTGCGTTCTTTATTTTCAGCATTTACTGAGAAACAGGAAATTCTGCATTTGCTGGATCGTTGTCTGGAAGCGGATGGGGTGCAAATCTTCATTGGCGAAGAATCCGGCTACACCACATTAAAGGATTGCAGTGTGGTGACCGCACCTTATGTCGTCGATGAAGAGATCGTCGGGGTTTTGGGCGTGATTGGGCCAACCCGCATGGCTTACGATAAAGTGATTCCGATTGTTGATATCACCGCGAGATTATTAGGCACCGCCTTGAAATCGCGTTAAGCATCGCCATATATCCGCCAATATTCTGACCGGATCAACAATATCTTCACGGTAAAGAGGTGCTTGATGAGCGAACAGCAGGGTGATACGAAGGCGGCGGCCCAACCAAATGCGGATATGGACGCATCAACTGATAACCAGACGGAAAGCGGTGCTGAATCCAAAGCCACGGTTGATGGGATTGAATCAACTATAGAGGCATCGGCGGATGCGTCGATGGCGGAAGCAGGCGTCGAACAAGCTGAAGTGCAGGCTGAACGATCAGCTGAGGAACTGGCGAAATTGCTGGCGGCGGCGCAGCAGAAAGCGGATGAGCATCAAGATCAGATGATGCGTGCGCATGCTGATCTGGAAAATCTGAAACGTCGCCATGCGCAGGATTTGGAGAAAGCGCATAAATACGCTTTGGATAAATTCGTGAATGAATTACTCAGTGTTTGCGATAGCCTGGAGTTGGGTTATGCGGCCTCTCAGGATGCATCGGCGGATGTCGCCAAGCTGCGTGAAGGAACGGAACTCACGTTAAAAATGTTGTCTGACGTGATGCAAAAATTCGGTGTCGAACAACATGACCCGAAAGGCGAGATTTTCAATCCGGAATTACACCAGGCGATGTCCATGCAGCCGCGTGATGGGGTGGAGCCGAATACCGTCATTGAAGTGATGCAAAAAGGTTATAGCCTGAATGGCCGCTTGATCAGACCGGCGATGGTGATGGTTTCGCAGGCAGTTTCTTGACGGTGCTATCCAGAGAAACTTTTTTGTGGGCGTCCCGTAGTGCATCGTTAGGTGAAAAAATCTTCATCTGACTGACTTGCAAAAAAGATAACCAGCCCCACATAAACGTCAATTCAACGTTTACAGAACAATTAACGGAGACCCCTGATGGGCAAAATTATCGGTATTGATTTAGGCACCACCAATTCCTGTGTCGCAGTCATGGAAAGTGATGCCGCCAAGGTGATTGAAAATAGCGAAGGTGATCGCACGACCCCTTCGATTATCGCGTATACCAATGATAGCGAGGTGCTGGTTGGCCAAAGTGCCAAGCGTCAGGCGGTGACTAATCCGCAAAATACCCTGTTTGCGATTAAACGTTTGATCGGACGCCGCTTTACTGATGATGTGGTCAAGCGTGATCAGGACATCGTGCCTTACAAGATTGTCGGTGCGGATAATGGCGATGCCTGGGTTGAGGTGAACGGCAAAAAAATGGCCCCGCCGGAAATCTCAGCCAAAGTGTTGCAGAAGATGAAAAAGACGGCTGAGGACTATCTCGGCGAAGCGGTGACTGAGGCTGTTATCACCGTGCCGGCTTACTTTAATGACTCCCAACGTCAAGCGACCAAAGATGCCGGGCGTATCGCCGGTCTTGATGTCAAACGGATTATCAATGAACCAACGGCGGCAGCTTTGGCTTATGGTCTGGATAAAGCGCAAGGCGACAAAAAGCTGGCTGTCTACGATTTGGGCGGTGGCACCTTTGACGTATCCATTATTGAAGTGGCTGAGATTGATGGTGAGTACCAATTTGAAGTGTTGGCGACCAATGGCGACACCTTTTTGGGCGGCGAAGATTTCGATATGCGCATCATTGATTTCCTGGTCGCTGAATTCAAAAAAGATCAGGGCGTTGATCTGAAAAATGATCCGCTCGCCTTGCAACGTTTGAAAGAAGCGGCGGAAAAGGCCAAGATCGAATTGTCCAACAGCCAGCAGACCGACGTTAATCTGCCTTATATCACAGCGGATGCGAGTGGTCCCAAGCACATGAATATCAAGCTGACCCGCGCCAAATTGGAAGGCTTGGTGGACGAACTGGTGCAACGTACCTTGGAACCTTGTAAAACCGCTTTGAGTGATGCTGGCCTGGCGGCTTCTGAAATTGATGATGTCATTCTGGTTGGCGGTCAGACCCGCATGCCGAAGGTACAGGAAGTGGTCGAAGGTTTCTTTGGCAAGGCCCCGCGCAAAGATGTGAACCCGGACGAGGCGGTCGCTATGGGCGCGGCCATTCAAGGCGGTGTACTGGGTGGTGATGTTAAAGATGTCTTGTTGCTGGATGTGACGCCTTTGTCTTTGGGTATTGAGACATTAGGCGGCGTGATGACCCGGTTGATTGAGAAAAACACAACCATTCCGACCAATAAGTCACAAGTCTTCTCAACGGCTGATGATAACCAGACCGCCGTCACTGTGCATGTGTTACAAGGCGAACGTGAACAAGCTTCGGGTAATAAATCATTGGGTCGTTTTGATCTGACTGATATTCCGCCTGCGCCTCGTGGTTTGCCGCAGATTGAGGTGAGTTTCGATATTGATGCGAATGGCATTTTGCATGTATCGGCTAAAGACAAGGCAACAGGCAAAGAACAATCAATTCGTATTACCGCTTCCTCTGGTTTGTCTGATGCGGAAATTGAAAAGATGGTGCAGGACGCTGAAGCCCATGCGGATGAAGATAAAAAATTCCATGAACTGGTCGAAGCGCGCAATATGGCGGACAGTATGATCCATGCGACGCGTAAATCCATGGAGGAGTTGGGCGAAGATAAACTGGAAGCGGGTGAAAAAGACGCTATTGAAGCTGCGATCAAAGCGCTTGAAGAAGTCATGAAAGGTGATGACAAGGCTGAGATTGAGGCGAAAACACAAGCCTTGACCGAGGCTTCAGGCAAGCTGAGCGAACGTTTATATGCGCAGCAAAGTGACGCTGGCGCAGCACCCGGCGCCGCAGAAGACGCAGGCGGTGCGGCAGGTGCTGATGGCAAGAAAGCCGATGATGTCGTTGATGCGGAGTTTGAAGAAGTCAAAAACGACAAAAAATAAGATTGGATTGACTGCTGTCACAAGCGAACCGCGCGCCGATGACTGGTTGCGCGGTTTTGTCGATATATTCTCTGGCTCCCACATGTTACGTGGGAACCATAAATGAGAAAATCTGATGTTAAAAGTAGAAACAACCCAAAAAACCATCACACTTTCTTTCAGTAAGGATTTTATGCCGCCGGCAAAGCTGTCGGATTTAATAGAAAATCTGCGCATGAAAGAATTACTGGCGAAAAGCCAATTAACTGAACAACAAGCCTTCAATTTAAGTAAGGAGTTAAAAGAAAACTGGTGGAAAAATAACCGCAAAGAATTTCTTAAGGAGATTGAATGATTACAACCCATGCAATTACCGTCGATACAAATATAATTTTTTCTGCACTACTCAAGAATCACAGTAACTACTACGACGTATTAACAAACAACTCAATACATTTTTTAATTCCCAAGTTTGCTTTTATAGAGTTATTTAAACACAAAGAAAAGATAGTCCGATATTCAGAACATGCTGATGATGAGGTGTTGGAAATTTTATATGGCATTATGAAGAATATACAGATCTACGATGAAAATCTTATCTCATTAAATAGCCGGGAAAAAGCTTGGAATCTGGTCAAGGAAATTGATGAAAAAGATACTGTTTTTGTCGCCTTATGCCTGGAAACTAACAGCCGTTTATGGACAGGTGATAAAAAGCTTATTAATGGTTTAAGGAACAAAGGCTTTGATCGGTTTTTTGAAATCTAAAATTATAGGACAAATATGTCCGGGCAAAAAGTAATCTGATAATGTCAAAACGCGATTATTACGACGTATTGGGCGTAACCAAAAATGCCAGTGAGGCGGAAATCAAAAAGGCTTATCGCCGTCTGGCGATGAAATATCATCCTGATCGTAATACCGGTGATAAAGCGGCTGCGGCGGAAAAAAACTTCAAAGCCGTCAAGGAAGCTTACGAAATTCTTTCTGATGCGCAAAAGCGATCGGCTTATGATCAATTCGGCCATGCTGGCGTCGATCCCAGTATGGGACCCGGTCATGCGGGGTCAGGCGATTTCAGCGATATTTTCGGCGAAGTGTTCGGCGATATTTTCGGTGGCGGTCGGGGCGGCGGATCCAAAGTCAATCGAGGCGATGATTTAGGCTATAACCTGGAACTCAGCCTGGAAGATGCGGTGGCTGGCAAAACCGTGAAAATCAAGGTGCCGACCAAGGTGACTTGCAAAACGTGCGGTGGTTCAGGTGCCAAGCCTGGTAGCCAGCCGACGACTTGCGGCACTTGTGGTGGAACTGGCCAGGTGCGTATGCAACAAGGCTTTTTCTCCGTCCAGCAAACTTGTCCGAGTTGTCATGGTAAAGGCTTCACGATTAATGATCCCTGTAAGGCCTGTCATGGCCGTGGGTGGGTGCAGGAAACGAAGACCTTATCGGTCAAGGTGCCGCCTGGCGTGGATACTGGTGATCGTATTCGGTTGGCAGGTGAAGGGGAAGCAGGCGCAAATGGCGGATCGCCAGGGGATTTATACGTCCAGGTGAGTGTGAAGCCGCATCCGATTTTCACCCGTGAAGACAGCCACCTCTATTGTGAAATGCCGATTTGTTTCACTACAGCGGCTTTAGGTGGTGAGACAGAAGTGCCGACTTTGGGTGGTCAAATCAAATTGAAGATTCCTGAAGGGACGCAAACCGGCAAAATGTTCCGCATACGGGGTAAAGGCGTGAAGCCAGTGCGTGGCGGCCCCCAAGGTGATTTATTGTGTAAAGTTGTGGTGGAGACACCGGTCAAGTTGACCGCCAAACAGCGCAGGCTGATTGAAGACCTGGATCAATTACTGGCGGATGATGGCAGTAAACACACGCCTCATTCGCATGGTTGGTTGGGACGAGTCAGAGACTTTGTCGGCTTATAGGTTAATTTAACAGGCAGCGCTTTGTTCTTGGTCTGAATTTATTGGGATAAGTGATGCGAGTTGCGATTGTTGGCGCCAGTGGGCGCATGGGAAAGAGCCTGATTCAGGCGGTATGTCAGGCGGAGAGTTTGACATTCAATGCGGCGACGGAGCGGGCAGACTCCAGTTTAATTGGCGCTGATGCAGGAGAAGTTGCAGGAGTTGGCAAGCAAGCCGTGGTGATCACTGATGATCTGGTGAAAGTCATTGATCAATTTGATTTGGTGATTGACTTCACCGGGCCAACGGCGACTATGCAGCATCTGGCGATTTGCCGGAGCCATAGCAAAAAAATGGTGATTGGTACCACTGGTCTGAACGAGGCGCAAAAAAGCGCGATTGATGCAGCGGCACAGGATATCGCGATTGTTTTCGCGCCGAATATGAGTGTTGGCGTGAATCTTTGTCTCAAACTGTTGGCTATCGCTGCGCGCGTGATGGGTGATGATTGCGATATTGAGATTATTGAAGCGCATCATCGCCATAAGATGGATGCACCGTCCGGCACTGCTTTGCGGATGGGGGAAGTGGTGGCTGATGCTTTAGGACGGGATTTACAGCAAGTGGCGGTTTATGGACGCGAAGGCCAAACTGGCGCGCGGGAACGCCAGACAATTGGTTTTGAGACGATCCGCGCTGGCGATGTTGTTGGGGAACACAGCGTGTGGTTTGCCAGTGAGGGTGAGCGCATTGAGATTGCACACAAAGCTTCCAGCCGAATGACTTTCGCCAGTGGTGCGGCGCGTGCCGCTGTTTGGCTGGCGGGACAGGATAAAGGCCTGTTTGATATGCAGGATGTGTTGGGGCTGGGCTGATTTTGGGTGCGCGCGGGTGATTTGACTGCTTTTCCACCGCCCATCAGAGTGTGTAAAGCATCCGAGTCACTTGGTGGTGTTACTGTCTGATGCGTTTTTTTCCGCAAGTATGGATAGCGCATGTTGCTCACCCCATTGTTTTAATGCTAACAGTACCGGCTGTAAGGTTCGCCCTGTTTTGGTCAAGCTGTATTCCACCTTGGGCGGCACCTGTGGGTAAACTTTTCGGTGCACCAAGCCATAAGCTTCCAATTCTCTCAATTGCTTGGTCAGCATGCGTTGCGTCAAGCAACCGATACGCCGTTTGAGTTCATTAAAACGTAGCGTTTCGGTCAGCAGATGGTAAAGAATCATTCCTTTACCTTTGCCGCTGAAGAGTTCCAAAGAGGCTTCCACCGGACATGCGCCGCCAGTATATGCTGGGTAACGATTGCGTTTTACAGTATCCATTTTGTGCCTATATGCCAATAATGTGCGTACTTGTCAAAGTGATGTATATCCCTATTATGTGGGGAAATCGAATTTGAAGACATCATGATAGGAAACAATCAGCATGAACTTAACTGAGATTGCGCACTTTCGTTATGCCACCAAAGTGTTTGACCCGGATAAACGCATTCCGGATCAGCTTTTCGATCAAATAAAAACTTTGTTGAGGTTCAGCCCTTCGAGCGTCAATTCACAGCCCTGGCATTTCATCATTGCCGATAGTCCTGAAGGTCGTCAGCGTCTCAGTCAGGGTGCGCTGGGTTCCTATGCTTATAATGAAAGGAAGATTCTGGATGCCTCCCATGTCATTTTGTTTTGCGCTAAGAATGCGATAGATGACGAATACTTGCTGCATTTGCTCGACACGGAAGATCAAGATGGCCGTTATGCGGATGCATCTCAAAAAGATTTGGTTCATCAAGTGCGTACAATGTTCGTCAATCTTCATCGTTTTGATTTCAAGGATGCCCAGCATTGGATGGAAAAGCAGCTCTATTTGAATATGGGCGCGATATTACTCGGAGCCGGTTCATTGGGCGTTGATGCGTTGCCGATGGAAGGTATTGATATCCAGGCATTGAATGAGGAGTTCGGACTGCTTAAGCAAGGTTACACGGCGGTCGCCATGGTTGCTTTGGGGTATCGTAAAGCGGGCGATTTTAATGCGGCCTTGCCGAAATCCAGGCGCTCAGAGGCGGAGATTTTTACCGTTCTTTCCTGACGGTTTAGCGTTGCCGGGTTTGCATTGATCAAACCCGGCGTCTGACGTTAATTGAACACGAAATGTAAAATGCTCAGTGCCGCAACCAGCAGAACGGCGGGGTTAGCATCTGTGAGTCTCCCACTGGCAATCTTGATCAATGCATAAATGATGAATCCAATGGCGATCCCATTAGCAATGCTGAATGTCAATGGAATTAAAATTGTGGTCAAAATCGCAGGGGCATATTCTGTTGCATCTTCCCAATCGATATGCACCAGATTACTGGTGAAATAAGTAGCGACAAAAACCAAGGCGGGGCCGGTTGCATAGGCGGGGATGCTTTGCGCTAAGGGGGCCAGCCACAAGCATAGCAAAAACAAAATCGCCACGGTCACGGCGGTCAACCCGGTTCGACCACCTTCTTTGACGCCGGAACCGCTTTCGATATAGGAAGTGGTGTTGGAAGTGCCCAGCATCGCGCCGGCGACGGTGGCGACTGAATCACTTACCACAGCACGACCAATCCCTTTCACTTTGCCATCTTCACCCACTTTTTTAGCCAGGTTAGCGACGCTGGTTAAAGTGCCTGCGGTATCAAAGAAATCGACGAATAGGAAGGTGAAAATGACGCCGATCATGGCGGTGGTGAAAGCACCTGCCAGATCCATTTGCATAAAGGTGGGTGCTATGCTGGGCACGGCACCAAAAGTCCCGCTCAGCTCAGAAGTGCCGGAAATCCAGCCGATAATACTGGTTGAAATGATGCCGATGATAATGGCTCCTGGCATCCGCAGACGATCCAGTACCACCATGATGATAAAGCCAACGGCGGCGAGCAGAATGGGCAAGCTGTTGAGGTCGCCTAATCCAACCAGCGTGGCTGGGTGGTCTGTAATGACGCCGATATTTTTCAAGCCGATAATCGCGAGAAAGAGACCGATGCCTGCGCCAATGCTGTACTTCATTGATCCCGGTATGCTGTTGATGATCCATTCACGCAATCCAGAGAGACTGAGGATGAAAAACAGGATGCCGCCGATGAAAACCGCTCCCAGTGCTTCCTGCCAGGTATGTCCCATGCCAATGACGACGCTATAGGTGAAGAAGGCGTTCAGTCCCAAGCCGGGTGCTAAAGCGACCGGCCAGCCGGCCCATATCCCCATGATGGCGCAACCAATCACTGCCGCCAAAATGGTGGCGACGAAAACGGCACCGAAATCCATGCCCGTGTTGGATAAAGTCGCCGGGTTGACGACAATCACATAAGCCATGGTGAGGAATGTCGCCATACCGGCGATCAGTTCCCGTCCGATTGTGCTTCCCTGCCGGGAAATCCCAAAGAAATTATCTAGCCACTGCATAACAGTTTTCCTTAATTTATCAATACGAGTGGCGAACTATAGGGAATTTTACTGCTGGAAGTCATGTTAATTTATTGACGCGGATGCATGATAGAGAATCCAGACTTAGACTGCATCAGGATGTCTGATCTGGATAGCGTCGATTTTTAAGCTTTTGCTGACCATTTGATGTGATCGCGCAAAATTATTGATGGCAGTACTGGCTGCATATCCGTATGGTTATAGATCGCCTGATTACTGCCACAAGTGATTAGTGCTTAACAGAAGCCATCATGGCCTTTGGCGATCTCTGTGAAACGTTTCCTAAGGTATCTCTCTCAAATGCAGACTTCTGAGTTAATGCAGCGTTTACGTTGGCAATGCCGTCGGGGCATGTTGGAGTTAGATTGTATTTTTTCGGTCTATCTGGATGTTCAGTTTGCTTCCGCCCCGGAGGAGGAGCAACAGCAGTTTGTGCGTTTGCTTCAGCAACAGGATACGGATTTGTATCAGTGGTTATTAGACGATGGCATACCTGATGCTGAATTTGAGCGTATTGTTCGTCGCTTACGTCCCGTCATTTGATGCTCCGCCATCTGAATTTGGATGGAGTGGTATGTTTTTGCTCTTTATTGGCTGGCTTTCATCCGGCAGTGGCGTTTCCGGACTGAAAAGACGTGTGATTAATCCGAAGTTGTGAACATTCGCCGGTAATTTTGCTTTCACTGTCCAACCGCTGCCTGGTGCTTTATCCAATGGGCGATTATCCTGATCAAACAATGCTTCTAAGCGAAATTGATGATTACCGGCTGGCGTAATCAATTCCAATTCATCGCCAACACAGAATTTATTTTTGACAGAGAGTTCCGTGAGTCCGGTTGATGCGTCATAGGCGGTGACCTCAGCACTGAATTGTGACTTATCCGCGACTGAAGCACCTCGCCGATAAGCTTGAAGCTCTTGGCTTGCGTGACGCTCAAAAAAACCATCGGTATAGCCACGGTTAGCCAGGTTCTCCAGTTCAGCCAGCAAATCCGGGTTGAATGCCTGTCCGGTTACAGCGTCGTTGATGGCGCGGCGATATATTTGCGTGGTCCGCGCCGTGTAATAATGAGATTTGGTGCGTCCTTCGATCTTCAGACAATCTATGCCAATTTCCGTGAGTCGTTGCACATGTTCAACGGCGCGGAGATCTTTGGAGTTCATGATATATGTGCCGTGTTCGTCTTCAAAAATCGGCATAAATTCGCCAGGACGATTTTGCTCTTCCAGGTAATACACCTCATCCGCAGCTGGATGGCGCTGAATTTCAGAAAGTGGAATTTCTGCGATTGGGCTATCGGCAATGGCATCTAACTCGTTTTTGGCGATTTTGTAATCCCAGCGGCAGGAATTGGTGCAAGCGCCTTGGTTGGCGTCACGATGGTTGAAATAGCCGGATAACAGGCAGCGGCCTGAGTAAGCGATGCATAACGCGCCATGCACGAAGACTTCAAGTTCCATATCAGGACAAGCGTCGCGGATTTCGGTGATTTCCCCCAAGGAGAGTTCACGTGACAGAATGATGCGGGTAAGCCCCAGTTTTTGCCAGAATTTGACGCTGGCGGCGTTTACGGTATTGGCTTGTACGGATAAATGGATCGGCATGTCTGGCCAACGTTCACGCACCAGCATGATCAAACCAGGGTCTGCCATGATCAAAGCATCGGGCTGCATGTCAACGACGGGCTTAATATCGTCCAGAAAAGTCTCTAACTTTGCGCCGTGCGGCATAATGTTGGCGGCGACGAAGAATTGTTTGCCCTGCTTGTGCGCCTCCGCGATGCCGGTGCGTAAATTTTTCTCCATAAAATCATTATTACGCACGCGTAAGCTATAGCGCGGCATGCCGGCATATACGGCGTCAGCGCCGTAAGCGAATGCATAGCGCATATTACGTAAGGTGCCGGCAGGGGACAAAAGCTCGGGTGTTTTCATACGGTTGTTGACGCATCAATTGGGAATGGCATCCAATGTAGATTGTTTTAGGAGTTTTTGTAAACGCTTCATGCCGCATAGCGGCGTTTGTGAGTAGTGCGCCTCCCTTCAATAACCGCCTGTTAAACGGGAATTCCAGTATGGGTAAGCCATTAACCGCCATATCAGATGAGCTAAAAGCTTTTATTGAGGATCAAAAGATATATTTTGTCGCTACGGCCGCAAGCCGGGGGCGGGTGAATATTTCCCCTAAGGGAATGGACTCTTTGGTCGTGGTGAATTCGAATAGAGTCATTTGGTTGAATGTCACGGGCAGTGGAAATGAGACGGCGGCCCATGTTCAGGAAAATGCGAGAATGACAATGATGTTTGCCGCATTCTCGGGGAGTCCGATGATACTCAGGCTGTATGGCGATGCTAAAGTGATTCATCGGAATGATCCAGAATGGCAAACCATGCAGGCTATGTTCAAGCCCTTTCCAGGGGCGAGGCAGATTTTCGATCTTCATGTCGATTTAGTTCAAACCTCCTGCGGTATGTCAGTGCCTTTGTATGATTATGCGGGAGAGAGGAATCAGCTTTTGGATTGGGCGGAAAAAAAGGGTGAGGAAGGTATTAAAGCGTTCTGGAGAGACCGTAATCAAACCAGTCTTGACGGTGTGCCAACCCACATCATGGACAAGAATGTTTGATCGTGATGATTGAGGCGATGTTTCGCCTTCTATGGTAGGGGTGAGGTTTTTAATATCTTTGTTGGTTGGTGAACAATAAGGCCACCGCATGCGCAGCGATGCCTTCGCCCCGTCCGGTATAGCCCATTTTCTCTGTGGTCGTGGCTTTGATATTGACTTGTTCGGGGTTGACCAACAGTAAATCAGCCAATTTCTGGCGCATGGCCTCCATATGAGGTGCCAATTTCGGCGCTTGTAAAATCACGGTGGCGTCCAGGTTGGCGACTTGAAAGTTGCGATCTGAAATTTTTTGCATGACTTGGTTCAATAACAAGGTGCTGTCAATGTTTTTGAAGGCATCATGGGTATCAGGGAAGTGCCGTCCGATATCTCCCAAGCCTAATGCGCCTAACAGAGCGTCGCAAATCGCGTGGATGAGCACGTCGCCGTCTGAGTGCGCCAATATGCCTTGAGTATGTGGGATACGCACGCCGCCAATCACGATTTGGTCACCTTCGCCGAAACGATGTGCATCAAATCCATGACCTATGCGCATCATGAGGTTGTCATCCCTTCAGACAGGTGGTTGATGACTTTCCAGGATTGGCTGCGTTGGCGTTTAGGGTCACGCGAGCGCAGCAAGGCGTGCATTTCATCCAGCAACTGTGTTTGTTGCGCAGTTTCAAACAATTCGAATGCACTTTTCGCCGCATCTGGTGATTCAGATAATAGCGTCGCTGCGAGTTGATTGTGTTCAATCAGCGTTTCTGGATGCAGTAGATCGGCCACCAAGGGCTGTTTCAGTAGATGGAAGTGTGCAGCACGCGCCTGTTCCTCCATCACCAGTTTTTGCTCTGCGACCGTGTCGCCTGCTGCTGTCTGGCGCACTGTATGCATAATCACGGTCAGCAAGTCGCGGATGGCTTGTTGGTTCGCCGTTTGGTCATCTGCCAAACCGGCTGAGGTTTCATACAAGCGGTCCAGATGCTGTTTGAGTTCGAGCACCACGTCACTGTCTTCGTTGGGCTTTAGTTGGACAGCTTGTTGAACCAATTGGCTTAATTCGGTGATGAATGCCAGCAGTTCCTCGTGATCAAGCCGCTGGGTTTCAAGCAGTTCGTTTTCATCCGGTATGGCGGGCGAATCAAATAATGGGTTATCCAGGCGTCGCTGGAAATGCCGCTCATGGCGGCCAGGTCGATCACTGAAAGGCAGGTGCATTATGCTTTGCTGGTTTGAGGATAAAACCATAGGTTATAGAGGGCGCAGAGCATAGCAAACTTTGGTGGATTCCATGTTATTGTCATTTTAACACTCGGCATATGACGATACTTTCTAACCCAACATACTGAATACATCAATGTCTGGAAATACGATTGGAAAACTCTTCAGCGTCACCTCATTCGGTGAAAGTCATGGCTTGGCCATTGGTTGCATTATTGATGGCTGTCCGCCTGGTATGCCATTGTCAGAAGCGGATATCCAGCCTGATCTGGAACGTCGCCGTCCTGGTAAAACCCGCCATACCACTCAGCGCCGCGAGATGGATGCGGTGCAGATTTTATCTGGGGTTTTCGAGGGTAAAACCACGGGTACGCCAATTGCGCTCATTATTCACAACACTGACCAGCGTTCAAAGGATTACCGGGAAATTGCGCAGAAATTCCGTCCCGGCCACGCTGATTACACGTATTTGCAGAAATATGGCTTACGGGATTATCGCGGCGGCGGACGCTCATCAGCCCGCGAAACCGCCATGCGCGTTGCCGCTGGTGCTATTGCGAAGAAATACTTGCGCACTTGTTACAAGGTTGAGATTCGAGGCCATCTTTCCGCGCTTGGGACGATTCGACCACAGGCATTTGATTCATCCGCGATTGAGCAGAATCCGTTTTTTTGGCCGACTTCTGACCAGGTTGCCGAGTTGGAGAATTACCTGGATGCTTTACGTAAAGCGGGCGACTCTATCGGCGCTGAAGTCACGGTGACTGCGTATGGCATGCCGCCAGGTTGGGGCGAACCGGTTTTTGACCGCCTGGATGCGGATATTGCGCATGCCTTGATGAGCATTAATGCTGCCAAAGGGGTTGAAATTGGGGCGGGCTTTGCCTCTGTTCAGCAGACCGGTGCTGAACACCGTGATGAAATGACGCCGGATGGTTTTTTGACTAATCATGCCGGCGGCATATTGGGCGGTATTTCCAGCGGTCAGGATATCATCGCCAAAGTGGCCTTCAAACCGACTTCCAGTATTCGCGTTGGTGGACGGACTGTGGACGCTGCTGGCGAAGCTGCTGAGATCATCACCACAGGGCGTCATGATCCTTGCGTTGGCATTCGTGCCGTGCCGATTGTTGAAGCCATGTTGGCGATCACGCTGTTGGATCACGCCTTGCGCCATCGTGGCCAGAATGCCGGTGTCGTTTCCAGTACGCCTATCGTTCCAGCCGTTGCACCAATTCAATCTTAGGAAGCATAACGCCATCATGACGAACCCGCTTATCACCTCGGGCTTGCCCCTGTTTTCACATATCCAACCTGCCGATATTGAGCCTGCGATTGATCAATTACTGGAGGCCAACCGGAAAAATATCGCCAGTTTATTGGCATCGACAGAGGCTTTCACTTGGGAAAATCTGGTTGAACCGCTGGATGTTCAAGAGGATCAGTTGGAACGCGCCTGGTCGCCGGTTTCTCATCTGAATGCTGTCGTTAATTCAGATGAACTGCGCGCGGCCTATAAGGCTTGTTTGCCCAAATTATCGGATTATGCGACTGAGATTGGTCAGCATACGGTGCTGTTCCAGGCTTATCAGACGCTTTCCGAGCATGGCCAATCATTGAATCCGGCTCAGCGCAAAGTACTGGATAACGCATTACGTGATTTTCGCTTGTCCGGGGTTGATCTGCCTGCTGAACATAAAGCACGTTACAAAGCGATTGCGCAACAGTTGTCCCGTCTGAGCAGCCAATTTGCGGATAATGTGTTGGATGTGACCAATGCCTGGAGCAAGCACATAGACGATCTGGATCTGCTTGCCGGGTTGCCTCCATCAGCGATTGATCTGGCGGCGCAAACCGCTGAGCAACGTGGTCAGTCCGGTTGGTTGCTCACGCTGGAGTTCCCATCTTATCAGCCAGTGATGACGTATGCGGAGGACCGCGAATTGCGTCGTACCCTTTATACGGCTTACGGCACCCGCGCTTCTGATCAAGGACCGCATGACAAAGCCTATGATAATACCCAGATCATGGAGGAAATTCTGGCGCTCAGGCATGAAACAGCCGAACTATTGGGTTACGCTAATTATGCTGAATATTCGCTGGCCACCAAGATGGCGCGTTCAACCAGCGATGTCATCGCATTTCTGCACGATCTGGCCCAGCGCAGCCGGATTCAGGCGCAACGCGAACTGGCTGAATTAAAGGATTTCGCCGCCGAACGCGATGGTTTGCAAGATTTGCAACCTTGGGATGTGGCTTACTACAGTGAAAAGCTTCGCCAACAACGTTATGCGATAAGCGCGGAAGAAATCCGGCCTTATTTTCCGGCGAGCCGGGTGATTCAGGGGTTGTTCGCGTTGGTGGAAAAACTTTACAAAGTCCGTTTTCAGTCCGTGGCGGATGTGGATACCTGGCATCCCGATGTGCAGGTTTACGCCATTCACGATCTTGATGGCCAGGTGCGAGCGCAATGCTATTTGGATTTATATGCCCGTCAGCATAAACGCGCTGGTGCCTGGATGGGTACTTGCCAATCGCGCATGGTGACTCAACGGCGGCGGCAAATGCCGGTGGCCTACATCACTTGCAACTTCACGCCGCCGATTGGTGACAAGCCCGCTTTGCTGACTCACGAGGAAGTCGAAACCCTGTTCCATGAATTTGGACACGGCTTGCACCATATGCTTACCCGCGTTGATTATCCGGCGATTGCTGGCATTAATGGCGTAGCCTGGGATGCAGTTGAGTTGCCTTCCCAATTTATGGAGAATTTTTGTTGGCAGCGCGAAACCTTGGATAGGATTTCAGGTCATTATGAAACGGGGGAGCCTATCCCGCAAAGTCTGTACGAACGCATGTTGGCCGCCAAGCATTTCCAGTCTGCGATGATGATGCTTCGTCAATTGGAATTTGCGCTGTTTGATTTTCGTCTGCATCAGGAATATGACCCGTGTCAGGGTGGACGCATCAGCCAGATCCAACAAGAAGTCCGTGACCAGGTCGCAGTGATCCATCCACCGACATGGCATCGCGTGGCCCATAGCTTCTCGCATATTTTCGCGGGTGGTTATGCCGCAGGTTATTACAGCTATAAATGGGCAGAGGTTTTATCGGCGGACGCTTTCTCGTTATTCGAGGAACGTGGATTGTTTGATGAAGCCACCGGGCAGGCTTTTTTGCAGCAAATTCTGGAAAAAGGCGGCTCTCAGGATGCGGATGAACTGTTCAAAGCGTTCCGTGGACGCGAACCGCGAATTGACGCTTTGTTGCGCCATTTGGGTATTGGTGGTTGATATGCGTCTGTGGCCGCGCATTCTTGCTGCGCGGCTGACAAATGCTGGCGGGTTATTTGAATGAAGTCATGCGTAACAGCGTACGGTCTTTATCAATGATGTGGTGTTTAAAGGCGCCAATCATATGTAACGCGACGGCGGCGATGAGCGTATAGCCCGCCAGTCCATGAACCACATGGCCAATTTGCGCCAATGCGCCATTGAGCGGGATGACTTGTTGTGGATCCGCTGGATCGGGATTGCGGGCCACTAATTCAATGCCAAAGAAATCGACACCATGTCCTCCCATCGCCGACATCATGAAGCCGGAGATTGGCATGAGTACAGTGCCGATCAGTAAAAGGTAGTGGACGATTTTCGATAATAATCTTTCAATCGCAGTATAGTCGCTGACCGGGGTAGGCCAGCCGTTTTTTATGCGCCAGAGAATGCGTAATATCACGAAAAATGCGATCAGCACGCCAAACGACTTATGCCATGGGTAGAGCGCGTAGATTTCATTTTGTTCCATGTACAGTCCGGTCGCCAGCAAGCCGATCATCATGATAGCGACCAACCAGTGTAAAGCGATGGTGGTCGGGCTGAGCTGGTTGGGCGTGTCTGTTTGCATGGGGTTTGATTTCCTCTAGTGATGGTTTAAATGGATTGCGGCGAGGGTAGGGGGTTGTGTCTGGTCTGTCTAATGCCTGTTTGTCATATTGATTATTCGCTGGATGAATTTACGTACGATTGATCTTAATTTGTTGGTGGTTTTGCAGCAGCTGTTGCTGGAGCGGCACGTATCCCGTGCTGCAGAGCAATTGGATATGAGTCAGCCGGCGGTGAGCAGGGCCTTACGACGATTACGTCACATGTTGGGCGATGAATTATTGGTGCGTACGGATTATGGTTATGATTTAAGCGCGCGCGCGGCGATTCTGCTGCCCCAGTTAAATCAATTACTGGAAGGGGTTGACCGCCTGATTGCCGGGCCGGTTTTTGAACCCGCGAATTCAACCCGGATTGTTCGGTTTTATGGCCCGGATCCGGATGTCAACCGGTTTCTTCCCACGTTATTTGCGCGCATGCGCGAACTGGCACCCTATATGGGACTGGAGGCGCGCAGTGACCCAAAAGATCATTTTGAATTATTGCGGTTTGGCGATGTGCACTTTGTCTTATCCGCGCTTGAGCCTCGTGCCAGTTCGGCTCAATTGCATCGTATGAGGTTAGCGAAGTTGGAGCTGGCGATTGTGATGAGTGCCAATCACCCCTTAGCTGGCACCAAATTGACGATGGAGAAATACCTCGCTGCCAGCCATGGGTTTATTGCGTTAACGGGTCGCGGTTCCGCTCTTGTCGAACAAACGTTGATTGCCCGTGGCTTGCTGGCGAATGGTGAACGGCTGGATGCGCCATTATCGCTGAGCAGCTTTAGTTCGGTGGCGAGTTTTTGCGAGCGCAGTGATATCTTGTTTCACCTGCCCCGGCAGTTTGCTGAACAGTTGGCGCAGGGATGGAATTTAGTGGTCCGGGATACTTTGCCGGAGATGAAAACGCCATATGATCAGGTTTATTTATACTGGCATGAACGCTACCATAGAGACCCTATGTGTATATGGGTGCGTGAGCAGTTAAAGATCACGCTGAAGTTGAATTGACGAACTTACTACCTGAATTCGACGGGTTTCGGGGTTATTTTTAACGCGGTATTGTGCTGTATGCGTCGGGGTTTTAATCATTTTTTAAGACAGTAGCAGTTTGATGGATATGGCGATGGAGACAAAAAATAATAATGGTCTGATCAGGCTTGCGCCATGTTTCAACACCAAATGCGAGCCGATCCAGGCACCGACTATTTGGCCTAATCCCATGCATAGTCCGACGACCCATAACACTTGTCCACCCAGTGCGAAGAATAATAAGGAGGCCAGGTTACTGGTGAGGTTGAGTAATTTGGTCGCCGCCGTGGCGCGGTATAAGTTATAGCCCAGTAACAGAACAAAGGCGGCGGTCATGAAAGTGCCGGCACCGGGTCCGAAGAAGCCATCGTAGAACCCGAGGCTGAAACCCGCTAATAAGGCGAATTGCGGATAGCGGATGCGTTGTTTGGCGTCTTTATCGCCTAATTGCGGCGAGAAGACGAAATAGCAGGCAAAACCGATTAACAAAACAGGTGCCAGTTGATTGAGCCATTCGCTGATCAGATATTGCACCGCTAATGTGCCACATACCGATCCGCAAAAAGTCCAAATCACGGCGGTGACCAGTTCGCCAGGTGCTAAAGCGTTTTGACGCATATAGTTGAAGGTTGCGGTGGCGGTGCCAAAGCTGCCTTGCAGTTTGTTGGTGGCAAGCGCTTCCACGGGAGGAACGCCAGCCCAAAGCAAAGCAGGTAATGCGATGAGGCCGCCGCCACCAGCGATTGAATCGATGATGCCAGCCAGCGTGGCAGCCATTACCAGGATGGCTAATATTTCGGGTGTGATATCCATTATTTTTAGATAGTGCCGCTAAGAGGCCGTGTTTTGTGGCCTTTTGTTTTTAACTTGTCTTTGATGACTCCATCACTTAATGGCGATGTATTAATTGTGAAAGCACTGCATATCGAACAGTTGACGAAAGTTTATCCCAAAGGCGTGCAAGCCTTGTCGGGCATTGATCTGCGTGTTGAGCAAGGTGATTTTTTTGCCTTGCTTGGCCCGAATGGCGCAGGGAAATCGACCGCTATCGGAGTGGTTTGCTCATTATTGAATAAGACCAGTGGCAAGGTACGGATTTTTGGTCACGATTTGGATACGGAACGTGAAGCGGCCAAAGCCTGTATTGGCTTGGCACCGCAGGAATTTAATTTCAACATGTTCGATCCGGTGGTTGAGATTTTGACTAATCAGGCCGGTTATTATGGCATCCCTCATGCAGAAGCCGCTGAGCGTGCTGAAAAACTCTTGAGGCAGTTGCATTTGTGGGACAAGCGTCGCGTGCAGGCCAGGTTGCTGTCGGGCGGAATGAAGCGACGTTTGATGATCGCGCGTGCGCTGGTTCATCATCCGCGTTTATTGATTTTGGATGAGCCGACGGCGGGCGTGGATATTGAGATCCGCCATTCCATGTGGGCATTTCTGCGGGAAATCAATCAACAAGGCGTGACCATCATATTGACCACGCATTATCTGGAAGAGGCGGAAAATCTCTGCCGCAATATCGCGATCATTAGTCAGGGTCGGATTGTTGAACAGACTCAGGTGCATGAATTATTGCGTCGCTTGCATCAGGAGGTTTTCGTCATCGATACTGCTCAGGCGCTGGATAAAATGCCGTCGATTGAGGGTTTTAAACTGGATAAAGTCGCCGATCACCGTATGGAGGTGTCAGTGTCGCGCGAGCATGGTTTGAGTCAGTTGTTCGCGGGTTTGAATGCCGCCGGGGTGGAAGTGGTCAGTTTGCGTAATAAGCAGAATCGTTTGGAGCAATTGTTTATGGATGTCGTTAACCACTCGCGGGGGACTGGCGTATGACGTTCAAAATGACCTATTGGGTTGCCTTCCGCACCATTGTGATGAAGGAAATGCTGCGTTTCATGCGGATTTCAGCGCAAACTTTGCTGCCGCCAGCCATTACGACTGTTTTGTATTTCATCATTTTCGGCGAGCTGATCGGCGCGCGAATTGGTGATATGGCGGGTTTCCGCTATGTTGATTTTATTGTGCCGGGTTTGATACTGATGGCGGTGATTTCCAATAGCTATGCGAATGTGGTGGCTAGCTTTTATGGCAGTAAATTCCAGCATTACGTCGAAGAGATGTTGGTTGCGCCGTTGCCGAACTGGGTGATTTTGTTGGGTTTCGTCAGTGGCGGCGTGGCGCGCGGCGTTATGGTAGGTATTGTGGTGACGCTGGTCGCTTTGTTTTTCTCAGATATTCAGGTGCATAGCTATGCTGTGACCTTGGCGGTGTTTGTGTTGACTTCCATTTTGTTTTCTTTGGCCGGCTTTATTAATGCAGTTTATGCCAATAGCTTTGATGATATCTCGGTTATCCCCACTTTCGTGCTGACGCCTTTGACCTATTTAGGCGGCGTATTTTATTCCATTACGTTACTGCCTGAGTTTTGGCAGAATGTTTCCTTGGCCAATCCCGTCTTGTATATGGTGAATGCATTTCGCTACGGTTTGCTCGGCGTTTCGGATATTTCATTGACCTTGGCGTTTGCCATCATTATCGGCTTTATCGCGCTGTTATCCGCTTATTGCATGCATTTGCTTAACCGTGGCGTTGGCATTAAAAGTTAATGTTTTGTTACAGTTGGCGTCTTTGTTGATTGTTGAAAAAGATTATCATGGGTCGGCGCAAGCGCTGTTATGCTCAGCACATGCCCGGTTGAGCGCGGCCCATGTGGCTTTGGACGAGTGATGAGGCCGGGATTGGCGGCGATGGCTAAATGATAAGATATGGTGCTTTGCAAGCATCAACAGCGTTTAGTGATCGTGAAGAAATCAAAAAAGTCCAGGACGGACTTTTACAGCAGCTTATTCAGCTTCGTAACAGGTAAGGAGAAGTCGCATGGCGGATTTATTGATATCAGGTTTGGAACTTATGCTGCTCGGTATGGGCATCGTGTTTGTCTTTTTGACGACTCTGGTATTCACTTTACATGGCATGACTAAATTGGCGGAAAGATTTCACCAGACGGAGTCGCAGGTGCAAAATCCGGCGAAATCCGTTACCGATGTTGGTGCCGCTGGTTCGACTCATTTAGCGGTGATCAGCGCCGCGATCATGCGTTATCGCACGGCTCGCACATAGCGCTTCATCTGTCAAAGAGGCTCTCCTGATACCGGGGAATTAAGATGACGGCGTGGAATTGAGTCCTCTTTTTGAATTGGCTATGGCGTATGGGTTTTACCGACACCTTGCCGAAAAATTCTTTTGTTCCTCAATGATTGTGAAAAGGTGGTGGCGGAAAAGGGTCTTTCCGCTTTCTCTGGAGCTTATCGTGCTTAAAATTCAATGGCCTGATAGGTTCTGATAGCGCTTTGATGCGCCATAAAGAACGGTTTTCGACTGTTCTTTTGACAGATTGTCAATGCTTTGACTCAGGAAAAGTAAGAATGATGAATCAGCAAAAACTGGCTATTACTGATGTGGTGTTGCGTGATGCGCACCAATCTCTGTTTGCAACCCGCATGCGTCTTGATGACATGCTGCCAATTGCCGAAAAACTGGACCAGATTGGCTTCTGGTCCCTTGAGTCCTGGGGTGGAGCGACTTTTGATGCTTGTATCCGTTATTTGGGTGAAGACCCCTGGGAACGTTTGCGCGAGCTGAAAAAGGCTATGCCGAATACGCCGCAACAGATGTTATTCCGCGCCCAGAATATTTTGGGTTATCGGCATTATGCGGATGATGTGGTTGAGAAGTTTGTTGAACGCGCCGCCGTCAACGGCATTGATGTGTTCCGCATATTTGATGCGATGAATGATCTACGTAATTTGGAGACCGCCGTCAAAGCCGCCTTGAAGGTGGGCAAACATGCCCAAGGGGCTATGTCCTATACGGTCAGCCCGGTGCATGATTTGGCTTATTGGTTGCAGATGGCGACTCGCTTGGAAGCCATGGGCTGCACTTCCATTTGTATCAAGGATATGGCAGGTCTGCTCAATCCCTATACGGCTTATGAGTTGGTCAAAGGTTTGAAGGAAAAGGTCAGCGTACCTATCGCGCTGCATTCGCATGCTACGACCGGTATGAGTACGGCGACCAACATCAAAGCCGCTGAAGCTGGTATTGATATGGTGGATACAGCGATTTCCTCCATGTCAATGACTTATGGGCATTCGGCGACCGAATCCGTCGTGGCGATCATGCGCGACACGGAACGTGATACCGGCCTTGAATTGGAGCGGCTTGAAGAGATTGCGGCTTATTTCCGCGATATACGCAAGAAGTACGCCAAATTTGAAGGCTCTTTAAAAGGCATTGACTCCCGTATTTTGGTTGCCCAGGTGCCTGGTGGCATGTTGACCAATATGGAGAATCAATTGCGTGAGCAAGGCGCGGCGGATCGTTTTGATGATGTACTGAAAGAAATTCCACGGGTACGCGAGGATTTGGGTTATATCCCTCTGGTGACGCCGACTTCTCAGATTGTGGGTACCCAGGCGGTGCTGAATGTGTTGTCTGGTGAGCGTTACAAGAACATCACTAAAGAAACCACCGGGGTATTGAAAGGCGAATATGGCGTGACGCCGGCCCCGGTTAACCAAACTTTGCAGGAGCGTGTGCTGGAAGGCCAGGAGCCGGTTACTTGTCGTCCGGCTGATTTATTGAGCCACGAAATGGACAATTTGACAGAGGAATTTAACGCGCTGGCAAAAGAGCATGAACTGCGGGTTGCTGACGAGGCGGTTGATGATGTATTGACTTATGCCTTGTTCCCACAAGTGGGTTTGAAATTCCTGCAGAACCGCGACAATCCGGAAGCTTTTGAACCGGCGCCGGGCAGTGAACCTGAAGAAACTCCTGTCACTCCGAAAGCAGCGGCAGCAACAGATCAAGGGCCTGAGACTTATCAGATTACGGTGGATGGTCGCACTTATCAGGTGATGGTCGCGCCGGGCGGTGAAATTATGTCAACCGCCGCACCACCGCCACCACAACCTCAGCACCAGCAGCCTTCGGCGGTCGTGCATGCACCGTCAGGCGAAGCGCATAATGTGCAGGCACCATTGGCGGGCACGATTTTCAAGGTGAATGTCACCGAAGGCCAGATGATCCGCTCGGGAGATGTGGTCATGGTGCTTGAAGCCATGAAAATGGAGACCGAGGTGCGTGCGCCCGCAGATGGCCGGGTGCAGACAATTTTGGTCAGGGAAGGTGATGTCGTGCAAGTTGGCGACAGTTTACTCACTCTTGGATAAAGCTCATGCAAGCAGGATTTGAAGCACTTTGGCATTCCATGGGAATTGCCAATCTGGCGTGGGACCAGAGTTTAATGATCGCGGTTGGCGCATCGTTAATATTCTTGGCGATTCGTAAAGGATTTGAACCGCTATTGTTGTTGCCGATCGGTTTCGGCTGTGTTCTAGCCAATATACCAATAGCGGGTCTGGCGGAAGATGCGGTCGGTCAGTTATTGCTGGCGGCTGACCCCGCGCATATGCAGGCTTTGGCGCAAACCTTGAAGGTTCCAGTGGAGCAATTGGCGGCGGCGTGGAAACAGGCCACAGGTGCTGAAGTGTCGGCGGGTTTGGCGTTGGCCAGGGATTTAGGCTATGCCCCAGGCATGTTAAACATGTTTTATGAAGTGGCGATCGCCTCCGGTGTGGCACCTTTGCTGATTTTTATGGGTGTTGGTGCGCTGACCGATTTCAGCGCATTGATTTCCATGCCGCGCACCTTGCTGCTTGGGGCAGCGGCGCAATTCGGCATTTTCATGACGTTGATTGGCGCTCTGGCGTTGAATGCGGTCCCTGGGTTTGATTTCACGCTGGAAGATGCCTCCGCCATTGCGATTATTGGCGGCGCAGATGGACCGACTGCGATTTTTCTGGCATCCAAACTAGCGCCGGATCTGCTTGGTGCCATTGCTGTCGCGGCTTATTCCTATATGGCTTTGGTGCCCATCATACAGCCGCCCATCATGCGTTTGCTGACGACAGAAAAAGAACGCATGGTGGAGATGTCACAATTGCGTCCGGTCAGTAAGTTGGAAAAAATACTGTTCCCGCTCACGGTGCTATTGCTCTGTTTATTGTTTTTACCATCTGCCGCGCCTTTGATCGGTATGCTGACCTTTGGTAATTTGCTGCGCGAATCCGGTGTGGTTGATCGCCTGAGTAAAGCGGCGCAAAATGAAATCATCAATGTCGTCACCATTATTCTGGGTTTGGCGGTAGGTTCCAAATTGCAGGCGGACAAGTTTCTCAGCGTGGAGACATTAGGCATTCTGGCGTTAGGCGCATTCGCGTTTGCGATTGGCACGGCGGCTGGCATCATGATGGGTAAAGCCATGTATAAGCTGAGCGGCGGCAAGGTGAATCCGTTGATTGGTGCAGCTGGTGTTTCCGCTGTTCCAATGGCGGCGCGAGTGGTGAATAAGGTCGGCCTGGAGGCGAATCACCATAATTTCCTGCTGATGCATGCGATGGGGCCAAATGTTGCTGGCGTCATTGGTTCGGCAGTCGCAGCGGGCGTATTGCTGGCGGTGGTCGGCGGTTGATTGGCGTAATATCCGCCGTTTTTAGCGGCGGATATTGCTTGCATCCAGTATGGAGATGCGCTGATGGAGGAAAACTTTTTAGATAGATCGGTTTGACCTGATTAATTGGTAGGTGAAACCCTTAACCATGTAGCGATCCTCTCCATGGCTTCCTGTAGATTCGCCATCGAATTGGCATAGCTGAAACGGATATGCGCTTGATGCCGATAATGTCCAAAGTCCTTGCCGGGAGCTACCCCCACCATCGCCTCATGCAGTAATTTGAGCGCCAATTCATCACTCTGATCGGAGAGGCGGCTGCTATCGGCATACACATAAAAGGCACCGCCCGGTATGCAGGGCACGGCGAAGCCAAGATCGCCTAATGCGCTGACCAGAAAATCACGACGTTGTCGTAATATCGTGCGGCGATATTCAAATTCCGCTTGCGCTTCCTGCGAGAATGCTTGCAGGGCGGCATATTGCGCGGGCGTATTGGGGGAGATAAACAGGTTTTGCGCTAATTTTTCGATATCCGCCTGATAAGCTTCCGGCGTGACCATCCAGCCAAGTCGCCGGCCGGTCATGCCGTAATATTTGGAGAAGCTGTTGATGATGAAGATGTCATCGCCTGCATGTAAGGCGCTTTGGATTTTCGCCTCATAAACCAAGCCGTGGTAAATCTCGTCCACGATTAGGACGCCGCCGAGTTGGCGTACCGTTGCAGCAATACGTCGCATTTCCTCATCAGGGATAATGGAGCCGGTTGGGTTCGCTGGCGTGCCAAGCAGTACTGCCCGGGTTTTCTCCGTCCAGTGTTGTCGGATGCTTTGTGCATTCAGTTGGTAATGCGCGCTGGCGTCCGTGGGTATGGTTTTGGGAATGCCGTTATAGCATCGGATGAAATTCTGGTTGCATGGGTAGCCAGGGTCAGCGAGTAAGACTTCATCACCGGGGTTCAATAAGCAGGCGAATACCAGTTGCAGGGCGCTGGAAGAGCCAGTTGTCACGGCGATCCGTTCAATTCCAGGTCGATAAGCGGGTGGGTAATATTCAGCGATGCGTTCGCGTAATGGTGGAATACCAAGTGCTTGGGTGTAGCGGGTCTGGTGAGCTTTCAATGCTTCAATACCAGCTTGGGTGATCACTTCGGGCGTGGGGAAATCAGGTTCTCCAACTTCCAGGTGAATGATGTTTTGCCCCTGAGCTTGCAGACGGTAAGCCTCGCTGAGAATCTCCATGACATGAAAAGGCCGGATGTGATCAAGCCGACGTGCTTTGATGACATCATGATTCATTGACATATTCCAATCGCTTCAGCGCATTCGGTGGCATTGCCTGATGATGTGTGTTGTTC
The DNA here is from genome assembly GCA_030826945.1 of Candidatus Thiobius zoothamnicola. GTDB lineage: Bacteria > Pseudomonadota > Gammaproteobacteria > Chromatiales > Chromatiaceae > Thiobius > Thiobius zoothamnicola. The sequence goes on from JAPQLC010000015.1 coordinate 110,782, forward strand.
TTTCATTTGTTTTTGTTGCTGCATAGCCCAATGCACGTGTTCACGCACCATGTCGGAGGGATGGTCGGCTCGTTGTTTCAGCGCCTGATAAATTCGCGCGTTTACTGGCGCATTACCTAATGCGACCGCGATATTGCGTAGCCAGCGCGCATGTCCGATCCGCCGGATCGCACTGCCTGTGGTGAAGCGTAAAAAATCCGTTTCAGTCCATGCAAATAATTTCAGCAGAGTCGCCTGATCCAGGCCATGACGCGGCGAAAAATCGGTGATTTCAGTTGGCGTGGCGAACCGGTTCCAGGGGCAGCATTGCTGACAATCGTCACAACCATAAATCCGGTTGCCGATTAGCGGACGTAATTCAAGCGGGATCGCACCTTTCAATTCAATCGTCAGATAAGAAATGCAGCGTCGCGCATCGACTTGATAAGGTGCGACAATGGCCTGAGTTGGGCAGCAGTCCAGACAGGCTGTGCAATCACCGCAATGTTCCTGTACGGGCTGGTCTATGGGTAAAGGTAAGTCCGTATACAGTTCACCTAAAAAAAACCAGGAACCGGCATTGCGGTTAATCAAATTGGAGTGTTTGCCAATCCAGCCGAGTCCGGCTTTTTCTGCCAGAGCTTTTTCCATGACCGGTGCTGAATCCACAAATGCGCGATAATTCAGTGTCCCAACCTGTTCGCTGATGCGTTCAGCCAGTTTTTGCAAACGCTGACGTAAGACTTTGTGATAATCACGGCCCAGCGCATAACGTGAAACAAAGGCCTGCTCAGGATCTTTCAATAGCGCTTTGGGATCAGGTTCCTCAGGTAGATAATCCATGCGTACGGAAATAATGCGCCGTACACCAGAGATTAATCTGTCGGGATGTGTGCGTTTAGCACCATGTTTGACCATCCATGCCATTTCACCGTGGAACCCCCGGTTTAGCCAGTTGCGCAGATACTTGTCAGCTTGGCTCAGTTCAATATCCGTAATGCCCACCTGTTGGAATCCGAGCGCTTTGCCCCATTGTTTAATCTGTCGCGCCAGGGCGACATAATCAATATTCACGTTCAACAATGTAATAGGCTAAGGCTCGCAATGGTTCGGCACTTTGGCTGAAGGATTGGAGGTTGTCCAGCGCGTCTTCCAATAATTGATGCGCCATGTCACGCGCGCCGTCCAGGCCCAATAGGGCGGGGTAGGTGGGTTTGTTCGCCATAGCGTCTTTGCCTTGGGTTTTGCCGATAACATTGGGGTCGCCAGTTACATCCAATATGTCATCACAGACCTGGAAAGCCAGACCAATGCATTTGGCGTAATGATCCAAGTGGTGAAAATAGGATGCATCAACGTTTTTGGCGCATAACATGCCCAGACGGACACTGGCTTTGATCAAAGCGCCAGTTTTATGGATATGCATGTTTTCCAGTTGGGCGAGATCAATTTCCCTGCCCGTGGCATCAATGTCCAATGCCTGTCCACCCGCCATGCCGCGCGAACCGCTTGCTGACGCCAATTCATCGATCATTTGCAGCCGTACCGCAGCATCCAACTGCATGTTTGGGGCGTGCGCCAACAGGTGAAATGCCAGCGTTTGCAATGCATCGCCTGCGAGGATCGCGGTTGCTTCATCAAAGGCGGTATGACAGGTTGGACGCCCCCGGCGCAGCGCATCATCGTCCATCGCTGGTAAGTCGTCATGCGCCAGAGAATAAGCGTGTATCAATTCAACTGCACAAGCGGGAATATCTAACTGCTTATCTTTGGTGCCCAAGGCCTCGCCTGCGGCATACACCAACATAGGACGGATGCGTTTGCCTTCTCCCAGCACGGCGTAGCGCATGGCTTCATGAAGACATTGAGGGGAGTATTGGGATTGTGGGAGGTATTGGTCCAAGGCGGATTCAACCCGCTGGCGACAATCTTCCAGGTAGAGAGGTAAATTACAATCAGTTTTCACGGTCAAATGGCTCCAGTTCCGCATCCGGCGTATTCTGCATAAGGACTGCAACCTTTTGTTCAGCTTGGTTTAAGGCTTCCTGACATTGGCGGATAAGTCTCACGCCGCGCTCAAAATCCTGTAATGCTGCTTCCAATGTCATTTCACCGGACTCCATGCGCTCAATAAGGGTTTCAAGCTCAGTTTGCGCCGTTTCAAAATCCGGTGTTGTCGTGTCCTTTTTTTGCACCTGTACATACCTTGGTTGTGATCCTGCATGACTCATCCAGAGCTTATCAAGATCCGTTATAGCCTTTGCCACACCGTTAAGGCTTTTGCCGGTGCATTTTAACCATCCATACTGTTTCACGCAGAATAAGTTTCCTGGAGAAATCCCAGCCAATCCTATTTCAATTCAATCTTGACTCCCTGCCGATTACGACGAGCGCAAAACTGATAGGGTTTCTCAGGGGAAGAAGCGGGGTTATTTCTTTGGGTTGTTGCCTTAAGTGACAAATAATCCCGGAGCGGCTCATGCTCAGTATATGCCGTAACATGTACTTATCTTATAATTCTTGTTCGTGATTAAATTTTTGATGGTCCGCCATCCATATATTCCCGCCTTATGAAAGTGATACTTGCTAACCCACGCGGCTTCTGCGCCGGTGTTGATCGTGCGATTGAGATTGTGGAACGTGCTTTAGCGATATTTGGCGCTCCCATCTATGTGCGTCATGAAGTGGTGCATAACCGGTTTGTGGTGGATGGTTTGCGTCAACGTGGCGCTGTTTTTGTCGATGAACTGAGTCAAATACCGGATGGAAACACGGTCATTTTCAGCGCTCATGGGGTATCGCGCGCCGTCCGTGAAGCCGCTGAGCAGCGTGACTTACAGATATTTGATGCAACTTGCCCTTTAGTTACCAAAGTACATATGGAGGTCATGCGTCACTGCAAAGCGCAGAGAGAGGTCATTTTAATTGGTCATAAGGGACATCCCGAGGTTGAGGGCACAATGGGTCAGTATGCTGCTCAGCCCTTTCAAGGCGATATTTATTTGGTGGAAAGCCCACAGGATGTGGTTGGGTTGGAAGTTAATCATCCAGAGAACTTGGCGTTTGTCACTCAAACCACTTTGTCAATGGATGATACGATGCAAGTCATTGATGCATTGCGGGAGCGTTTCCCGAGTATTCAGGGGCCGCGTAAAGATGATATTTGTTACGCTACGCAAAATCGTCAGGATGCGGTGAAGCGTTTGTCGGAGCAATGTGATTTGGTTCTGGTGGTGGGTTCGACCAATAGCTCAAATTCAAACCGTTTGAAGGAAATTGCTGAGAAGCAAGGGATTCCCGCTTATTTGATTGACGGGCCTGAGGATATAGACCAGAGTTGGCTGCAAGCGGCTGGAACAGTTGGGGTCACCGCAGGCGCGTCAGCTCCTGAGAAATTGGTTAGAAATGTTCTTGGCCAATTAACGGATTGGGGAGCGGACTCGATCCACGAGAGCAGTGGTCGGTCAGAAACCGTCGTTTTTGCCTTACCCAAGGGCTTGGTTGAACCAATTCAAACGAGCTGATGAGTGGCGTGTTGGAGGGGTTTGTTATAAGGGGGTTAGGTGGGCTAATTGCAGATGCAATCCTTCCATGATTGGCGAGAGTTTTTTACGCATTAGGCTGCCTATCGCCGTTGTGTCTTTCAGTATCGGGCGTACTACGCCATAGCTCATGCCTGATAGTACCCGGCAAGCCAGAATCGCATCAGTTAAGTCTGTGCGGAGTTCTAATATCGTTTGGGCATCGTTTGAGGTTTTAATCCATTCAGTGGCTTCTTGAATTAATTCATCCAGCGTGTCATCGGCAGGCACATGGCGCAGGGGAGAGAAATGCAGGGCTATTTGGTCTAGTGTGGCATTCACCACATATTGATCAGAAGGTTTATGAAGGATTTTCAATAAGGTTTGTAAATAAGCCTGGCCAGTTGGGGAAAATATTTTGCGAAGTAATTCTGCCATGAGGTTACCGGCATCGGCCAGTGATTCTAAGTGATCCACGCATTGTGCATAAATAGGGTGTGCTTGAGCCTGGCTGGGAATTTGATCGGGTCGGGCAGCGATAAAGCCAACATAGAAGATAGGTTTTCGTGCTGCTCTATGCCATAAATTCGTACAGGTGTGTTCGTCAATAAGTCCTGGTTGTAATATGAGTCGAATGGTCTCGATTTGTTTGTCTGATTCGGTTTCAAAAGGTAAGTGTTCTACCAAGTAGTTCGCCAGCACTTTCCCCATGCCGCTTTGACAAATCGCCGTTTTATGTAGCATCTGACGCGCATTCTCAGCATCCTCCATGGCCCACCAAGCGCGTCTGGCCAGTTCTTCAGTTAACCCTGGTGCGCAGACGGCTGCGACGACTGCTTCTGGCTCCCCGAGCAGCAAAAGTTGTTCCAGACTGTCATCTCTCATCTGCCCCATACGGGTCCAACGTTGCAAATAAACAGGATAACCGCCAGGCGAACCCAGAATATGTCCGGATAGGAGTTCTTTGATCTGTTTGATATATTGTTCGTCAGAGCAATTCGGTTTAAGCACAATTTTTGCTTCGCCTTGCGCTGATAGGGCATGTACAACCATCCGGGATTGATCAATCCGAATCGCTTGAGGTTGATTGGCGAGCAACACATTCAAGCGTAGGGTGTCTTCAGGCGATAATGCCATGATAGGGATTAATGTGCGGCGGCTGGGGAATAATTCGCATCTTCCGGGTTAATGAAGATGAATTCGGATTCGCCAGATTCCAACTGGGCGAAATCCAGTGTTGTGTGATCCAGTAAAGGCGCATATTCGGGGGCCATGATGATTTCAATGCTTTCCGTGTTGAAGCGGATATCCTCCTCCGTGATTTCATCAAAACCCATCCGATAATCAAAAGAGCCATCGGGCTGTTTGTGCGCCGCTAATCGTAACGCCATGCCTTCGGCTCCACTTTGTTGGGCCGCCTGACGTACTTGGTTGGCTGCTGCTGCGGTTACTTTAAACATCTTGATCCCTTATTTCTTACATGATTGTTGGTGTATAAACTGCACGAAACGTTGTGCCCAAGGGTTACGGCGCGTGTGCCTGAGATGGGCATACCCGGCCAATAAATTTTTATAGCGGATGCCGTCATATTGGCCGTCAATACCTCGACCACGCATTACCTGATAAGCAAAACGTATTCCTTCACCGATATTGCATAGGGCTGAATAGTGAAATTCGTGTGCGGCGATTAAGTCACCGCTGGGCCAAGGGTGTACGCTGGTTTCGCGCAGTTGCACATAACCCCGGCCTTGTGGACGCTCATACATGGTGACATCAGCCGGGATAATGCCCAGCATTTTACCTTCCCTTAAGGATTCTGTCTTTGTGCGCCAGCTCAAGTTGCGGCAGAGATACATCAGGCCGCCGCATTCCGCATAGGCTGGATTGCCTTGATCAATGAATTTTCTGATTTGTTGGGCGATGGCGGTATTTTGAGTGAGTTGGTCAAGGTGAGTCTCAGGAAAGCCGCCGCCAAGAAATAGGGCATCTGCTTGAGGAAGTGTTTTGTCGTGTAATGGGCTGAATGGTATTAATTTTGCGCCCGATTGTTGTAATGCTGAAAGGTCACTGGCGTAGTAAAAACCGAATGCGGAGTCTTTAGCGTATGCAATGGTGACTTGATAGTCAGATGCTTGGGTTTGGCGGCTTTCTATGTAGTGTTGCGGAGGTTTGGCTGTTTGCGCAATATCGACAAGTTTGGCGATATCCACTTGCTGGGCGACTTGCTGGCCTATCTGGCGAATGCGTTGTTGACAGTCTTTGGTTTCGTTACTGGGCACTAATCCTAAATGTCGTTCGCTGATATGCATATCATGAGAACGTTGCACAGCACCTAGCACAGGAACATCCGTATAGTATTCAACAGCTTGACGTAATTTATGCTCATGTCGAGGGCCGCCCACCTTATTTAAGATAACGCCGGCGATCTGGATATTGTTATCGAATGCTTGGTAGCCCAGAATCAGTGGCGCCACGCCGCGCGTCATCCCTTGTGTATCCAATACCAAAATCACTGGGCTGCCCAATTGGGCGGCAAGTGCGGCGTTACTGTTGGCACCATTAAGATCCAGGCCGTCAAAAAGACCTTTGTTGCCTTCAATCAGTCCGATGGAGGCACTATGCATGGCAGCGGCGAATAGGGCGTTGATCTCATCCGGCTCCATGGTATGGAAATCCAGGTTATGGCAATCTTGCCCTGCCGCTTCGGTTAACCAAAGGGGGTCAATGTAGTCAGGGCCTTTTTTAAACGGCTGTACTTGTTCGCCTTTGGCGACCAGAGCCGCGCATAAGCCAATACTGAGTGTGGTTTTGCCGGAAGATTTATGCGCCGCAGAAAGGTATAGGTGAGACATGAAACTGACAGGTACAGAAAGCGGTGGTGCATCCTGACAGTCTCAATTGATCTACCACGTTGCTACCAAAGGGACTTTAACTCATTTTACAGACCAGTTTGAAAGACCATTAGCCTTGGTTTCAAATGGCCTGTCGGAAAGTGGTTAAATTTTATGCCCGTTTGCTTTCATATTCACGCGCCAATAAAGCAGCTTTGGTTCGCCGGTTGACGCCAAACATCGACAGGATAGCGGTTACATGATTTTTTACTGTGCCGTCAGAGAGGCCTAGTGTCGCGCAAATCTGCTTGTTGGTTTTACCGGCTGCAAGCAGTTCCAACACTTCCTTTTGCCGGCGAGTCAGGTTATTGATGATATCAATCATGTCCTCTGTTAATTCAACACGAGGCACGTATCCGCCCATATGGCGATATTTTGCCGTTGATTTGACATCTGGCCTGGGGTTACTTTTGAGCTGATCAATACATCGATCAACTACTGTTTTTAATTGGCGATGGATAAAAGAGGCTTCGCTGGATTTCGGGATAAAAGTGATCGCGCTATTGGGTATGGCGCGTTCGATGATGGCTTGGTCTTTATCGGGGGATATCACCACTAGCTGGCAATCCGCCATATGGTTTATTTGTTTTAAAGACGACAAGCTATTCTCTTTTTGCAGAGCGAGGCCCATGATAACTGCATCCAGCGTTGGTTCTCGTTGAATTTCGAGCATTCCCTGAGCGACGCTTGCGGCCTCAAAAAGTTTTATGGTGGGTTCGATATCGTGCAGAATCAAACGTATGCCAGCACGCACTAGCTCATGATCATCAATAATCAATACTTTAACTATCATTGGTCTCTTCAAGTAAGTACCGCTTCCAGAGAATCACAAACTACGATATAGCCATGTTTTAAGCGCTTTCGTTTGAACAGCAGTCGAACTTCATTGAAGTGCTCATCATCCATGATTCGTAATGTTTTTATTGCGGTGATAAATTTCTCGTCATTGTCAATGCAAATCCTGAAATACATTTAAAGCAATCAAAACTTCCGCTGCCGCATGATTTATGGGGAAGCGATCAGTGCGTGTTGATTTGCTAAGCGACTATTCAAAATATGAATGACATAGACATCCGTGATAGCCTGATCATCGCATATCTTGTTTAGGAAGTCGAGTGTGTGTATGAGCCTTCGTTAAACTCGAAATTGCCTGGATTCTCCCGGCCATTCCGTTTTCGTGCGTGTTTGGCGGGCCGAACTGGGTTGCATTGAAACAAATGATGGAAACCTCAGACCATGTCCAGCGTAATTTGGCTATCATTGGCGCAATCGCAAAAGCCGAGGATTTTCATGCACATCCAATCAAATCGACCCGTCCATCTTGATTTAAGCAAAATCAAGCTGCCGATTGGTGGCATCATGTCGATATTACACCGTGCAACCGGCGTATATCTATTTTTGATTTTGCCTTTCTTTATTTACCTGTTTGTCCAGTCATTACAAAACGCCACCGGCTATGCGACGGCAAGCGCAACCCTGCACTCCTTTTTCGGCGCCTTGATCCTGTTCGGTTTGATCTGGTCGCTGATGCACCATTTGCTCGCGGGTATCCGCTATCTGTTGATTGATGTCGATTGCGGCGTGGAGAAAACCATCGCCCGGCAAACCGCGCTGGCGGTAACCGCCGCAGCACCGGTGCTGGCGCTACTGATAACCTGGGGGCTGTTGTGAGTCGCAAAGCATCTGGATTGAAAGCCTGGGCGCTCCAGCGCATCACGGCAATTTATATCGGCCTGTTCACCCTTTACCTGCTATTCGCGCTGCTGCTCACTGCGCCGCAGGATTATGCCGCATGGCGCGCCTGGTTCGCCAACCCGCTGATGGGCATCGCCAGCCTGGTGATGATTGTGGCGGTTCTGTTACACGCCTGGGTCGGCATCCGGGATGTATTGATCGATTACGTCAAACCGATTGCAGTGCGCGTGACCCTGTTAACCTTAGTCGGCTTGGCACTATTAATTTACGGCCTGTGGGCGGCTCAGGCGCTCATACTATTGGGAGTGGTCTGATGGCATTGGCGAAAAGACGATTTGATGCGCTGATTATCGGCGCAGGCGGCGCTGGGCTGAATGCGGCGGTGCAATTCGCTAATACCGACCTGCGCGTGGCGGTGGTCTCCAAGGTATTCCCGACGCGCTCACACACGGTCGCCGCTCAAGGCGGGGTGAATGCGGCGCTGGCGAATGTGTTGCCGGACAACTGGCACTGGCACATGTTCGATACGGTCAAAGGCTCAGACTACCTGGGCGATCAGGACGCGATTGAATACATGTGCCGCGAGGCCATCCCAACCGTGTACGAACTGGAGCACAATGGTGTGCCCTTCTCACGCCTGGATGACGGCAAAATCTATCAGCGCGCATTCGGTGGGCAAAGCCAGAATTTCGGCGGCGCACAGGCCGCACGCACCTGCGCAGCAGCGGATCGCACCGGTCATGCGATTCTGCACGCGCTGTACCAACAAAATTTACGCGCGCGCACTCATTTCTTCGATGAATTTTTTGCGGTCGAATTAATCCGTGACGATGAAGGCGCCATTCTGGGTGCATTGGTGCTGGAGATCGAAACCGGAGAGCCGCTATTAATTGAAGCCAAAACCACCGTGTTGGCGACCGGTGGGTGCGGGCAGGTATTCCGCACCACCTCGAATGCGCACATCAATACCGGTGATGGGCTGGCGCTGGCGCTGCGTGCTGGTGTCCCGCTGATGGACATGGAATTTTTCCAATTCCACCCAACTGGCATCGCAGGCAAAGGCATGTTGATCACCGAAGGCGTACGCGGCGAAGGCGGCTATCTTATCAACAAAGATGGCGAGCGCTTCATGGAACGCTATGCGCCGAATGCGAAAGACCTGGCCAGCCGCGATGTGGTCTCGCGCGCGATTGTGACCGAAGTCAAGGAAGGCAGGGGCTGTGGCCCGCAGGGTGATCATGTGATGTTGAAGGTTGATCACCTGGGCGAGGGGATTGTCAGCAAGCGCCTGCCCGGTATCCGTGAAAGCGGCAAAATATTTGCCGGGGTCGATGCGGCGGTCGAACCCCTGCCGGTATTCCCAACCGCACACTATTTGATGGGGGGCATCCCGACCGACCGGCTGGGTCGGGTGCTGACCCCGGCGGGCAGCGGCGAAGATATCGTGCCCGGTCTGTATGCAGCGGGCGAATGCGCCTGCGTCTCAGTGCACGGCGCAAACCGACTGGGCGGTAATTCATTGCTGGATATCCTGGTGTTTGGCCGCGCCGCCGGGCTGGATGTGCTGCAAAATATCGAACAGCATCACCGCCCGATGAACGAAGCCAGCGTGGAGCAGGCGATGGCCAGATTAACCCGCTGGGATCAACAAGGCGAAGGGCTGTCAGTGCGCGAACTGCGTGATGAATTCCGCAAGACGATGGAAGATCATGCCGGTGTGTTCCGCACCGAAGACATCATGCAAGAGGGTGTGGAAAAGCTGATTGAGCTACGTGAAAAGCTGCCCGAAGTGCGCCTGGATGATCATTCCAAGGTATTCAATACCGCACGGATTGAAGCGCTCGAACTGGAAAATCTGTTTGATTCCGGCATTTCCATCGCCGTCTCCGCACTAAAACGCCAGGAAAGCCGGGGCGCGCATTCCAGACCGGATTACCCGGAACGCGATGACGAACACTGGATGAAGCACAGTTTGTATTTTCTGCAAGGAGACCGGATGGACTACAAGCCGGTCACCACCAAACCATTGAGCGTGGAAACATTCCCGCCCAAGCCGAGGGTGTATTGAGCTACGGTGAATGGCTTGGTGATGAATTACATGGCCTAAAATATTGACAACGAAACCTGGAAGGTTACAGTCATGCCATGATCTCCAGTTTTCTTCATAAAGGACTCGGCAAATTTTACCGATGTGGTAGTACTTCAGGCATTCAAGCCAAACATGCCCAGCGATTAAAGCTAATTCTTACAAACCTGGATCAATCCGAAAGCCCAAAGGATATGGACTTACCGGGTTTAAAGCTTCATGAACTAAAAGGTAACCGTAAAAATATTTGGGCTGTGGCTGTTAGCGGCAACTGGAGAGTGACATTTAGATTTGAAAGGGAAAACGCAGAAAGAGTTAATTACGAGGATTATCACTAATGAACATGTATAACCCAGCCCACCCAGGTGAAATTCTAAAAGAGTTAGTAATTGAACCATTAGACCTTACCATCACCGATGTCTCTGCGCATCTCAATGTAAGCCGTAAAACATTGTCTAAAATTTTAAACGGCAGAGGTGCAATTACTCCTGAAATGGCAGTACGTCTGGAGTTGGTATTTAAAAAACCATCAGCAGATCATTGGCTTCGTCTGCAAAATGCTTATGATCTTTGGGGTTCCCGCCAAAATAAATCGAACTTAAAGGTTCAGCCTTACCAACTCAACTATGCATGATGTCTTAAATAAAGAAACTTAGAGTCCAAGCTGATAAACCATACAATCCAATGAAGGGATTAAAGAGCTAATAAAGTATTGTTGACCTTTAGACAAAAGGTTTTCCTTAAATTAAGAAAAACTCAGATACCTAACACGATATTTCAATTTCTGATAAGATTTATGGAATTTATTAATATGAGGAACAACAATGGATAGGTTAATCATAAGTGCCATTGAATATCTTGCGGATACATGCAATAAGAGTGGTTTACACCCAACTGACGAAGATAGAGTTAAAATTACACTCAAAGTACTACATAAACACGGGTTATCGGCTAAAAGTAATGAGCTTAGACTCTTCTTAGAGTCAACTGGTTGGGCTAAGCAACCAGTTAAAGATATTATTAAGTGGGCTGATTTAGTTTTTTCTGGGGGTAGAGTACAAATAAAGCATAAAGTTCATGCCCCATCTGAAAATGAAGTGTGGTCTCAAGTTAATGCATGACAACACTTCAGTAAGTTGCTGTGCCATAGATACGGTGAGTACGAGTTGCATCACTTGAGTTAACTGTTCAAAAATTTTGAGAAAAATCAAACATAGAAAATTACAACCTACTCAAACTATTTTGTTAGTTGAAATGCCGTAGGATGTGTAGAGGCGCATTAACCAATGCCTGCATTTTCGTATGCGCTTTACTGTGCCAAAATCCATCACACGGCATCGACAAATTATTGATGGGTTTCGGCGCGGAAAAAATTAATAGATAAAATAAAATGGATATACGCGCCTCTACCCATCCTACGAGCTACAAGCCGGTCACCACCAAACCGTTGAGTGTGGAAAGTTTTCCGCCCAAGCCGAGAGTGTATTGACTCCGTTACGGATGATTATGCGAACGATACGGTTTGTATAAATCAAGGTTATTGTTGCTATGTTGATGGTATAGACGTAATCGATTGACTACAATAACAATATGTATCGAATCAAACGTACTGATGCCTTTGCCGTTTGGCTTGATGGATTGAAAGACCGTATGACACGCTTGCGCCTGATTCGTCGCCTGGAAAAAGCTGAGCAGGGTAATCTGGGTGATATCAAACTGGTTGGTGAGGGTGTGTATGAAATGCGCGAGCACTTTGGTCCAGGCTGGCGTATGTACTATGTTCAGCATAATGACTATTTGATTGTGATGTTGGGCGGCGGCAACAAATCAGGCCAATCGTCTGATATCGCCAAAGCACAAGCCCTGGCCGCCACCCTGGAGAATTAAACCATGATTGATACAACCCCTATTCAAGACTTGGCCGATTTTGACCCGGCTGAACATCTGCATAACGAAGCTGACATTGCCGACTATATCAATTTAGTGATTGAAGAAGGTGATGCAGCTGAGCTGGCGCATGCGCTGGGTGTGGTGGCGCGCGCGCGTGGCATGAGTGAAATCGCACGCAGTGCCGGACTTTCACGTGAAGCACTGTATAAAGCATTACGCACAGGCAGCGCCCCTCGATTTGACACCGTGTCCAGGGTTTGTCGGGCGCTGGGCGTCAAACTAAGAGTTCAACCTGCTTAGTCATGTGTTTTAAAAAGGTACCAACATGAAATTCCTTATCTCCCGATACAACCCGGAAACCGACCAAGCACCACGTATGCAAGCATATGAGGTGGAGACGCCGCGCGGCATGATGCTGCGCGACGCCCTGCTGGAAATCAAACGCCAGGATGAAAGCTTCGCCTTCCGCCATTCGTGTGGTGAGGGCGTATGCGGATCGGATGGCGTGAATGTGAACGGCAGCAACTGCCTGGCCTGTATCACGCCGGTCAGCGAACTCAAGGAACCGGTTGAAGTGCGACCTTTCCCTGGTCGCCCGATCATCCGTGATCTGGTAGTGGATATGACCCAGTTTTACCAGCAATACAAGGCAGTTGATCCCTGGCTGGTGCGCGAAGAAACCATGCCGGAGCAGGAAATATTGCAAAGCCCGGAGGAACGCGACCAACTGGATGGCTTGTATGAATGTATCTTGTGCGGCTGCTGCTCGACTTCCTGTCCCTCCTTCTGGTGGAACCCGGATAAATTTCTCGGCCCGCAGGCTTTGTTGTCATCCTGGCGTTTTCTGGCTGACAGCCGCGATCAGGCGACCGAAGAGCGCCTGGATCAACTTGAAGGGCCGTACAAATTATTTCGTTGCCACACCATTATGAATTGCGTCGAAGCCTGTCCAAAAGGGCTGAACCCGACCAAGGCGATTGGACATATCAAAAATTTGATGTTGAAAAATGCGGTTTAGGTGATGCTGTTAAACGGCAGAGTTTGCTTTGAAGGGTAGTTGATATTGGTTATCCGCCATATGCAGTTGAATTTTTTCTAGGCTAATGCCGGTTCTGGTCACATAGGCAAGGAAATAATGCTCGCTTAATGGTTTGGCATGACATAGCCATTGGTCGCCATGGTCTTGTATCTCAGGGTCGCATATCAGCGTCCATCGTTCAGGCGCAGCTTGGTCGCGGATGAAGCGGAACTTCTTCAGTGGCAGTGACATGCCCATGCCCCGGGCTTTGATATAGGCTTCCTTCAGCGTCCAATAGGTGAAGAATTTATGGCGTTGTGTTTCAGGATCATCGCCGGATAGCACATCCGCCGCCTCTTGTTGCGCAAACACATGGCGGCTTAAGGCGGCGAGATCACGTAGCGAACGATCGCCTTGTTCGATATCCACGCCCACAGGTTGGTTCAGGGTTAATGCGACAGCGATCAGGCCTTGGGTATGCGACAGGTTGAATTGGATTGCCTGGCACCCGTCATTGACGATTTCAGGTTTACCGTATTGGTTGACATGGAAGCGCCAGTCGCGCGGCGCGATTTGAGCGTAGCGACTGAGTGTTTGGCGTAAAAATACATGGGCTGTGGCATAAAGTTGGCGATCGGCTTCAAACAGAAAAGCCGCTGCTTTTTTTTGTTCATCAGTGCTTAAAATTTCTGTCGCCAAGGCATTGATGGGTTGTGATCGCGTCAAGTGGATCTGTAGCGCATCCTGCAAAAGTTGAATCACTTGGTGGCCTGATGAAGTCGGTTGGTCGTGCTTGTGTTTTTGAATAGTGCCGCTACTAAAAGAGAATTAACGGTTGCCTCGGCGAGTGGCAGCTTTTTGAGCGATGATTTGTTTGGTTTTCCTATTGCGGAAGTTGCGTTGTATGATCCGCGCCGCTTTGGATGTCAGTGCGGCATCGCCGAGTGAGGACATGATTCGACCACTTTTTTCTTGCGAGCCTTCGACAATTTCAGGTTGTGTGGCATCCAATTCCGTCAAGCCTGATGGAGTCCCATCAAGCTGATGGTTCATGGCGTATTCGGGGTGCCACTGAATGCCGTGTACGTAATGATGATTGGTGCTGGCATAAGCTTCAACGACGGTATCTGCGCCAGGGTGAGTGGGTGCTCGCCATTCTCCGTCGCTGCCATCCGGCCCTTTCGCGGTGATTTGCACAGGGGTTGCTTGTCCTGCGAAATGCGAGCTTTCCCAATGGACGCTATTGACCGACATGGGAATATCTGCTGCGGCGCCCTTGGTGGGTGGTTTGGCAAACGGGTCGGAACCTTTGGGGGATCTCAGTATTTGCGCCAGTTTAGTATCGCCACCTACGGTGACATCATGGCGGTGTTGGGTGACTGCTTGCATACTACCGGCATGCAGATGCGCAGATTGTTCACTGAGCGCGCGAACTTGTCCACCAAGACAGGATGCCAATCGCCAACTGCCGCCACAGACAGCCAATACCGGCATATTTCGATCCAGTGCCGAATTTATGGATGTACTTTCCATGGTATGCCGTGCATTGACTTCAGCGGTACGGTCTGCGCCACCTGGTCGTCTGGGCGCACCTCGACCTCTTGCATGCGTATTTACCGGATCGTTGTGACTGGCAACGGCGTCCGGGTGATCATGTGGGCCACCTGGTACGAATAGTGCGTCGAGGTGTTTGACATCTGTGGGTCGCCTGACAGAAACCACGGTTGCGGTTGGGTTTGCTTGACGAACTAACGCAAGATCGCTTTGATGCGCTTTGCCCCGGCCATCATCCCGGTAAGTGACTCCGATTGTCGGCTTAAGTGGCATTTTGCTACCCTCCAAAATTTATTCTGTGTCAGCCAGCATGGCGCGCAGCCCGGCTAATTTTTCTTTGCCCCGTTGCAATTGCTCTTCCCGGGTGGTTTCGATATGGCGCCCTTCCCATTGCAGGATGTCTTGCGGGAGTTCGTGTAGAAAGCGGCTGGGTTCGCAGGTAACTTTTTCGCCGCCGCGCCGCCGTTTCTCCGCATAGCTGATGGTCAGTTGGCGTTGCGCCCGGGTCAGGCCAACATACGCCAAGCGACGTTCTTCTTCAATATTTTCTTCATCAATACTGTTTTGGTGTGGGAGCAGGCCTTCTTCGACCCCGGTTAAGAAAACATGGGGAAATTCCAGTCCTTTGGCGGCGTGCAGGGTCATCAGGGTGACCCGGTCATTGTTCTGTTCGTCATCCTGGCGCTCCAGAATATCCATTAGCGCGAGATGGGACACAATGTCGCTTAAGGATTCGCCTTTTTGTTCTTCGGTTTGCAAATGTGTCAACCATTCCACCAGATCGTTGACATTTGACCAGCGTCGTTTGGCCGCTTTGTCGTTGGTGCTACTTTGCTCCAGCCATTCCTGATATTGGATGTCATTCAACAAGCGGTCGATGACTTCGCTGGGCAAAGCGTGTTCGGCCAGGCGTTGCATGTCAATCAGCCAGGCGTGAAATTCGCGCAGCCGTTTTAATGGTTTGCCGGTGAGGGTTTGTTCCAGCCCGAATTCGTCCAATACATCAAATAAAGGTTTGTCCCGGGAGGCGGCGTAATGTGCCAGTTTTTCCAACGCACTTGGGCCGATTTCCCGCCTTGGCGTATTGATGACGCGCAATAAGGCGGCATCATCATCCGTGTTGGTGATCAGGCGGAGGTAACTCATGATGTCTTTGACTTCGGTGCGCGAGAAAAAAGCGACGCCGCCGCTGACGAAGTAGGGAATGTTATGCACCCGTAAGGCTTTTTCAAAAGGACGCGCCTGGTGGTTACTGCGGTACAGGATGGCGTAGTCCCGGTAATCATGGCGGCTGCGGAAACGGGATTGGATCAGTTCGCTGATCACCCGTTCAGCTTCGTCTTCTTCATCCCGGCAGGCGATGACTTTAAGTGGATCGCCCAGGCCGAGTTCGCACCAGAGTTTTTTCTCAAAGACATGTGGGTTGTTGGCGATGAGTTGGTTAGCCGCATTCAGGATATGGCCGGTCGAGCGATAATTCTGCTCCAGTTTGATGAGTTTTAAATGAGGATAATCGTCTGCCAGACGCGCCAGATTTTCCGGTTGAGCGCCGCGCCAGGCATAAATCGACTGGTCATCATCGCCGACTACGGTGAAGCGGGCTTGCGTGCCGACCAGATGTTGTACGAATTCATATTGCGCGCCATTGGTGTCCTGATATTCGTCCACCAATAAGTGGCGCACTTGGTTTTGCCAGCGCTCTCGCAACTCAGGGTTTTGTTTGAGTAATTCAACCGGACGCAGAATCAGGTCGTCAAAATCCACGGTGTTATAAGCATGCAGTGCATTCGAGTAAGCTTGATAGAGCGCGCCATGAAAAGCTTCTCGGTCATCTTCGGCTTGTTGTATGGCGGTTTGGGGGTTGATCAGGTTGTTTTTCCATTGGGATATGCGCCAGCGCGCTTGTTGCAGTGCTTCCTTGTCGATATCGTTTTTTTTACTGAGTTCTTTGAGTAGCTGCTCCACATCCTGTTCGTCGAAAATCGTGAAGCCGTTCCGCAATCCGGCGGCCTGATGTTCGCGGCGCAGCATATGCAGACCCAGAGTATGGAAAGTGGACACGTTCAATCCACGCGCTTCGCCGCCCACCAGTAATTTGCTGATCCGCGTTTTCATCTCACGGGCGGTTTTATTGGTGAACGTGACGGCATAAATATGCCGTGGTGTCAGGTTGGCATGTTGAATCAGATGTGCGATTTTGGCGGTGATGACGCGCGTTTTGCCTGACCCGGCACCAGCCAGTACCAGGCTGGGACCATCCAGATAGCGCACGGCTTCGCGCTGGCGCGGGTTAAGATCCTGCATGTTGGATTATTGGAATAATGTTTTTTTCAGGCGGAACAGAGCGGATATATCCTCATCGCCATAGCCGGATTCCAGTAAGCGGTCATAATGCACCAGAGTCATTTCAACCACTGGCAGGCGAATATCCTTATCCGTGAGCATTTGCTGGCAGATATGCAAGTCTTTTTTATGCAACGCAACTTTGAAGCCAGGATCAAAAGTATCCTGGCACATGGTCAGGCCGCGATGTTGTAGAAACCAGTTGCCAGCGGCACCGTCACTGAGCACATCCACCACTTTATGCATATCCAGGCCGGTGTGTTGGCCGAAGGCCATGGCTTCAGTCACGGCCTGATTGATGCCTGCCACCATGATTTGGTTGACGGCTTTGGTTGCTTGTCCGCTGCCGATGGATCCCATATGCATGACTTTGCGGGTGATGACATCCAGCGCAGGCATGATGTGTTGCAGTATCTTTTCATTACCGCCGACCATCATCACCATCTTGCCTTTCTCCGCGCCTTCCTTGCCGCCGGATACCGGGCCATCGAGAAAATGAATGCCATGCGCCGCTAACAAATCTGCGGCTTGCTGTGCTGTCTCCATACTGGTGGTGGAAGTGTCCAGAACGATATCGCCTGCTTGCATCGCCTGGGCGAGTTGGGCAACAACATCCAGTAAATCCTGATCCGCAGAGACAGAGGTGATCACCAGGTCGGCGCATTGAGCGGCAGAGGCAAGCGTGGTTGATAGCGTGAACCCATGGCATTGTGCTGCTTCCTCGCCGCGCGCGCGTGTACGGTTCCAGGCTGCCGCCAGCATGCCTGAACGGTGTAAATTGCCAGCCATGCCAGCGCCCATGGCACCTAGTCCAATAACAGTGGTTTTCAGCATAAATTGGTCTCGGTTATTTGTCAGCAAGTACAAGGCGGTTCTGCCTTACGGAAGGGCGGCTATGATAAAGGATGGCTGAAGGGAATCCGAATGAATTTTTATTGTTGAACACTGCGTCCGCCATCCACCGCCAGTATCTGGCCAGTCACATAATCCGAGCCGGTCACCATGAACATGACCGCAGCGGCGATTTGTTCAGCACCAGCCGGACGACCCATCGGGATCCGTTGCAAAACCTGTTGGCGTGCCGCATCTGCATCACTATTCGCTGGCCAGAGAGCGGCACCGGGAGAGACGCCATTCACGCGGATATGCGGGGCCAGATCCTGAGCGAGTGATTTGACCATCATGGCGTTCGCCGCCTTGGCCATGCAATAAATCGGGTGTTGTTTATTGGGTCTGTCGGCATAAATATCGACCAGATTCACGATACAGCCCCGGTTCTCCCGCAGTGCTGGGGCGGCGGCTTGGGCGATGAAGAAAGGCGCGCGCGCATTACTGGCGAACAGATCATCCCAATCATCCTGAGTGGCTGTTTGGATTGGAGTGGGGTAGTAGCTTGATGCGTTATTGATTAAAACATCCAAACGTTTCTGTTTTTCAAGCACTTCACGCACCAGTTGTTCACCTGCATTGCGCGCGGACAAATCCGCTTGATAAGTAAAAGCTGAATTTGCCCGGATAGTATTGAGTTGCGCGCATAATGCTTCGGCGGTGTCAGATGAGTGACGGTAATGAATGGCTACCTGGTGGCCGACTGCATGGAGTTCCGTGGTGATGGCCGCGCCAATACGGGCGGCTGCGCCAGTGATCAAGGCGACTTTGTTGGCTGGGTTGGATGACATAGGGAATGGGTATAGTGATTGGATTTGGATAAGGTATTTTGATGGATTAAAAGCGTTTTTCAACAGACTGCCAGATCAATTTGAGGTATCCTGAAGCCATTAAACGGAGAATGTAAGCGGCATGGCATTTCAGTATATGGCCTACTGAGTCGTCAGAAGCTGAGTTGAACAAGGGAATGTGACGAGATGTCTTGGGGCAATCTTTTGCCGTGTCGTTATTTGGCGGCATTGGTTCAATCAGATTTAATCATTCCGTGTTTTAAAGGTTCATCGCCTGCTGGCGCAGTTCTTGCTGTTTGATTCGTAACCTTTACTTTCATATCCCACGGAAGATTGTCGATGTCAATTCGTGTAGCTCTGCATCATCGCACTGAATATCATTTTGATCGTCTGGTGTCGTTATCGCCCCACGTACTGCGTTTGCGTCCAGCGCCGCACAGCCGGACGCCCAGCCATCATTATTCTCTCCAGATCACGCCGGAAAATCATTTCATCAATTGGCAACAAGATGCCTTCGGGAACTATTTGGCGCGTTTGGTGTTTCCTGAAAAAACCCGCCAGTTGACGGTTGATGTTGGCTTGGTGGTTGACTTGGTCAGCATTAATCCATTTGACTTTTTCGTTGAGGATTATGCGGATAATTATCCCTTTCCATATCCTGACCAATTAACCAAAGAATTGCAGCCGTATTTCGCTCTGACCGAATCTGGCGAGCTTTTGCAGGATTGGCTGTCTGGAGTGGATCGTACCCCGCGCCGGATTGTGGATTTCTTGGTTGACTTGAATTTTCGCCTCAGCCAGCACATTGAGTACAACATCCGTATGGAGCCGGGCATTCAGCGTTGTGAGAAAACCTTGCAATTGAGAAAAGGTTCCTGCCGCGATAGTGCTTGGTTACTGGTGCAGATTCTACGTCATTTAGGTTTGGCAGCGCGTTTTGTATCTGGTTATTTGGTGCAGCTTACCTCGGATATGGCATCGTTGGATGGCCCGTCCGGGCCGGAACAGGATTTCACGGATCTGCATGCCTGGGCTGAGGTTTATGTGCCGGGTGCCGGTTGGATTGGTCTGGATCCGACTTCAGGGCTATTTGCTGGCGAAGGGCATATTCCATTGGCTTGTGCGCCGGATCCGGTCAGTGCGGCACCGATTGAAGGCGCGACGGATGAATGTGAGGTTGAGTTCGCCTTTGTTAATGAGGTAAGGCGCGTTCGTGAAGATCCCCGGGTCACCAAGCCTTACACCGAAGAGCAATGGCAAGATATTTTGCGTTTGGGTGATCAGGTGGATGCGAAAATGCAGGCCGATGATGTGCGCCTGACCATGGGTGGGGAGCCGACTTTCGTCTCCATTGATGATATGGACAGCGCGCAATGGAATACCGCCGCGCTGGGCGAACATAAGCGGGATCGCGCGGAAGATTTATTGCGCCGCCTATGGAACCGTTTCGCGCCAGGCGGCGTGCTGCAGCATGGTCAGGGCAAATGGTATCCGGGAGAGCCTTTGCCGCGTTGGGCTTTGCATTGTTATTGGCGGCAGGATGGCCTGCCTGTATGGCGCAATCCCCAGTTACTGGCTGAGCCGCATCAGCCTGGCACATCTGGCGCGACAGAAGCATTGACCTTCATTCAATCACTAGCAGCGCGTTTGCGTTTGCCCGTGCAGCATATTGCGCCCGGTTATGAAGACACCTTGTATTACCTCTGGAAAGAAGGGACTTTACCGGAGAATGTCAACGTATTGGATAGCCGCCTGCAGAATACACTGGAAAGAAAACGTTTGTTGCGTTTGTTTGAGCAGGGGTTGGATCAAGTCGTTGGCTATACATTGCCGCTTGCCTGGGATGATGTGCAGGAAGGCTGGTCAAGTTCGCCTTGGGAATTCCGTCGGGGCAACATGTTTTTGCTGCCCGGTGATTCACCGATGGGACTGCGTTTGCCTTTGGATTCGTTGCCTTGGGAAAAGAAAAATCAGCGCCATCAGGTAAGTCCGCTGGATCCGTTCGCTCCGCGTGACCCATTGCAGGAGCAGTATCACGTCGATGCAACCCAAACGATTCAGCCTCAAGATGAGGAAAGCGTTACTCAGGGTGGTCTGGTGCGCACGGCTTTATGTGTTGAGCCGCGCAATGGGCAGTTACATGTTTTCTTACCGCCGATTGCCGATTTAAATCATTGGTTGACTTTACTCGGGGCGATTGAATCAAGCGCTCAGGCGACGGGACAGAAAGTTGTGTTGGAGGGTTATCCGGCACCACACGATCCGCGTTTGCGACGTTTATCAGTGACCCCGGATCCTGGCGTCATTGAAGTCAACGTGCCGCCTACCGGTTCATGGCCGGAGACTGTGCAACAAACCTCAGCTTTGTATGAGGAAGCGCGTCTGGCGCGTTTGGGCACGGAGAAATTTATGTTGGATGGCCGCCATACCGGTTCTGGCGGCGGTAATCATGTCACCTTGGGCGGCTCCACCCCGACGGACAGTCCGTTGTTGCGTCGGCCACATGTGTTAGCCAGTTTATTGCGTTACTGGCAAAATCATCCGGCTTTATCGTATTTGTTCTCCGGTATGTTTATTGGTCCGACTTCACAGGCCCCGCGAGTGGATGAAGGGCGTGATGACAGTCTTTATGAGCTGGACGTGGCGTTACAACAGTTGCCGCCAGGTGAAACGCCAGCGCCTTGGCTGATCGACCGGGTGCTGCGCAATTTATTGGTGGATGTTACTGGCAATACCCACCGGGCTGAATTCTGCATTGATAAATTGTATTCGCCGGATTCGCCCACGGGGCGCCTGGGGCTGTTGGAATTCCGTGGGTTTGAAATGCCGCCACATGCACGCATGGCTTTGGTGCAGAATTTGTTGTTGCGTACCTTGGTGGGGCATTTCTGGCATCAGCCGTACGAAGAAGCATTGGCACCTTGGGGAACCGAATTACATGACCGTTTCATGTTGCCGCATTATGTGACGCGGGATGCGCAGGATGTGGTTGCTGATTTGAATCGCTGGGGCTATGACTTCATGGCGGACTGGTTGGATCCATTCACGGAATTCCGCTTCCCGCGTTATGGCACGGTGCAGATTGATGACATTGAAATTGAATTGCGTTTTGCGATTGAACCCTGGCATGTGTTAGGCGAAGAAGTGACGGGGCAGGGTGCTTCACGCTTTGTCGATTCCTCGGTTGAGCGATTACAGGTCAAAGTGCAGGGGATGACCCAGCCGCGTCACTATCTGGCGTGTAACGGGCGGCGCGTGCCGTTACGCAACACTGGTCGACGCGGTGAATTTGTCGCGGGTGTCCGCTACAAAGCCTGGAATCCGGTTTCTTCGCTGCATCCAACGATCAACGTGCATGCGCCGCTGCGTTTTGAGCTGATTGACGCTTGGTCAAAACAGGCCTTGGGTGGCTGCTCTTATGAAGTACAGCATCCGGGCGGACGTAATCCAGATGATTTTCCGGTGAATGCGCAATCGGCTGAATCACGCCGTCTGGCGCGTTTCTCACCGCATGGGCATAGCACCGGCGAAGTGGATCTGCCGTCTGCTGAAATGAACATGGCTCATCCTTACACTCTGGATTTACGTCAAACGCTATGATTGATCTTAATGCGTATTCATGCGGCGATTTTTACGATGAGATGCTGAGTGCGCCAGGCGAGGCGCATGGGCATGCGGCTGAATTGGCGCAGTTGCTGTCTGAGATGGATGAAGATGAATTGCAGGCGCGTCAACAGGCCGCTGAACTGGCCATCAAGGAAATGGGCATCACTTTCACTGTCTATAGCGATGAACAGGGGGGTATGATTGACCGGGCCTGGCCGTTCGACATACTGCCGCGGATCATTCCCAAAAGTGAATGGGATCAGGCGGAAGCCGGTTTGAAGCAACGGGTGCAGGCGTTAAACCGGTTCATTGACGATCTGTACCATGATCAGCAGATCGTTAAAGAAGGTGTGTTTCCCGCCGAGATTTTACGGGAATCCAAAAACTTCAGATCGCAGTGTGTTGGCATCAAGCCGCCATTAGGGATTTGGGCACATATTTGCGGCTCTGATCTGGTGCGTGATAGTGATGGCGTTCTCTATGTTTTAGAGGATAACCTGCGCGTCCCTTCCGGCGTCTCTTATATGTTGGAAAATCGTTTGATCACCAAGCGGGTATTTCCTGAGCTATTTGAGAGTTATGCGCCGCTTTCAATTGACGATTATCCAACGCAGTTATATGAGACGTTGGCTGAGCTTTCGCCCAGGGAAATCGAGCGGCCAGTGATCGCCGTATTAACGCCGGGTATTTATAATTCCGCTTATTTTGAGCATGCTTATCTGGCGCAACAGATGGGTGCGCGCTTGGTTGAGGGTAATGACCTGTTTGTTGATCAGGACGATTGCGTTTATATGCGAACGGTTTCCGGTCCATTGCGGGTTGATGTGATTTACCGGCGGATTGACGATGAGTTTCTGGATCCGGAGGTGTTTAATGCTGAGTCCGTATTGGGCGTGCCTGGTCTGATGCGAGCCTGGCAGGCTGGTCATGTCGGTTTGGCGAATGCGCCTGGTGCTGGAGTAGCGGATGATAAAGTGGTTTATGCTTATGTGCCGGAGATTATTCGTTATTATCTTGACGAAGAACCCTTGATTCCCAATGTTCCGACTTATCGATGCATGGATCCAGAAGAGTGTGAGTATGTGCTTCAACACCTGGATGAACTGGTCGTGAAGCCGGCTAATGAATCCGGTGGGTACGGTATGTTGATCGGGCCGCGCTCAACCAAGTCTGAACGTGAGGCCTTTGGCCGGCGGATTCGCGTCAACCCGCGTAATTACATTGCCCAGCCGACTTTGGCCCTGTCAACCGTGCCAACGGTCATTGGTAAAAGCATTCAGCCGCGTCACGTTGATCTGCGCCCTTTTATCTTAAGTGGGCGACAGATCCATATCACGCCAGGCGGTTTGACCCGGGTGGCTATGCGCAAGGGTTCGTTGGTGGTCAATTCTTCTCAAGGAGGCGGATCCAAAGATACCTGGATCGTGGATATAGGAGATGGGTCAAAATAATGCTATCCCGAGTTGCTGAAACCATTTATTGGTTTGCCCGTTATGTAGAGCGGGCTGAAAACACGGCGCGCTTGTTGCAGGTCAATATGCAACTGCTGATGGACACGCCACGCGGCGTATCGCCTGGTTGGGAGTGTCTGGTGGGCATTGTCGGTCAGCACGAAAGTTTTGATGCGCTTTACAAGGAAGCGAATGAGCGGAATGTCGTACGCTATTTGATTGGTTCAGCGGAAAATCCGGGATCAATTTTGAATTCATTGACGATGGCGCGGGAAAATGGTCGTACCGTGCGCGAAATCATGCCGCGTTCGGTATGGGAATCCATCAATGAACTGTATTTATACGCCAAGGAAGAGGTGCAGCAAGGCATTAATAAACGCAGTCGGGATGAATATCTCCGGCATATTATTGGCGGTTCGCAACACTTGATGGGGCTGGTAGGCGGGGAAATGTATCGTGACGAGGCTTATCATTTTCTATGCGTTGGTCGTGATCTCGAACGGGCGGATATGACCACGCGGATTATTGATGTGCGCTCCACCGATTTATTCGACGAAAACCAAATCGAATCACGTACTTTGGATACGTTGCAATGGATCAGTGTGTTGAAATCACTTTCGTCGTATCAAAGTTACCGGCGACATGCGCAAATCCGGGTGCGTCGTGGCGATGTGCTGAATTTCTTGTTAAAAGATCCTTATACGCCACGCTCGGTGAATCATTGTCTGATCTCGATTGAAGCAAGCATGAAGGATTTGGGCAATCATTCACCGACACTGTTGCAGTTAAGAAAAGTGATGCAGACTGCTTTATCCACCGATACTGAGCAAATCAGCCAAAGTGCACTACATCAAATGATTGATCATCTGCAATTGGGCATCATGCAAACGCATGATGCGTTGGCCAGTGGGTATTTTTTACTGCAGTACGAAACGACGCAGGCGCAATCAGTCCCATAAATTGATCTTAAAGTTGATATTCAAACGAAATCGCAAGCTATGCAGAGGTAACCTGAGGCAGGCTCCTCCACGACCTGTGAGCTTTGGCTTATGCAGCGTTGACATTGGCTAATAGTTCCACGATAATGCCGCCTCTTTTGGGAGGGGTTCCCGAGTGGCCAAAGGGATCAGACTGTAAATCTGACGGCTCCGCCTTCGGAGGTTCGAATCCTCCCCCCTCCACCAGTTTATTTTTAAGGGAAAGGGTTGGCCTGCTGCGGGTGTAGTTCAATGGTAGAACCTCAGCCTTCCAAGCTGATTATGTGGGTTCGATTCCCATCACCCGCTCCACATAATTAATACGCCCAGGTAGCTCAGTTGGTAGAGCACACCCTTGGTAAGGGTGAGGTCGGCAGTTCAAATCTGCTCCTGGGCTCCAGGTTTAAGAGTAAATCGTACGTCGGGCTTCCGATTGAGTTTTGAATTTTTCATATGCCTCGGCGTTGCGAGGCGTTTTATGCGCCAATGCAGTTGTCATTGGGTGGTTTTTGAGGCGGGTTCAGGCCTGTCTGTTATCTGAAATTTAGCTATTTGAGAGATAGAGCGTATGTCCAAGGAAAAATTTGAACGTACAAAACCGCACGTGAATGTCGGCACCATCGGTCACGTCGATCATGGTAAAACCACCTTGACGGCGGCGATCA
>JAPQLC010000016.1 GCA_030826945.1 Candidatus Thiobius zoothamnicola
AAGTTTTTGCCCGCCTGTTAATAACTGATTGTTTCTTAAGGATTATTTTTATGGGCAATCGGGCAACTTTTTGCCCGGTGGTTAGTTGAGAAGTCATGAGTTCAAAGAAGCGGCTTCTGATAAACCCTATAGCATCAAGAGCGTGCGATTCAAACTGGTATAGAGTGGCGGCCTTGCCGTATATGTATTTTGCATGTGGTTCGGCGACTCACGTAAAATCCGGTCTCTTTGCTTGAGAGATTAACGATGCAAGAGATCAATCCGATCACACATAAAATTACCGATTTGCAAGGGCGTTTGGCGTCCTTGAGGGGGTATCTTTGACTATTCGAGCAAACAGGAGCGGCTTGAAGAGGTATTGGGGGAACTCGAAGATCCAGAGGTCTGGAATAATCCGGATCGGGCGCAAGCGTTAGGTAAGGAGCGTGCCGTTCTGGAAACTGTGGTGTTGAATATTGATGAGCTGAGCGCCGGATTGATGGATGCCACGGATTTACTGGAGATCGCGGTTGATGAGCAGGATGCTGAGACCGTGGAAGCCATCGCAACGGATGTGAATGGTTATGAGGACCGCATCAGCGATCTGGAATTTCGCCGTATGTTTTCCGGCGAAATGGATGACAAAAACGCCTTTTTGGATATTCAGGCCGGTTCTGGCGGTACTGAAGCGCAGGATTGGGCCGAAATGATTTTGCGTATGTATCTGCGCTGGGGGGAGGCGCACGGTTTTAAAACCGAACTCATGGAGGCGTCGCCTGGTGAGGTGGCTGGCATCAAATCAGCTACTGTGCGCTTCGCTGGCGAATACGCTTATGGCTGGTTGCGCACGGAAACGGGTGTGCATCGATTAGTGCGTAAATCGCCATTTGATTCAGGCAATCGCCGTCATACCTCATTCAGCGCTGTGTTCGTCGCGCCTGAGATTGATGATTCGGTTGAAATCGACATTAATCCAGCGGATTTGCGCATTGATGTGTATCGTGCATCCGGCGCAGGGGGACAACATGTCAACCGGACTGAATCTGCCGTGCGTATTACCCACCTGCCGACCAATACGGTCACTCAATGCCAGAATGACCGGTCGCAACACAAAAACAAAGATCAAGCAATGAAACAGCTCAAAGCGAAATTGTACGAGCTGGAAATGCAGAAACGCAGTGAAAGCGCCCAGGCGCTGGAGGATAGTAAAGCGGATATCGGCTGGGGCAGCCAGATTCGCTCTTATGTGCTGGATGCATCGCGCATTAAAGATTTACGCACCAATGTCGAGACCGGTAATACCCAAGCGGTGTTGGATGGCGGTCTGGATTTGTTTATTGAAGCCAGTTTAAAAAGTGGACTGTAAAGCGGCATATCTCACCATGACTGAAGCAAAAGACGAAAACAAATTGATCGCGCAACGCCGCGAAAAACTGACGGAATTACGCGAACAAGGCGCAGCGTTCCCCAATCATTTCCGCCGGGACGCTCTGGCGGTGGCGTTGCAGGATCGTTTTGGGGAACAAACCAAAGAAGCATTGGAGACCTTAAATCAACGTGCCAGCGTCGCTGGGCGTATCATGGCCAAACGTGGCCCATTTTTGGTCATTCAGGACATGTCCGGGCGCATTCAGTTTTATGTGGACAAAAAATGCTTGCCGCAAGCGTTGTTGCAGCAAATCAAGACTTGGGACATTGGTGATATCGTCGGCGGGGAAGGCCCGGTCCATAAATCCGGCAAAGGCGATTTGTACATTTATCTGGATCAGGCGCACTTGCTGACCAAAGCATTACGTCCGCTACCGGAAAAATGGCATGGCCTGGCGGATCAGGAGCAACGCTATCGCCAGCGTTATGTCGATTTAATCGTCAATCAAGAGGCACGCCGTGCTTTCCAGTTACGTTCGCAAATCATTGATTACATCCGTCGCTATTTTAATGATGCCGGTTTCCTCGAAGTGGAGACGCCGATGATGCAAGTGATTCCGGGCGGTGCCACGGCGCGGCCTTTCGTCACCCATCACAATGCGCTGGATATGTCGTTGTATTTACGGATTGCACCGGAATTGTATTTAAAACGTCTGGTAGTCGGCGGGTTTGAAAAGGTGTTTGAAATCAACCGTAACTTCCGTAATGAAGGGTTGTCCACCCGGCATAATCCCGAATTCACCATGATTGAATTTTATGAGGCTTATGTCGATTATCATACTTTAATGGATCGTACCGAGGCCTTATTGAAAGGCATCGCGCATGATGTGGTGGGAGAAACGCGCATTAGCTATCAGGGTGAAACCTATGATTTCAGCCAGCCATTCGCCCGGATGACTGTGAAGGCCTCCATTCTGCACTATAACCCGGCGATTGAAGCTGCCGATCTGGACGATCTGGCAAAAGCCTCAATGCACGCTGAGCGTCTGGGTATTGAAGTCAAGCCAAGCTATGGATTGGGTAAGGTGCAGATTGAGATTTTTGAAAAAACTGTTGAGCATCAACTCGTCAACCCAACCTTTATCACCGCCTATCCCACCGAGGTATCGCCATTAGCTCGGCGCAATGATGATGATCCGTTCGTGACGGACCGGTTTGAATTTTTTGTTGGTGGGCGTGAAATTGCGAATGGCTTTTCCGAGTTGAATGACCCGGAAGATCAAGCGGAAAGATTCCGTTTGCAAGTCGCTGAAAAAGACGCCGGTGACGACGAAGCCATGCATTATGATGCAGACTATATTCGCGCGCTGGAACATGGCTTGCCGCCAACCGCTGGCGAAGGCATCGGCATTGACCGGTTGGTGATGTTGTTTACGGATTCCCCTTCCATACGGGATGTGCTGTTGTTCCCGCATATGAAGCCAGTGGAACCTTAGACACACAGATAGCATCGTCGAGAAACCGCTTTAAAGATAATGGTGATTGACGGGCGGGCCGATGGGTTATCGTTATAATCTCCAGTTGGTCATTCAAATATTCAGTCATACGATGAAAATACAGGTCAAAATCACTGATAAATTGATGCAAGCTTTCTCGCCAATGCATCTTGAGGTGTTGAATGAGAGCCATATGCACAATGTGCCGGAAGGCTCCGAATCTCATTTCAAGGTGACGGTGGTCAGCGAGCAGTTTGCGGATTCGCCGTTGATCAAACGCCATCGGGCGGTTAATCAAGTGTTATCCGGTGAGATACGGCAAGCGATTCATGCGCTTGCACTACATACCATGACGCCAGAGGAGTGGTTTTCCAAGGGTGGGCGATCTCCTGATTCTCCGCCATGTCTGGGTGGCGATAAAACAGGATTGCAAGCCAAGAGACAGGGAGCTTTGGCGGAGAAGCTGACCTGATCTGATCGGGGGAGGTTTTGCTGTAACGGCAAGCTGACCATGTGTAGGCTGGATATGAGCCTGCTGGAAACAGGGCGATGCAGGATAATGCTTTGGACAGCGGACCATTCAGTTTACGTGGGGTTTGTTTACCTCGTCAGCCAAGCATCCGGCAACGATTTGGCGGAAAGACGTTAATCGGACTCAGGTCAATGACGTCTTTCCGCGTACCCGTCACTGCTCGAACGGGTGGCGCAGTATGATGGTTTCCTTCCGATCCGGGCCAGTGGAAATAATATCAATCGGCACGTCGCATAACGCTTCGATTTTTTTGAGGTACGCTTTGGCTGCGTCCGGCAGATCGTCATAGGATTGAGCGCCGATGGTTGAATCCTGCCAGCCTGGCATTTCGATGAACACCGGTTCGCATTTCTCCAACCGGTCAGCGCCGACTGGCGGTGCGGTGATTTCGGTGCCGTTGGATGTGTAGGCGACGCAGATTTTCAATGTTTTGAGGCCGTCAAGGACATCCAGCTTGGTGATGCACAGTCCGGTCACGCTATTGATTTGCAGCGAGCGTTTCAGCGCCACGGCATCCAGCCAGCCGCACCGGCGTTGGCGTCCGGTGGTGGCGCCGAATTCATGGCCTCGTTCACCCAGATGCTTGCCGTCATCATCAAACAGCTCGGTTGGGAAAGGGCCTGAGCCGACGCGCGTCGTATAGGCTTTGACGATGCCCAGCACGTAATCAATATCGCGTGGCCCAATGCCGCTGCCGCTGGCGGCACCGGCTGCGGTTGTATTGGATGAAGTCACATAAGGGTAGGTGCCATGGTCAATGTCGAGCAATGCACCTTGCGCGCCTTCAAACATGATATGGCGGCCACTTTCGCGCATTTGGTGCAGTTCATGGGTGACATCCGCGATTAACGGTTGGATTTGTTCGGCTTGTTGCAGCGCTTCGTCCAGCACTTGTTGATAGTCCACGGTGTCTTGCTGGAAGAAATGCTCCAGGGCGAAGTTGTGATATTCCATGACTTCGCGCAGTCGTTGGGCGAAATGTTGTTCATTCATCATTTCGCCGAGTCGGATGCCGCGCCGTGAAACCTTATCTTCGTAGCAAGGCCCGATGCCACGGCCAGTGGTGCCGATGGCTTTTTTACCGCGTGCGGCTTCGCGGGCGTGATCCAGCGCGATGTGGTAGGGCAGAATGACCGGGCAGGATTCGCTGATGCCAAGGCGGGAAGCTGCATCAACCCCGTTTGCGCTGAGCATTTTCAGTTCTTCCAGCAGGGCTGAAGGTGACAATACCACCCCGTTGCCGATCAGGCAGCGCACATTGGTGCGTAAAATGCCGGATGGAATCAAATGCAGGATGGTTTGTTCACCGTCAATGACCAGAGTATGTCCGGCATTATGCCCACCTTGGAAGCGTACGACGGCGTCCGCCTTATCCGTCAGCAGGTCAACAATTTTACCTTTGCCTTCATCGCCCCATTGGGTGCCGATGACTACAATGTTTTTGCCCATTTGATTTCCACCTATTATTTGTTCATTCAGATTGAATTGGATCGTGTGCTCAGCAGTTGACCAGTCGCCATCCTGCGTCGTTTTGTTGCAATGTGTGGGTGATGCCGAGTTCGCTGATTGCGTCGGCTTGTCCCGGTAACTCGCGGATCACGGTTTTTCCTTGGGTGCGCAATTCAATGATTTGCTTTTCCAGGTCGGCGTCTGCCACCGCTGGGGCTAAAATGACAGGCTGGCGGGTCAGCGGCTGTTTGTTCAACGCCATCAGGTTTTTCAGATCGGCGCTAAAGCCGGTCGCCGGACGCGCCCGTCCGAAAGCTTCGCCGATATGGTCATAACGCCCACCGCGTGCAATTTCTGCGCCTTGTCCTGGCGCGAATGCGGCGAATACCACGCCGGTTTGATATTGATAGGCGCGCAATTCCGCTAAATCATAATGCACAGGGACGGAGGTCTGCTGGCCCAGTTGTTGCAGATAATCAATCGCCGCATGCACGGCGTCTGGCGCTGCAGCCAATGTCTCGCGGGCTTGCGCCAGAATGGTTGCATCGCCATTGAGATCAGCCAGCGCATTCAACATCTCGCTGGCGGGGCCGCTGAGACCATAATTTTCAAGCAATTGGCTGATTTCAGGTCGGGCTTTGCGTTGCATGGCGGCGAACAGGGCATATTCCTGTTCACGATGCAGGCCAGCGTATTCCGCCAGCGCGCGATAAATACCGACATGGCCGAGATCAAGATAAATGTCCTGCAAGCCGGATAGCCGCAAAGTGGCCAGCATCAGCTCCAGAATTTCGTGATCGGATTCAATGCCGGCATGCCCGTATAACTCAGCGCCGATTTGCAGCGGACTGCGCGAGCCGGACTGGCTATCCGGGTAAGCGCGCAGCACGCTGCCGATATAGCATAGTCGGGTCGGCATTTGTTGTTGCAGCTTATGCGCATCAATCCGGGCAGCCTGAGGTGTGA
This sequence comes from Candidatus Thiobius zoothamnicola, assembly GCA_030826945.1. GTDB lineage: Bacteria > Pseudomonadota > Gammaproteobacteria > Chromatiales > Chromatiaceae > Thiobius > Thiobius zoothamnicola. The sequence continues at coordinate 5,791 of JAPQLC010000016.1, forward strand.
TGTCCGCCCGAATGCCCAGTAAACGTCCACTGAGCTGGTCGGTCAGTTTCACCGTTTGCAGGGATAAATCCTGTTCAACGCCGCTTAAGAGTGAATCCAGATATTCAACAAAAGGGGTAATCACCAGCCGGTAGCCCCAACTGGCGTATAAATCCAGCAGTTCCCGCCTTAATTGCTCCAGAATTGCTGCCTGATCCGGTAACAGTTCATCAATCCCTTCAGGTAATAACCAACGCTTTACATCCATCGTTTTATGATCTCACTAAATACAGCAATAACACGCCAGCCAACATGGCGGCGAACCCCATGGTGCGCAGGTTTTTTTCAGGCATTTGGGTGATGCGCAGCATGGTTTCCTTAAAACTGTTGGGACTTAAGAAGGGAAGTATGCCTTCGATAATGAGCACCAAGGCGAGTGCTGAAAAGAAGTCCTGCCACACGGTCATATTGCGCCATAAAAAAACCGGGTTAAGCCCGGTGGTTGATGATGAGCATACCCGCCGCTGTGGCGGGCGTCTGGATTGGTGGTAGTCTCAGACAGAGAAACCGGACTCCACCTTTAAGATAGTATGGTCATGAGAGCGAGCACAGGCAGCTTGGTGCATAAATGCGCAGTTTGCAGTGCATTTTATAGGCGAAAGGCCGCAAAGCGTAGCTTCCTGACGATACTATCCGGCTTAAGGTTAAGCAGTATAGCCCCTGAGTTACTCTGATTCAGAGCGACTTGGTGTTAAGCACATTGAGCGGCGGATTGTCGCAAAGCTGTTGATTGTTGTCCATTGCATGTGGTGAATCGCTTTTATTCTCAGCTTAGCGTTGTTCCCCATGACGGTTAACGGCGATCTTCCGGCCCGCCCGTATTTTTAACCTACATGTTGCCTGCGAGGAACAGAAAACCCGCGAGTCCGATAACGGACAGGGGTGCCAGCACAGCAATTGTGTTGAAAAAAGTCAAACCGGATTTGATGATGCCAATGAACCCTAAAATAACGCCGATAATTGCCGTAGCCACTGCGCCATAGAAAATGCCTTGCACACAGGCTGTCTGACATTCTCTTTCGGCGAAATTACCGGAGAGTAAGTGCATGGCGGTCATGGCGACTAAAACCCAGGCGGCTGCGCCTGCCAGAAAAGAGAGTGGCGGAAAAAATTTCGTCATAGCGGTATCTCCTGAAATGACCTGATTATTGATTGAATAAAGCGGCCAAATGATAGCATCGGCGTATATTGCGTTAAATCATCTGACCAGAGGAAATCTGGTTAAATGAAGATTGAGAATAAAGGAAAAGGTCAACCGTCATTTCAATGTTTATTCAGGCAGCGCAGTATAGTGGCAGGGAATAGTGAGTTATCCATTTGATGCTGAAGGAGCTTTATCCCGCGCCGGACTGGATTGACAAACCACGCTGCGACAGTATGGGTAGGCCTTCTTTGATTCAGTATGCAGGTATAATTAAGCCATTTTATTGCAATTAGCCGACGCTATGACTCCAAATGTATCCACCTTCCAGGGTTTGGTCTTCGCGCTCCAGCATTATTGGGCGGAACAGGGCTGCGTGATTTTGCAGCCTTATGATATGCCAATGGGCGCTGGCACCTTTCATACCGCAACTTTTTTGCGTTCCATCGGCCCGGAGCCTTGGAATGCGGCCTATGTGCAGCCTTCGCGCCGCCCGACCGATGGGCGGTATGGCGAAAACCCCAACCGATTGCAACATTATTATCAGTTCCAGGTGGTGATGAAGCCATCCCCAAAGGAAATCCAGAATCTGTACCTGGGTTCCATGCAGATGCTGGGGATTGATCCGCTGACGCATGATATCCGCTTTGTGGAAGACAACTGGGAGTCGCCCACCCTGGGGGCCTGGGGCCTGGGTTGGGAGGTCTGGTTGAATGGCATGGAGGTGACCCAGTTCACCTATTTCCAGCAGGTCGGCGGGTTGGATTGCCGCCCGGTGACTGGCGAGATCACCTATGGCCTGGAGCGTATTGCGATGTATCTGCAAGGGGTCGAGTCGGTGTTCGATCTGATCTGGACCCACGGCCCGCAAGGCCCGGTTACTTATCGGGATGTGTTCCACCAAAATGAGGTCGAACAATCCACCTATAACTTTGAACATGCGGATGTGGATCATTTGTTCCAGGCATTTGATCAATACGAACGCGAGTCTAACCAATTGATTGAGGCCGGTTTGCCGCTGCCTGCCTATGAACAGGTCTTGCAGGCATCCCATGCCTTCAATCTGCTGGATGCGCGCCATGCGATTTCGGTCACCGAGCGTCAGCGTTATATCTTGCGCGTGCGCAGCCTGGCGCGTGCGGTCGCGCAGGCCTATTTCGATGCGCGCGAACAACTCGGTTTCCCCATGTTGACCACACAAGCGAAGGCGGCGTCCCATGTCTGATCATGCTGATTTGTTGTTTGAACTGGGCACGGAAGAATTGCCGCCGGTTGCCCTGAAGAAGTTATCCCATGCGCTGGAGGGCGAATTTGTCAACGGCCTGCAATCCACTGGATTGGCGCATGGTCAGGTCACCGCCTACGCCACGCCGCGTCGCCTCGCGCTGTTGATTGAAGACCTGCAAACCGGCCAGGCGGATCGCCAGATACAAAAGCGTGGCCCGGCGGTCAAGGCTGCATTTGATGCACAAGGCAAGCCGACCAAGGCCGCCGAGGGTTTTGCGCGTTCGTGTGGAGTGACGGTTGACGACCTGCAACGCCTGCAAACGGATAAAGGTGAATGGCTGGCGTATCAGGTGTGCGAAGCGGGTAAGCCAGCGGCAGCGTTATTGCCCGGCATTGCAGAAAATGCGTTGAACAGGTTGCCGATCCTCAAGCGGATGCGCTGGGGCGATTCGGAAGCGCAGTTTGTCCGCCCGGTGCATTGGCTGTTGTTTTTGCATGGCGATCAAGTGGTGGACTGCACCTTGTTGGACGCCCAAGCCGGTCGCACTACGCGGGGTCATCGATTCCACCATCCCGAGCCGATTGCGCTGGATCGGCCAGCCGACTATGCCGACACGCTGCAAAATCAGGGCAGGGTGATCGCGCATTTCGCTGAGCGGCGCGAACGCATCAAAACCATGGTGGAACAGGCCGCCGCCGAGCTGGGTGGCTTGGCTGGCATGGATGATGACCTGCTGGATGAAGTCACCGCGCTGAATGAGTGGCCGATGCCGATTGCCGGCAGCTTTGAGGAGCGCTTCCTTGAAGTGCCGCACGAGGCCCTGGTCACCACCATGAAGACCAACCAAAAATATTTCCCGGTGTTCAATGCGGATGGTGAACTGCTGAATCATTTCATTACGATTGCGAATATCGATAGCAAAGACCCGGCGACCATTCGTGCAGGCAACGAGCGCGTGGTGCGGCCCCGTTTGGCGGATGCGATGTTCTTCTGGCAGCAGGATGGCAAAAAACGCCTGCAAGACCATCAGGCATCACTGAAAAAGGTGGTCTTCCAAAAGCAGCTTGGCAGCCTGCACGACAAATCAATGCGCGTGGCCGAACTGGCCGCGCAGATTGCGCAACCGATTGGCGGCGATGTCGAACTGGCGCGTCGCGCCGGGCGGCTCAGCCGGTGTGACCTGATGACCGAAATGGTCGGCGAATTCGCCTCCATGCAGGGCATCATGGGGCGTTATCAGGCCAGGCGTGATGGCGAACCGGATGAATTGGCGCAGGCGATGGATGAGTTTTACATGCCGCGCTTTTCCGGCGATCAATTGCCGCAGACGAAAACCGGCATCGCCATCGCCCTGGCCGAGCGCCTGGATACCCTGGTCGGCATCTTCGGCATCGGCATGAAGCCAACCGGCGATAAAGACCCGTTCGCGCTGCGCCGCGCTGCGCTGGGCGCATTGCGTATTTTGCGTGAGCACCGGCTGGCGCTGAATCTGCATGACTTGTTACGGGCCGCCAAAAATCAACTGAATGATCAACTGGCCGGGCGCATCACCGAACCGGCTGTATTGGCCGAGGTGGAACGCTTCATGCTGGATCGGTTACGCGGTCTGTATGCCGACCTGGGCATCAGCGCGGATTTATTCGCGGCGGTTGCCGCTGTCAAGCCAACCGATCTGGCCGATTTTGAGCAACGTATCCAGGCGGTTGCACATTTCCGTCAATTGCCCGAAGCCGAGGCATTGGCTGCGGCGAACAAACGGATTGCCAACCTGCTGAAAAAGGTCGAAGGCGATTTGCCGTCCGAGGTGGATGCCGGTCTGTTGGAACTGGCTGCCGAACGGCACTTGTTTGAACACATCCAAACCCTGCAACAAATTACCTTGCAGGCCGAAGGCGACTATGCCGCCATCTTGCAGGCGCTGGCCGGGCTGCGCGAGCCGGTTGATCAATTCTTTGATGACGTGATGGTGATGGCGGATGACCCCAACATTCGCAACAATCGCCTGGCCTTGTTGAATCAATTGGCTGAATTATTTCTGCAAGTAGCGGATGTGGCCTTGCTGCAACCGGCGTAGTGTTTCATCAATCCATAGCCGCCTGGCAAAGTGATGATTTCGCACCTGTTGTGTGTCAGGAATCGCAAAAAAGCGGCTTGATATCACTGGTTCAACTGATGGAACGGGGTAATGCGCCATTGCCGGGTTCCATGCAGTTGAGCTTGCTCAGCGCAGCTCTGGATGGAGATCACATCAAAGTGAAACTGGGCGTGTTTTTTCAATCGGTGATTGCCGGGTGCCAGTGCGCCGATGATCCAAACCCGATTGATTCAATGCCTGAATACGCCGAAGTTGAAATCCTGATTGACCCGCATGATGGCAGTGGTTGCATCCTATGATCAGGCAATTCACCAGTTTCGCCGGAAAGTGAATGATCCAGATAAGCCAGGGCGAACTTGCAACAGGTCATCATGGCAGAAACAGACGAATAGATTTTTTCCTTGGAGAATAGGTGACGTGATATTGATTTGAGAGGGAAGCATGCCGACAACTCACTTCGCCTCGTTGATTGGCTGCCTGGAGGATAATGGCAAGCCATTTTTCGTTGGTAGCCGCTATGACCAAAGCCAGACGGGATCTGGGCGGTTGTTCCTGCGCATGAACGGAGGAGGTGAGGATAGTTTTCTCACCTCTTCCACCTATTGATTACAAGCTGTAATACATATCGAATTCAACCGGATGCGTGGTCATACGCAAGCTGGTGACTTCTTCCATTTTGAGGTTGATGTAACCCTCAATCAAATCATTGGTGAATACGCCACCGGCGCACAAGAAATCGTGGTCAGCATCCAAAGCTTCCAATGCCTGATCCAGGCTATGGCATACGGTTGGTATGTTAGCCGCTTCTTCGGCGGGTAAATCATACAAATCTTTATCCATGGCGTCGCCAGGGTGAATTTTGTTCTGGATGCCGTCCAGGCCAGCCATCATCATGGCAGAGAAAGCCAGATAGGGGTTGGCTGTCGGATCAGGGAAGCGGACTTCAATACGACGTCCTTTAGGGCTGGAAACCCACGGGATACGGATTGAAGCAGAACGGTTACGCGCTGAATAAGCCAGCATGACAGGTGCTTCAAAACCGGGCACGAGACGTTTGTATGAGTTGGTGGAGGCATTGGTGAATGCATTCAAAGCGCGTGCATGCTGAATAATGCCGCCAATGTAGTACAGGGCCATTTCAGATAAGCCGCCATACTGATCACCAGCGAAAATATTCTCGCCATTTTTCGCCAGTGATTGATGCACATGCATGCCAGAACCATTGTCGCCGACTAATGGCTTGGGCATGAAGGTGGCGGTTTTGCCATAGGCATGCGCAACGTTATGTACGCAGTATTTCAGAATCTGGTTCCAGTCGGCGCGTTTGACCAGCGTGTTGAAGACCGTGCCGATTTCACATTGACCAGCCGTTGCGACTTCATGGTGATGGACTTCAACGCCAACTCCCATTTCCTCCATCGCCATACACATGGCACCGCGTAAGTCATGCAGTGAATCCACCGGCGGGACTGGGAAGTAGCCCCCTTTAATGCCTGGCCGGTGGCCGATGTTGCCGTCCTCATACACTTTCTCTGAGTTCCACTCGGATTCATCTGAGTCGATTTTGTAGAAAGCACCTGACATATTCACACCCCAGCGAACATCGTCAAGGATGAAAAATTCAGGCTCCGGGCCAAAATAAGCGGTGTCAGCAATACCAGTGGATTTCAAATATTCTTCGGCGCGCTTGGCGACGGAACGCGGATCACGCTCATAACCTTCCATGGTGGAAGGCTCCAACACGTCGCAACGCAGATTCAGGGTGGATTCGTCAGTGAATGGATCCAGCACGGCAGTGCTGGCATCCGGCATCAAAATCATGTCGGACTCATTGATGCCTTTCCAGCCAGCAATGGATGACCCGTCAAACATTTTGCCTTCTTCAAATAAATCGGCATCCACCATATTGGCAGGCACGGTTACATGTTGTTCTTTACCTAAGGTATCCGTGAAGCGGAAGTCAACATATTTGACTTCGTTTTCTTTCATCATGCTAAGGACGTCACTTGCGGCCATTCTCACTCTCTCCAAAAACAGATGGCGAACCATCAGAGGGGTTAAATCAGAGGCTCCCTTCAAGGGCCTCGTTTCCAGACAGGATATAAAGCATGAAACATGCCATTAGTTACCCAGCCGGTCAAGGTGCTAAAAAGTCGTCGCCGGGGGAATTGAGTGCTTCCACCAACCGCAAATTATGACGGTTCATTGTTTTGTCGGTGGTGATCAAAAAACGTTTTCGAGCCAATACGGTGCGCAATGCGCATCACGCACAACAATAGTGCAATTATTCGTATAAAACTTTCAATTGGCCAAATTTTGGTGCATCTGCCAAAGCAGCACGCAGGTTATCCTGATAAGCATGCGCTGCATGGATATTAGGGAAATGTTGCAATGGCAGATGGATCTCAATATCAATCTGACCGGATAGATAATGCAATCTGATGTGATTGGGTTCAGGTAATGTAGGCCATCTTTGCTGCAATGCTTGAATGACTTCATGGCGCAAAGGCAAGTCACGACAAGGCGGTGCGCGTTCGTCATCTTCCGGATCAATATGCACGGTTACATCTGAAATAGCTGGTATGGCGGCTTTCAAACGATCTTCAACGGTCTGGCTGATCATGTGGCCTTCAGATACGGATAAGTAAGGCGCCACCTGCACATGCACATCAGCAGTGGCTTGATGCCCATGGCGGCGCGTGCGCAGCATATGCACCGCAAGCACGCCATCAATAGCCAAAATGACTTCATGCGCCTGTTTGACCGAGTCCGCATCCAGCGCGGTATCCACTAATTCATTGATCGCATCCCAGGCCAGGTTCCAACCGATCCGGCCTACCATCAGTCCGACGATTAACGCAGCGACCGCATCCAGATAAGGCCAACCTAACAAACTGCCCGCCACGCCAGCCAACACGACAATTGAGGAAATGGCGTCACTGCGATGATGCCACGCATTGGCGAGCAACAGGGTTGAATGGATGCGCTTGGCGATCACCACGGTGTACCAATACAAGGCTTCATTGGCGGCGATGGAAAAAGCCGCCGCATATAACGCCAGTATGCCGGGAACGTTATTTTCACCCCGCCAGGCGCGCTCCAGTGCATCCCAGGTAATGCCAATAGCGACTAACGCCAGTAACACACCCAGAATCAACGTGGCGGCTGTTTCAAACCGGCCATGACCATAAGGATGTTGGGCATCCGGTGCCTGGCCGGCATGGCGTGCGGCAAACCAGACCAGTCCATCTGACAGTAAATCGGATAATGAATGCACGCCATCCGCCATCAGCGCGGCGGATTGAGCTAGATAACCCACCACCAGTTTCACCACCGCCAGTATCAGATTGACGGCAGCGCCAATGATCGCCACCTGTTGTGTCTTCACGCGGCGTTCAGTCAATGCCTGGGTCGTGCTCATGGGCGCATTTCCCCAACACGTACCACGATAATATAATCGTCGTTCTGTTCGCGGGTCTCGATCACTTTGTGTCCATGAATGCGACACCAGGCGGGAATATCCTGCATTACCCCAGGATCCGTGCAGCAAGCTTCAATGAGATCGCCCGGTTGGCACTCAGCGATTTTATCCTGCACTTTAATCACTGGCATTGGGCAAAGTAAACGTTGGCAATTGAGTTGATGGCGCATGATGAGGGTGAATATTGGTTTTTCGGTTATAGTTGGTCGGATCGACTGCTTATGATAACCCCGCATACTCTGGATAGGGACAAAATGGCGAAGCGCGACCGCTTGACGGTGTTACCTATAACCGTAGGTTCTTCAATGCTGTATTGATAACACCACTATGCATTTATCCGATGTCTTATCGCTTATCTTTTTATCCGGGCTTGGCGGCATGACGCTTGTCTTTGGCTTAAGCCTCAGGTCTGGTCAAAAACCGATCATCACACGCTATGCAGAATCTATGGATGGTGTCTTGAATTATGCGGAAAATCAGTATACCCGCAAAGTCACTTGGCTTTGGGTGGGTCTTTTAGGGGCTTTATTCGCGTTGAATGTATTGATGTTATTTTCGCCTGATAGAACTTTACCGGTTTGGTTAACGCCGATCAGCTTGGCTGTCTTGTTGGTGGGCGAATATTGGGTGCGCCCATATTTCATCACTATTCGCCAGCCGAGAACTCTCACCGGTTTTTTGTGGCAAATCATTCGGACGCCATTGCCTCGCATTATCCGAAAGGGGAGATAGTCAATGGCGTGCTTCACTTCCTACGTTTATTCGGGTTTTGTCATTGTTCACAGCCTCTTCTCTACTGCTTTCTATCAGATTGGTTGCGTTCTTTTATAGACGAAATTGGAAGTCTGTTGGGAATGGAATTTCATGAGACCGCAGATATGCGGCGAAATAGTATATTCCGGCAAAGATCGCGATTATTGAGGCTGATTTGATAGTTTGCAGGGTACTCTCCATGCTTGCCGCAGCCCATGCGTTAAATTTCTCTACCATTGTTTCTCCAATCGTAATTTCTAATAACAATCACTTGGGAGTATGGACTCGGGATTTCAAGAGCTATTAGACGATCAATGGTCTATACGGGGCCGGAGTGATTCGAGGTGAGGAGTTAGTTATTTCCCCCTTCGTGACGTCGGCGGTCCAGTGCGTAACCTGGGAGATTTCCCAGTTTGTTGGCACGGAGGAGGACCAGCGAAAACTCTGATTTGCGTTTCTACACTTGCATCCGACACCATCCTTTTCGTTGAATGCGGGGGTCTAGCCATGTCACAGGATGCTCGAATGAAAGTGAGTCTTGCGGAAGAACCAGATTGCAGAGTGGGCTTCGGGGTGCCTCCCGGTAACGATGGCTCGGTCATTGATCTGCAACAAATAGGCAGCGGAGCAGGCGACATTGTTTCACCCGGTTTTCAGGGAGCATGGTGGGCTGTGTCGATCGTTGCGTTGATCTGGCTTGGGACGCTCTTGCTGGCGTTCGACAGTCCAGGGGAACTGTTTGCCAGCAACTGGCCGATCACACCCATTGCCTTCGTCGCGGCAGCATTTGCAAATGCGACGGCTATCGGCGGAGGTTTTCTGCTTGTGCCTTTGTTCATTTTCGCCTATGGTCTCAGCCCGATTGCGGCGCTGAAGCTGAGCTTGGCCACTCAGGCTTTCGGGATGAGTTCCGGTGCACTTGGCTGGTCGCGACGATTTATCGTAATACGTGCGCTGGTGATTGCGGGCATCGCAAGCGGCGTGGGGATGGTCGTCGGTACCTATGTAATCACGATTTCCAACGATCAGGTGAAATCGATTTTCGCGTGGGTGTCGCTTTGTATTTTCGTTGTCATCCTGCTGGAGATTCGCTTTGGTGCGGGAAGCGCCTATCACGATATTCGCAACGACACGCTGCTGAAAAGCAGTTTGTTTGCACTGTCCTGCATGGCTGGGGGCATGGTAACGGCTTGGACCGCGATCGGCATTGGTGAAGTCGTGGCGCTCTACTTATTGTTTGTTTATCGCATCCGTATTGATGTGGCAATCGGCACCGGCGTTGCCGTGCTTGCCATCGATTCGATTATCGGTTTACTGTTCCATACGCACATTGGCGGAATTGTCTGGGAGTACCTAGTACAACGTCATTCTTGATATGGCGGTTAATGAGTGGGAAACTATGTACACCATCATACCGGGGAGTAAAGCATGCCAGCAAAAAAATATCGCGTGGAATTGACGCCAGAAGAACGAGCGGAACTGAACAATTTGCTGCGTAAAGGAAAATGTGCCGCCCACAAACGCCGCCATGCGGAAGTCTTGTTGAAAG
>JAPQLC010000017.1 GCA_030826945.1 Candidatus Thiobius zoothamnicola
CGCTTTGAGCGGTTCATAAATGAAAGCCCCCGGCTTTGCCGGGGAGATGGTTACTGTCTGCAATGCCGGGGAATGCGGATGCTTCGACCAGATATCAGTGACATCACCGCACCAGACTTGATTAGGCTGTTCAACGGTAAATTGCTGGTCCAGATGATTCCCGGCAATGTCTGAGGGTTTGTTGGCTGGCTTATAACGGTGTTTACCCGGTTGTTTACTCGTGAGGCCGGTCTCTTTCATCAAACGCCTCACTTTATAGCGCCCTATCGGTTCGCCTTGTTGTTTCAGTTGACCCATGATGGTTCGGCTGCCTGCGGCTTGGTGCAATTCAACCACTTTGGCTTTCAAACGTTGGCGTTCTGTATCCACCTTATTTTTACGCCGTTGATAAGCGTAAGGGGCTTTGCGCGATGGCAAACAAATCCAGCAGCCCACGTTTTGAATACTCAGCGCTCAAGATGAGGCCTTTTATAGACCTCCAGGACATTTTCCATCTGACACACAAAATGCGCATTCCCCTCAGGCGGAATACACCACATCCGTTTTTGCCAGAGTTTGATGGCGTTTTTTTAAAACTTGACGGACACTTTCGTGAGAAAAGGTATCCACAATGTTTAAGCTCACTAACTGATTGGCCAGGCGTTGCAACGTCCAACGGGCACGACCTGTTGGTGGGTGACTGCAAGCGATACTCAACAGTCGCGCTTTCGCCTCGCCATCCAGCTTCCGCTTACCCCGATCACGGCGAGGTTTTCGCTCTAAGGCTGCCGTCAAGCCCTCGCTAACACAGCGTTCACGGATTTGTTCCGCCGTGCATCGCGTAAATCCGGTGCGCTCTGCCGCTGCTTTATCGTAGAGTTTTGAGCCTTGTTCACGCTCTTCCGGTGTTAATTTCACCACGTAACGTTTTCTCATGGCATCGCCTCCAGTAGGGTATGCTATTGGGCACTTACTTTAACATCGTAAAAATATCAATTGGTAGCCTACTAATGCGCGACTAACACCAAACCTTGGCACAACATCACCCGATGGTTTGTTGAAACAGTGAATTGATATTGCCTGGCATTGGCAGTATTCGCCAATTCTTCAGCGTCAATCAAAAGTGAGCTGTTTGATGCATTTTCATAAAAATTTACTTGTTTCAGGCTGGCGATAAAAGCCTTCTCTGGGACTGAATGCCCATTCAGTATGGCATGTAAGGCACCTGCCTGAGCACCAAATTCCACCCATAACATTCGGCTGAAATGCTGGTTCACGCTCATTGGTGTTTGGTTGATGGGTTTTCCTGACCGGCAACTGATGGTTCGGGCGTCCCAAGCGGATACGTCGTCAATCAATCGCATAGCGCCTTTTTGCGGCATGGCTTCCAGTGCTTGCTGGAGGGTCATGTGAAGCTCGCTTTGACGCTTAAGTGCATGGATTCGCTGAGTGGGAAAGTTTGCATGTCAGTCATGCGCTGAGCAATCTGTTGCAATAATGGCCAAGCCTGGGCGGATGGATTTTGTTCATCCGGCCAATGATTGACGGCAGGTTTGGCTTGATTTATCAAATCAAGTTGCAACCTGGCTAAATCTTTTTCAGTAGGCTCGGTGCTCACAATGAGTCCATAAGAAAATGGCAAAGTGAACGCTGGGTGATCCGGCAATCGCCGATCCACTGGGCAGTCGTAAGAAACGAATAAAACGGGCATCTGATACGACCGGCTTTGCATATAGCCCTCTAATAAAGCTTGTGCCACGCTATAAGGACCAGTCGCCAATGCCGTACTGGGCGTATGGCGGGATTGGCCGATCATCCAGTACCCCGCTGCCGCATTGTGTACAGAATTATGGAATAGTGTGGGTGAAATGCGCGGTTCGGCGCGTAGAATGGCTTCGCATAAACGATAACTGGTTTCCGTATCGCCATCTGTTGATAACAACAATATTGCTATATCATCTGCGACCGCATGTGGAAAATGTTGCTGGTATTGCGTCCAGAGATCCTGAGCGGTTTGTAAGGCAAAGGAGATCGTCGGTGTCAAACGCCGCCGCTCATTAGCGGGTAAAAAGTCCGCTTGATAGCGCATCAAAGGTTGATGGGTGGAATTTGGCTGACTGCGCAATGCGGTAAAGCTATGGGTCCAGCCCGCATGTCCTGGCGCGAATACACTGGCGACGCGAAGGTAAAGTCTCATGCGACGTTCTCTAATAGGGTGCCGGATTGTAAAATCAGGCTGGCGTTGCTGCCGCCAAATCCCAATGCATTGCTTAAACAAGTTCGCACAGGATGCGCCAGCCCGATTGTCGGTACGCGCAGGTTGGCGGGTAAAGGTAAAGCGGGGTCCAGCTTGCTTAGGTTGAGATTGGCTGGTATGTAATGATGTTCAATGGCGAGTTGACATAAAACGGCTTCGACAATACCGGAGGCTCCCAGGGTATGCCCGGTAAAGGCTTTGGTCGAACCGACGTAGCAAGGGTTCTGGCAGGTGCCGAAAAGTTGGTTGACGCCATACATCTCAGCGGCGTCATTTGCTTGTGTGCCAGTGCCATGCAAATTGAGATAGTCAATGTCCTGTATCGGCACATTCGCCATTCTCAGGGCATTTTGCATGGCCAATCGGATGCCGACGCCTTCCGGATGCGGCGTGGCGGCGTGATAACCATCTGTCCCTTCGCCCACACCGGTCAAATAGACCGCATCAGCTTTTTTGTGAGAGGCTTTTTCCAGTAACATAAAACCGCCAGCTTCGCCGATATTAATGCCATTACGGTCCTTATCCAGCGGGGCACATAGTTGTTCGCTGACCAATTCCAGGCTGCTGAAGCCATAAAAAGTTGTGGCGCACAGGCTATCGACTCCACCTACCACCACAGCGCGAACCAATCCAGCTTCCAGCCAACGTTGTGCCGTAGCGAAAGCTTTGACACTCGAAGAGCAGGCGGTTGAAATGACTTGGCGTGGTCCCTGGATAGCCAAGCTGTCGGCGCAAAAATCCGCCAATGAGGTCATGCGGTGGGTAAATGCATAGGCTAATTCGGTTTGGTGCCGCAAAGCGTTTTCCGTCGCGGCGATGCCGGATGTGCTGGTGCCGACCACAAGTCCGACCTGAGTTGGACCGTATTGGCGGATGGCCCGGCTGACGTTGTCAATAAAGTCATCACTGAGCATGGCGAGATAAGCCAGCCGGTTATTACGGCAATCATAATGTTGCAGTTGTGAGGGTAATTCGGTCTGTTCACAGTTCGTCACTTCACCAAGGTAAGAGGGTGGAGTTGTAAGATCTGTAGACAGAAAGCGACGTTTCGCCAGACCGGTGGCATTGGATTGCACGGCTGCCCAATGCGCCTGTTTGCCAATACCTAAAGCACTGACCAATGTTGATGCGATGATCTGAAATGCTGGCATAAATCAGCGTTATAATCAGGCTAAAAATTCAGGCGTCATTATAGAGAACATGTCAATAGATAAAAAGAACCCGCCTTTTCATCACCCGCCGCTCACTGCCGCTGAAGCGCAATATGAAGCGCAAAAAATTGCATTTTCCCCTTATACCTTTCAAGCGGTCAGAGTCGCCTGGAAATCCGGCATGCTGGCTTGTCTTGCCGAATCCGCGCAAAAACAGGCATCCGGTGAAACGGCGGAATCGATTGCCAGTCATATTGGCGTCAGCGTATATGGTGTCACCGTTATTCTGGAATCCTGTTTCAGTGTCGGCGTCGTGGATTGCGAAGACGAGCGCTACCATCTGACCAAGGTGGGACGAATGTTTTTGCATGACCCCATGACGCAGATCAACATGAATTATGCGCACGATGTCAATTACCTGGGTTTGTATCGATTGGAAGACGCGATCAGGCAAGGACGACCTGCCGGGTTGGCGGTATTAGGCGACTGGCCGACGATTTATCCGGGATTATCCATTTTGCCTGAACCGGCCCGTAAAAGCTGGTTCGACTTTGATCACTTCTATTCGGATAATGCTTTTCCAACCTTGTTATCCACGATTTTTTCGACTCCAACCCGCAAGATCCTGGATATTGGTGGCAACACCGGAAAATTTGCCATTGCCTGCGCGCAATATGATGCTCAAGTCCAAGTGACCATCGCTGATTTGCCGGAGCAACTGGCGGTGGCGCAGCGGCAGATAGAACATCATGGCTTTGCGTCGCGCCTGCAAGGTATTCATTTGGACGTGCTGGAAGAAGAGATACCGCCGGATTTCGATGTCATTTGCATGAGTCAATTTCTGGATTGCTTCAGCGAAGCCCAGATCATCGCTATCCTGAAACGCGCCCGGCAGGCAATGGACGAACACACGCGTCTGTTTATTTTGGAAACCTGTTGGAACAATCAACGTTTTGAAACAGCGGCGTTTTGCATTGTCAACACCTCGCTATATTTCACGGCAATGGCGAACGGAACCAGTCGGATGTACAAGCTTGAGGATCTATTGAGATTGGCCGGGCAAGCGCATTTACAGGTGCGGCAAACCATTGAGAATATTGGCATGGGACATACCTTACTGGAATTGACCAAATGAACGCGCCAGTGAAACGCGCTCTGGTCACAGGCGGCAGCGGCGATATTGGCGCGGCCATCGCCAAACGATTGGCTGAAGCAGGCCATGCTGTGATCCTGCATGCGAACCGTCATCTTCAGCAGGTCGATACATTAGCCCAACAACTCATGGATCAAGGTCGTCCGGCCAGCACCATACAATTTGATTTACGTGACCCGGATGAGACGTGCGAACGAGTCGAAAGTTTGCTGGCGGATGGGCCGATCCAGATTATCGTGAATAATGCGGGCATCCATGAAGATGGCGTGATGGCCGGGATGGATCACGCACAATGGCAAGCACCAATCTCCGTTATCCTGAACGGCTTTTTTCATGTCACCCAACCTTTGTTATTGCCAATGATCCGCACCCGGTGGGGACGTATCGTCAATATTTCGTCAGTTGCCGGCATTTTGGGCAACCGGGGACAAACAAATTATGCCGCCGCTAAGGCAGGGTTAATTGGTGCTTCCAAATCACTGGCTTTGGAATTGGCGTCCCGCCAGATTACCGTTAATGTTGTGGCACCAGGCATTATCAGCGGTGGCATGGCGGCCTCTGTATTTGATGAACAAGCCATTAAACAACTGGTGCCCATGCAACGCGCCGGTAAACCGGAAGATGTTGCGGATCTGGTCGAATTTTTATGCTCAGAACGAGCGGATTACATCACTAATCAGGTTTTTTCCGTCAATGGCGGAATGATTTAACAAGCTTGGTAATGATGATTCCCGCGACAAGCGGTGAGTGTAAAGCTAATCGGGTTTCCAAAGAGTGGGAGACGAAGTGCTCTCTTTGGGTTGTCGGCGTGGTTTTATACCCGTCAACAGGCTACATTTGATTTAGCTCAATGAGTGCGATTGAGGTGATCTTTTCGTTGGGAGGTTGTGTTGTTATTTGAAGTTCAACCTGTCCGTTGCTATATAAAGCGTCATCATCAAGCAGAAAAGCATTTGACTTTGCGTAAGCATCAAACTGTTCTCTTGCTATTGTGCAGTTCATGCTGACTATCGTCGGTTTCGGCCCATCTGCTGAGCGGTATACAAAAACCGGTCTATCTATGCACAACTCCGACATGGCCGAGAGTTCCGAAGGATTTAACCAGTAATAATCCAAGCTTCCTTGGGAATATTCCCTGTGTTCCGAGAAACTGATAAGCGTCAAATATACAGTACTTCCAACAACCATTATCAGCACGAGAAGAAATAAGCTTAGTGTACGCATATTAAGAGGCCTCTTTAAAGAGTATGCCTAATGTTGCTGGTTTAATTGTATTTAATGCCGGAGGTAAAATCCCACACATTGGTCCGCCTTGTGCAGGCGGAATCGGGTATAAGAAAGGTGTGAGTGTGCGATTTTTATTGGTTCCTACTGCGCCATACCTGTCCCAGATTTGCAACGCTATTTCTTTGCTAACTGGCTGGCAAATTTTCAGATAAGGCACATTTGGATTTATCGCCCGATAGAAACCAATCAAGTTGGAGATTAAATCCTCGGCGCTATACCCGCTATTCGTTGCCCAAGAAAATGGCCATTCGGATTGCATGGACTCGAAAGCATGGGATACATCCAAGAAGATTGATAATGCCACCGACTTTTTCTCATCCATATTGATGTTTTTCTTAATATTGTATTCTTTTTGTATGCCAACTTTGATCGATTTATTCCCCATCATTTGTTTGTACTTAATATTATAGAATTCGGTTTTGTCGTTCTCACCACTCTTCTGATTCAGTATGTTTCTCCACAATCTTTTGGCTCCATCTGGGTTAGCGTGTCCCAGATCTACCCATCCACATTTTCTTGTGTAGATCAATCCATATTTGCGACCAGAAGCTTGGTTGCCGTCAATAATATCTGACCTTGATGTCATGAGACTAGCTCTCGTTGTTTTGAGTTTTTAAAGATGCCCAACTGATTGTTGGACAAGATTGTTATCGAAGGAGTGTGGTGCGTCATATAGTAACTTCATACATCAAACATTGGAGATATGTTGACAGAATGACTTGCTATAGAAGCATCTTTTTTCAAATTTCTCAATACCTTATTATTTGCAGTGAATCAAAGGGGGGATCTGGTTTTGATGCTGCTGTTTTCAGCGGAGTAGTATATTGACTCCTGAATTTGGCTGAAGATTGCTGGTAATCCGGCAGGAATATGACAGTACGCCGGAGCGAAATACACAGACTGTTTTGCATTATTAGAAAATCCTGTTATAAGAAGCTTGCCGAAATTAACCTTTCTAAACCTCCAGGAATTCCTCATGAAAATAAGCAAAGTCCGCGTAGTGTTAGCAACTGCATTCATCGTTGTTCTATTGGCTGGTTGCCGTTCGGCGCCTGTTCGTAATGTCGATTCAGCCACTCTGGTGACGCCAAGTAACGCCAGTTATACGCTGAGTGATGTCTCTCAAGCCATTGTGCGAGCGGGTGTTGGTCTTGGTTGGCGAATGAAGAAAACCAAGCCAGGCCATATCATTGGTACTTTGTTGATCCGCGATCACCGTGCCGTGATTGATATCACCTATGATAAAGAAACCTACAGCATTCAATATCAGGACAGTTCTAATTTAAATTACACCGGCACTGAAATACACAAGAATTACAATGGCTGGATTATCCGTTTAGAGCAAGCCATTCAATCACAATTAAGTCTGATTTGATGCTGTTGGGGCGCATGATTGTCATGCGCCCTGGCCTCTCATCCGTTTAAAGGCAAGCCTTTCTGGCTGTTCGCCAAGAGTTTGGCGAATTTCATTGCCTCTCCTCCCAACACAAGCATGTGCCACTTATCAAATACAGAGACCTCTTGATGACCCCCATACAACAAGAAATCGCGCAACTCATCATTGATGCTGTCAATTTGGAAATCACCGTTAATGAGATTGATCCTGCCACACCGATCTTTAAGGAAGGGTTGGGTTTGGATTCGATTGATGCATTGGAAATTTCTGTCGAACTGAGCAAGCGTTATGGCGTACAGATCAAGACTGGCGATGCCAACATCGAACAAATCTTTGCTTCCATTGAGGTGCTGGCTGAGTATGTCGCCACGCATCAGTCCCATTGAATGAAGGCGTGGCAACAGGATGAGTGCAGGGTTGATGTTGGGCAATCTGCATTGTCCTTTAATTTATTTCAAAGACCGGGTTTTGACGCAGGCGGATATTTTTTCGGCGGCCATCCATTTGGCGGAAGCCCTGCAACATCAGCCTGCGGCTCATATCATCAATCTGTGTGAGAATCGTCAGGATTTCATCACGGTTCTCTTAGGCGCGGCGTTGAGCGGTAAAATCAGCGTGCTTCCGCCCGATTCAGCGCGTGCCACGCTGGATAAAATACGTTTGGCCCTGAAAAGCAGCCACTGTATTCACGATTTGCCGGAGACGATTTATGCGGATCCTTTAAGTCAACAGGTCATCACCAAACGATTTGATCCGCTATCAATTTCGCAAAGTCTTTTATATTTGTACACTTCCGGTTCAACCGGTGAACCCAAGCCAGTGCGTAAAACCTTGCAGCATTTGTTGGATGCGGCGGAGTTGGCGATCACCCGGTTGTCTCTGGATGCGTCTTGCAGCTTGATCAGCACGGTGCCCAGCCAGCATATGTATGGTCTTGAGAGTTCGGTGTTCTGGCCTTTGTCAGCCAATGCGCCGGTTTGGCACCGTAAAACCTTCTTTATTGACGATATATTGGCGTCTTTGGATATATTGGCCAATCAGCGGCCCTATCTGGTATCGACGCCGCTGCATCTGGAAAAAATGCTGGCGCAGGCGACCCATGCCGTAGATTCGCCGCCTGCTGCGATTATCTCCGCCACGGCACCATTGTCCATGGAACTGGCGCAGCGGTTAGAGCAGCATTTCAATACGCAGGTAATTGAGGTTTATGGCAGCACGGAAACCAGTTCAATTGCAACCCGCCACGCCGCCACGGCATCAACCTGGCGACCTTATGGCGGCATCGATTTCCGGGCAAACCCACAGCAGGTTTATTTGCCGTATGCCAATCAATGGCTGGCACTGCATGATGACATTGAATGGCTGCCCGATGGTTGTTTCAAATTATTGGGCAGACGGCAGGATGTTGTGAAAGTTGGTGGGAAACGTCATTCATTGGTCTATTTAAATCAGTTATTGAACCAAATACCCGAGATTACTGAAGGCGTTATCTTGCAGGCTGAACCCGATCAACGCCTCAGTGCTTTTGTGGTCAGCACCCATTCTCAGGTTAAGCGCTTGATTCAGGGTGTTTTTCTGGATGCGGTTGATCCATTATTCATCCCCCGCCCAATTATTCGCCTGGATGCGCTGCCGCGCACCGGTACTGGCAAGGTGCAAATGGGTTTGTTGCGGCGAAAACTGAACGCATGAAAAGCAATTTCAAAATACCGTCGTCTCATCCGGTATTTGATGGACATTTCCCCCAATATCCTGTTGTTCCCGGAGCCATGTTATTGCAGGAAATCGAACATGCCGTACAAAAGCATTGGCCCCACCTTGAAGTCAGCTCAATTCAGCATATGAAATTTATCCGCCCGGTCAGGCCGGACGAGCGGATCACCATCACTCTGGAAGATAAGAAGATGGGCTGTCTGCCAGTGACGCTTTCAGTGCGATTGCATGCCGTCGATAAACTTGTTGCAAAGGGCGGTATCGTCGTGCAAAACGCCTCGTCATGAGTACGCAGTGGATCCAACGGCAGGAGCGTTCCAACCGGTTTTTTCTGCGCCTGATACGTTTCATGGGCTTATCTTTGCCCAGGCGGGCTTTAACGCCTTTGCTGCATCTGATTACGCTGTTTTTTTATTTACGCAGCGTTGAAGAGCGAAAATCATCCCGGCGCTATTTGCAAAGAGTGTTGGATAAGCCAGTGCGTTGGTGGCATACCTATCAGCATTTTTATACGTTTGCGGCAACGCTATTGGACCGCATTTATTTTCTGACGGGTCGTCTGCAAGCCTTTCATATTCAAACCAATAATGCGGAGATGGTCGCAGCATTACGTAAACAGCCAGCCCAAATCTGGTTGGGTGCGCATTTTGGTAATCTGGACGCTATGCGGGTATTAGCGGCGGAATATCCGGAGTTCCATTTCCGCATTGTCATGAAAGTTGAGCAAAACGCCACCCTTGTCGGTTTGTTAAATGAACTGAATCCAACATTTCGTGAAATGGTTATCCCATTTCGTGGATTAGGCACGATATTTGAGATTGCCGAAGCGTTGGATCAACAGATGACGGTTGCTTTGCTGAATGATCGCGTGGTTGAGGAAGCCGGTTCAAAAAACATTCTCTTTATCGACAAAGAAGCCCCGATTCCTGATAGCGCCGTTCAATTGGCGCTGAAATATCAATTGCCGTTAGTCCAGTTTTTCCCTATTTACTTGGGTGCGCAGCGCTACAAACTGATCTTTATACCTTTATCCACACACGAACGAACCGTGGAGCAAATTCTGACCGAATATATGCGCAACCTCGAAACCTTATGTCGCCGTTATCCTTACAATTGGTTTAATTTTTTCGATTACTGGCATGATGACGCTATTTAAGCGATGGTGGCTTTTCTGTTTGTTGGTCAGCATGACCGTCGAAGCCTCGCCGGAAAGTGCCTTACAGCAATATCAACGCTGGTTGACCCAGGCTCCCCATAAAGGTGAATTCAGTGAAATCCGCCATGATGCCCTGTTAGGTATAGCGCATCAATTCAAGGGTGATTTTGAAGCCAAGGAGGATGAGGTATCGCTGGTTTATCGGAATCCCCCGGCTGGCCGTTTGCACTACACTGGTGATCGCTTACATATTCAATTGCCAGATAAACAACATACCGTCGAATTGGGCGATGCGCCGGAAGCTGGTTTGTTATTCCAGATCATCAGCGCTCTGTTTAATGGTGATCTGATTCGACTTGAGCAACTCGCCGCGTATCAATTGGTGTCCGCCGATGGGACTTGGCGGATGATATTGCGACCCGGGGTGCAAAGTTGGTCTGTCTCCCAAATCTTACTGGAACCGCAAAAGGGTGGGGGAGCCATGCTGACCATTGAACATGATCAGGGTGATTGGCGGAAAATCCAACTAATGCGCGGTCAATGACAGCTAAAATGACGATGCGCATCCTGTCTCCCTGGTTGGTTTTAGCGTTGCTGGTGGGTTTGTTGGTAAATCAGGCTGAGATTCGCCATGATCTGACCCAATTCTTTCCAGATGACAGCCACCAATTAATTCGTCATCAATTAGACAAGAGTCTGCATAACCCTTGGCTGATTCTGTTCATTGAAGGCGAAGACTCATCGCAACTGGCTCAACTCAGTCAGCAATTGAAAACCCGATTGCTCCAGCAGACGTTCATCCAACAGGTTAAAAATGGGGCGTTCGATGAGAATCCTTCTCATGACACGGAACACCCACTGTTCGCTTACCGCTATTTGCTCAGTGATATCAAGCAACCCATCGAAACTCATATGCGTGATCGTTGGCAGGAGTGGCGGCTTGGTGTCGTGCCGGACAAAACGATGTTGTTGGCGGATCCGACCTACACTTGGCAACGTTACTTAGGTCGTCTAAGGCCGCCGCAGAATCTTGATCGTACCCATGGTGTCTGGTTATTACCCGGACTTCCCTTGCGCGCGCTCATGCTGATTGAAGTCAGGCAACCTTTCGGCGCGCAACAAGCGGATCAATTACAGCAAATGCTGCGCGAAGCAGCACCAAGTCCAATGACGCTGACCGGCCCGGCCTGGATTGCCAATGCGTCTCAGCACGTGATCGAACACATCATTCAACAAACCAGTTTACTGATCAGTTTGCTGGTGGGCGGCTTATTGTTATGGGTATTTCGCTCGATCCGTACTTTGATTTTGGTCTTTGTTCCTTTGTTATCCGCACTCATGGGAGGAGCGCTGGCTGTGCAATGGTCATTCGGCGAGATCCAGGCGTTGACTTTGGCATTGGGTAGCGTATTGATTGGGGTGGCGGTCGATTATCCTATTCATGTCGCTCATGCCGGTGGGCGTAGACAGCATTTGATCTGGCGTGCATTGATGATTGGTTGGGGTTCCACGTTGCTGGGTTTTGGTGCCTTGTTGCTCAGTGATATTGAGGGTTTACAACAATTAGCCGTATTCAGCTTGGCCGGATTGAGTTTGGCTATGTTGATGACTTGGTTCATGCTGCCGGTGCTTGGCAGACGGGATAATGGACCAACGCTACCTTCCCCTCAAGTCATTGCCCGTCCTTGGCATATCAAGGACAGTGTCCTGGCAGGCTTATTGGGGGTATGTCTGGCGTTCGTCATCATATTCCCCAACCAAACGGATACGCGCTTATTTTCTCTGGGTGCTATACCGCAGTCTTTGATTATGGCTGATCAGGAGGCACGTCAGGCACTGGGCATGGCTGAAGTGGGTCAATACCTTTGGGTCGCGCGCAATGCATCCATTGAGCACTTGTTGCAGTCGGAGGAAGCTTTGGTTGAATCACTGGATGAGTTAGTCGCTCAGGGAGCCTTCAGTCATTATCAAATGTTGGCTGACTGGCTGCCGAGCGCGGCATTACAACGTGTCCGCCAGGCCAAACTACCGGGTGAGCGGATCATTCATCGTGCGTTGACTGATCTGCCATTAACGCCCGAACATCTTCAGACTTTCATTAACGACATACAACAAAGCCGAACGCTACCGGCCTTGTCTCTGTCTGATTATGCGGCTTTAATGCCCGAACTCTCGTCAGACCAATTGTTATTGCGCACGGAGCAGGATATCGTCGGTTTGATTCCGCTAACCCAAGTGCAAGACGCTGATAGCATCCGCCGTTTTGCGGATACCCATCCGCATGTCGCTTATATTGATCAACGACAGATCGTGCGTGAGCAATTCAACCAGCTAAGCTACCAAGTCATTCAATTGGCGGCTGGCGGCTTGATTGCTATTGCTATATTTCTGGTGATTTGGCTGCGCAGCCCGATACAGGCTTTAAAACGGCTATTGCCTTGTCTGCTTAGCATTGGGTTTACATTGATCTTGTTGAGCATGGTTGGGCAGGCGTTATCCATTTTCCACATCATCGCTTTATTGCTGGTGGCAGCAATCAGCCTGGATTACAGTGTCCTGTTGCATAGTCGGCCTGATACCATCGCTGTGTCCGCTTGGTTATCCGTTGTCGCCGTTGCTTATCTCACCAGCACCCTTGCTTTCCTGACGCTTGGCTTAAGTGACTTATTCATACTTAATGCGCTGGGTCTGACGGTTGCTGTGGGCATTTCTTTGGCTTTTGTATTGGCGTATTGGCAGACCAAATCCTCGGTCGCAAGGTAAGCGAACAATACAGGCTGGGCAAACGCAGCATGCCTGCCAGCAAGTGTTTTGCGATCATCCAGGTGATTTGGCGAATATCCCGCCAGGCATTGAAGTGGCTGGCGCGTCGCGCTTGGGGATAAATGGCGCGTGTCTCCACGAAAGCCAGGGGATAACCTAATCGAGCGGCGTGAATGATGATTTCGCTTTCAAACACAAATCCCGAATGATTCATATGTCGTGTCGGTAAGGTCTCCAACAACGTTCGGGGATATAAACGAAAACCTGATTGAGAATCCAGAATTGGATGGCCAGCGGCCCATGAAACCCAAAAGTCCGCAATTTTATTGGCAATCCGCCGTGCTTTGGGTGCTGCTTCAAGGCGATTTGGCCGACGGGCGGCGATGATGAAACTGGTTTTACCGAAATGTTGCCAGGCATCCAGCAAAGCTGGGATAGATGCCGGGTCGTGTTGCGCATCGCCATCCAGCGTGATGACGCAGTCAACCTGACGTTCAAGCGCCGCCTGAAAGCCGGATAATAATGCATTCGCTTTACCTTGATTATGGCTATGCCGTACTAATCGAGCGCCTGCGGCGGCGGCTAATTCTGCTGTTTTGTCCGTTGATGCATCATCCACCACAATCACCTCCAAACCCAAATGCGATACGCTTTCAACGACTTGCTGAATGGTGAATCGTTCATTAAAGGCAGGAATAACAATTGCGTAGGATTTCAGAGAAACCGTTCTCATTGAATTTTGGCTAGGATACGTCGTCTTTTTAATAGCTTTGATACGAAGAAACCCGTGTTGTACCAATGAGACAGAAACGCCTCTGAGGCAATCTTTCGGTAAACGTTCAACTGGCAACTCAGATTTGGTTCGGCGGCCACCAAATGGACTTTAAACCCCAAACCTTGTGAGATCAGCAAACAGCGGTATAAATGATATCGACTGGATACCAATACGACTTCCAGTGCCAAATTTCGTTGTCGTAGATCGCTTCTGATATTTCTCAGGTTTTCCAGTGTATTACGTGACCGTTCTTCCAACACGACATTGACGTGAGGCGGTAATTGATTCTGTAGCCAACGCCACCCAGCCCGGGCTTCACTGATGACATTGGGTTTAATGGCACCGCCCAGCAGAAACATGTATTGAACGTTGTTTTGTTGGCAAAGGGTCACGGCGCGACGCAGACGGGATTGAAAATCCGCGTCTGGTTTGTTGGCGTTAAGCCGTTTGCCAAATACCAGCATTTTGTCTGATTCTAATGCGGAATTTGGCGCGGCTGTTGTGAAGATGGCATAACGCCAAACCTTATGAGCGTGCCATAACCAACTCAATCCGGCGGAAAACAAAATAACCGATACGGAAACGCCAAGCATCAACAAGCCATCATAGTCCGTGTCAGATTGATCGCTGGAAACCCGGAGGCGTTGCATACCCGACAATTCGAGGATCTCGGGTTCAACGATATTGACGCAGGTAGCGCCACTCAAATAAACGTTTAGCCCAATGAAAAAAGCGACTTTGCGGCAGCACCCGGCTTTTCTTCTCGGTGCGGCTGACCAGCATGCCTTTGCTGCATGAGTCAACGATGCAAACCAGTTCCGCTTTGTAGGTGGCGTTGGGTTGTTGGCCTTTAAACTCATCCAACAGATTTTTCGCTGCCGCTTCGGCTTGTAGATCCGCCATGTGAGCCTGTTTGGGCAACCAGTCCGGGCCGGGGAAGCTGCCTGAATCGCCAGCGACATAAACTTTGTCCGCACCTTCAACCTGACACAGCGTATTCGCCTTCAGCATACCGCCAGTGGATCGTGCGAGTTGCGTGTTATCAAACCAGGTATTACCGGTCATGCCGGGCATGAAGAGGATTAAATCGGCAGGGAATTCTCCGCCCTCAGTCATGACTTTATCAGCAGTAAAGCCTTGCATTTTATGTCCGAGATGGGTGTCGATATCCCGTTTGGCCATTTCCTTCAGCAAGCCTTCCACCGCCTGAGGGCCAAGACGTTGACCAGGTTTGGGCGCAGGGGTGAAAAAAATCAGTTTGAATGGATCACGTTTGCCTTGTTGGCGCAGCCAGGTGTCAATCCCGAACATGAATTCAAATACCGGGCCGCCACGCATCGCTGAAGGTTCCTTCGGATTGCCAGCGAAACCGAAAGCCAGAACGCCGCCTTGCATGGCGTGTAAGCGATCACGGATTTGGTTGGCTGATGATACGCCGCCACACGGTACGATGACGTGTTCAATGCCAGGTAGTTTGCGGATAAAACGTCCACCTGAGGCAATGATCAGACCATCGTTTTCGATGTCGTCATGGGTGGTATGCAAAATGCGTCCATCATCACTCAAACCTGTGGCTTCGGCTGAATGGTAATTAACGTTTTGGCGGCGGAAAAAATTTTCCAGTGGGATAACCACGTCTTCGGGTTTACGTAAACCTGTGGGTATCCAGATGGTGCTGGGGTAGTAAACGAATTTTGGTTCGGGCGCAACCAAATCAATATGCAGTTTGGCATCTAGCGCGCGTAGCTTGCGTACGGCGGTGAGCGCGCCGAAACCGGCACCGACAATCGTCACACGGGGCATGAGGGATTCCTTAAATGATGAGTTGCTTTAACACTATAAAGAATTTGCTGTGCCCCATTCACGTAAAAAATCATACGATTTTTGAATGTCAATCGACAGCACCCGGTCTTCCGCCAAAAAATCCACTTGTTTGCGATACGCGTTGAAAAGGGTTTCGGTACCCTGACCTAATGACAGCCTGATGCCTTTTTCTTCCGCTTTTTCTTTTCTGAGGTCAATTGCTTGCGTGGCGTGCAAAAGCTCTATGCCCAGAATGTAATATAAGTTATCTACGATCTTGCTCAAACGCGCTACGGCATAAGGCGCATTGGTGGCGTGATCTTCGATATCACCCGCCAGTGATAGGAAGTCAGCGGAAACCGGATTGCTGAGTGAGCGATTCTCCGTATCCAGCGCACCACAGGTCTTTTGGATTGCGCCGAAAATGATCGGCGGTGGTTCTGCAAGCGCATCCGCATCCGGTTCAGGTCCTAAAAACCGCGTCAACCCAGTAAAGTGATCCGTGCCTAACTTGATCATGCGGTAGCAGGACGAGCGCGATACATGGCTTAAGGCGACGCTAAGGCTTTGCAGTGGTAGTACCCATTGCAGTGGTTCGAAATTCGCCGAAGGGCTGACCATGCCATGCACGATGCCTTCTTTAACCACATAGTATTGGCCAATCTGGGTTTGGGTATCCAGCGCAGGTGGATCTTTGGGTGCCAAAATGACGGACGGGTTATCGTCGGAGGCATTCATGTGCAGCAACATCTGCGTTTTCAGAAATGCCAATGTATCGCGCGTCGCGCCATGGATCTGGCTGACATCCCGGAAACTCAACGCATCTTGTAAAGGGCGATGCGCAAAGAGGGTGTCTTTCTCCCATAGATAACTCCCCGCCAAAAATCTGCGAATTGCTTTTGCCGTGACGCCTTGCCCGTAGAAAGGGCGCAGGCGATGGACTTCTTCCAACAAAGGTGCGATGTTGCCGTTCACGCCTTCGAGACTGAGAGCGAAGACCCAATCAGCTTTGCGCAATAAAACCTCAGTTTCATGAATCAACAATGCGGTTCGCGCTGCGCTATAAGCATTGGAACTGGTGATGGTTAAGCTGTCTTTGCCGAGTGGCTCAAGCGGCTCAAGTTGGGCGCGCTTTAAGGCTTCCCGCGCGGACATCCGCTTACCTTGGTAGATTACCTGGCCTTTTCCCATCATGGCCAGACCGATATGCGGCAGAATAATGATATCTGCCATCCCCACCGACCCTCTGGCAGGTGCCAGGGGGTGAATGCGATGATTCAGAAAGGCTTGGTATAACTTGGCGACTTTGGCTTGTGCGCCCGTCGCGCCGAAAAGGATGGCGTTGAGGCGCACTAGCATGGTTGCGCGCATAATCGATTCACTGACCAATGGGCCAACGGCTGCGCTGTGAGCCATCAACATCGTGCGATTAAAAGTTTTTGAGGGTTCCAATCCGGCTTGTGTGGGTTTGTCTTCTTCACATTGCAAATTAATTGGCTGATCTTTATTTTCCCCCACGCCAGTGGTGATGCCATAGATTTTGTGGTCTTCGCAAGCGGCGAGCATCAGTAAATCATGGGAGCGGCGCACCTTATCCATAGCGCTTTCCAGAAGGTAAACTGGTGCATGGTTATGTGCGACATGAACGATTTGTTCAATACTCAGGTCGTGTCCGCTCAAGGTGACAGAGGCAGGTTTAATGCCTTCGGCATGTGTTGATTTTCCTGGTGAAGCTAATAGGTTGGCGGAAAACACCAGGAGTAACACAGAAAGATTCAATAATTTCATGACGTGAGACGCTTCATTGGGTAGTGGTTCAAATGTATACCATTAAGCCTGAATAGACGTGTGACGTTCTTCCTCGTTAAGGGCGGATTTAATCTGATTTGAAGTCAGGAGGAAAGTGATGCTATTGCAACGAATTGCAATGTCTTCAGTGTGGAAAGGCGTTGTAAATTGTGCTGAGCCTTGATCAGAAAGGCTTCCTGATTAGGTAAAAACGATTATTTTTATCGCTATAAACGATTTTACATAGGCTTCCAGATGCTTATAGTGATGCGCAACCGGTATTCGCCGGCTACGTACCTAATTAACAGTAAAGATTACTGAAATCGTTATTCTCAACCTTGAAGGAAATGAAGATGTCATTAAAAAATTCAAAGACTGAGCAAAATCTGAAAGATGCATTTGCGGGTGAATCCCAGGCTAATCGCCGGTACCTGTATTTTGCCGCGAAAGCGGATATTGAAGGCTATAACGATGTCGCTGCGGTATTCCGTTCAACCGGGGAAGGTGAAACGGGCCATGCTCATGGTCACCTTGAATATCTGGAAGAAGTCGGTGACCCGGCGACTGGTCTGCCCATTGGCGGAACGGCGGATAATTTGAAAGCCGCCATCGCTGGTGAGACCCATGAATACACAGATATGTATCCCGGCATGGCGAAAACTGCCCGTGAGGAAGGATTCGATGAAATCGCTGACTGGTTTGAAACCTTGGCGAAAGCTGAGCGCTCCCACGCCAACCGTTTCCAGAAGGCGTTGGATAGTCTGTAACGTTGGTTAATTGCTGATAATCCAGCACAAGGATGTGCTCTCATTTCTGATCATTGAGGCTATGTTATGACCACTGTACGTGAAGGCAGTCTGGAGGCACCCACCCGCCATGCGTTGGATTGGACCAACCCGGAATTTTATGACGAAGATAAATTATTCGCCGAGTTGGAGCGGGTCTATGATATTTGTCATGGTTGCCGCCGTTGCGTCAGTCTGTGCCAGTCATTTCCGACTTTATTTGATCTGGTCGATGAGTCTGACACGATGGAGGTCGATGGTGTTGCGAAAGCTGATTATTGGAAAGTGGTTGATCAATGTTATTTATGCGACCTGTGCTTTTTGACCAAATGTCCGTATGTTCCTCCGCATGAATGGGATGTGGATTTCCCGCATTTGATGTTGCAGGCCAAAGCGGTGAAATACAAAAAACAAGGGGCTTCATTACGGGATAAAACGTTGACCAGTACCGACTTGGTTGGCGATCTGGCTGGTATTCCGGTGGTGAGTGGGTTGGTGAATACGTTAAACCAGAATGGCCCTTTCCGTTCGGCGATGCATCACGGTTTTGGCGTGCATAAAGCCGCCGTTTTGCCGAAATATCACACGAAATCGCTGCGTCATCGGGTGCGATCCGATCAAGATGGTGGCGAGTCGGCTGGCCCGACCACGGGTAAGGTCGTGTTGTTCGCCACCTGTTATGGGAATCGAAATGATCCGGATAGTGGTGAGGATTTGATTGCAGTGCTTCGTTATAATCGGATTCCGGTCACTTTAACGGATAAAGAACGGTGTTGCGGCATGCCGAAACTGGAGCTTGGCGATCTGGATTCGGTAGCCAAGGCGAAAGCCGTGAATATTCCTGAATTGGTGAAATGGGTTGAGGATGGATGGGACATCCTGGCACCTGTGCCATCCTGCGTGTTGATGTTTAAGCAGGAATTGCCTTTGATGTTCCCCGATGACGAAGCGGTTGCTAAGGTACGTGATGCAATTTACGATCCATTTGAATATCTGATGTTGCGACACCGATATGGCAAATTGAGGACGGATTTTGCCCAAGGGCTTGGCAAAGTGGCTTATCATGCGGCTTGTCATCAACGTGTGCAGCGCATTGGACCCAAAACCCGTGAATTATTATCACTGATACCCGATACTCAGGTAGAAATGCTTGAACGCTGTTCAGGTCATGATGGTACTTATGCGGTCAAAAAGGAATATCATGAGTTGTCCATGAAGATCGCCCGACCTGTGGTTGATAAAGTCAAACAAATAGCGCCGGACTATTACAGTAGTGATTGCGCCATGGCCGGTCATCAGATTGCTAATGGATTGGGAGATGGCGGTGAACCTAAACATCCTGCCTCATTGTTACGCTTGGCGTATGGCATTTAGACACAGCGTTAAATTTGAGGACAATTCATCATGAAACCATTAATCCGAGCTGACTTATATCCTTTGGAAAAATATGCTGAGGTGCGCGACGATTTCCGTGCCAAGGCGCTTGGCCATAAACAACATCGCCGGGTGCCTATAGGGCCGAATGCGGCACTTTACTTTGAAGATGCGCTCACGATTCAGTACCAGATTCAGGAAATGTTGCGCGTAGAACGCATTTATGAGGCTGATGCGATTCAGGAAGAGTTAGACACTTATAATCCGCTGATTCCAGATGGCGATAATTGGAAAGCGACTTTTATGATTGAGTTTTCGGATGAAAATGAACGTCGGATTCAGTTACAAAAGATGCTTGGCATTGAAAAAGTTGTCTGGATACAGGTAGCGGATTTTGACCGGGTTCATCCAGTTGCCGATGAAGATCTTGAGCGTGAAAATGAAGAAAAAACCTCGGCAGTGCATTTTTTACGTTTTGAATTCACTCAGGCCATGACGCATGCGCTGAAGCAAGGGGCTGCCGTCAATATGGGCATTGATCATCCGATATACACTTATATGACTGGGCCTGTCGCCAATAAGACCAAAGCCTGCTTGGTGGCTGATCTGGATTAACCGGTTGTTCATGATTCAATCTATCCTTATCATTTGTGTCGGCAATATTTGCCGTAGTCCAGCGGCGGAAAAAATATTCCGTGACCAATTATCTGATCAATTTACGGTATCTTCTGCTGGTATCAACGCGATGTTGGGCCAGCCGATCGACCAAAATATGCAAGCGTGCCTTCTTAGTGCTGGCCATCTTGACCTATTTCATCAAGCCCGTCAGTTCACCCCGGAAATGGCCAATCAGGCTGATTTAATATTGGCGATGGAAAAGAGCCATATCCATCGAATCAATGAGACAGCACCTCAAGCCTATGGTAAAACCCTATTAATGGGCAAATGGGCTGGGGATTTGGAAGTGTTGGATCCCTATGGGCGTGACCCGTCTTTTTTCCATCAAACCTATGCCGATATCAACCGATATGTGTGTGATTGGGTCAATAGGTTGCAGTGAATGATGCCAGTTGTTTTCCACAACTTGTTGTTTTAGAGAGTGTCGTCAAGAGGCGCTAGGTTTCCACAGCATAATTTTATGTGTTGGCTCTCATGACAGTCTTATTTAGGGTTTATAGGAACTTTTATTTGATAATACTCTTAGTCAGTGGAAGTTATACTTTGTCGGGTTTAAGCATAGATAATGAATGAAACATCCAATTCTTCGGCCTATCAAGAGGATGAAATCGATTTACGGGAAATATTCTCAATATTATTCAGGCATAAATGGCTTATTCTGGGATGCACGCTATTCTCTTTCTTTATTGCCTACATTTATGTTCAGGGGCAAAAGCCGGTTTATGAAGCCAATGCGCTGATTCAAATTGAACAAAAGCGTGCGCGGGGATTACCGGTTTTTGGTGAATTATCTGGCGCATTAGGCAGTGATAGCGAAGTATCCACCGAAATTGAGATACTGAAAAGCCGTTTCATACTGGGTAAAGTCGTTGATAATCAATTATTACAGGTACATGTAACCCCTGAATATTTGCCGTTGGCGGAATATGCGCCATCATGGAGCGATGCGTTGATTGATCAATCAATGCAGCCTAATGAGGATTTCTTTGGTGCTTTCGGACTGGAATTAGATTCTTATAGTAAACAAGGCGCGTCCATTACACTTGGCGCTATTGTTTTGCCGATTATTTCTTCGGCGATCAATCTCACGCTGAAAGTCACCTCCCCAACAACTTATGATATGTTCGATGAAACAGGTCATCGGCTCTACTCAGCTTCAGTCGGGGTTGAACCGCCAATAGGGCAGCCTGTCAATATCACTATCCAACAAATCAATGCGCATGTCGGGGCCGAGTTTACGCTTTCTTTCACCCATCGTATTCATGAAATTAATCGTTTGCGCAGTCGCTTGCAAATTCAAGAACAAGGTAAAAATACCGGCATATTGTCGATTGTATTGGAAGGCGAGAATACGCAGAAAACTCAAAATATCCTGAATGACATTATCCAGGTTTATGCTGATCAGAATGTTGCTCGTTTATCGGAAGAAGCAGAACGCAGCATTCAATTTCTGGATAAACAAATTCCCTTGGTGCAAACAGAGTTGAATGCTGCTGAACAGGCGGTCAACCAATATCGCCTGGCTTCTTCGCATATTGATCTGGAAATGGAGACGGAAACCAAATTAAAACGTATTGTTGAGATTGAGTCACGCTTGAATGAATTGCAGTTGAAAGAAAATGAAATCCGTGAGCGATACAAGACGAATCATCCGGTTTATGCAAATCTGTTAAAACGTAAAGACAGCCTGTTGAAAGAAAAACAACAGGTGGATCGGCAAATAGAAAAGTTACCGGTCGAACAACAAGAATTGCTGAGTTTAATGCGTAATGTTGAAGTGGCGAACACGGTTTACCTTCAGCTATTGAACAAAATGGAGGAACTTAAAATCACCCGCGCCGGAACCGTGGGCAACGTACGGATTCTAGATGATGCGCAGGTGATACCGAATCCGGTTAAGCCAAAGAAAACCCGGATCCTGATGATAGCCACCCTGCTCGGTGCTTTCTTTGGCATAGGTATGACAATATTGCGCACCTGGTTAAATGCTGGTTTGCAGAATCCGGTGGAAATACAGGAAAAGCTGGGGTTAGCCAATTATGGTGTTATTCCCCTTTCTGCCCAACAAGGTCAGATTGATAAGAACGCGCTGAATAGCAAAGATGATGCATTGGCGGTGTTGGCTGTTGTCGGTCCTACTGATCCCGCATTAGAGGCGATCCGCAGCATCCGCACCAGTTTGCATTTCGCCATGTTGGAAGCGGGGAGTAATTTAGTCATGTTGACCAGTCCAAGCCCGGATGGCGGCAAAAGCTTCGTCAGCACGAATCTGGCGATATTGATTGCGCAAAGCGGGCAGCAAGTTTTGTTAGTGGATATGGATTTGCGCCGGGGAGCCATTAATAAAGCGTTACGAAAGCCACGCTATCCTGGGTTGAGTGATTTTCTGGGTAATGGTGCGGCAGGGGATGAATCACTGGCTTTATCTGATATCATCCATGAAAAAATATTGCCCAATCTGGATTTCATTGCGACCGGAACGGTGCCCCCGAATCCCAGCGAATTGATTATGAGCGCCGGGTTCACGCAATTCCTGGATCGGATTCAACCAGCTTATGACATCGTGATTATTGATACCCCTCCGGTTTTAGCGGTGACGGATGCGTCGCTGATTGGGCATCAAGTTGGCACCAGCCTGTTGGTTGTTCGGCACAAAATGAATAATCTACCCCAAGTGCAACAAGCCAAGAATGAGCTGGAGCGCCTTGAGGTGCCCCTGAAGGGTTACATTTATAATTTTATCGAATCCACGGCGAAGGATCGCTACTATTATAATTATTACCATTATGGTTATGGCGGGACCAGACGGAGAAACGCCCCATGGCATCGACTAGGCAAAAAATTCCGGCATTTCTTTCGACGTTAAACACGCACTTAATCGTTCTCATTCTGAGTTTGGCGGTAAGCGCTTGCAGTTTTGCGCCCGGCATGCAGGTACAGAATACCTTGTGGGGGGAGTATGGCCCTGAGGTTATTGCCGCCCCGGGCATTGCTGGCGCGGGGGTTAATAACTTCATTGAAGTTATCCCGATTACGGATGAAATCATTGATGCATTATCAGCAGGGGAGTATCAATCTCCCGTTGTCCCGAATGAGTTATTGAATTCATCAATGGCTCAACAACCCTATAAAATTGGCATTAACGATGTGTTGTCAATTGTCGTATGGGGGCAATCCGAACTGGTGTTGGCGGATGGTGAAAACGGGGTGCCATTCAGCGCCCGTCAGGTGAAAAGCGATGGCACGATATTTTTTCCGTATGCCGGGACTTTGCATGTTCTGGGCAAGACCCGTCAGGAAATCAGACATTTATTAGTGCAGAAGTTGAGCAGGTATTTTCAGGAGCCGCAAGTTGATGTTGGTGTTGAACATTATAATAGCCAGAAAGTAGTGTTGAATGGCGCCTTTAACCAGCCGATCACTATCCCGCTGCAAGGTTCGCCATTGACTTTGGATCAGGCGGTGGCCTTGGCGGGCGGCATTGCGCCAAATGCGGATAGTCGGAATTTGCGCCTGACGCGCAACGGTGAACAATACCGTTTGAACTATCATCATTTGGTGAATCAAGGTATCTCGCCGCAGGTTGTGCTACAGGATGGCGACTCAGTGCATATGCCAATTAACCAATCCAAAGCGTATATTGTTGGAGAAGTTGGACAACCGAAATCATTGCCGATTTCGGCTGAAGGATTAACATTGACCGATGCGTTGGGCAGCGCAGGCGGCTTATCACCCAGCACATCAGGTGGCGGAGTCTATATTGTTCGCCGTGCAGACAGTGCGAAAACCACCCCACAGGTATTTCGTTTATCAGCGAAATCACCGGCGGCATTCTTATTGGCGGGACGGTTTGATATACAACCGCAGGATGTCATTTTTGTCGGCGCATCTGATCTGACCCGCTGGAACCGGGTGATATCACAACTGTTCCCTTCAACGAGTTTAATTGACGCTACCAGGAATCTCAGCGGTAATTAAAAGGTTTCTGGATTGCGCAGAACATCTGGCGGTAGTACAGTTCACTATAGACTTATAGTAGTTTATGTGTTAGGGAAATAATAGTCCTTAAGAATCCATGGTGGTTTGATCATGGATTTCTCCACCCAATCTTTAATTTCAGGTAAGCCAATATGTCAATTGAAAAATTCTCGGCAATAGTGATTGCAACGGCTATTGCTATCTTGTCCGGCTGTGGTGATAGTGGGTATTCCGGGCCAACCGTTTCAGCAGGTTCGGCTACCACACTCGGTGTTCAAGCTGTTGATGCAAATACGCAGGAACCGATCACAAATGCTACGCTGACAATCACCAGTGGCGCAGATAAATTTGATGGAGATGGCACTGAAAATACCGGTGTTGCTGCTATCGCCAGTTTTACGGTGAAAGAAGGTAATGATCCCACCAGTGAGTCCATTGCCGTTTCAGTGAAAGCCAGTGCGAACGGTTATTTGGATTCCAATCAATCCACCACCATCACAACAACAGGTGCGATTGATTTACAAGTCGCATTGGTGTCAACAGATGGCAGCTCGCTACCAACAGGGGTAGGAGTAGAGAGTCAGAGTTTCACGTCTAGCGACGGAACACCATCCAGCACCATTACTGCTGAAGCAGCATCAACGAATAATGCAGGTGGTGAGGAGAAATCAAGCATTGAAATTGGAGAGAGTGTCGAAATGCGAGACGCTAATGGTAACTTGGTGACGGGGGATATAACGGCGACGGTGGCTTATTATGATGCCAACTCAACTGAGGCATTGGAAGCTTTTCCTGGTGGTTTTACCGTGGCGGTTGAAAATGCATCTGCTGCCCAAACAAACAATGATGCAAATACGACAGGTGAAATTGGTTCAGATAATGAATTGACCTTCATCTCCGGTGGCTTCACTGCGGTTGAAATCAAGAATGATACTGGCGACAAAGTCAAAAATTTTTCGGCCCCAGTCCCTATTACCTTCACCATCTCAGAGGATACGGTTAATCCAGATACTGGTACCACTGTCGCAGTGAATCAAGAACTGCCTATCTGGAGTTTTGATGCTGACACCGGCAAATGGACTTATGAGGGACAAGGCCGGGTTGAAGAAAACGGTGATACAACAGATGGTTTACTGCAAGTTACTTATGAGGTTAACCATCTCTCCTATTGGAATCTTGATTGGTACCGTTCCGGAACCAGACGCTGCACCGGAAGAATTAATGTCTATGACAGAACGACTGGTCTTGCTTACCCATACCGACTAAAAGTCCAGATAGCGAATGCATCGGGTAATTCGAGAACCGTTTATTATACGGGGGATGGTTTCATCCACCTGAACAACTTATTGAGGGGTGTGTCAACCACAGCAACTTTCATTGATATGTCAACCAATCAGCCATTAGACGGTGTAGATCAGGTTTCTATTGATTGTGGTGATGGTAATGAGGTTAGGTTGCCACCTCTCGTACAGGAAGAAACTAACTTGACTGTTCAAACGGTCACTTATTGCTCCAATGATTCGTCGGTGGCGGATACTGTGGTGCCATCCGTTTATGTTTATCTTGCACAACAATCACCAAATTGGAGTTATGTTGGTAGAGGTTATACCAATAGTTCAGGTGAACAGGTTTTCAATAATCTTGTAACGAGTTCTTCCCGTGGAAATCATCAATATACCTTGAAAGCTTATGATCGGATCAACTCAACATGGAGGCTTGCCACTAATCAGGTGTTCTCTGGAGATGCTGATACCTATCAATTCCGTTTCCCGCAAACTTGTGATGTGACAACAGGCTCGACAGGTTCAACTGGTGCTGAAGGCGGTGGTAACTGATTTGTCACGAAAATTGGTGGGCTTTTATTAGCCCGCCATTTCATGTGCATGAATGCGCCCCATAAGGTCACTTTTGAGTTCCCAATATTTCATGAGTGGATGAGGCGCTCGATGATTTGTTGCAGGCGATAGGCATAATCGAAGTGAAGTTCTCCAAACTGCCATGGTTAAGCCTGCTGGTTCTGTATCTCCCTCATTTATCCGCAGCAGAAGGCGGCTTCGCGCAAACCGGCTTTACCGGTTATCTCAGAACGCCTGACGCTCA
Organism: Candidatus Thiobius zoothamnicola; assembly: GCA_030826945.1. Taxonomy (GTDB): domain Bacteria; phylum Pseudomonadota; class Gammaproteobacteria; order Chromatiales; family Chromatiaceae; genus Thiobius; species Thiobius zoothamnicola. The sequence goes on from JAPQLC010000017.1 coordinate 26,137, forward strand.
AGTGGTTGATACCAAATCCATTCAATTTGGATTGGCCTGGGAAAACCACGTCAACTACAATACCGATTATAGAACTGGTGCCCATCATACTTTGATGCTTGGTGTGGGATTACTGACCGGGCTAGAGCTTGTGGTGCAAAACACCTATAAAAATTTCGATGGCGCGCCAGGATACAATGCGGGTCACGGAGCCAGCGATTTATCTTTCTCAGCCAAATTAAACACCGCTTCTCTATTACCGGATAGCCCGGTTCAATTTGCTTTGGGCGTACAGGATTACGGCACTCACTCCGCCACCTACCATAATAATTACTATGCTGTCAGTCAGTTGGATCTGGGGGATTTTGATTTCAGTTTGGGCTATGGTCGGGGTGATGCAAAAAACCAGATGGGTGTTAATTATCTGAATGGCTTGTTTGCAGGCGTTCGTTGGCAGGCGCATCCACTGTTTGATGTGTTGACCGATTATGACCACACTGGGTTCAATAGCGGATTCAGGTTGAGGACGCCGAAAAGTTGGCTACCGGATGGCTGGCAGCTAAATACCACCTTGCAAGCTTTCTCGAACAGTTCAACGCCGGATCGCGATAATGCCTGGTTGTCGGTTGGTCTGAAAATTGACTTAGGGCACGGAGTTAAGAAAGCCTTCCAAACTTATGCATCTTCCAGTCCGTTTGGTGTGACTGATACAGCGGCGCAACAAATCTTGCCGATTCTTGGCGAGTCTGACGCATCGCCGCAAATTTCCATTCAGGTTGAAGCAGCCTATGGCCGATATGATCCGTTTGAGTTGTTGTCTGAACTGAAAGCGCTGGGCCTGGAAAATTTACGGGCTGGTGAAGTGAATGGCATTCCATTGATCACGTTTGAAAATAACGTGTATTTACGCAACGAAATGACCGCATTGGGTGCGGCGTTGGGAATCGTCAGCCAGCATATTGATGGTTGGTATTACCTGGTTGTGCAAAGTAAACAAATACCAATATTGGCTTTGAAGGTGCATGGCGCTGCTTTACGGCAAGCTCATCAGCATTTAAGACGCCCACGCATCAGGCATATACAGTATTTGCAGGCGGAGGCCGCTGATTTGATGGATGACGTTATCTGGCGGACGGAAACTGTGTTGAGCAGTCGCTGGATACCCAGAATCAATCTGTCGCTTGCTCAGCGCTCGACGCTCGGTACAGAATGGGGGGTGTTGGATTACAGCACGGCTCTCGCCACGAATGCGGTATTCGATTTGGGGCCGGGCACCGTGTTGGATATACGTCATCTTTATCCGTTGGCGAATTCAGATGATGCTGAAGTTTGGTGGCATCCGATCACGCCATACGAGAACACATTTGACCGGATTTTGTTGCACCAGGCTTTGCCTGTCGATAAAAACCTGTTCAGTCAATTCAGCTTTGGCAAGGTCTTGGATAATTATGTGGCGATCATTAACGAGTCCAGTTGGCAATCGGAAACAGGACAACATCGTTTTTCTCTGTTGAGCGGTTTCTACGATCCGCTTGACCCATCAACTCAGCGCCGCAATCGTCGGACGGCATTAGGCTATTATCGTTATTACTTTCCTGATGCAAAGCATGGCGTTGAATTGTTTGGTGGACGTTATTTGAATGGCGATGCCGGTTATGGCGTCCGCACTTTGCATTGGTTTGGCGATACGCAGGTTAATTTGGAGCTGAAAAGCAATGAGACACGAACGGAAGCCGGCTTGTATTTTTCGTTCCCGCTGACCACGAAACAGGTCAAACGATACGATTATTTCCAATTAACCGGAGTGGATCAGTGGCGATGGGGTTATCGTACGCAAATCAATGGTACGCAAAATCTGATCCGTAATGCATCAATGGTGGAACCCAGGCTACAACATAATTTATCCAGCGCCTATTTCAACCGTGACCGTCTTTCTTTGCAATATTTCTATGCCAATCTGCCTATTGTGATGGATGGCATGCGAACGGTGATTAGCGAGTAGAATTGGCAGGTTGTTTCCAGAGAAATCTGGAAACAACCTGGGTGTGAGTTCAGGCAGCCTCTTGATGATGCTATCTAAAAACCTTCTGTCGAAGTAAACAGGCCAACACGTAATTCCGTGGCGGTATAAATTTCGCGTCCATCCACTTCCATCCGTCCATCCGCAATACCCAGCACCAACTTGCGCGTGATGATGCGTTTGATGTCAATGTAATAAGTCACCTTCTTGGCGTCTGGTAAAACCTGACCGGTGAATTTCACCTCGCCTACGCCCAATGCACGGCCATGACCTGGATTGCCAAGCCAAGCCAGATAAAAACCGACATTCTGCCACATGGCGTCCAGTCCCAAACAACCAGGCATCACCGGATCGCCAGGGAAATGGCAGTCAAAGAACCATAAGTCAGGCTTGATATCCAGCTCCGCAATAATTTGTCCTTTATCATATTGGCCGCCGCTATCAGCAATCCGGTTAATGCGATCAATCATTAACATATTGCCGACAGGCAATTGCGCATTACCGGGACCAAACATGTCGCCGTAACTACACTTGAGCAGTTCATCACGCTCAAAACTTGAAGGTCTTTCCATTATTTACTTTTCTTTCATGAGTGATTTTAAGTAACGGGTTCAGGTGTTTTTCCAAAAGCATCCTGATTGTTACGCGCTAAAAATGACTTGCGATCATGAGATAGTGTCGTCATGAGAGCGAAGGCCGGCAGTTTGTCCTGAAATGGGTCGAAAAAGCGCAGCCTTTTGACGACACTATCTAAGTCGCAAGTTCATCATCTATTTTACCCTGCATGATGGTGACGCATTCCGCCAATGGCAGTCTGTCATTGTCTGTATCCCGCCGGTTGCGGTATTCAATCTCATGGTTTTGCAAACTGCGCTCACCGACGACAAGGCGATGTGGTATGCCAATCAATTCCGCATCCGCAAACATGATGCCCGGTCTGGTGTCACGATCATCCAACAGCACCTCAATGCCAACGGACTGTAAATCCGCATATAATTTTTCAACAGCGACTTTAACCTGATCAGATTTGTGCATCTGTATGGGAATTAACACGACTTGGAAAGGGGCAATAGCGGTTGGCCAGATAATACCGGCAGCATCATGGTGTTGCTCAATGGCTGCGCCGACGACGCGTGATACCCCGATGCCGTAGCAACCCATTGTCATTACTGAACGCTTGCCTTGTTCATCCAACACGGTCGCGTTCATTTTATCGCTATAGGTTTGACCCAGTTGGAAGATATGTCCCACTTCAATGCCGCGCGCCATGGTTAAGACGCCCTGACCATCCGGGCTGGGATCACCCTCCTTAACGTCACGGATGTCGGCAACCTCCGGCAACGGCAAATCGCGCCGCCAATTCAAGCCGAACCAATGTTTGCCATCCTGATTGGCACCGGCGCTGAAGTCGCTCATCACAGCGACAGTCCGATCAATAATGACGGGCATTGTCAAACCCAGTGGACCCAGCGAACCCGGGCCTGCGCCGATCGCCTGGCGAATCTCTTGTTCAGTCGCCATTTGTAAAGGATCAGCGACCATGGATAACTTAGCGGCCTTGATGGCGTTCAATTGATGATCGCCGCGAATTATCAATGCCACCAGCGGATGCTCGTTGCCTTCTGTTGCATGAACAATCAGGGTTTTCACGGTTTTTTCAATCGGTTGATTGAATTGTTCAACCAAGGCCGCAATGGTTTTGGCGTCTGGCGTATCAACAAGTTGTTTTTTCTGGGTTGGTTCCGCCAAAGTATTGGATGGCGCGACTGCCTCGGCCAGTTCAACATTGGCGGCATACCCGCTTTCTGTTGAAAAGGCGATGGCATCTTCGCCGGCATCCGCCAGGACATGAAATTCGTGCGATGCATTGCCGCCGATACTGCCGGTATCCGCAGCAACCGCGCGGAAATTCAAACCGCAACGATGGAAAATACGGCTGTATGTTTCGTACATCACATCATAGGTCGCTTGCAAGGATGCCTGGTCAAGATGAAATGAATAAGCATCTTTCATCAAAAACTCACGGGCGCGCATAATCCCGAAACGTGGGCGGCGCTCGTCGCGGAATTTGGTTTGAATCTGATAATAATTGACAGGCAATTGACGATAACTGCGTAATTCGTTGCGTGCCAGATCGGTGATGATTTCTTCGTGCGTCGGCCCGAGGCAGAAATCGCGTCCATGCCGGTCCTGCATGCGTAATAGCTCTGCACCATATTTCCGCCAACGTCCCGACTCTTCCCACAATTCAGCGGGTTGGACAACCGGCATCGAGACTTCAACTGCGCCTGAATGGTTCATTTCCGTGCGCACAATGGCTTCCACTTTACGCAATACCCGTAGACCGAGCGGTTGCCAGGTATATAACCCGGCGGCCAGTCTACGGATCATACCGGCGCGCAACATCAGCTGATGACTGATGATCTCCGCATCGGCAGGGACTTCTTTGAGCGTGTTCAGTGGAAATCGGGATAAGCGCATGCGGGTCAACCCATTAAGACAACAGACAGCAAGCTTAACCAGGACACAATGATCAAAGCGACAACGATTGTCAGTGAGAAATTTTGAAAGCTGAACATGTGGAAACTCCAGAAGCATCAAGTGATTGAAAGAGATAACGCTGATTGATTAATCCTGTTTATCAATCGGTGTTTTCGGATTCCGCCGTTGGTTACCCGGAATCAGCGGGTCGTCATCATCCATCAAAATGCGATGGGCCGGGCCTTGCAGATCATCATATTGGCCGTTTTTCACTGTCCATAGAAAAAAACCAGCGGCGACTAACATCAACAGCACCGCCAACGGAATCAGTAAATAGAGTATTGACATGGCGAATCAATCCGAAAAGGTAACGTTCGAAAATCCCTGATAAAACCGGCATTACCGTAAACGCGTTGCATTCAGCACGACAACCAGCGAACTCAACGACATGCCGATCGCTGCCATCCAGGCGGTAATCAGCCCACTGGCCGCCAGCGGAATAGCGCTCAGATTATACAGCAAGGCCCAAGTCAGGTTTTGACGAATTACGTTGCGGGTCGCGCGGGCTTTGTCAAGCGCCAAGGGTAAAGTTTGCAAGCGTTCGGACAACATCAGGGCATCCGCGCTGGCTTGCGCTAATTGCGCGCCCTGGCCCATGGCGATGGAAACATTGGCACCGGCTAAAACCGGCGCATCATTCACACCGTCCCCAACCATCAAAACTTTGGCACCATCTTTCTGTAATGCGTTGACATAATTTAACTTGTCCGCCGGGCGTTGTTCGGCTTTATAAGCATCCACCTGCAATACATCAGCAACCTGGGTGACAGTCGCGATATTGTCACCGCTGAGGATGTGAATTTGCAGATTTTGTTGGTGCAATAAGTCCGTGGATTCGCGCGCATCAGTCCGTAGTTGATCGGCTAATTCAAAATGCGCCAGCAAACCTTGTTGGTTGCCCAGATAGACTTGGGCGCCGCTCAATCGGGCGGAGGAGGGCGGTGATGTTTTCGCCAATTCAGCGACGTAAGCGGCATGCCCCAATCGATAAATTTCACCCTCAATTTCACCTTGCATGCCACATCCAGGTTGCGATGAGAGTTTCTTGATCCGTAAATCGATATCATCCGCCTGTTGCATCAATGCTTTGGCGACAGGGTGTGCAGAACCTTGGCTTAACGCAGCGGCGATGGCCAGGGCCTGCTGGTCAGACAAGTCCGCTAAGGTGTGTTGCTGCACCAACACCAGGTTTCCCTGGGTCAGGGTGCCGGTTTTATCGAAAACCACATGTTGAATCTTGCCCAAAGTCTCCAATACATGCCCTCGGGTGATTAACAAACCGGCTTTGGTCAAGGCCCCAGTGGCAGCGGTTATCGCGGTTGGGGTTGCCAGAGACAAAGCACAGGGGCAACTGACGACCAATACGGCGAGCGTAATCTCAAATGCCCGGGTTGGTTCCCAATACCACCATGCCAGCGCCACGATGCTCGCAATCAGCAGCAAGCCCACCACAAAATAACCGGCGATGTGATCGGCCAAACGGGCCAATTCGGGTTTCTGGGTTTGCGCCCGGTCTAACAAGCGTGCAATGCCTGCGATCAAAGTCTCTTCGCCGACAGACTCCACGCGCATCTGTAACGGACTTTCCACATTCAGACTGCCGCCGACTAATTTGTCCCCTATCGCGCGCAATCGAGGCAAACTTTCGCCTGTCAGCAATGACTCGTTAACCGAGCTTTGACCATCCATCACGACGCCATCTGCAGGCACGGTTTCGCCCGGCTTGATCAACACTTGGTCCCCGGGTTGCAGCTCAGACACTGCTACGACCTTGCTCCTGCCGTCCTGCAATAACGTTGCGCTGGCGGGCAATAATTTCACCAAAGCTTCAGCGGCCTGGCCGGCCCGATGGCGGGCCTGCATTTCCAGATAGCGGCTGATTAACAGGAAAAAACTGAACATGCAGACGGAATCGTAATAAATTTCCCCTTGACCGGTCCAGGTATGCCATAAACTGGCCGAGAAGGCAGCGCCCAAAGCGAGAGAGACTGGCGTATCCATGCCAACCCGCCCACGCCTTGCGTCATTCCAGGCATTGGTGAAAAAACCGCTGGCGGCGTAAAACAGCACAGGCAGTGTCAGCAGCAAGCTGATCCAGCGCATAAATCGCTCAATAGACGGCTCCATGCCAGTGTAGTCGCCAGCATACATGGCCACCGCCAGCATCATGACTTGCACAGTGGCCAGCCCAGCGACGAATAAGCGCCGCAACGCCTGCGAACGCTCTTTCTTTTGCACCTGCTCCTGGCGTCCCGGATCAAATGGATGGGCGACATAGCCGATCGCATGAATCGCTCTGAGAATATCGGATAACTTGAGTTGATGATCATCCCAACTGACGTGCGCCCGATGCGTGCTGTAATTCACCTGGAATTCGCGTATGCCGGGCAAGGCACGTACATGGCGCTCACTCAGCCAGACGCAAGCGGCACAACTGATGCCTTCTAAAATCAAGGAGGCGTGCTTTAATTGTTGTTCATCTGTGCTGACGAAACCGGCCTGTAGGCTAGGTTGATCAAACAATTCCATCGTTTGCAATGCCTCAGGTACTAACTCTTCCGGGGTATTCACAGGTCCTGTGCGATGCGCATAAAAATCCGTCAAACCGGCATCAACAATCGCTTGGGCGACAGCCTGGCAGCCATGACAACACATGGGCTGGCTGACGCCATTGATCTCCACGGCGCAATCCACCTCGCCTGGTACGGGTTGAGCACAGTGGAAACAGCTTTGCTTGGATGCTGACATAGGCATGTGGTGATAAGGTAATAAAAGAACGCGAATTATTATGCCGTCTGACGGGTAGCCTGATAAGGCTGCGAGCAACCTGGGATTTGTTGAATACTCTGTCAACCGGTCGTGTTCTGGAGAATCGAGTACTCAATTTTCCGCATCTTACGCGTTACAACAATCGACTCGTGCCATTGCCAGAAGCCAACCCTTTAAACAATCAAATCAGGTCTTTCCCGCCCAGTTATCTGTTTGATATCCGCGATTTCTCTGGATAAAGTGGCAAGTGTTCCAAGGACTTGCTGAATGTCCAAGTCGTGCTGTCCGGTTGGTGGCAGGTAACGTTCCAAATAAACCCGCAAAGTAGCGCCGACAGTGCCTGTGCCCGATAAGCGATAGACAATGCGCGAGCCTTCCGTAAAACCGATACGGATGCCTTGCTGCGAGGAGGTGGTGTGATCAATCGGATCGACATAGCTGAAATCATCCGCGTAAGCCACGGTTAAGTCAGCTAATCGGGTCTGTGGCAACATCGGCAATTGCTCACGCAACCGGTCCATCAAGTGTTCGGCGCATGTTTGATCAATAGCTTCATAATCATGCCGTGAATAATAATGACGGCCATATTCACGCCAATGCGATTGAACGATTTGTCTGACCGATTGACGTTTCACCGCCAATAGATTCAACCAGGCGAGCACTGCCCACAGACCATCTTTTTCGCGCACATGGTTGGAGCCTGTGCCAAAACTCTCTTCGCCGCAAAAATGTATTGCGCCGGCATCCAGCAAACTGCCAAAAAATTTCCAGCCAGTAGGCGTTTCATAACAGGCGATGCCTTTGTGTTCTGCCACCTGATCAACCGCCTGGCTGGTTGGCATGGAACGCGCCACGCCGACGATGCCTTTTGGATAAGCAGGAAAGCAGTTCGCATTGGCCGCCAAAATTGCCAGACTGTCACTGGGCGACACAAAAATATCTTTGCCCAGAATCATGTTCCGGTCGCCATCACCATCCGAAGCGGCGGCGAAATCGACCGCATTATCTCCCTGTGTCATCTCAACCAACTCAGCGGCATGCGCCGGATTCGGGTCTGGATGTTGCCCGGCGAAATCCTCTTGTGGCGTGCCATGTATCACGGTGCCTTGTTGCGCGCCCAATCGCTGTTCCAATATCGCCTGGGCATAAGGGCCGGTGATGGCGTGCATGGCGTCGAACCGCATCTGGAAATCACCCGCGAGCAATTCACTTATCGCGGCGAAGTCAAATTGATCCGTCATCAAGGCGGCATAGTCCGCGACTGGATCAATTACCTCAATCAACATATCGCCTAAATGCTGTTTTCCCAGGCTGTGTATGTTAATGGGTTCAGCTTCCAGTAAGGTGTATTGCCGGATGGTTTGACTGTACGCATAAATCGCTTGAGTCACTTTCTCCGGGGCGGGTCCTCCATTGGCCACATTGAATTTGATGCCGAAATCACCGCTCGGCCCGGCTGGGTTATGGCTGGCGGAAAGAATCAATCCGCCCTGCGCGCCATGTTGACGAATCACACAGGAGGCCGCAGGCGTTGACAGCAAGCCGCCTTGACCCACCAGACAGTGTGCGATGCCATTCGCTGCCGCCATTCTCAGAATAATCTGGATCGCCGTCTGGTTGTAAAAGCGTCCATCCCCGCCTAAAACGAGCGTACCCCCGGATAATGGCGACTGGGTGGAAAAAATACTTTGGATAAAGTTTTCCAAATAATGGGGTTGCTGAAAAACAGCAACCCGCTTACGCAAGCCAGAGGTGCCGGGCTTTTGGTCGCTGAACGGTTGAGTGTTAACGATTGTTTTATGCATGGTGTTCAGACCATTGATATGCCGCTGGTGACATCAACAAAACCCTTTTACCCTAAAAACCTCAACTAGCCGGACGCCAAGCTGATATCCCATAATAGGCCGCCACGATGGATGCGAGAAAGCCTTCAGTCCAGATCACCAAAGTTTTATTCTCTCCCAATGCCGCCAGTATGCCTGTTTGCGTGCAATCCCCACCGCCAGAGCAACTGGTGAACCCATCGATAAAAGCAGCCGCGAATACCAGAAATAATGAAGCTACAATGGTCATTAATGCGATATACGCCATGCGTCTCCGGTTAACAAATTTCCGTTGTGCATATGAAATCAATTCTCTTTTGTCCGTGTCCGATAAAGTATCGTCTTTGGCGATGCCAATCATTTTACTTAATGGATCACGGGCTGCTTCAGGTGGGGCTTGTATGTTACTGGGTATGACTGAATTTTCGCTCACTTTAAATTCTCCTGATTGCAGAATAAATTTCATTGTTAATGATGATGCTATCGAAGATGATCGATAAAGCCAATCAATGATGGATCAGACCACTTTACGTCTCATTTTGCTCGCTTTGGGCGGTCTGCTGGTCGCGGGTATTTACCTATGGGACAGATACGGGCGAAAAATACGCAGCCTGTCCACACCACCTGAACCGGAAGAGCAGGTTCAATCTGGTGATTCGACGGAAGAATCGCTACCGCCAGACCCGGGCAAAACAGAAAACCACCCAAATGTGACCAAAACGCGTCATGAACCTTTTATTGGTCAAGCCGATTTACAGGATAATGCCCAACCGCCCCTCCAGATGTCTGCCATTCAACCAGATGTCATGCCGGAAGAAAGTCTGGTATGGGAACTGGATGAAGAAAAAGCATCCAATATTGAGTTGGATTCTGATACGCCACGCTTGATCTTACAATTGCATATTGTCACTCGCGCCAAGGCTTTTGACGCAACCCATATTCACCAGGCGGCGAACTCACTCAATTTACGTTATGGCGACAAACAAATTTACCACCGCCTATCGAAAATGCCTGACAAACCTTTATTCAGCTTAGCCAATATGCTCGAACCCGGCATTTTACCGGTTGGGCAAGACATGGAATTTACAACACCGGGTTTGATTTTATTCACTGAATTACCCGGCATCGGCCATGGCGCTGCGATTTACCGGGAAATGCTGTTTTCCGCCCACCGTTTGGCGGACTTATTGGGGGCTGATTTACAGGATGAATCACACAGTGCGTTAACCAAACAAACCATCGAATATACTTACGACCGCATTCAGGAACATCAGCGTCAAATTATTCGCCTCAAGAAACACCGCAATACCCATGAATCCCGACGTTAAACAACGCATCAACCAATTACGCCAGCAAATTGATCAACATAATCATCGTTACTATGTATTGGATGACCCGGAAATACCGGATGCAGAATATGATCGTTTAATGCGGGCGCTACAGGATCTGGAAGCGCAATATCCTGAGTCCATCACGCCTGAATCACCCACTCAACGAGTCGGTGCTGAACCTTTGTCGGCTTTTACTCAGGTGGAGCACCGGGCGCCGATGCTATCGTTAAACAATGTGTTCAACGAAAATGAATTCGCTGATTTTGACCGGCGCATCCGCGAACGTCTATCCGGCGAATCCGTTAGGTATAGCGTTGAACCCAAGCTGGATGGCTTGGCGATTAGTTTACGTTATGAACAAGGGCGTTTCATTCAGGCGGCGACGCGTGGTGATGGTCAACAAGGTGAAGATGTCACCCAAAACGTACGCACCATCGCCGCTTTGCCTTTGCGATTACTCGGCGATGATTGGCCAGAAATTCTGGAGGCACGGGGTGAAATCTTCATGCCGAAAAACGGCTTTGAACGGCTCAACCAGAAACAACGCGACCTGGGCGAGAAAACCTTCGCCAATCCGCGCAACGCTGCCGCCGGTAGTCTGCGCCAGTTAGACCCCCGTATTACCGCCACCCGCCCACTTGCCCTGTTTTGCTATGGTGTTGGGGAGGTGATCGGTCACGAGATGGCTGATACGCACAGCGGCAATATGGCCTTGCTGAAGAACTGGGGTTTGCCTATATCGCCTGAATTAAAAATCTTGTCCAGCGTAGCGGATTGCCAAGCCTATTTTGAAGTGATTGGGGCGAAACGTGACGCGCTTGCCTATGATATTGATGGCGTGGTTTTCAAAATCGACCGCATCGCTCAGCAACATCAACTGGGTTCCGTGGCCCGTGCGCCGCGCTGGGCCATTGCGCAAAAATTCCCGGCGCAGGAAGAACTGACCCAAATCGAAGCCATTGAATTCCAGGTGGGACGAACCGGTGCGCTGACGCCGGTTGCACGTTTGCAGCCGGTCTTCGTCGGTGGAGCCACTGTGAGCAACGCCACGTTACATAACATGGATGAGGTTGAACGTAAGGATATCCGGGTTGGCGATGTTGTCGTGATCCGGCGCGCCGGGGATGTGATTCCTGAAGTGGTGCGTAGTCTGCCCCAGAATCGCGCGGCGAACGCGCCAAAAATACTGATGCCAAGCCATTGCCCGGTGTGCGGCTCCGCAGTGATACGGCCTGCCGGTGAAGCTGTCGCGCGCTGCTCCGGCGGCTTATCGTGCGCCGCCCAACGTAAAGAGGCCATTAAACACTTCGCTTCGCGTAAAGCCATGGATATTGAGGGCCTGGGCGATAAACTGATTGAACAACTGGTGGACCTTGATTTGGTGCATAGTCCGGCTGATTTGTATCAACTTCCGGCTGACACACTGGCCAGTTTAGAAAGAATGGGCGCTAAATCGGCGGATAATCTGATAGCCGCTTTGGGAAAATCCAAACAAACCACGTTAGGGCGTTTTCTCTATGCGCTGGGCATTTTAGGCATCGGTGAAACCATGGCGGCTCATCTGGCGACAGAGTTGGGTTCGCTGGAAGCGATTCAAAACCTGCGTTTGCGTGATCTGATTGAGATCAAACCCAGTCAAGCGAAGAATCTGCAAAAAGCATTGCAAACGGCTGTAACCTCCGACCAACCTTTAAATAAAACGCCACCGCCCGACACATTAAAATGGTGTCAAACAGCGCACCTGCAAATGTTGGCGGAACGTTTTTCCACGTTGGACGAACTGCTAAACGCCTCGCCCGAGCAAGTCGCCAATCAACCGCGTCTCAAAATCGAAGGTGTTGGCCATGTGCTGGCGGAGAAACTGGTGACTTTCTTCCAACAACCGCACAACCGCGAGGTGATTGATCGCTTATTGGCATTGGGCATCCAATGGCCAGCGCCGACAAATGCGGCAACTGAAGCCAAACTGGCTGGTTTGACCTTTGTTCTCACTGGCAAATTGCAACAACCTCGTGATCAATACAAACAACAGTTGATCGCACTGGGGGCCAAAGTGACCGGCAGCATCTCCAAACAAACCGACTATCTGGTGGCAGGTGAAGCGGCAGGGTCAAAACTGGGTAAAGCTCAGGAACTTGGGGTGAAGATTATTGATGAAGCGGGTTTAACAGTAATGTTGAATGTGTAGCTATATTAACAAGGATGAAGACAATTTTAGTTTTAATTCGATGCTTTTTCACCAGTACGGCCTTCTTGCAGCTTTACAAAATTAATTGTTGGTAATATCAATGGATTATACCCCGAAGCTAACATTAGATTAGCGACATATGCACGAAGAAATGGATACGCAATAGCTGGCGCATTAACGGAAAAGAAACGTGACTCGGTGTTTTCTATCTTTTGGTCAGCTTTAAATTGAGAAGTGTATTTAACTGCCAATAATTTTCCATTATCTATTCTCAATTTAAGTTCAAAAATAATGGAAAAACTATCTTCCTCTTTCTCAGAAAAGGCCTGCCCAAAACTAAATTCGATTTCTTGACTATCATCATTTGATTCACCGAAGAAGAGTTCGATCACTTGAGAGTCAATTAGTTGGATATTCATTACTTCAAGCAGCTAAAGCAGAAGGGTTATCATCCGTAACAAAGACACCGTTCTCATACATAGAAGAAATTCCTTCATGCCTAGCATAATTCATATAACGAATTTCTGCTGCAGCAGGAGATTTATTCAGATCTATTTTTTCCGAACAAATGAAGTGATGCCTACCCAAAGGCGAGGAAGCAGAAAGATAGTCAGAGATTAGCATGCCCTCTGAGTTTTCTATAGACAGATAATCCGCTAAAAATTGCTGATCACTCGTATCATTAAGGAGTTTTTCCATGCACTCCAATGATTTCTGGTATTTACTAGACATTTTCTGCTCTTTGTTTAAAGTTTTCAGGAAAAACTAATTGTTTATTAATAATCAGGCTCTCATTGCCTCCAAATAAACATAGTTGTTGTCTTTGGATCCCAATAAACATACATTCCTTCTTTCCAATGAAGGATAATTTTGAGTTCTGAGAATTATCTTGCGCTTTAATTGCTGAAAAAGGAAATAATCCTATTCCTGGGTTTTCCTTTTCCTTTTTCCTCCAGTACGCAATCACAGCTTGTACAGTCGGTTTTTTAGCTGGGTCAATTGATTCTAATTTATTCTTAAATTTCGTGAGTAGTTGGTAAAAATATTGTTGAGCCTGCGTCGAACCCACAAGATCCAGTAACAAATCATCCTTAACCTCAATGCGACATTTCATAATCGCATAATTTCCGCCGTAACTTTCTTTACCCCACTTATGGGCGAAGTAATCACTATCTGTCCAAAAATAATATCCCTGAGTCAGCCACTGCCTATCATTAGGCTCACTGATAAACGGAGCTTGGGCGCGAATAAAACTCCACCCGCCATCTATCTTACAAGTATGGTATCCAAAAATTGTGACGTCGGCCATCAATAATCTCAGAATAGAACAGTGCAAAAAGCTACCGTAAACAACGTTTAATTTCTAGTACTTTCCATATTCTGAAGAGAAAATGTGGAATTATATCTTGATTGACACCAATGATTAACAGGAGGCCGGAATTTTGCCGAAAATAAAACGATTCCGCACTGAATTTATAACTTAGTGAAAGGTAACGTTTTTCGATAACTGACGATGCTCAGCGGCGTATGATTTCGTCACATCCGCTGAGAAAATTTTAATTCCCCGTCAGCAAAACTTTCCATTAACCGCTTGCGCGACCCATCGGGATTTGAACGCCACCGCTTGATGGGGAACCGCTTTGAGGGCATTGGGAATGCCCCCTGTTGTCCGAGGCAATTGAGCCACCACAATTGGAATCTGATTCGATACCGCCAATTGCACCTCTCTTGTGATCCAATTACTGTTATGCGCGTCATCACCCACCAGGAATAATGCCGTATCGCACTCTGCCATTTTGTTCTTAATCGCTTGATCGACGGCTTCATCGCCGCCGGAAGTTACGTCCTGCTCCAGTGAAACGGGTTTTCCTTGAACAGGTCCGCCAACATCGCTGAAGAACGAACGGACTGTCCGAGCAATTTTCGCATCTGAGTAATTGTAGGAAATGAATGTTTTTTTGCCCATTTTTCACTCCTTGCTTCCATAGGCTATGAAATCCAACGCTAGCAAAGTCCTAATCGCTAAGAGCCAGCCGAGCCATTATACCGTATAACCCACTCAACAATAATTCCCGCACTGCTATGACGTTGCACATTCAGCGATGACAACTTCCCGTTTCACTGACGTTCAATACAACAGACTCCTCAGCAACCGTCACCGAACAAGGTGCTTTGACCTCATTCGTCAGAAAGTTCAACTCCAAATCCGATAATGCCTGATCCAGGTTGATTTCATCCGTGATGGACACTTCGCCATCCTGCGCTTGTTCTACGCCACGCGCAGTGATAGTGGAATTCGGCGTACGCACGACGGTTGATTGTATATCCAGGCGCCCACCGTTTGCCCCGGCGGAATTCGCGCTGATTTTGCTGTTGTCCAGCACCACCAATCGGGTATTGATCGTCACGTTGCCGCCATCGGCATTGACTGATTCGGCGGAGATAAAAGATTCGTTGGCGTCCAACCGGTTATTGCCTTTGATCTCAATATAACCTGCGTTACCCGAACCTTCGCTTTTCACTGTAATGGTCGCGCCATTCTCCAAGTGAATATGGTCACTCTCAACCTGTATGTACCCTCCCTCACCGGTCGAATTTGCTTTGGTATCCACAGCGATCTGAGCGGAATCGCGTGCTGCATCCCCTTCACCATCAATTTCGCCTTCGCCAATAATGGATAGATAAGGCGTTTCGATGAAGATATCACCTGCATGTCCTGTTGTATTCTCATGCGCTACGCTGTTAATAGCGGCTTTTCCGGTCATTTTAATTGATTGATCAGCTTGCAAATGAATCCGGCCTGCATTGCCGGAACCTGAGGAGATATTAGAGGCAATTGAAGCTTGATCACTGACATTAATTTGGTCTGCGGTCACGTTAATTTCCCCGGCATTGCCCGAATTTATTGTGCTGGAGCTTAAATGCGCATCATCCGATAAGGTTAATGTTTTCACTACAATGGAAATACTGCCTGCGTTCCCTGTCTCACCGACACCCTTTGTATCGCTTTCGATCCGGGCCTGGTCAGATAAAGACAAGGTATCGGCCTGTATAAACAGATTCCCCGCATTCTCGTTGGTATAAGTATTAGTCTCCACCAGTGCATTGCCAGACAGGGAAATAGTGCCTCCAGCCTGTTCACCTAATTGCGGTCTGCCATCAACCAGATTGATCTGATTGTTCCCGGCGCTGCTGACCAGGCTGATCTCACCTTTATCGGAGAAAATACCATCCTGACCATCAACCACTGAACCGGTTGGATTAATCTCAATATCCCCACCGATAAAATTCAAGCTGTGGTTGAAGGCGGCGAATCGTTTTGCATGGATCTGGATTGTGGCGGGCGAGGCGGTCAGAAAACCAAAAGCCGTCGGCGCAGCCGCAGTCAGTACGTCAGCACCACCCAGACTGGCGGAAAACACCCCATCATCGACAAAACGGAGTTGATCTGCTGTGGAGACATACAAAGAACCGGGTACCTCAATCTGTACGCCTTCACCGAATAAAACCCCTTTAGGGTTAATCAAGTAAAGGCTGGCACCCGAGACCCAGGTTAATGCGCCATCAATCTGGCTGGCTGAACCACCGGTGACCCGGCTGATGATATTGTTGACCGAAGCGTCGCCATTAAAGGTGGCTGATTCACCCGTTGCAATAGAGAATTCGCTAAAGCTGTGGAACAGGTTGCCGCCCTCCTGCCGGCCCAGCGAAGCATCAATCTCAAAATTCGGCCCACTCAGATTAGTCGCCGCGCCCAAGCTGCCGTCGGTAATGATATCGGCTTGAACGACGCCATACGTCAGCAATAAACTGCTCACCAGAGTGAATAATTGATTTGCGCCATCATGCATCAGGCTCTCCTATCAGGATATAGGCAGACCACAGATGTGGCCTGTGTCGGATGTATTCGTCCTGCATCAAATGAAATTTGGCTTGCTGTAAAGCCATGGCCTTGGATAAACCCGGCTGTTGATGGATGAGCGAATAAAAGTCATGTCCCTGGATGGAGGTTGACATCGTGCCGACATCAATCAGTATCCGGTCAGCCTCAACCACATTCCATAAGCTGGCGACCACAGTATTCGCACCCGAGCGGGCCGCCGCACCCGCCAACCCCAGGCTGGCGCGGATCATTTGCTGCTGATCCGCCGCTGCATCAGCCTGGTGTCCTTTGGCGGTCTGGCAGGCGCTCAACACCAGCAAATCGAGTGGTGCGCTACGCGCCGCTGCGGAGCGAATGGTTTTTTCCAGGTCAGCCACCCGCATCGCTTTGCCGCCATCCAATCGAATCATGCTTTGCTCAAAGGGGGATTTGAATTCAGCATGGCTGGAGATGTGCAGCATCGAATAGGATGCATTGTTCAATTTGTTTAACAAACCCAGGGTGGAGAAGTCCCGGCCTGATAGTTGAATAGAACCCGGTGCAAGCGCAGCGATGACGTTGGCCTCTCTTTCATGGTTGTCCTGATTCGGACCATCATCTGATGGATAAGCGATGATCGCCGTTCGATTGATATTGGTCAGGCGCTGATCGACATGGCGCGTCAAATTAGGCCGGTAAGAAACCGCATAGGGTTTTTGCACCACATATTCGTGGTTTGCCGCATCAAACAAAGATTCAAACGGGATCAATTGATTGGCGGTGTCTTGTACGATGGTCAAGTGTTGGAACAAACCACTTTGCAGGTAACTCTCAACCGGCCTGAGATAGATGTCATACAAATCGGCAGACAGTGCCTTCAACTGCTTCAAATCAGCATCCCTGTCCGCAAGCTGGTTGAAATAGGCGGCGGTTTTATCCACCAAATCGGCCAAATCCGTGTCCAACGGAATAATACCTTTCGTCCCTTCATATCCGATGAACGTAATGATGGGTCTTGGCAAGCCTTTGGAGTTGAAATACAGAATCAATTCCCGACGGGCCGAATCCGGGTTGATTAAGTGGTTGGTGAATGGAATGCAGTCATTCTCGAAATAGGCTTGGTAGGTCAGCTTGCGCTCCCTTTCCATAAAACGCAGCAACAAGTCAAAATCAGCTGATGTGATGTCGGCGCTTTTCTGATACTGCTCCACTAACAAGCGCTTGCCCTGCAATATCCGATCTTCCCTCAACGAACATTGTGCGTTGGTCAAAAAACCACGATAGGCCGTATCGTTAATCAAATAAGGCTTCAGGTTGCGCAAAGTATCCAGTAGGTTATCGCCGCAGTCGTTATTGGCTTGTGCGTTCAACTCTGTGCATAGCACAAGGAAGATTAAGATGATTCGATTCACCATTTCTTCACTCACCAAAACGTCGGACGAATTTAAAGTAAAACTGATCACCATCACGCACACTGAAATCACTATCGATAACTGTGCCCCAACTCACATCAGCCAACCAGTTTTTGTTGAGTTGCCAACGTAGACCCAATCCAGCCGAAGTCAGATGTTTGTTTGCGTTATCTCCGTCATGATCCACACCCAGGCCATGGTCAATGAAAGTGCTGAGATGATATTGACCATCTTGTATGCCAACCGCAGGCCAAGGTGAAAAAACGCCTAACTTGTGATCAATTTGCGCGGAGACAAACAATGCGGAATCGGTAAAAAGGCTGTTATTAGCGACGCCTCTGAGATTAACCGCACCACCCAGACCCATTTTTTTCGCTGATGGCAAGCCTTCATTCGCCCATTGATACAAGCCCCTCAGGATAAATTGGGTGTTGTCATCAATGGCACCTTTATATCCAGTGCTGCCACCTAATAAGGCATATTCGGATAAACTGGAGGCACCAGATAAATCCTTACCGACTTCAAAATGATGGCTCATCGAATAAGCGCTGTCGCGTGATTTGCGGCCCCAATCAAGCTGGGCCTTGATCGAACCCAACTTGCTGCGACCATCCACTTCGGCGGCGGAAAAGGAAAAATGCCGACCCAGTAACGTGTTTTGGTTCTCTTGCAGTTCGACGATGAGCAGAGAACTCAACGAGGTATTTCGACTGGATTCACCGCCATATCGCCCTGTGGCGGTATTTCGCCACCAATTCAAATGACCGCTGAACGACAATTTGTTCGAGGTGCTTTTAATATCCAGTGTATCCAGCGGTGCTTGAATGATGATTGATTCACTGTGCGACAAAGCAACATTCAGGTAGTCGCCATAATAATCTGACAAGCGGTAGGCCGCACTAACGCTTGTCAGTCCCTCGGATACTGAACCAGAAACGGATAAGGCATGAGCTGGATCATCAAATCCATAATAGGCCAAGTCAAAGCCAATACGCTCCCGTCCAACAAGCGTACTTTGGTTGTTATCAACACTTATTTGGCCGGAGAAGGGATTCGATTTTCGATTTAAGTTGAGTGTCAGATAAGCTTCACCCAGTGATTTCGGCGAAATATCTGCTTGGATAGCCCCATAACGATCACTATGCTTTAATCGAACCAGACGATGACGGATATGGTGGATATTCAACGTATCACGCTCTTGGCCAGATAACATGACCTGGCGGATATAGGCTTTATCCGCCGAGGTGACATCCCCTTTAATCAATACGTCTGCACGATCAATCACGCCTTCAATTATCTGATAAACAAAATGGCCGTTATCATCGGTTTTCAGTATCGCACCTGAATTGATATACCCCAAACACGCGTAATATTCGGATACCTTGCGTCGGGCAAGTTCAGCATTCATCAGAGTGGGATAATCCAGTAACACAGATGTAATGATACGTGCCAGCCGATGCTCATCAACTAAATTGTTACCTTGAATAGAAAATACACTTTGATTATCGGTGGATTCGTAACCACATATTCCATTCGGGCATATTTCTTCAAAGCATCGATCAGAATCCACCTCATCTGACCACCCAGTATTCACAAATAGCAAGGTTAACAAATAACCCACCCCTATTTTTATAGACCTCTTATCCATTCTCAGCGCCTAAAGTTCCATCAATCAAATGAGAAATCGTCGATTGACTCAATGATATGATAAAAAACACCTACAACTTATTTCACATGATTAGATACCAATTTGGTACCCATCACTATAGTAATAGGTAATGTATCTATGTCTTCTCAGGAAATATTTTTGGCATCATAGTGGCCAGGAAAAACACGCGGAATGCTTCCAAACTACCGAAATAATAGCTCAGCTTTTCTCTATCAAGACCTACGGAGAAAAGATCAGTTGCACGCCACAAGATTAGAACAACAAACATAAGAAACCAGAATGTAACCAAGCCGAGAAAGGTCAGACCAACCTCTTTTCCGACTTCAACCCCCCAGGTGTTTTGATTAAGTAAATAAGCATAAACCGTAGATGCTGAAGCAATCGTCGTACAGAGATAAGCAACCTCTTGCTGTAAAAGACCGCCCAACATATGGCCAACAAACACCATGCCAACGGCTAATAAATTAATGCCAATAAAATAGAACTTTAACAGCGCTTTGCTCATATCTCTTTTTCCTCTGCGAAGTATTGATTAAACCAGTTGGCGAAGTCATCCTCCGCCGTAAGCATTTTTTGATAGATTTTCTCGCCACATTGACTCAAATCATCGCCATATTCCTCTGGCCTGTTTCCTCGGAACATAATGCGGGCGACGCATTTTCCATTAACCATTTTCAAATCGCCAATAAATTCCTGGCCTGCATTTTTTCCATAAAGATAACTTAAACGGATAGTAAACTGTTCCCAGTAACCATCCGTTATATAACCTTTAGTATGAATATCTTTGATTGAGAAATAGCGTTCCGTTTTGTTATGGACAATCTTACAATCAGACTCAAAATCATGGTCAGAAAACTCTTTGGTCAATGTATTCACACAAAATTGCTTCAGTTTTTCTTTGGTCAGAATCGATGCATCACTGGCAACTGATCTATTACCTGAACTGGCGGCATAGCTCAGACAGAATGCATGGTTAGCACCTGAATTTAAACAATCCGCATATTGTTTGATGGAGGTTTTGATAAAGAATGAATTATCTGAACCCGTCACTTTAATTGGCGCTTTAGGGCATTTCACATCTTTGACATGTCCAGCCAACGCATGGATCTGACAACCGCCAGCCTGTGCAATCAACTCAATCTTTTGTGTTTCGACTCCTGTTTCTGTGGAGACTAATGTAGAGACACCATGGAAAAATATATTCAATAAGTCGCGCTCATTAATCAGCTTTCGACTTGATTGATCATCTAAGTTGGTGAATTTCACGCGGAGTCTAATAAACTCAATGTCGCCAACACTATCCAGTAACTCATATACACCATATTGCTCCACCTCAATCAAATCCTTGAATCCTGATATCGCAACCACGTTTTTATAGTCAACGCTTTTACCTTTCATTGCGACAGTTTTCGCATCAGGTATATTGTCTATATTGGGACTTTTCAATTTGACTGGAGTTGATTGACAACCTATAAGGTTGAATAGTATCCATAAACTTAAAAATAATTTCATTTTAACAACCCAGATAGTGTTCCTATGAGAGCGAAGGTAGATGGTGTGTACATAAAATTGAGCGAGAAAGTGCAATTTATTGACGACACTATCAGCTTAGTTACGTCCGCTTCCACGCATTCAAACAACGCACAATGACCGGGATTTGCGCTAGAAAGCATTGTTCTCAAAATCTTTGCTTTCTTATCATCCAAACATTGCGTTTTCCAGTAGACATGGTCTAACTGAACAATACTTGATCTGAGCCTGCCAGTATCCGCCCTCATCGCACACGAATTCTGTTACACATTCAAAATAGTGCTATAGCTGACATCAAATTGTCTATGCGATGCCAGTGCTGAAAGCCCTGTTTGGTCATGGGTCAGATGTATTGTTGACGCGTGAATTGGCTGTGAAGAATCCGGTTTCCTATCAACCTGCTATTTGGGGTGACGCATCGTTATCGGTTGCAGCCGTGCGTTGTAGCGGTCAAGTAATTTCGTACGGTGATCCTGCCGGACACTTTGCGAAGGCGGTAAAACGATCGACCAGACGAGCGAGAATAACCTGCGGCACTGGAAAAAGGCGCTGGAGCAAGAGGCAAGTGGAGTGCGGTTGAACACCGCCAAGCGCGATTCAATATCTGGTGACAAACGGTTGGGAATATATCTGGATGTTTTATATTCGCTTCCATTCAACGGATATTTTTTGATGTGGAATCCGCCATATTCAAGCAATGACCTCGACGGATGAGCCTACGTGTAAGACGCCAGTGGTGTTGTGCAGCAGGTTTTGGCCGAAAAGAATTTTGTGTTTATGTTGACGATAGGTGAGCAGCGTTTTCAGGGGTTCCGGGTTGCGTTCTGCTGTATCTGGGTCAATGCTGGGTATGATGCATCGGGTGCATGGTTTGGCGACCCGGAAGCTGATGTCGCCAATGCGAATTTCGCGCCAAGCGTCTTCGGCATGGGGCGGGCTGCCGGTAATCACCAGATTGGGTCGGAACCGTTGCATGCCGATGGGCGTTTCCAGGCGTTGATTGAGATGATCCAGACTGGCTTGCGTGATCAGTAGAAAGGGGTAGCCATCGGCGAATCCAACCTGATCTTTGGGGGAGGCATAGCGTGGGTCAACCGCTCTTGTCGTATCCTTTGGCATTTCCACTAGGCGACAGGGTTGCTTGAGTTGTTGGCTTAACCAGGCGTCTGTTTCCGGGTCAATGTGCAGAGCCTGACATTGGTCGCGCCAGATGGTGACCGGCAGGAGGGCTGGATTGTCGATGGGTCGGACTGTGCGACTGTCATTAGCGGTTTGGAGTGAGAGTTTGCCATCCGTCAGCGTCGCTTGAATAAGTGCCATCTGTGGGTTTTGGCGTTGGGTGAGGAAGTGTCCTTGTTGATCGACCAACATCCAATGACGATCATAGGCTGGACCGCGTGAGTCTATGGAGATGGTATTGCATGGGGTGCCGCGCATCGATTTGACCGGATAGCGCCAGATTTCACTCAGTTTTAAAGTCATGATGGAAGATGAGGGTTTTAGCCTGTTGCTTAAGTAACGCCGTCAACAGGCTATTGAGGCCGTATTATTTTGGCGCGGGTTGCGGGGGTTGATGTTTTACAGTTTTGCCAGTTTGCTGGCCTTTGATGGTGGATACTTTTTTCTTGGGCAAAGCGCGACAATACGCTTTTATTTTGGCACCGTCTTTACGGGCGTAGCCTTGCACCCAAGTACAGGATGTTTTAGCGACGCATGTGGATTGGGGCAGGCTTTTGCAGGGGCTTGCGGATTGCGCCGGTGAGATGAATGCGATGCCCAATAGTAGGGCGCTGATGAGGTGGAAACGGTTTAACACAGACATTGAGCCTCCCATAAAGCGGTTTGATTTAAGGGGTAACCATGCTTTGTTATCCTTGAGCAGGTTGCGGAGTCAATATATTGAGGGTGTTTGTTTTCGTGGGTTTTGGCCCCACTCCGGCAGAGTAGCAATATTTGGGGTTTGAAGGAAGTTTTCCGTTGTGGTCGGATGGTGTCTGATCAAGTCATCAAATAGTTGATTTGATAGCCTTCGGGTTTGTCGGCGTTCCGAACAATATCCGCCATGCGCTGAGTGAATTGGCCGCTTTTCTGGTCCTGGAAATAGTGTTGCAAGGTCAGGGAGACTGTGGGGAAAGCCAATTCGTCCCAAGGAATCTGTTGTTGATCGCAGAGATGGGTCGCCAGACTTTCCGCGCCGGGCGAGAAATCCTGATCCAGTAGTTGGGCGCGGAACAGCATATAAACTTGATTGATATGCGGCAGGTTCACAGTCATGTAAAGGGTTTCCACCTTGACTCTGGCATTGGCTTCTTCCAAGGTTTCCCGGGCTGCGCCTTGATAAGTGGTTTCTCCATTTTCCATAAAGCCGGCTGGTACTGTCCAAAGGCCATAGCGTGGTTCGATGGCGCGGCGACATAATAATATTTTGTCTTCCCAGTAGGCGACGCAGCCCGTGACGATTTTAGGGTTTTGATAATGTATGGCTCCGCAGTTTGGGCAAATGTCGCGCAGGCGGTTGTCACCGGATGGGATGCCTTGTTTTACGGCTGAACCGCAGTGGCTGCAATAATTCATGGTGCTGGATTTATGTCAGTTGAGGTCTCGTTTGCATCAATTCCGTGATGGCATTCGCCGCGAGTTGATCGGTGGGTTGTTGCAGGGATTGATGGATTTTTTGGTATCTATCCTGAATTTTTTCACGCAGGGTGGCATTTGTGAAGAATTCAAGGACGGCAGGGGCGAGGTTAAGCGCTTCGCAATTGCCTTGAATGAATTCAGGTGCTAAACGTTCATCAGCGAGTAGATTCGCCATGCCAATGTGTTTCGCTTTCACCAAATTGAAAGTCTTCAGCAACCAGTGGGTCAGCGGATGTAGTTTATAGCCGATGACCATGGGGCGTTTATTGAGCAGCCCTTCAAAGGTTGCGGTACCGGATGCGGTCAGCAGCACATCAGCCGCCGCCATGGCTTGATGGCTACCAGTCAGTATTTCTTGTAGCTTTAATTCAGGAGCATGTTTGGCGTGTTCGGCGCGCCAGCAGTGCATGGCGGATTCATTGACCAGTGGGACAATCAGTTGCAGCTTCGGCAGGCTTGCTTGACAGGCTTGCGCGGTTTGCAGAAAAGGGCGGGCCAAGCGTTTGATTTCGCTGTGACGGCTGCCTGGTAAGAGGGCTAATACGGAAGCCTGGGGTTGAATATTGAGAGATTGCCTAGCCTCAGTTTGATCAGGTTGGAGGGGAATCTTTGCCGCCAGTGTGTGCCCGACATATCGCGTGGTGATATGTTGTTGTTGCAGAAAGGCGTGCTCGAAAGGAAAGATGCTGAGCACCATATCCGTCGCTTGCCGTATGGTTTTAGTGCGCCCCGAACGCCACGCCCAGATAGTCGGGCTGACATAGTGCGCTGTCGCTACGCCATGACTTTTAAGCTGACGCGCAATGGGTAGATTGAAGTCGGGTGCGTCTATGCCGATAAAGACATCAGGCGGATTATCACGCCAGTAGGTGAGCAGTTTCTTGCGTATGCCGAGTAGGCGGGGCAGATGGCTGAGCACCTCAATCAAGCCCATCACGGATAGTGATTCAATGGGTTCGAGGCTGTTTAAGCCTTGTTGTGACATGTGCGTTCCGCCAACACCGCTAAAGCGAATATTGGGGTGCATGGCGCATAGCGCGGTCATCAGACCACCGCCTAATAAGTCGCCGGAAGGTTCTGCGGCGATGATGCCGATGTGTAGCGGCGCAGGTGGTGAACGGCTCATTAGCGCACAATGCTACGCGCGTTGGATTGCAGAAACTGGCTTAAGGCGGATAGCTTCGGGTGCTCAGCGGTTTTTTCCGCAATTTGTCGGGTGGCTTCGTGGAGTAACAGACCGTTTTCATAGAGGGTTTTGTAGGCTCTTTTGATGGCTATGATCTCATTCTCGGTGAATCGCCTGCGTTTTAAACCTTCGGTGTTAATGCCGTGTGGTTTTGCCGGGTTACCGCTGACCATCACATAGGGTGGGATATCTTTGAGAATCGCGCTACCCATCGCCGCGAAGCTGTGTGCGCCAATTCGGCAGAATTGGTGGACGATGGCGAATCCTCCCAGAATCGCCCAATCGTCAATCTTCACATGTCCGCCTAAAGAGGCGGCATTTGCCATGATGATGTGGTCGCCAATTTGACAGTCATGTGCGACATGGGTGTAAGCCATGAAGAGATTGTCGCTGCCGATGCGGGTGGTTGTCGCATCTTGCGCTGTGCCGCGATTAATGGTGGTGAATTCACGAATTTGATTGCGGTCGCCAATCTCAAGCCGCGTGGCTTCACCGTCATATTTTTTGTCTTGTGGATCTTCGCCGATGGAGGCGAATTGATAGATATGATTGTCCCGCCCGATAGTGGTTTCCCCTTTGATAACCACATGTGGGCCGATCTGGCTGCCCGCGCCAATGCTGACTTTTCCCTGGATAACGCTAAAAGGGCCGATGCTGACGCCTTCGCCCAATTCACACTGGGGATCAATGGCGGCGCGGGGGTCAATCATTATAAGTCGTCCCGCGCGGTGCACATGACTTCAGCAGAAGCGCATAATTCGCCATCAACGGTGGCCCTGCCAGTGAATGTCCAGATTCCCCGGCGACGTTTTAAAATGGAGACTTCCAATTGCAGTTGATCACCCGGAACAACTGGACGTTTGAAGCGGGTTTTGTCCAATCCGACCAAATAATAAATCCCGGCGCCTGCTACGTCCGCCGTGTCCATTGCCAGTAAGCCGGTTGCCTGGGCCAGCGCTTCAGCGATTAAAACGCCTGGCATAACGGGCTTTTGGGGAAAATGGCCGGTAAAGAAAGGTTCATTAATCGTCACGTTTTTAATGGCGACCAAACGCTCACCCGGTTCAACATCAATGACTCGATCTATGAGTAAAAAAGGGTATCGATGGGGTAATAATTCCATAATCCTCTTTATGTCCATGGTATTCACTTCTCTTAAAACTATAGGTTGATGGTAATGAAAATTGATGTGGGTCCGGTGGTTGGCTATGACGATGAGTTTTCCAGTTTCTCCAGACGGCGTGTGATGTCATCCAGTTGCTTTAAACGGATGAAATTTTTACGCCATGTCCGGTGCGACATGATGGGTATCGTCCCTGTATATCGGCCTGCCTGCTGAATGGAGCGGGTGACTGCCGTCATTCCTGAAATATGCACATGATCCGCAAGTTCAATGTGTCCGTTAATGCCGCACATGCCGGCTACCATGCAGTGAGCGCCGATGATGCTTGAACCGGCTATCCCGACGCCAGCGGCAATGGCGGTATGTTCGCCGATTCGCACATTGTGTGCGATATGCACCTGATTATCCAGTTTTACACCATCGGCCAGAATCGTATCATCCAATGCGCCACGGTCAATGGCGGCACCGGCGCCGACTTCAACATCATTCCCTAATACCACCCGGCCTAATTGAGGGATTTTGACCCATTTCCCGTCGTCATCGGCCAAGCCAAAACCATCGGAACCGATGACTGCGCCAGAGTGTATCAAACAACGCTGACCTAAGCGGGTCTGGTTAAGCAAGGTGACATTGGCGAGTAAACGACTGTCTTGTTGAATATGGCAATGGTCTTCGATAATGCAGTTGGGGCCGATGTTGACGCCAGCTTCAATAACCACTTTATCGCCAATTGTACAGTGCGGCCCGATGGCGACGCTGGGATCAATGTTCGTATCGGAGCCGATGACCGCGCTGGGATGAATGCCTGGTGATTTTTTCGGTAGCGGGTGCAGCGCTTCGGCGGCTTTTGCGTAAGCGAGAGAGGGATTGCTGGTGATTAACGCATTACAGGGGCAATTTTTTGCGTCGCCGGGCTTGAGGATGACGGCTGATGCTTTGGTGTCAGGCAGATATTGGCGGAAGTCTTTGGTATTCAGAAAAGCGAGTTGGCCTGTTTGCGCTGAAGGTAAGGAGGCGACGCTATGAACGGCGCAATCATATTCACCATCCAGTTGGCAGTTGGTCAGGTTAGCGAGTTCCGCCAGAGTGAATGTGGGCATGGTGTTGCGATCAGGTTAGTTGCTGAATTTAGCTAATGCTTTCAGACGGATGAGCACTTTCTCAGTGATATCAATTTTTGGGGACACCCACAAAGCGCCGCTTTCCAAGACGATGCTGACATGCTCTTCTTGTGCCACTTCCGCAATGACTTCGCGAATGATTTTGCGTAGATGCTCAACTTCGTCATCTTGGCGTAATTGACGTTGTTGTTGTAATTCCTTGCGCGCATGCTTAAGTTTCAGGCTGCGGGATAAAATATCGCGCTCCAGGCGTTTAACTTCTTCGGCGCTCATAAAAGCGCCTTTGTGCGTCAGTTTGTCCTGTAAAGCCTGGATTTGTCGTTGGCGATCATTCAAACGTTCATCACGCGCCGCGAATTCGCTTTGCAATTTGTCTCTGACTTGTTTGACTTGTGGTGGTTCAGCCAACAAACGGGAGACCTGCACATAAGCAACAGAAATATCCTGTGCTACTGAGGTTGCGCTATAGAACAGACTAAAAAGTAACAGGGTGAGAAATGGTTTGTTGCTGAACATAATGTGATGACCTGATCGTTGATGGAAAGGCTAAAAGGTTGTGCCGAAGGTAAATTGGAAGGTTTCTTTTTCGTCTTGTTCATCCGCATTGAATGGCGTCGCCAAACTGAGCGTGAGTGCGCCTACTGGTGATAGCCAGGCCAGTCCGACGCCGGTTGAGTAGCGCATTTCATCACTGTCGAACTGATTGCCGTCCAGTATCGTACCGGCGTCAACAAAGGCCAATAGACGCATCGGGCTATCGTTGATGGGAGGGAGGAAAAGTTCGGCATTGGCTAATATTTTGACGTTGCCGCCGATGGGGTCATTCTCTGAGTCGCGAGGGCCAATGGAAAATGTCTGGTAGCCACGCACGGATTGTGGTCCGCCAAGATAGAAGTTTTCAAAGAAGGGCAGTTTGTGCGTCTCTGAGTAAGCATTGCCGTAGCCGGCTTCGCCGTTTAGAGAGATGACCCAATGTTTGGCCAGGCTCCAGTAGCGTCGATGTTTATATGAAGCTTTGAAATAAGTCAGATCACTGCCGGGAACTGAGACTTCGCCAATAAGGCGTTGTAGTGAGCCTCTCTGCGGGAAAATCGCGCTGTCCCGTGAATCATGACGCCAGCCCAGATTGGCTTCAAAGTTCAAATAATTCTGGCCCTCATTGGCGACCCAGTTGAAAACTTCGGTCGATGGATCCGATCCCATTTTGAAATTGGTGTGGACAACCCGGGTTCCTAGGTTGATCCGGTTAAATTCACTGAGTGGCACGCCGAAATTAACGCCGAAGATCGCATTATCGGTTTTGTAGTCCGCCGTATCCAATTCATCAAAGTCGGTTGAGCGGTAGCTGAGTTGGAATCCACGACTGACGCCATCGACAGTGTAGTAGGGGTTCACATAGGAGACTTCATAATGTCGGTTTGCGCTACTGGTTTTCAGCGCCAGGGTGACTTTTTTGCCGGTGCCGAAGAAATTATCCTGAGAAATACTGGCGTTGATGATAAAACCGTCTGATTGTGAAAAACCCAGGCCAGCGAGCAGCGCGCCGGAAGGTTTTTCGGTGACATCGACATTGATATCGAGTTGGTCATTGGTGTCCGGTACGCGGGGTGTTTCAATATGGATTTCTTCGAAATAACCTGTGCGTTGAACACGCTCTCGCGATAGTTTTAATTTTTCACTGGAAAACCAGGCGGCCTCCATTTGGCGGAATTCACGCCGGATAACCTCATCTCGCGTACGTGAATTGCCACGGATATTGATCCGGCGGACATAGGTGCGTTTGCCGGGATCAACGAAGAAAGTGACGGCGACGGTTTTTTCTTCCTCGTTGATTTCCGGTATGGCGTTGACATTGGCGAAAGCATAGCCGCTGTCTGATAGCAAACGATTGATCCGTTCGCTGCTATCCACCACTGAACGGCGATTAAAGGTCTCGCCTCGGCGTAAATGGATGGCGTTGAAATAATCGTTGACTTCGCCGACGTAATCTCCAGCCAGTTGAATGTCGTGCAAAGTGTAAATATCGCCTTCGGTGACATTAATAGTGATATAGATGGATTTTTTGTCTGGTGTGATGGTGACTTGGGTTGATTCAATATCGAAGTTGATATAGCCCCGGTCCAGATAATAAGTGCGTAAGGTCTCCAGATCGCCGGCCAGTTTCTGGCGGGAATATTGATCATTACGGCTGATGCCGCTGAACCAGCCGCCTGTTGATAATTGAAACGCATCCAGCAGCGTTGCATCATTGAAAGCATGGTTGCCGACAATATTGATCTTTTTGATGCGTGTGGTATCGCCTTCAATAATGTCAATATCAATGGCGACGCGATTGCGTGCCAACGGGGTTACTATGCTGCTGACTTTTACGCCATATTTGCCTTGGTTAAAAAACTGCTGTTCCATTTCGCGCTGTATGTCATCCAGCACGGGCTGACTGAATGTCCGTCCTTCCGCCAGACCTGCCATTTTAAGGGCATTGCGCAAAGCATCATCATCAATCGACTGGTTGCCGCTGAAATGAATTTCGGCGACAGCCGGGCGTTCATTCACCACAACGACCAGAACATTGCCATCACGTTCCAAACGCACGTCTTTGAAAAAACCGGTTTTATAAAGCGCACGGATGAGTTCCGGCGTTTTTTCGTCGGACAGGTAATCTCCTGGCTTGATGGGCAAGTAATTGAATACTGTACCGACCATGATGCGTTGTAGTCCCTCAACGCGAATATCTTCCAATTGAAAAGTCTCAGCATTCACCGGATTAACGCAGGATAATAACCAAACGAAAGCCAGTAATCTGATTCGAGAAAACATAGTGGGACTCATGGGCTTAAGCAGCAAGTGGAGGATTATATTGAAGCCGGCGGGTAAAGCCAATTTTGCGGGATTTTCGTCTGGTTCCATTAGCTGATCGGGAAAGTTTCTGGTTTTTGGTGTAGTCACAGCATTGGTGGGTCAGCATCCTCGGAATATTGAGGCGCAAGACTTAGCTTTGGAAAGCATCGCTAACCCACGTTATGTGGTTTCCCCCATCCATCCCGATTGCATCAAACCGGCATGGCCCGGGCCAGGCATGTCGTTGCAAATAATGTTGCGCGGTCAGTTGGAGCTTATGCTGTTTTTTGTGATTAATACTGGCCAACGCGCCGCCGAAAGTTTGCTGGCTGCGCAGGCGGACTTCAACAAAGACCAGGGTGTCGGTCTCCCGCATGATCAAATCAATTTCCCCGTACCGGCAAGCATAGTTGGCGTCGATATATTGCAGTCCTTGACGCTCTAAAAAATGCCGTGCTTGTTGTTCCGCTTGATTACCGCGTTGTCGTTGGTTCATCAACTTGCCGGATCACGGGTTCTGTTTGGGGTGGTGGAGTGACTGCATTTTCTGTTGGTGGTGCTTCGGCGACTGTGTGTGCGATTTCATCGGATCGGCTGATATAGCCCAATGTTTTGATTGGGTCGTCCAGTTGCAGCCAGACTAACTGACGTTGCACCTGTCCTGTGTCGTCCATGTACAGGTTGCCGGTTTGGCCGACCATGGAGGTATGCGGATGATGGCGCAGGCGTGGCAAGTGCATGACGAGATCCAGTGCGTCCATGCCCATGGCGTATAACCGAACCAGCCCCCCTTGTACGCCGGGGATATGTTGGCCTAGTTCGGCCTGTTTTTCTTTGGTGCTGATCAGTGGGATATCGGGCAGGGTAATGCCGCGCATGTCGTCCAATTGTTGTGGGTTGATGCGTCCCCGCCATACGTGGGAGGTGGTGTAAACCGGCAAGTCGCCAGCTAAGTGATATTGGAATTGGGGTGAAAATGCTGGTGCCTGGCGTTCGCGGGCGACTAAAAAGATCGCATCCACATCCGTACGCCGATGGGGCGTGAATTCCAGTGATTGGCCTAGCCAGCGCTGTAACTGGGCATGGCGCGCCCGACTGTGGTGAATATGCAGTAATTTGACAATGGCTTGGGAGTGGTCATGACTTTGCGGATCGTATTGCTGCCGATCAACCGCTTCGCCGCCCAATGTCAGCCAGCGTTCATGGAAGGCGTTTGACAGTCGCTCGCCCCAGGCATTTTTAGGTGCCAGGATAATCGGTTGACGTTTTTCGTCTTGCCAGATGCGTTCTGCGACCTGACGCGCTTCATTTTCGGGATCAAGTGCATACCGATATAGGTTGTCGGGTAGGGTCTGGTCGATCTGAATCGTGTTCAGCGCAAGCACTGGCGCGCTTAATGCATCCGCGCGTATGAGTTGGGTGGTGGCGCTTTTTTGCAGTGGGCCGATAATGAAATGTGCGCCATCGTCAATCGCCTGGTGATACAGCGGCCAGATGTCCTGTGTATTTCCCGAATCATAGAAGCTTAATACGGGACGTTTCTCAATCGGCATTTGTTGCAGGCTGATCATGATGCCATCCCGGATAGCTTCGCTGGCTTTGGCGTATCGACCGGTTTCTGGCAACAAGACGCCAATGTGCGCTCTGGTTTGGCTTTGCGCAAACTGGAAATATGGATGCGCCATCAGTTCATTCAGCATGGCCGGGTGATCAGGAAATTGTTGACGCCAGGCATCCAGCGTTGGTTGCAAGCTTGTGAGGTCGTCGCTGCGCCACCTGCTCAGTAAAGCCAATTGCACCCAGCCGCTTATTGTGTCTGGAAGCGGCGCTGGCGGATAGAGCAGTTTTAACGCATTGATTTGATTCAGTGTGATGAGTAATTCAATCTGTTGTGCCAAACGTTGTTGTGGTTCATCCAGCAGGTTGAGCAATTGATCCAAAGCTTGTGCGCTGAGCAGAAAATCATGATTGTGTTGATAGGCATTGGCCAGAGTGCGGTAATAACGTTTGCGCAGGCGGGGGTTGTGGTCAGGCGTCGGTTGCCCACTATGCAGCCATTCGAGTGCCTTGTCAGCTTGCTGATCCGCCAGGGCGAGGTTGGCTTGCAATAGCTCATGCAGCAGTCGTTCGTCTTGTTGTAATAGCGTTGGGACGATGGATTCCAATGCGGCGCGCGTTGTGCGGATGTCGCCGCTTAAAAACGCCGCATCAGCACCCGATAACAAAAATGTTTGATGTTCCGCGCCAGTATGCCGTTTGGCCAGCGCCAGATACAGTGGCGCGGCTTGTTGATAAGCCTGCTGCTGATAGAGCTGTTTCGCTTTGATCGCATCAGTATTCACTGGCGGTTCGGCAGGTTTGTCGGGCGGCGTGCTGGCGCAACTCGCCAACATGAGCAGAATGCAGCCCCATCCAATCAACTGACGGAACGGATAGCCTGTATACATGGTGTGGTATGCAACAATGTAAAAATAACGAATGAGTATCGAAGGTGTCTTCTCTGGTGTCAAACAAAACAGGTTGTTTATCGGTCGTGGCGACTCCGATTGGTAATTTGCAAGATATCAGCGCCCGTGCGCTGGCGGTATTGCGGCAAGTGGATCGGGTGATGGCGGAAGATACCCGGCGTACCCGGGCTTTATTGCAACATTTTGCGATTAATCGCCCTTTATTGGCGTTGCACGAACATAATGAAGACAAAATGTCTGCAACTGTGTTGCCGTATTTGTTGGCGGGCGAGCATCTGGCGTTGGTAACGGATGCCGGTACGCCATTAATCAGCGATCCGGGTTACCCGCTGGTGCGAGCTTGCCGCGCAGCAGGAGTTGATGTCACGCCGATCCCTGGTCCGAGTGCATTGATCAGTGCACTGTCTGTTTCCGGTCTGCCGACCGATCGTTTTTACTTTGCCGGGTTTCCGCCGCGTAAATCATTGGCACGGCGTGATTGGTTGGCGCAGTTGGCTGGTCAGACGGCGACTTTGGTGTTTTACGAAGCGTCGCATCGGATTCTGGCGTGTCTGGATGATATGGTGGAGATACTTGGCGCGCAGCGCCAGGCGACTTGCGCGCGTGAACTGACGAAATTGCATGAAACCATTCTGAATGGTGAGTTGGGGTCCTTGTCTGGTCAGTTAAGCGGACAAATCAAAGGGGAGTTTGTTTTGGTGGTGGCGGGGGCTGATGCGCCGGTATTACCGGATGAAGCCGAACTGGATCATCATTTAGTCACTTTAATGGCGGAATTACCGCTCAAGCAAGCAGTCAGTCTGACAGCTAAGTTATTGGGTTTAAAGAGGAATCAAGTTTATCAACGGGCGCTGCAATGCCAGCATCATTTTGCAGGTTCTTCCCAGTCATAAAGTCAATCCATTACCATATTTAAGTCCGTTATTGAATTACAAACATACTAAGGGGCTTATATGGACAAGCAAGTATCACCATACAAAACAGAATTAGATGCCGGTAATGCTTATTGGATGGCGAGGTTATCCAAAGAGGTTTATCTGACAAAATCGGAAGATGACCAAGCGCCAGATGAAGAAAAAATACTTTCCAATCTGAGAAAAGATGATGCCCGGTTCAAAAGTGTGTTGGGTGTCGATAAAAACAGCGCTCAGGCCGCTTTGATAGAGCACGATGATTTTTTGTGTATGGCTTTCAGGGGTACGGATGAGCTTGTTGATTGGTTGGATAATCTCAATGCCCTTTCAACAAAACAGTTGTTTGGCGAATTTCATCGCGGATTCTGGGATTCTGTCGAAGATGTCTGGCAGCCGCTTGATGAACGCCTAAAAGCGTTACAACAGCAAAAAGGACGCCCATTGTTCATTACAGGGCATAGTTTGGGTGGCGCAATGGCGACGATAGCGGCGGCGAAATTCATTGACCAGGACAGGCCATTCGTGGCGGTCTATACATTCGGCCAACCCCGTGCATTGAGCAAAAAAACGGCGCAAATGTTTAATGTCGAATGTAAATCAAGATTCTTCCGGTTCCATAATAACAATGACATTGTCACCAGGGTACCTGCACGATTAATGGGTTACAGCCACATTGGAAGTTATCTTTATATTTCAGAAGAAAAAGAGATTCATCCTGAAGTGGGCTTCTGGTTCAAGTTTATGGATTGCGTTGATGGCGCTGTAAGCTCAATGAAGGAAAAAGTCATTGATGCCATTGAAGATCACAATATGGATCACTATCTTTATGCCATAAAACAATGGGATATGAAAAAATAATGGAATATCAAGGAGGGCGCAGGTGGTGGTCGGTTACGCTGCGCCCATGATTTTAACAAGCTATTGAGCGCCTGCGACGTACGGCGTCCGCCAGGGTATGCAGTACTGGCTCACTGTCTTCCCATGAAATACAGGCGTCTGTGATACTTTGTCCATAGGTCAATGGACTGCCAGGTATTAACGCTTGTCGTCCAGCGACTAAATGGCTCTCAATCATCGCGCCTATAATATGCTGGTCGCCGCGTGCAATTTGCCCGGCCACGTCTTCTGCCACGGCGATTTGTTTTGCATGCTGTTTACGGCTGTTGGCATGGCTGAAATCAATCATCAAGTTTGGCTGCAAACCGGATTTCTTCATTTGCTCCACAGCGTCTGCGACGGATTCCTGATCATAATTCGGACGTTCTCCGCCACGCAGGATCATGTGTGTATCCTGATTTCCTTTGGTGGTGAATATCGCCGAATGGCCTGCTTTGGTGAGAGACATGAAAACATGTGGCCGTTCAGCCGCGCGTATGGCGTCCACGGCGATTTGAATACCGCCATCCGTGCCATTCTTGAAGCCGACCGGGCAGGATAAACCAGAGGCGAGCTCACGGTGCCCTTGGCTTTCGGTGGTGCGCGCGCCAATCGCTCCCCAACTGATCAAGTCGGCAATATATTGCGGACTGATTAAATCCAGAAACTCGGTGCCTGCTGGCAGTCCCATATTGTTGACATCCAGCAACAATTTACGTGCTCTTTTCAAACCTTCATTGATGTCAAAAGTCTCATCAAGATGCGGATCGTTAATCAACCCTTTCCAACCGACGGTGGTACGGGGTTTCTCAAAGTAAACCCGCATAACGATTTCAAGTTCGTGCTGCAAGGTGTGACGGACGGCCTGCAATTTCCCGGCATATTCGAGCGCTGCCGCAGGGTCATGCACAGAGCAAGGGCCGATGATCACTAACAACCGATCATCTTCGCCATGCAAAATACGATGGATCGCCGCGCGCGCGGCAGCTGTGGTTTCCGCTGCCGTTTCACTGATGGGGTAATAGCCGTGTACGGTTGAGGGTGGTTCGACTTCGTTAATTTTGTTGATGCGTAAATCGTCAGTTTGTTGCATGGCGTTATTGGTGGAGGGGGGAATATTCCGTTAAACCGTCATGATTGGGTTGACGGCGTACTCACAGTAAACGCACTATGATAGTACCGTTAAGTGATTTTCGCATGCAAAAATCCTCCCGCGTCTGAAAAATATGCCGTCTTATCAATTCAACCGGGCATGCTGGGTTATTGAAGGTGAGGTTGAACAAAGCCATGCCATCCTATCAAGCAAGCTGACGCGACTGGAGAAGGCGCGCATCTTGCGCTTTGGTCCACAATATACGCCGTTTCATCAAGTTACCCATTATCTGGGGCAGGAATGTGATTATTTGGTGATTGATGCGCACGATGGTTTGCCGCCGGACGCCTTCGCTGCCGCCTTGGGGACTTTATGCGGCGGTGGCTTTTTATTCATTCTGGTCAAAGATTTCACCGCATGGCCTGAGCAAATGGGCGCGGTAAGACAAAAACTGGCGGCTTACCCGTTCACAGCAGAGCAAGTGGGGCGGCGGTTTATGCAGCGTTTATGCGCACATCTGGTGCAAGCCGCTTGTGTGCGACGTTTAAGTTTGGATCAACTGGCGCAACGAACCTTGTATCCACCCGTCAACCGACCCCTTGATTTCACGTTGACTGATGAACAACAAAAAGTCATTGAAGCGGTGCAGCGGGTCGCTACAGGCCATGCCAAACGCCCTGTGGTATTGACGGCGGATCGTGGCCGGGGGAAAAGTACGGCATTGGGTATGGCGTTGGCTCAATTATTGACCCAGCATCCGGCTAAGCGAGTTATCGTTATTGCGCCCAATGCCATGGCGGTTAAGGCATTGTTCGCTTGTTTGCCGGATAAATCGCCGTCTCAGGTTCAATTTCATTCGCCACAAGATTATCTGGATGCTGCGCCAGTGTGTGATTTGTTGGTTGTGGATGAAGCTGCTGCTATTCCACTGCCGGTTTTACAGACCTTATTGCAATCCCATAATCGTCTGGTTTTCAGCTCCACCGTACAAGGTTATGAGGGCAGTGGGCGCGGCTTCGCTTTGCGTTTCGCCAAACTGCTGGATCAGACCATGCCGCAATGGCGCGGCCTGTCAATACATCAACCGGTACGCTGGGCGGTTGATGACCCGCTGGAACGGGTGATTAATGAAGCGTTATTACTGAATGCCACATTGGCGGAAGCGCCTGTTGCGTCGCACTATACCTTGCATTGGATCAGTCAGGATGAGTTGGCGGCGGATGAACATATGTTGCGTGCATTGTTCGCCTTATTGGTGAATGCTCATTATCAAACCCGCCCCAGCGATTTGCATCAATTACTGGATGCACCTGGCTTGCATATTCAGGTCGCCATGGTCGGCGATGCTGTGCTGGGCGCTGTGCTGGCGGTGCAGGAAGGCGGTTTGCCGGATTCGTTGGCTCAAGCCATCCATGCGGGTGAACGGCGTCCTCGTGGGCATATGTTGGCGCAATCATTGGCGTGCCATGCTGGTTTAGCGGATGCGCCGCAGCTAC
The DNA here is from genome assembly GCA_030826945.1 of Candidatus Thiobius zoothamnicola. Taxonomy (GTDB): domain Bacteria; phylum Pseudomonadota; class Gammaproteobacteria; order Chromatiales; family Chromatiaceae; genus Thiobius; species Thiobius zoothamnicola. The sequence goes on from JAPQLC010000017.1 coordinate 63,013, forward strand.
GTTTGTTAAGAGTGATGCGGATCGCTGTGCATCCGGCCTGCCGTCGTTTGGGGATTGGGAGCGCCATGCTGCAAGCTGTGCGGCAATTTGCGATGGAACAGGGATTTGATTTATTCGGCACGGCTTTTGGATTGGATGTTGAATTGTTGCCTTTCTGGTGTCAATCCGGTTTCGCGACGGTAAGGATCGGTCATAAGCGGGACTCTGCCAGCGGCGCGCGCAGTATCCAGATGTTGGATGGTTTAACGCAAGCCGGTAAAACGTTGCAGAAATCGGCGGCCCAACGTTTTCAACAACAGCTACCCTGGCGGTTGGCGCAATCATTTAATGATTTGGATGCGGTAAGCGTCGGCATGTTGATGGCGGGCCGTGATTGCAGCGATCTGCCGCTTGGTTTGGCGGATCAAGCGGACATCCTTGCTTATGTCAGTAAGCGGCGTGCGTTGGAGGATATATTGCCAACCTTATGGCGTTGGTATTGTCATGTGTTGGCGGATGGTGGGCAAACTGCGTTGACAGAGCAGCAGCAATCTTTGTTATTGGGTTATCTGTTGCAACACCAGGCTCGGAAGACACTGCTGCAGCCGTTGTCAATCAACGGGCGCGCAGCGTTTGAGGAAACTTTCCGGGAAACGCTTAAAAGTCTATTGACCCTCACCGAAACCCGGCCTAAATTCCGCCTCGGAACATCACCAAGATCAATGAGGAACACCATCATGATAGCCGTTGGCGATCAAGCCCCATCTTTTGATTTACCCGATGCCGATATGAACCGCGTGCAGTCATCCGATTTCGCCGGTAAAAATTACGTGTTGTATTTTTATCCCAAGGATGACACGCCAGGGTGCACGATAGAGAGCCAGGAATTCACCGATTTGGCCGAAGATTTTAATGTTGCCAATACCTTAGTGGTTGGCGTCAGTAAGGATAGCTGCGTCAGCCATGGCGCTTTTCGCGACAAATATGGTTTGGCCGTGCAGTTGCTGGCGGATGTCGAAGGACAATTGTGCGAGGCTTATGGCGTCTGGCAGGAAAAAGAGAAGAACGGTGAAAAGCGCATGGGTATTAAACGTTCAACTTTTGTTATTGATGCCGCAGGCATTGTTCGGTATGCCCAATATGACGTTACGCCTAAAGGCCACGCCGAACAGATCGTGAATTTCGTGAAAACTTTACCGAGGTGATTTTAGCTTATGCGTCCAGCCCAACTACTGATTATTCTGGAGCGTGAATTTGCCAGTACGGCGGCTGGACATCATATCCCGGTCATGCTGTGGGGTCCGCCCGGTGTTGGCAAATCGGAAATGATCCGGCAAGTCGCCCAACGTCATGCCGTGCCAATCATTGATATTCGTCTGTCGCAAATGGAGCCGAGCGATTTACGTGGCATTCCATTCCGTCAGGGTAATCTGGTTGAATGGGCGACGCCATCAATCTTGCCGGATGCCCAGCGTCATGGCGCACAAGGCATTTTGTTTCTGGATGAAATCACTTCTGCGCCCCCCAGCGTGTCAGCCGCCGCTTATCAGTTGATTCTGGATCGTCGTTTGGGTGAGTATCAGATTCCATCGGGGTGGGCGATTTTCGCGGCTGGCAACCGCCAGGGTGATCGTGGAGTGACTTATACGATGCCAGCGCCGTTGGCCAACCGCTTCTCACATTTTGATGTTGAAGCCCATTTGGATGACTGGGTCGTTTGGGCCTATCAGCGCGGCATTGATGAACGGGTCATCGCCTTCCTGCGTTTTCGTCCCGAGCGTCTGTTTGATTTTGATCCGGCGCATAACCCGGTGGCTTTTCCTTCTCCCCGCTCCTGGGAATTTGCCCATCGCAGCCTGCAAAAATTTGCTGACGATCCTGAGTTGCTGCAAGGTGCTTTGCAAGCCTGTGTCGGCCCGGCTGCTGGTATTGAACTGACGGCTTTTGTCGATAGCCTGGATAAAATGCCGGATTTGGACGACATTATCGCCGGTGAACCTGTTCCTGTACCGACGGAAATTGATTTGCAGTATGCCGTTGCCGCCGCGCTGACAAGTCGCGCCATTCGTGCTGCTGACACAGCGGATGCCAACCGGGTGATTGGGCGCATTCTGGATTATGCCGGTAAATTCCCGCAACGTGAGATGGGCGTGATGCTGGTTTCGGATTTATACCGCGCAATCGGTGAAACCTTGTTTCAGACGCCGCAGTTTAACGTCTGGGCGAATACGGTGGCTGACGTGATGCTGTACGAATAATGCATTCCGATCCGGTTGAAACCCAATTGAGCGCGGCGCGCACCAGATTGATTCTGGACAAGCCTTTTTTAGGTGCGCTGGCGCTCCGTTTGCCGATGGTTGCCGCCGCTAGGAACTGGTGTCCGACGACCGCGACAGACGCCCGCAAGTTTTATTACAACCCTGAATACATCGCCTCCTTATCCCTGTCGCAAACGCAGTTCATGTTGGCGCATGAGGCCTTGCATTGCGCCTTGTCGCACTTCGCCCGCCGCCAGCATCGACTCAAACACCGTTGGGATCTGGCCTGCGACTACGCGATTAATCCTTTGTTGATGGATGATGGCCTCACGCCGCCGCCAAATGTACACATCATGCCTCAATACCTGGGTATGACAGCAGAAGAAATTTACCCGCTGATTGATGATAACGACGAAACAGAAACACTTGATGAACATTTGTACGATCAAGATAACGAATCTGGCGGTGGTCAGCAGGGGGAATCATCCCGTCAGACTCGAAAATCCCAGCAGCAGCAAACCGCTCAATCACCCGATACGCAACAAAATGATCAGGCACAGGATGGTGAGAAACCATTTGATCAACAGCCTGATGAATCCACGGGTGCAGGCGCTCAGCCGCGACAGACGGAAAGTGCCGATGGCGATAATGAGATTGAAGCGGAAAACCCAGAAAGCGCTCAGGACGGCGATTCAGCGCCGCCATTGCCAATGAGCCAAGAGGAACGCGAGACGTTGGATGTGCAATGGCGGCAGCGTTTGGCGGGAGCGGCGCAACAGGCCGCGCAAGCCGGTAAAGTCGATGGCGCATTGGCCCGTTTGGTTGATCGTCTGCTGCAACCTCAATTGCCTTGGCGTTTACTGTTGGCGCGTTATATGACAGCGGTCATGCGGGATGATTTCAGCTATATGCGGCCTTCGCGGCGTGAAGGCGAAGCGATTCTGCCATCACTCAGAAGCACACAAATTGATATTGCGGTTGCTTTGGATACCAGTGGATCCATCAAACCACGCGAAATGGACGAGTTTCTCTCGGAAGTGGCGGCGCTGAAAGGTCAGATGCGCGCGCGCATTACGCTGTTGCCTTGTGATTCAAGTTTGGCACCGGGGAGTCCCTGGGTTTTTGAGCCTTGGGATGCCCTGAATTGTCCGGAACACATCAAGGGTGGTGGCGGCACGGATTTCCGTCCGGTATTTGCTTGGTTGGATGAAGAGGGTAGTCGCCCGGGGTTGTTGGTATATTTTACGGATGCCGAAGGTCAGTTTCCGGAACGCGAACCGGATTATCCGGTTATCTGGTTGGTCAAAGGGCGGGAATCCGTACCCTGGGGGCAACGGATACAGTTGAATTAGTTGTGATTGTTGAAATTCTACTCATGCGGCGCGATACGGCGTTGAAAATGCGCTTTTTCGCCTTGTCTCGCGCTCAGAGTGACGCAATTTGGAAATCATACATCCTCTCTTTCGTTAATTCTATCAATCACATTCTGGTAAATCATTAAGTCATTTGTCGCCTCAACAGCCTCATCTGATTCACAATCAACAATTTCCAATCTTTTCTTTAGATTTTCCATTGAACTATAAACAGCATGGCGGATCAGACGTAACTCCATCACATTAAACATTTTCTTGCCTCATTTATTTTTTGACATAAACCGCGTATTTATCAGCCCATTCACGGAGTTTTGTTTTCCAATCACTTACACTCATATCAGCTATAGCACTGAGGGTGTAATGTCCTTTGAATTTACCATTGGTTAAGTCTTTTGTCAGTTTAAACCCGCCTGGTAACGGAGTGCCTTTGGGAATCATCCACCAATTCGAACTAAAGGAGTTATTTGTCGCATTAAATAAACTCAGGCCACCAGATGTATGGTCAATCATTCCTGTTTCTCGATTAAGTTTGACATCAAATCTCTGATCTGCTTTTCTGGGCGGCATGGTCCTTAAATAATCAATTTTATGCTGAGTTGGCGTCCCTCCTCTAAACAGATCTGTGGGGAATACCACGTAAAACTCGGTTGGCGTATGAATATTAGACATTAACTCTCTCCGAGAACTTCGAGTGAGTATATCCTGAGAAGCTAAGAGCGACTATTCTTGAATTCAGGTAGGCTTTTTCTCTGCTCTCAACTACTAGCAAAAATATTAGCCGGTCATTCTCGTCAATGGTATAAAATATCCTATAGCTACTTATCTGATATTGCCATGTACTTGGAGAATACCCTCTTAATTTTTTAATATTAATCCCAAAATGAGGTTCAGATTTTATTTTGGGGTACACGTATTCCCTCAGTTTTTTTGATTAAAGCCTTATCGCGTTTTTGTAGTTTTTCTATGCTCCTTAAAAACTCATCAGTCTCAAATAATTTATACATTACTTAGTAATGTCCTTTTTTATCTTTAGCATCTTTAAAGGCACGTTTGAGGCTGGCCTGTAATGCTTTGTTGCTTTCAGTCTCCGCCATTTCAAGTTCATCAATATATTCACTTTCTGAGATACATCGTAAAGCAGATGTTTCAATAAAATTTGAAAGGCCGCGATTATCACTTGCTGCAAAAGCCCTGAACTTTGAATAGACATCATCATTCAGTCTTAATGTTACGGTCTTTGACATGGTTAGCATATTGTTTTACTAATTTAGTATAAAGAATACATCCGAATACAAAAGCTCACAAGTAGCCCCACCGGAAAAAATACTCGCTGCGCTCGCATTTTTCCGGTGAGCTAGGCGTTAGGCCTTAAAAGACCCACATTCACCACTAAAATAAAATCAAAAAAGGTATTGCAATTTCGTGCAAAAGGCGTTTTATTAACGCCATCTTTCAAGCGAAAAAGAGGCTATTTTTTAACTTTATTCATTAAACAAAAGCGCTACCCCTGAGTGCGGACAACACCCAGAGGCAGCTAACCACAACCGATATTCAAGGTATCAATTATGGCTAAACGCAATCATAAGCCAGAGTCCCGCTCGGCTAAAGCAAAATTTCCTTACTACCGTCACCTTAAAGTCCGTTCAGGGGACTACGACTACCAGTTCGTCGGCAACCGCAATTTTAGGATAAAGCCTGTCCCAGTCCCTTGGGTTCAAATTAAAGGCTATTGGCTCAATCAAGCAGGCTTTCCCATCGGCACAGAACTCCAGGTCAAAATCAGCAAAAAGCGTATTGTCCTTACCCCGGTTTCCCCGGGTGGTTAAGTTCGGCTATAGTGCATCAATCAAAGGCCAGTGCGCCATTGGGCTGGCCTACAAAACACTCCAGCGGAACCCCAACACTGCGCGGCTTTTTGCGCATGGCTTCGCCATTATTGCGCAAACGCCGCTCCGCGTTGGGTTCCGCTGAGTTTGGCGTTAGCCCAATAAAAATAGTCCTCTGGTATCTTGTGGAAATACGGCTATGCCGTATAATTGATACATGATTACAGTTATCGAATCACCAATTTTCACAAAGCTATGGCCTGATTATTGGTCGGAGGGTGAGCGCGGGGAGTTTTCTGCTTGGATTGCGGAAAATTCTGGTGCAGGTGATGTTGTTCCTGGTTCTGGAGGCATACGAAAGGTTAGGTGGGTATGTAAAGGCCATGGAAAAAGAGGTGGCGTAAGAGTCATTTACTTCGTTGCCCCAAGCAAAGGACTTATTTGGCTCCTGACTATTTATGCCAAATCAAACAAGGAGAATATTCCGGCTCACATCCTCAAAACACTGAAAGAGGAACTTATAAATGGTTATGAATGAACAAGAACTCATCAAGCGTGATGTTAAGCGGGATGTATGGCAAGAAACACTTAACGCGGTGCGTGATATAAAAGCTGGCAATATAGGCCATGTAGAAACCGTAGAGTTGTCCCCAGTTGTTGAGGCTCGGCAAAAAACCGGTTTATCACAATCTCGTTTTGCTGAATTACTCGGTGTCTCTTTGCGTACACTCCAAGACTGGGAGCAAGGCCGCCGTAAACCAAGCCGCGCTGCTATGTCATTGATTCAAATTGCAAAACAGCGCCCTGATGTGTTGCATGAAGTATTTGGGTAAATCCGAGGCTAACAATTAGCTCCACCGGAAAAAACACTCGCTGCGCTCGTATTTTCCCGGTGAGCTAAGCGTTATGGCTCAAGGAGCACTGAATGTCTGTAGGTGAAAGAGTCCAAGAGTGTATTAATAAGCTTGAGATAATGGATGCTGAAAATGCCTTCATCCAGCTCTCCATTGCCATCGATGGTACAGCAAAGAAGGAATACCCTGGAAAGAAAACATCCTTTAGGTGCAAGAAGTTCTTGAGAGAGAATTTGCCATTTGTAATGTGGTCACTTACCAACGGAACTCCATCGACGTGTAAAGACTTTAAGTTTGAATTTTCAAGTGACGGCTACCCAAATGGAATGACTAGCTTTGAAGATATTGTCTATAGCGTTCTGCGTTGCTCATTGCTACATGAAGGGGAAATGCCAGAAAAGGTAAATTTCATCAATGAAAACTATATTGCAATGGTAGATGGAAAAATGCAGTTTCCTACAGCTTTATAGGAAGCTTGCTATTCGCAGTAATTGCCAGCCCGAGCAACAAAAATCAAAGAGTGTCTAAAAGCAGCCACTTTAGGTTTGGTGAAGTAAACGCTTATGTGAATGACATGTGGGGCAGTGAAGATAGAACTAGAGGCTATATTTGCAATGGATTTGAATATGATGTCGAGGAGCTGCTAGAAGGCCATAACAAATCAATCCAGCCGATCGCTGACGCGTCGACTGATTGAGGCGTTATGTTTAAGAAAAGCAGCATGGAGCATTAAATGAAATCTAGAGAACTGAAAACTATTCACGATCTTATTGTAAGTGACTACAAAATCACTCCAATCAGTGGCAATAAGTTCCTGCATTCGTTCAAGCCAGCCACTACTGATACCACTTATCGGTTTGAGGGGAACGGAACCCCCGAAGTTATCGAAGGTGAACGCTACAATATTGGTTACTATGAGGACTCTCACGGCAATAAAGTAATTGAGCTATCCTGTCTTTCAAGAAATACAGAGGTAAACCCAATGCTCAGTTACCTCTACGCAACAAAGTTGTCTGAAGGCAAACATGAAATCAATAAGCAAAAAAATGATGCTCGAGTTAATCACAATGCTACCGACGGATACTATTGGGGTAAGAAGTACGCTTGGAGAGAATATGGATTAGCCATAGCAAAGAATGCGTTTTATTCATACCTGAATCAAATTAACCACCCTAAAGTAGACTGTATTACTAGCAATCCTGATATGCCGTATAGCAACGAAGACTCAGTCGCATACAAAGAGGAAGGCTTAGCTGACGCCGTTTATGCATTAATAAGCTCTGCAACAAAAGTTACGAAAGTGCGTTATAAATCTCCTTTATATTCAGGGCAATTTACTATTCGTGGAATCGAAGCCATTACAGATAAGAAATAAAAAACATATACCAATCACAAATGAATTTACCGACTTAGCGCGCACCCAGAATTTGGAAATTTTCCGTCAGTAACGAACGCAATTCATTCACATGGGCAGTTGAGTTCTTGAAGAACGCCTCGCAAGCTACTTTACATTCATCAAACGTTTCAAAGTATCGGTTGTATAAGGCTTTCTTTTTGAAAAACTTCCAATAACGCTCAATCAAATTCAGGTTGGATGCATAAGGCGGTAGGAAAACCAACGTAATCTTTGATTTTCCCAGGTATTTTCGCATGTCTTTGGAACGGTAATATCGGGCGTTGTCACAAATAATGTCAATCTTTTCAGCCTTCTTGTTGGCCGTTCCGATTTGCTTAAAGAGTGCAAGGGATGATGCCGCATTGACGGCATCACCAAAACGGACAATGGGGCGCAAATTCGATAGGCTAATTACTCCGTTGATATTCAACCGCTGACGTCCTGTATTGCTTGGTATGGGTCGTTCTGTGCCGCATTTGATCCAGCCATAACCCAAGACAAGGTTGTGACGCGGATGGGTCGCATCCATGAAGTAGATGGGATCATTTTTCCCTTTGTTTTCCTTGAGTTTCTCGTACGCAACCAGAAAAGCTTCTTGTGCCTGTGCGTCGGCTTTACCCGGTACAGTTCTGGGCTTTTTATACATGTATCCCAGACGATGGAGTAAGGCGGTTATCCCACTGAGGTTATAGGTCACATCCCAGTGTTTCCGGACAAATTGCAATACCTCTTTGGCCGTTTGGGGTAGCGTCTCTTGCCAGTGTGCATCCAATTCATCGACTTGTTCATCGGTCAGTATGCATTGGCTTCCTTGGATAGCCCATTAACAACAGACGTCCTGTGCCGCCTGACGCATAATATTGGTAGTATTTCCGCACCTCAATCAGCAAGGCTGCTGCGACATCTTCTGTAGACTAACCACGACCCAGCAAAATCACGGCTTTCAGGCGGTCAGCGTAACGCCTTTCCCGTGTTCGGCTATGAAGGCTTTTGAGTGAATTCAATTCACTCATGTCAAGGCGGTATGATTTCATACGGTAGAATTCTATTTCTATCCAGAGATTTACAAAATAGTCTTAAACCACTTTTTCATCTAAGATCGGTATAGGAATGAGCTACAGAAATAAATATGACAAGTTAAATTTCAGGGAAAAGATGGTGCTTGCAGCCAATCCCTGGGTAATCGATGATGTTGAAAAATATGCCGATATGGCCACTAATGAAACAAATAGCCGGTTCGGATATAGCGGTCATAATGATAAAACTGACGCTTTTAGGCACTGTTACTTTTCCGCATTATTATCAGCTAATATAGGTTATTCAACGGCTAGAAATTTTGTTGAGGCTCACGAGTTATGGGATGGAAACCCTGTTAATGAGTTTGATATGGATATGCATAATAATTATATCGGATTGAAAATCGGTGTGTTTGGCGGAGATAATTATACGTTATCAAATAAGTGCATGGAAGCGCTAAATGGCAATAAATTAAAAGTTATGAAAAAATGAAAATTTTTTATATTTTTTTGTTATTTTTTATGGTGGCGTGTGAGAGGTCTATCTCCATAGATGAGTATAAAGTATATGGAGATCGAGAATTTTATGCGGAAAAATGGGAGCGTTCACCAAAAAAAATCAGAGCAGAGATGATATATAGTTATTTATTAAAAAACAAGCCTTTAAGAAAATTAACTATGGGAAGAGTAAAAAAAGATTTAGGCGAGTCTGATGTATATTTTGTACAGGATTTTTTCCCTGCATATTCAGTTATCCATAAAGATGAAGAGTATGTTTTTGCGTTTTCAATGAGTGGGGCCTGCGGAGATTGTACTGTCAAGAATGTATATATTGAAAAAGTAAAAAATGCTAAAAAATAACTACAGCAGACGCGCAAAAGCGCGTTGCTGGGTTAACGATTAGATTAGCAAAGGGACATCAAGTGAAACTCATATTCAGTATTTCAACTGGAAAGCTATATGCCTCATCCTCTTCTTTTAGTATGAGTATTCCAGCATCTAGCGGAAATGGTGATTGTATGAATAACTCTTCTTTAGTTTGTCAAGCAACATCATGGGAAGGGGCTATCCCAATGGGAACTTATACGATTTTTTCTTCTGAAATATCGAATCCAGGTGTCCTCGGTTCTATTGCAAGAAGCATCACCGGAGACTGGGGTAGCTGGCGAGTACCGCTTCACCCAAATGCGGGAACAAACACTTATGGAAGGGGCGGTTTTTTTATACACGGTGGGAGCAATCAGGGATCTGCTGGTTGTATTGATGTCGGCGGAGGCCAATTCGGCTCTAACCAGACAGATACGCTTAGAGTAATGCTTGAGGCTTCTGGTGTAATAACACTAAGGGTGATTGAATAATGCAGTCTCGTGATTACATGATAATATTGTTGTATTTAGTGGTTGTATTCACAGTTTTTATTATTTTCCACAGCTTGTCGGATAATAAAAATTATGGGCTTCTGTTTTGTTTTGGAATTTTAATTGCTTTTGCAATGATGTTGGAGATTAAATTGATCCTCACGATACATGTGTCCGTGGTTTTATCCATATTATTTTATATTGATGGATTAGCTAATTTATTTATATTCTTGCCAATTAAATCATATGATTCAATCGGTAGAATTCTAATTTATTCCACGATAATGGCAACTCCCATCTTAATTGCAAAAGTGATGAATAAAATGTCTAACCGGCTAAACAAATCTGACAATGTATTGCAGCGGACAAGCCGCTGAGAAAGGCCGTCAAATTTCGTATCATTTTGTCGTAGAGGAATTCACGCACGATCATCAACGGTTATGTATCCCTTGCTGGCTCGAATCTCTTCTCGTATCTTCGGGGTTGTGTGGGCTTCACTGTGAACATTCATGCAACTTTTCTCCGTTGAGCAAACAGCTTAGTGCCTGACGGGCATGGTGCAGTTCACCAAAATCGGAAAATCTATGATGATCCGGATCTATACAGTTAACCTATTGCTGTTTATTAACCAATTGATCGATTCCTCAACGGGCTGTGCAGTTAATGCTTGAATTAAGGTGGTTTAAGCTTGTCATCTATTCCGCGAACCGAATAAGCTGTTCGCCAATATTCACCTAATCATCTTAAAACGAAGTATGGCGACTGAAATCCTGCTGGAGCGCAAACCTTCTCCCATGAAATTGGAAGTGCTGGGCGTATACGACTGGCCAATCTGGCGCAAGGCCGCCAGCGTTTTTGACTGGACTTACGCCCAACAGGAAACCTGTTACATTCTGCGCGGCGAATTCACCGTGACGCCGGTCGGCGGCGAGCCGCAGGATTTCCGGCGTGGCGATCTGATTACTTTCCCTCAGGGTATGGCGTGTCGATGGGAAATTCATAAGGACGTGGAAAAGCATTACGACTTTCAATAACACGCCTTAAATTCAGGTTAGCAGCATGGCGAGCAATCAACCCACCCCGGTGATGCAGCAATATTTGCATATCAAGGCGGATCACCCAGATCGGTTGGTGTTTTACCGGATGGGGGATTTTTACGAATTATTCTATGGCGATGCGGAAAAAGCCGCGCGTTTACTCGACATCACTCTGACGGCGCGCGGCAAAGGCAGCGCCAATCCAGTGCCAATGGCGGGCGTACCTTATCATGCGGCGGAAGGCTATCTGGCGAAACTGGTCAAGCTGGGTGAATCCGTGGTGATTTGCGAGCAAGTCGGCGATCCGGCGACCAGCAAAGGCCCGGTCGAACGTCGGGTGGCGCGCATCGTCACCCCTGGCACTGTCAGTGATGAAGCCTTGCTGGAAGAACGCAGCGATAATTTATTGGCTGCGCTATACCCGGATGATGAAGGCCAGTTCGCTCTGGCCTGGTTGGACTTGACCGGCGCACGCTTCAGCGTACAGGAGTTGCGAACCACTGAGGCACTGAGCAGTGAATTGCAACGTCTGCAACCCGCTGAATTATTAATCCCTGAACGTATTGGTTTGGATCCCGCTGCCTGGTTTGATGGTGGCATCACTCGGCGGCCTGAATGGCATTTTGATGCGGAGACCAACCAACGCCTGTTATGTGAACAATTCGGTGTGCAGGATTTGGCGGGATTCGGCTTGGCTGATCATCCGATGGCGATTCGGGCGGCAGGCGTGTTGCTGCAATATCTGGCGGAGACTCAACAAAATACTTTACCGCATATCCATCGCATCCAATTTGAACGGCATGAACAATCCGTCATTATTGATGCTGCGACCCGGCGTAATCTGGAATTGAATCAAACCGCTTCCGGCAAACGTGAACACAGCCTGGTTGGGTTGTTTGATCAAAACCGCACTGCGATGGGCAGCCGTCTGCTTAAACGTTGGATCAATCAGCCGTTACGGGATCAGCAATCCGTGCGGAAACGCCATGACGCCATCGACTGTTTGCTCAGTCAACATGCCTACGAAGTGCTGCAAGGCGTTTTATCCGGCATCGGCGATATGGAGCGCATTTTAGCGCGGATCGCCCTTGGCACTGCCAGACCCCGCGATCTGGCCACGCTGCGCGACTCATTGGCGCAACTTGGTACGCTGCAAAATCAACTCATGCCGTTGAATGATGCTCTCCTGCAAGCATTGACCAGCGCGATCAGCGAACATCCGGATACATTGGCTTTGTTGCAACGCGCACTGATTGAGAATCCACCAGTGGTGATCCGGGATGGCGGCGTACTGGCAGGGGGTTATGATGATGAACTGGATGAATTGCGTGCGTTGTCGCAAAACGCCAACCAATTCTTACTTGATTTGGAAAGCCGCGAAAAAGCGCGTACCGGCATTGAGTCGCTGAAAGTCAGCTATAACCGGATACATGGCTATTACATCGAAATCAGCAAGGCGCGCGCCGTTGAAGCGCCGGAAGATTATGTGCGTCGGCAAACGCTAAAGAGCGCGGAACGCTTCATCACGCCGGAATTGAAAAAGTTTGAAGATCAGGTGTTGTCCGCGCGCGAACGTGCATTAGCGCGTGAAAAGGCGCTGTATGAAGCGCTGTTGGGTGAATTGCAGCAGGTGTTGTCGCCGTTGCAGGATACCGCGAACGGTATTGCCACGCTGGATGTGTTATGTAATCTGGCGGAGCGTGCGATAAGCCTGAATCTGACCAAGCCGGGTTTGACCGAAATACCGGGCTTGCGCATTGAACAGGGCCGTCATCCGGTGGTGGAACAAGTCAGTCATGCGCCATTCGTCGCCAATGATGCGCAACTTGACTGGGAGCGCCGTATGTTGATCATCACCGGCCCCAATATGGGCGGTAAATCAACTTATATGCGCCAAACCGCATTGATTGCGATACTGGCTTATGCTGGCAGCTATGTGCCCGCCATACAGGCTGAATTAGGGCCAATCGATCGTGTTTTCTCCAGAATCGGCGCGTCTGACGATCTGGCCGGAGGTCGTTCGACTTTTATGGTCGAAATGGAGGAAACCGCCAACATATTGCACAACGCGACCGATCAATCATTAGTGTTGATGGATGAAATTGGTCGCGGCACCAGCACTTTCGATGGCCTGTCACTCGCCTGGGCTTGCGCTGTTGAATTGGCTCACCAAATCCGGGCATTCACGCTATTCGCCACGCATTATTTTGAACTGACGACATTGCCCGATGAACAAACCGGCATCGTCAATGTGCATCTGGATGCGATTGAGCATGGCGATAAAATTGTGTTTTTGCATGCGGTCAAAGATGGCCCGGCAAACCAAAGCTATGGGTTGCAAGTTGCTGCATTGGCTGGGGTGCCGAAACCCATTATTCAACAAGCGCGTGAACGATTACGCCAATTGGAAAATCAGACGGCGCAACAAGCGGATGCTGTACAACCCCAATTATCGTTGTTCAACTCAGGAGCGACTTCTGCATCACAGTGTGAATCGGCTGTGGAGAATTTATTACAACAAACTGATGTGGATGAACTGACGCCAAGGCAGGCATTGGAATTATTATACCGCATGAAAACGATGCTATGAGTTTCCCTGATTATCGTTCTGTGTCCTCGGCTTAATCCGTTTAGAAGAGTCAGATTCAATGAAAAAATTATTCGCTGTGTTTGTATTGGCTTGCTTTCTTGTTTTGCAAGGCTGCGGCACGATGGTTGGCGCTGTGATTGATACAACCATTGAAGCCGCAAAAGTACCGTTTAAAGTCGGGAGTGCTGTGGTTGATGCGGTGACCAGTGATGATGACAAGCCATAAATAATCCCGGGACCACAAGAGGGAGCTGGCAAGGACGGTAATTTTTGGATCAAAAAGGTGAGCGTCAGGAAATGAGCCTATCCAATATCACAAACGCTATGATCATATCCGAACGGATTGCCTCATCTGGACAGCCTGAAGAATATCAATTTAAAGCGATTGCTCAGGCTGGATATCAAGTTGTGATGAATCTGGCGATGCCGAACTCTGATAACGCTATTCCAGAAGAAGGCAATATCGTCACCGCGCGCCGAATGGTTTACGTACACATACCGGTGCCATTTGCAGCGCCAACGGTTCGCCATTTAAGACAATTTCTGGCGGTGATGGATGCTTTCCAGAATGAACGGGTGTGGATACATTGCGCCGCCAACTATCGTGCTTCGGCATTTCTCTATCAGTATATGCGTTTGTCCCAAAACGTATCTGATGACCAGGCAAGAAAAGTCATGTTTCCGTCATGGGAGCCGGATGATATCTGGAAAGATTTTATGGCGATCCCGAAAAATCAGGTCATGTGAGGTGGCCTGGTAATTTTCTTTTAAGGTTGATTTCTCCTGCGAAATGGCTTGGAAAAGGAAGCGTCATGAGATGTGGATGTAGCCAAGCGTTGCGTCGGATGGTAATTTTATTGCGCTTTATCAGCCGTTGCTGGTTCTAGTTGATGCTCAGAGTGTCATCACCTTGAAAAAATAGAATGATTGGGATATTTGGATGAGTAAACCCTATTGATGGATGGAGTTTTATTGGGTCGATGTGAAATTCATAATTAAGGGGGAATTGCCGTGCGTTTTTTTACCTTATGGGCTTTTTTATTGTTGAGCGCTTGCGCAACTGACCAACAGCCTGCTGTATCTGAGCCTGATAATCTTTCTCCATCTCCATCTCCATCTCCATCTCCATCTCCATCTCCATCTCCATCCAATGACAGCGCTTCATTGACGCCGGATCAGAATTCTCCCCCATTATCTGGTCCCGCATTAACGACTTCCCCAACCAAAAAGGCGGAGGTGAGCAATGGCCGACGCATTTTTAATGCTCAAAACCGACCTATTCCACAAATTAATGGTGGCGGTCATACCAGCTTGATCAGGGACATCGCATTTACCCGGGATGGGCGTTATTTGGTATCGGCTGGCGAGGATAAGTTAATTCGTATTTGGGATATCGCGCAGGCGAAAACCGTGCGGACGATACGAGGCCAAATTGGCGACGGGCAGGAGGGCCAGATTTACGCGATGGCTTTGTCGCCGGACAATCGTTATCTGGCCGTGGGAGGGAGGACGCACAAGGAGTGCGCTGGCCGGTGTGGTGAGATTCGCTTGTATGATTTTCAGACCGGGATTTTATTGTCCTTGTTGAAAGGTCATAAGAATGCGGTGCTGTCTTTGGCTTTTTCGCCGGATGGACGTTGGTTGGCTTCCGGTCAGGGTGGACGTCATCGTCAGGTCGCCATTATTTGGGATGTGCAGGCCCGTCGCGCTCATCGGGTGCTTCGGGGGCATACCAAGCATATTTATGCACTGGCTTTTACGCCAGATAGCCAACGCCTGGTGACGGGGAGTGATGATCATGATCTTCGGTTATGGCGGGTTGCGGATGGCGGATTGATGAAAGTGATGCGCAAGCATGCGGATAAGGTGCGCGCTGTAGCGGTTACGCCGGATAATCAGATTGTTTCGGGCGGTAAGGATCGCCGTATTCTTCGCTGGGATGGTCTGGATGGCCGTTTTCTGGGGACTCTTGTCGAAGATCAAGGCACGGATCCGCGCTCGCTGAGCGTCAGTCCTGACGGGCAGTGGTTATTGGCAGGGGTTGGGAGCGAAGGTGTCGGCAGCGATGTGCATCTTTATCAATTGAGCGATGGCGAGCGGATCCACCGTTATTCCGAGCATGACAATATTGTGTTGGCGACGGCTTTCTCACCAGATGGCGTTTGGGCTGCGACGGCGGGTGGTGGTGATCGCAGCATCCATATCTGGCATGCGCAGACCGGGATCCGGGAGTACGACAAATTGCTGGGCCAAGGTGAGGTGATCTGGTCGGTCGGATTTAGTCAGCAGGGTGATTATCTGGCCTGGGGCAAAGGGTTTGATAAGCAACATATCAATCATCGTGGCCCACTGGAATATCAAATTCGTTTGCCGGATGATCAATTACCGCTCGGCAATCCGCAATCGATGGAAACTGTTCAATCCGAAGCCTTTATTCGCGCTCGCACTCAGCATGATGACTGGCGATTGGTTGGCCTGGCAGGCGATGCGGCTGCTTTGACGATACAGAAAAACGGTGCAACCCGGCATATCATCAAACGGGACTCGACCAATGGTTATGATCATCGCGCTTATACGTTCACGCCGGGTGGGCGACATATCATATCCGGCGGGATGAATGGTGTGCTCGGTTACTATACGCTTGAGGGGCAGCATCTGGGTGATTTCGTCGGGCATACCGGGGATATTTGGGCGGTGGCGGTTTCCCAGGATGGCCGCTTTTTGATTTCCGGTTCTGGCGACCAGACGGTGCGTTTGTGGCGCATTGACAGTCAGGAACTGTTGTTGACTTTGCTGCATGGCGGCGATGATTGGGCGGCCTGGACGCCTCAGGGTTATTTCACCGCCTCTCCCGAAGGAGAGGATATGTTGGGCTGGCAGGTGAATCGCGGGCCGGAAAAGGCGGCCGATTATGTGTCGGGCAGGCAATTACGGCAGCACTTCTATCGCCCTGATATTGTTGATCAGGCGGTACGACTTGGCAGCGCGCGCGAAGCGATTGAGCAATCGGAGGATACGGCATTTTCACTGGAGCATTTACTGGCTGCCGCGCCACCCCGTTTTCGGGTTAATGAAACGCGTTTTTTGCCGACGGCGGCGGATCCTTTGTTGCGAATTGGCCTGCAGGTTGAGCCTGGCACGGTGCAAAGCTACAAAGTCTATCTGGATGGCCGCTATATCCAACAGGTGGATGCGACCCGCTCCAACCATCGCATTCAGCACACCAAGGTGTTGGAAGTTCCGGTGCCGCGTGGCGTCAAGCAACGCCAATTGCGGATTGAAGCGCGGGATACGCAGGGTATTCTCACCACTCAGTCAACTCAGATTGATGTTCCGCAAAGTTTGTTTGCGAATCAAGATGACGCCAAAGGTGATTTATATTTACTGAGCATCGGCGTGAATGAATATCCCTATCTGAATCGGGATTTGACGTATGCCAAAGACGATGCGGCGGCCTTTCATCGTTGGCTGATCCAGAATCATGCGGCTGATTTCCATCAGGTGCATGAGTTTTTGCTGCATGATGATGCTGAGCGCAAGCCGACCCGCCGCCAGATTCGCCAGGCTTTGGCGCAATTAGCGCAGGCGAAACCGAATGATACGGTGGTCGTGTTTCTTGCCGGACACGCTGAAACTCAAGGTAAGGATTATTATTTTCTGAGCAGTAATACGGAAATGAGCGGCGAGACAGTGGCGGCAGAAACCGCAGTGAGTTGGCGGACCATTCAGGATAGTTTGAGCCAAGCCAGAGGGCAACGTATTCTGGTGGCGGATACCTGCTATGCGAAGGGCGCTTTTAATCCTTCGCTGGTGAACAATGCGTCCGCTGCCGGGGTGGCGGTATTCAGTGCCACTGACAGTGCGGACTATGTCGCGGAAGAGAAAGCGGAACTGGGTCATGGCGTGTTCACTTACAGTTTATTGCAAGGCTTGCAGGGACAGGCGGATTCGCCACGCAGACCGGATAACCGGATCACTTTGGCTGAGTTGAAGTTTTTCGTTAAAGATGAAGTGGTGTTTCAGACTCAGGGACGCCAGCGTCCGGCGGTTTATCTCAGCCCACAGGTTGAAGATTACGTGATTGCGAAGTTGGATCATGCTGAGTGAAAGACACCATCAGCATTTAGTCCATTTCCGTGAAATCATTACGGTGTTCGCTATTTTGGCCGGTGGGGTCTGGGCGGTGCTGCAATTTATTTTGCTTTATCAGAGTGATATTGCTGAATTGAATTTGCGTAAATTGCAAAAGGAACTGGATTATCACCCGGTCATGCAATTGAGTCTGGATTTGAAAACCTGGCGCAGCGAGACGGAAGGTTATTTATTGGAAGCGGTGGCCAAGGTATCCAATGCCGGTAAGTTGCAGGATATTCTGGATCTCAGCCAACAACCTTTCCGTATTTATCCCGTCGTGTTCCGGGAAAATGTGCCTGCCCCGGTCAAGGCTTGGGGTGAACTTAATCTGGATTTTCCGGCGATCCATTCAGTCACTCGCCTGCTGCCTGGCGAGAGTCAATCATTCCGTATTTTGTACCAGTTGCCGGAGGCCAGAATCTATTATGTTGAATTTGCAGTGCCGTTGAGCAAGGAAAGCCGTAAGCATTGGCCTGAGGGCATCGAAAGCGGTAACTTTATCTGGTCAACGGGTCGGTTCATTGAGGTGGTGGAGTCGTCGGATTAAATGCATGGATTGATTGGGTGAGGGGCTTCTTGGTAGCACTATTGTGCGCTGCACAAAAAAGCGTTGACATCCATTTTACGGGTGTTTATGCTGAGCACATCAAATTGATGCAATGCACAAACCAGGAGACTCTTATGAATCCGATGAAAGACAACTTTGAAAAAATGGCTGACATGAACAAGCAAGGCTATGACAAGCTGCGTGAATTGAGCGTTATGCAAATGGATATTTGCAACAAGTTGATGGAAAAGCAAATGAACGCCTGTAATGACATCATGGATTGTGTCATGTCTCAATCGCTGTTGGCGGCGAATGCCAAGGATTATCCATCCATGATGCAAAGTCAGGTTGAAATGACCCGCAAATTATTCACCACGATGGCTGAGGCAACCCGTGAATCCGTCAGTTTGTTCCAGGATAGCGGTGAGAAATGTCGCGCTTGGGCTGAAGGCACGGCTAAAGAGGCGACCGATAAGATGAATGAAGCTGTTGAAAAGGCTACCGCAGCCGCATAAGCTGAGATTCTGGAGATAGAGTAGAGGTGCTGATGAAATCAGATATTTCGTCAGCGGCCTCTTTTGTTGTGTTTGGATACTCAAAAGGGTGAATCTATGAGTTCAAAAGATCGGATTGCGGTGGTGACTGGCGGCACAGGTGGCATTGGCACGGCGATTTGCCAACGTTTGAAAGCGGAAGGCGCGACTGTGGTTTCCATCAGTCATTCTTGCGAAAAAGACCGAATTGCCGATTGGTTAGCTGAAAATAACCTGGATATTGATGTCCTGTGCGGCAATATTGCCGATGAAGCGGATGCCGCGCGGATGATGAAAGCGGTGATGGATAAGCAGGGACGGATTGATATTCTCGTTAATTGCGCGGGCATCACACGCGACGCCACTTTCAAGAAAATGGACGCCGGGCAGTGGGAAGCCGTGATCAACACGAACCTGAACAGTGTTTATTATGCGACCCGCCCGATTTGGACGACGCTGTTGGAACAGGGTTTTGGCCGGGTGATCAATATTGCTTCAGTGAATGGCCAACGGGGTCAGTTCGGTCAGGCGAATTATTCGGCGGCCAAGGCCGGGATGCATGGCATCACCATGGCACTGGCTTACGAAGGTGCTGCCAAAGGCGTCACCGTCAATACGGTTTCACCAGGCTATGTTGAAACCGCAATGACTGCTGCAATGCGTGATGATGTGCGGGAATCCATTGTTGGTGGGATCCCGATGCGTCGCATGGGTAAACCGGAAGAAATCGCGGCTGCCGTGGCCTTCCTGGCGGCGGATGAAAGCACCTATACCACAGGGGTGAACTTACCGGTTAATGGCGGTCTGTTTATCCATTGATCTGCTGTTAATCCAATAGATCGCGTAAAAAGCGTCCGGTATGAGATTGCGCCATCTGCGCGATCGCTTCCGGCGTGCCGGTCGCAATAATTTCCCCGCCGCCTTCGCCGCCTTCCGGGCCGAGATCAATCACCCAGTCAGCTGTCTTGATCACATCCAGATTGTGTTCAATCACCACGACGGTGTTGCCATGATCCCGTAGCCGGTGCAATACGCTGAGCAATTGTTTGATGTCGTGGAAGTGTAAACCTGTTGTTGGTTCATCCAGTATATAAAGTGTATTGCCCGTTTCACGTTTCGACAGTTCGCGGGATAATTTCACTCTTTGCGCCTCGCCGCCGGAGAGGGTGGTGGCGTTTTGTCCGAGCGTGATGTAGCTGAGGCCAACATCCATCAGGGTTTGCAGTTTGCGTTTCAAGACAGGCACGGCGTCGAAGAACTCCAGCCCCTGTTCGACGGTCATCTCCAATATCTGATCAATGCTTTTGCCTTTGTAGCTTATTTCCAGCGTTTCACGGTTATAGCGTTTGCCTTTGCAGACATCGCACTGCACATAGACATCCGGTAGAAAATGCATTTCGACTTTGATCACGCCATCGCCTTTGCAAGCTTCGCAACGCCCTCCCTTGACGTTAAAACTGAATCGTCCCGGCGTGTAGCCGCGTGAACGCGCTTCGGGTACGCTGGCGAACAGTTCCCGGATTGGGGTGAATAATCCGGTGTAAGTGGCGGGGTTGGAGCGCGGTGTACGACCGATAGGTGCTTGGTTGATGTCAACCACTTTATCAAAGTGCCGCAAACCACTGATCGATTGATGCGGCGCTATATCCTGATTGGCTTTGTTCAGCGCATTCGCGGCGAGCGGATAGAGGGTGCTGTTAATTAACGTGGATTTTCCGGAGCCTGATACGCCAGTCACGCAGGTGAACAGGCCAGCGGGTATTTCCAGGGTCACTTGTTTCAGGTTATTGCCGGATGCACCCGTGATTTTGAGCGTGCGCTTGGCTGTGTAAGGCGTTCGTTCATTGGGAACGGGAATACTTTCCTGGCCGCTGAGATAATGTCCGGTGATGGAGTCTGCTGAACGGGCGATTTGTTCCGGCGTGCCTTGAGCGACAATTTTTCCGCCATGTCTGCCAGCTCCCGGGCCGATATCCACCACATAGTCGGCGCTGCGGATGGCGTCTTCATCGTGTTCAACCACAATTACTGTATTACCGAGGTCGCGCAGATAACTCAGGGTGTTTAACAGCCGTTCATTATCCCGCTGGTGTAAGCCAATGGACGGTTCATCCAAAACATACATCACGCCGACTAGCCCGGCACCAATCTGACTGGCGAGACGGATGCGTTGGGCTTCGCCACCCGACAAGGTTTCGGCGCTGCGATCCAGAGTCAGATAATTGAGTCCGACGTTCACCAGAAATTGCAAGCGTTCACGAATTTCCTTGATGATTTTATCGGCGATTTTCCCTTTCTTACCGGGCAATGTCAGTTGATCGAAAAAGGCTAAGGATTGTTCGGTTGCCAGCGCTGTGATATCCGGCAGATTTTGGTCAGCAATAAAGACATGTCGAGCCGCTTCATTCAAGCGGCTGCCGCCGCATGCCGGGCAGGGTTTGCTGGAAATATAGCGGGATAATTCCTCGCGCACGGCGTTTGAGTCAGTTTCCCGGTAGCGGCGGCGCATATTATTCAACACCCCTTCAAACGGGTGTTGTTTTTTCACACGTCGTCCACGGTCATTGGCGTGGGTGAATTCAAGGGTTTCGTCGCCGCTGCCATGCAGAATGATTTGGCGGACGTGCGGCTCCAAATCCCGCCAGGGTGTTTCCGGGTCAAAATCGTAATGTTTGCCCAGAGAATGGATCATTTGGAAATAGTAGCCATTACGGCGGTCCCAGCCGCGTATGGCGCCTCCGGCAGGAGATAAGGCGGGGTCAGTGATGACTTTTTCCGGGTCAAAGAATTGCTCAACCCCCAGGCCGTCGCATGCCTCACAAGCGCCGACGGGATTGTTGAACGAAAACAGGCGAGGTTCGAGCTCTTCAATGCTATAGCCGCAGACCGGGCAGGCGAAATTTGCGGAGAACACCAGTTCAGGGCGTTCTTCGTCCATCCAGGCTACCCGGACGACGCCTTCCGCCAAGTGTAAAGCGGTTTCAAAAGACTCTGTCAGGCGCAGGCGCAAATCTGTCCGCACCTTGAAGCGATCAACCACCACTTCAATGGTGTGTTTTTTATGCAGCGCCAGTTCTGGCGGTTGATCAAGTTCATAAATGTCGCCATCAATGCGCGCGCGGATATAGCCTTGGGCATAAAGTTCAGCGAGTAATTTCTGGTATTCCCCTTTGCGTTCGGAAACCACAGGGGCGAGCAACATCAGCTTGCTGTGCTCCGGCAGATTCAGAATCTGATCGACCATCTGGCTGATGGTTTGCGCTTCCAGTGTGGTGTCGTGTTTGGGGCATTTTGGCGCGCCGACGCGGGCGAATAGCAGACGCAGATAATCGTATATTTCGGTGATTGTGCCGACGGTTGAACGCGGATTATGGCTGGTGGTCTTCTGTTCAATCGAAATGGCCGGGGATAAGCCTTCAATGTGATCGACATCCGGTTTTTCCATCATGGACAGAAACTGCCGGGCGTAAGCGGACAGTGATTCGACGTAACGCCTTTGTCCTTCTGCGTAAATCGTGTCAAACGCCAGTGAGGATTTGCCGGAGCCGGAGAGTCCGGTGATGACAATCAGTTGATCGCGGGGCAGTTCAAGATTGATGTTCTGTAGATTATGCGTGCGTGCACCGCGGATCAGAATATTATCCATCAAGAATGTGGCGCAGTGGTGGATCAAGGCCAGTATTATAAGTAGGAACTGGAAAAGGTGTTAGGCCATCTTGTCATGCGGCTTGCCACGTCAGTGGTTCAGTCGGTACATTTTCTGGACATGAGGTTTTTTTTACTCTATTATGCGCCCTCTCTCGCGGCTGTCATGGTGATGACTTAATCATTGATGCAGTCAGTTTGTGATTGAAATCATTTCATCACTGCGTGAAGCAAGGGGCCATAGCTCAGCTGGGAGAGCGCAACACTGGCAGTGTTGAGGTCGGCGGTTCGATCCCGCCTGGCTCCACCAAAATTTATTGAAGCGCCGAATCATTGTTTTGATGTTTAACGGCGGATAAGGATCATCGTTAGTCATTTTCATGATCCCTACGCGACATACCGGTTTTCGTCCCGTTCATCTAGAGGCCTAGGATCCCAGCCTTTCACGCTGGTTACAGGGGTTCGACTCCCCTACGGGACGCCATATTAAAACCCCGATGTTCAATTGAGCATTGGGGTTTTTCTTTGTACATGATTTCTTATGTCACCGGCCAACGCGACAAGTTTGTCGTGCTTGGCGAAGCGAGGCCATGCCGAGAGGGTTATTGGTCTCTGGGCATGTGAATGCTGCTTTTTATTGGCGAAAGGCAGAAAATCATGGTCCGCTTAATCTGAGATTTGAACGATTTGAAACGCTATGCATCACTGACACGGTATTGCTCGTTCTTATGGCCGCTAAAAAACGTCAGCCCTCCGCCGAACCACCACCGCCTGATCCTCGTTTAAGCCACCTGAGTTGGCCTTACTATCTGATCGCCGTATTAGTGTTGTGTGGTTTGGTGTTTGGTGGGTATAGCCTGTATCTGGCGAAAACGGTGCGCATCAGTTTTGAAGGTAAGCGTTGGGCTGTCCCCGCCCGCGTATATGCGCGATCTTTGGAGCTGTATGTGGGAAAAACGCTTTCTGCTGAACAACTGCGCTACGAATTGCGTTTATTGGGTTATCGGCACATGCGGGATACCTTTGCGTCGGCGCAATGGTCGGAGCATGGCGAAGTTTTCGTCATCCGCAGTCGGGATTTCCATTTTGCTGATGGGTTGCAGTCGGCTCAAGCCTTCCGTTTGCGATTTGCGGGAAATACTGTGGCGGGATTGGTTGATTTATCCACCCAGCGAAACCTCAGTTTAGTGCGTCTTGAACCCGTCAATATCGGCAGTATTTATCCCAGCCACCGGGAAGATCGCATATTACTCCGGCACAGTGAGTTGCCGGAATATCTGGTGGATGGTTTGTTGGCGGTGGAGGATCGGCGTTTCTATCAACATATCGGGATTGACTTGCGCAGTATATTACGCGCCGCTTGGGTAAATATGCAGGCTGGTCGGATGGTTCAGGGCGGCAGCACCCTGACTCAACAAGCGGTGAAAAACTTTGTCCTGACACAAGAGCGAAGCCTGCGCCGCAAATTGCACGAAGCCTTGATGGCTCTCATGGTGGAAGCGCGCTATGGCAAGGATGACATTCTGGAAGTGTATGTGAATGAAGTGTTCCTTGGGCAGGACGGTGAACGCGCCATTCACGGTTTTGGTCTGGCGGCTCAGTATTACTTCAACCGCCCTTTACACGAGCTACAGGTCCACGAAATCGCTTTACTGGTTGGATTAGCGAAGGGGGCTTCTTTTTATAATCCAATACGCCATCCGCAACGAGCGAAACAACGCCGCGACTTGGTATTGCAGCAAATGCATCAGCAGGGGTTTATTGAGGCGAATCTGGCGGAACGCGCGCAACAACGCCCTTTGGGTTTGGCACCTCGCGGCCGGCAATATAATTATCGCTACCCTGGTTTTATTGGCTTGGTGCGCCAGCAATTGCAACGCGATTATCAAGCGGCGGATCTGGTTTCAGAAGGGTTGCGTATTTTCACCACGTTGGATCCCTGGGCGCAGCAATTGGCCGTACGAGCTGTTAATGATCAACTGGCGCGACACGAGAAACGTTGGGGGTGGGCAAACAATACCATCCAGGCCGCGCTGGTGCTGGCGGAGGCGCAGAGCGGCGAGATCCGGGCATTACTGGGTGGCAGAACCCAGGCTTTCAGTGGTTTTAACCGCGCATTGAGCGCAGCCCGGCAGGTGGGTTCATTGATCAAGCCAGCAGTTTATCTGACGGCACTGCAACAACCGCAGCGTTATACGCTGGCGACTGAGCTGCAGGATAAGCCGATCAGCATTAAATTAGCGAACGGTGATTTATGGCGTCCCAGAAACCATGATCGTAAAATGCATGGTCAGGTTCGTCTGCATCAAGCGTTAACGCAGTCCTACAATCTGGCTACTGTTCATCTGGGCATGCGATTGGGGCTGAATCAAGTGATTGATACGCTTGGGCAGCTAGGCGTGAAGCGTGACTTAAAGCCCTACCCGTCGCTCTTGCTCGGCGCCGTACAATTGTCCCCATTGGAAATGGCCCAGGTTTACCAGACGGTGGCGGCAGGTGGCTTTCGCGCTCCGATTCACGCGATAAAATCCGTTTCCAATCACGCCAATCAACCGCTACAAGGTTATCCATTGAGCGTCCGCCAAACCGTTGACCCGGCAGCCAATTATTTGTTGACGGCGAACCTGATGGAAGTCGTCCAGCAAGGCACCGGACGTAGCCTGAGCCAATGGCTGGGGAAGAACTTCGCTGTTGCCGGCAAAACGGGAACGACCAATCAACAGCGGGATAGCTGGTTCGCCGGTTTTGGCACTGATTTGGTTGGTGTGGTCTGGGTTGGCCGGGATGATCAACAATCCACCAAACTGAGCGGCGCTACCGGTGCCTTGCCGATTTTCGGCCAACTGATGCGACGACTGAATCTGCAGCCATTGGATCTGACGCCGCCGCAAAATATTGCCTACCATTGGCTGGATGCGAAAACAGGATACTTGTCGGCTGAGCAATGCAAGGGCGCGAAGACTTACCCTTTTATCGCTGGGTCGCAACCTAAAAAGGTGAGTGGTTGTGCGCGATGGATGGATAATGGGGATTGGTCATTTGATTAGGTCAATATTGCAGGAACGGTATTGTGAAGAAATGCATTTTGGTGGCCTGTTGCCCGGATAAGCCGGGCGTTCTGTGTGCGATAGCGGATTTCTTTTACCGCTTGGGCGGTAATGTGATTGGTTGCGCGCAATTTGTCGATCCGCAAAATCAACGCCTTTTCACGCGATGGGAAGTGTCTGGTGTGGATGCTCAGGTCGCCCTGCCGCCGATTGATGAGGTCAAACGCCAATTTGCCAAAGTCGCCCAGGCTTGCGGTATGAACTGGGAGATTCATAACTCCAGTGAAAAACCGAGAATATTGGTCGCCGTATCCCATATCGGGCACTGTTTAAATGATTTGTTGTTTCGTCAGGAAGAGGGACGGCTGGCGGGTGACATCGTCGGCGTCATATCCAATCACGATACCTTCCGTAAAAAAGTCGAATGGCAAGGACTGCCTTTTTACTATCTGCCCGTCACGCCGCAAACCAAACCACAACAAGAACAACAAATACGGGACATTATGGTTGATTTGCGCATTGATTTATTAGTGCTGGCCCGCTACATGCAAATCCTTTCGGACGAGATGTGTGATTATCTCAAAGGACGGGCGATTAATATTCACCATTCTTTTTTGCCTGGATTCAAAGGGGCTAAGCCTTACCATCAAGCTTATGAAAGAGGGGTGAAAATCACCGGCGCGACTGCGCACTATGTCACGACCGATCTGGATGAGGGACCCATTATTGAACAGGATGTGCAGCGCGTTGAACATTATTACGACTCACGTCAACTGGTTGAATTAGGTAAAAATGTGGAATTGGCCGTCATGGGCCGTGCAGTCGGCTGGCACTGTGAGCGGCGCATTTTATTGGATGGCAATAAAACCATTATTTTCAAATAACTTCTTTGGCTGGTTTTCCGCTTCAAACCAGCGCTGAGTGAGCGCACAAACCAAGACAAATATCCTCCAGTAACCGCCAAGGATCCTGCTGGTTCGCCCCTTTAATCGCCGCATCAGCGATTTGACACAAACTCAGCAAGATTAGCCATTGTTGCGCCGATTGACGCTGAATCGCTTGACGTATCAAACCTTTGCGTTTCTCCCATACGCGGGCGCGCGCCAGCGCTTGCTCCAAATTCGGGTTTTGCTCGGCTTGTAATGCGATTTCGCTTAATTGCGCGATCTCCCGATGCAAGGCCCACAATACAATCGGTGCGGCAATCCCCTCAGCCCGCAACCCTTGCAGTACCTTGATGCATCGTGCGGGTTGTTGGCGTAATGCGGTGTCAACCAATTCAAACACATCGTAACGCGCATTATCGGTGACAGCAGCGAGCAATTGATCCACATTGATATGACCTGCGTCGTGAATCAGACGCAGCTTCTCGATCTCCTGCTGCGCAGCCAGCAAATTACCCTCAACCCGATCCGCCAGCATTTTTGCCGCCTCAGCATCCGGGATTAAACCAACCTGCCTTAAACGTTGGTCGATCCAACGTGGTAATTGCTGGGGGCTGATTGGCCAGATCTGCACCACGCCACCGACTTGTTCGATGCGTTTAAACCATTTGCTGCTTTGCTGCGATTTATCCAGTTTGGGCAAGGTCAGCAGGAGCAGATTATCTGCGGATGCATTCGCGCAATATTCATCCAGTGCTTTACTACCTTCACGACCGGGCTTGCCGTTTGGAATGCGTACATCCAGCAGTTTCTTTTCGGCAAATAAGGATAAGCTGTTGGCTTCAGCTAACAAATCATCCCAGCGAAATCCCGTGCTGACTTCCAATACCACGCGGTTTTGGTAGCCAGCCTCACGCGCCACGCGACGGATCGCATCAGCGCTTTCATTCAGTTGCAATGGCTCATCACCGCTCAACAAATAAACCGGCAGGAGCCGTTGCGATAAAGACTTGGCAAGTTGGTCGGGACGCAGGCGCATTCAGGGCAAGTTTTTCTGGATGGCATACAAGCGACGCATCATCTGGTTGACCAGATCACGACGCATCTCCTGGCGGATTTGCTCCGCCTCCCGATCACTGCCCAAACGTTCATCCTGTGGTTGATTCAGTATGCGCAACACACGTATTGGCTGATTTTCAACCAACTCGGCCTGAGTGTGCTGGCGCAGATTGAAAGTGAATGATTCCTCCAATTCACGTTCAACCACTGCATTAGCCTCATCAACACTGAGCAAGCGTGAACCGCTTTTCCGATCACTGATGCGTAATACGGCTTTGCCATGATCCAAAACGACTTTGATGCCTGCTTGCTGCATCTGGCGACTGATCTCTTGATACAAATCCGAATAAGGCGCAAGGCCAACGATGCTGATCGGACTCGGCAATTTGTCAAGTCGGGGGATGGCACCACGTAGTTTGAAGCCGCAGGCGGTTAAAGAGAGCGCTAAAAAAAGCACAACGCAGTATTGAAGGTGGTTTTTCATGCAATATGAGTTTGTTGTTACGGAACTGGCGCATTCTGAACGTCAGTATGTATTGTGTCCGAGTGTATTTCCCTTGTTATTATTCGCATATCCATTCAACAATCAGACTTATTGTTCTTGACGGAAGATCTCCTTCCATGAATCCTAGTATTTATATAGAAATTGACGGTATTAGGTAGCAAGCGTACAAAGCAATTAGGTGCCTGGCACCTTAGAATTCTGTCAAATTTACCACTTTAAGGTGTGAAGATGGCAGAAATCCACGTTATTACCGGCTTGGTATCCAAGTGTTCAGAATTGGCAGACATTATTGCCCACCACAACCAATAAATCACCCGTTTATCAGAGGAATTGGAGACGGTAGACGCGGCGATAAAGTTATTTGACCCTGAATATAAGATTCAGGGCATTAAAGCCAAGCACTACCAACGAAAGAACCACTTCTTTGGGTATGGGGAGGCGCATAAGCTGGTGTTAGATGTAATCTGTGAATTGCAACCTGTAGGAAAAGTATGACCACATGCTTTACAACGCCACTGTTTGCGAGTTTTGATGTGGTAATGGTAAGCACCGCCACAATGAGGGCAAACAGGTTCACCATTGTTACCAGCCCAACGTGCCTGTTTGAACAGGTCAAATGCTTCATCATCACCCAAGCGGAAAATGTCCATCAAAGACATGATGCGCGCTTTGTCTGAGAGTAGGAGGTGTTGGCCTATTTTGTTCATCGGACTCACCTTGAAAAGGTGAGTTTATATTGGTGCAATTCCGCACCAATATAAAGCTTTTTTAGTGCGAAATATCACTTCTATTTGGTATGATCTTTTCCGACACAAATTTTTAAGGGGTAACCATGGAACAAACAGACTTCATGAAAATTTTGGAAGAATTGGGGGTAAAAGGAGTCAATGATTACAAAATATCCGAGATGACGGGTATAGAAAGAAGTAAAATAACTAAGCTCAGAATAGGGATTAAGAAGCAAGCTTTCTATGATGATGGTATGGAAGTTATGGGAATATATTAAAATAAATCTCAAGATGTAATATAGACTAACAGGTTTGTTGTTCAGTAATAAATATGTTTTTATTCCATGATCTGGCTTTCTGTGGTAGGGTAACCGGCACTATGGTTAGGCTAAGATCAAATCAAGAAAAAGCAAAAGTTTTGCAACATGTATTTTCTAAAAAGATGATGCAAGAATTAGCTTGTCAATGCAAAACTCCGGCGAAGCTCAATGAGATTATAAAAGCAACAATAGGTAAAGATTTTAATGGAGTAAAAAAATTATATGAATTGTTTGATTATTTTTACAGTACTCTTGTTTCCGAATACAGAACTGAATATGTTTACAAAAATGCTATAGCGTCTAAGATTGTTAAAGGTAGACACAGGTTAAAAAATGTTTCTTTTTACTCGGAGTTTCGAGTTAGAGACTCTATAGCTGATTGCGTTATAGCAAATGGAGAAACCACTTCATACGAAATAAAAACTGAATATGATTCTTTTAAAAGGTTAGAAAAGCAGCTTTCTTCATACAGAAAAGTATTTGATAAAATCTTCTTGGTAGTGTCTGAGTCAAAAATAAAGAATGCATTAAGCAGTGTAAGCGATGATGTTGGAGTTCTTGTTCTTTCTGATAAATATACTTTATCTGAGTATAGATCAGCCAAAAGTCAAATAGAGAATCATTCTTATGAGATAATTTTCGACTGCCTTCGTAAAAAAGAATACGAAAAAATAATTATAAAACATTTTGGTGAGCTTCCAAATGCAAAGCCTGTTTTAGTGAGAGATGAATGTAGAAAGATGTTTTCCACTTTGTCAAGAGAAACCATAAGCGAAGAATTACTGAAGTCATTGAGAGGCAGGAGATCGTCTGAATCTTACAAAGAACTAGCATTGGCTATGCCTGAATCACTTACATCTATTTCCATGACTTTAGATATCAGCCATAAACAAAAAGAACAATTAATTGCTAACATGAATCTACCTATTTCCGTTCATTAATCAACAGGGATATTTATCTATGTATTTTCCAATATTGAGAGGAAAACAATATGAGCTTCTAGCTTTACGAGAATGTAAACAAAAAATATCGGATTCAGGCGCAATAACTCCAATAATTGAGCCTGTGAATACCAGCGTAAGGGATATTCTGAAATGTATTGAGAAATTATCAGACGCAAATGCCCCGCATATCGTTTTATGCAACCCTCAAGTAGGTAGTTATGTGAGAGATAGAAGGTCTCTTGAATATTTAATTGGAAAAATTCATAGTCTTGGCGATGTAACAAAATTCGCGTACGCTATACACGATGAAACAACTTCTAATGAATTAGATTACTTTAAGTCCTTGGCTGGTGATAAGAGAATATCATTGATACACCACTCAACATATTCCGATGTGCAAGAATTATCCAGCATAATTAATTCAGAATTTTTTGATTTTCATGTTTTCATAAAGCAAAGCACAAGTCGCCATTATCGCAACCAATTCCTTAAAGAAAAATCAGTAGTTATACAAGATAGCTTTAGGAAGGTTCAGCGTAATGCAGACTACGCTAACCCTGACACCGAGTTTTTAAGCGATCAACATTTGACATATCAGGAAGACAATCTTCTTGGATTTGGAGATTACTCTATCATTGGTGACTATTTTAAACCCGGCGGAGGGCAGGCTCATGTTGCAGCAATACATCTTGTGTATGAAAAACCCCCTTTAGGTGAAATATGGGTGAAGCACTTTTTGTCTGAAATATATGATTATCCCAATCCGCCTGCTGAGTTAATCAGTGAAGCACTTACGGAAACCATCCCCTTCATAAGGGAGCATGAAATGACTAATTATTCGTCGGCATGTCAGGATTTGATTGATCTATATGAAACAGGTAGAGCAACCAGCCTTGGTTGGGTAAAAAAAGTATCGATTAAACATCATATTGAGTTGATGATTCATTTGCTAACCCGATAGTTTAATTTGGTTTTGATAATAGCTGCTCTTTGTGCACTTGCTACCTAACACTGGGAATTGATGCTATCTTGACGATTGATCAGATTCACTATGGCAACTCCAATATGCGGAACCCCGCCTTGCGTCACATGCCAGTAAAATATTGCCTTATCGGGGTATGGGAACGGGTATTCCCAGGGTGCTCAGGGCTTATCCAAATGTTGAGATCAAGGAAGATAGAAACGCTAACCAACTCAGCGTCATCGTGAAGCGTCCAAGCCCTGTAAATAACCGATGAAGAACAAAGAGTTGCAAGAAATCAAGCTGGATAGGCGTTTATCTGTTGCTCCCATGCTGGATCATACGGATCGCTACTGCCGTTACTTTTTACGACAAATCAGCCGCCGCACGTTGCTGTATACGGAAATGATCACGACAGGCGCATTGCTGCACCGTGATCCCGCCCGATTTTTGGATTACCATCCGGCGGAGCATCCATTGGCGATACAGTTGGGAGGCAGTGAACCCGATGCACTGGCGGCTTGTGCCGGGATGGCGGATGAGTGGGGTTATGATGAAATCAACTTGAATGTGGGGTGCCCGTCGGACCGTGTGCAGTCCGGTCGCTTTGGTGCTTGTTTGATGGCAGAGCCGGATCGGGTGGCGGAGTGCATGAGCGCCATGCGCACCGCGACTCAAAAGCCAGTGACGATAAAACACCGGATCGGTATTGATGAAATGGATAGTTATGAGGCGTTGGCCCGGTTTGTTGATACGATAGCCAATGCGGGTTGCGATGTTTTCATCGTCCATGCGCGCAAAGCCTGGTTGCAGGGACTCAATCCGAAACAGAACCGTGATATCCCTCCGCTACGTTATGATGTCGTACACCAACTGAAACGGGATTTTCCAGATCTCACCTGGGTCATTAATGGTGGCTTCACGCATTTGGCTGAGGTTGATGAGCAATTGCAACAGCTTGATGGTGTGATGATCGGACGCGAAATTTACCGCAATCCCTGGCTGTTGGCGGATGTTGATCACCGAATCTACGTGGATCGAAGAGAAAATCGGTCACGTCGGCAAGTCGTCGAAAGTATGCTGCCTTTTATTGAACATGCCTGCTCACAAGGTACGCCGCTACACCGTATCACCCGACATATGTCAGGACTGTATCAAGGTCAACCCGGCGCACGAAAATGGCGGAGATATTTATCCGAACATGCTCACCAAGCTGGCACTGGCGTTGAGATCATTGAAAACGCTTTGCGTTCAATTTTAGCTGCCTGAATCACTGAATAACCTGCGCGTTATCCACGAAAACCCGATAGTGCCGCAGTGCATTCTGCTGAACTGAGCCATGAGGACGCAGAATCACTTCCTGACCCGGCGACAGTATTTCGCGCAACTGAAAGTTGGCGATCTCGCGGATCCCTGCGCCAGCCTGTTCGCCCAGAATGAGGCGTATTTTGTGCGCTTTGATGGGGGATGTGTTTTTCACCCGGATCAGTAAATCACCTCTGCGCCCGATATCCAGATTGGCGCGAATGTACTTCTCCGGGCGATCCGCCAATTCCAATCGAGCCAACAACATACCAGCCGCCCCGCCTAATTTGGATTTCGCGGTAGCGGCTTTGGAGAGATGTTGGATCGCCAAAGATTTTTGACCTGCCGCTTCGGCTATTCGCCCCAATTCCCAATAAGCCTCAGTAGTGGGTAATAGTTGGGTACTGCGCTGCAAATCATGTTTCGCCATGTCAGTTTGATTCAGCTTTTGGCGTAATAAACCGCGCGATAAATGGAAACGGAAATAGTCCGGGTTATGCCGTAACGCCCGGTTGTAATTTGTCAAAGCATCCGTATCACGTCCTTGGTGCTCGCGGATATCGCCACGCAATGCATGAAATAATGCTTCATTCGGCTCAATACGCAGCGCCTGATTGGCCAATCGCAATGCTTGCGGCGCATTATCCTTGTTCAAGGCTTCGATGCCCTTGTCATAAGCGGCATAGGCGGGTTGAGTCTGGCGTAAATGTTCGGTCGCTTGCCGATAATCCTGCTCACCCAGGCGACCACCCGGGTTGCCTAATGAGTCAACCAGTTGCCGATTATTCTCCACCCGCTCGGGCGAAGGCGGATGCGAAGCGAACAAGCCTTCCAGCCAACCCGGTTGATGGTCTTCACTCAGACGTACGAAGGTTTGTTGCAGACCCACAGCGGCTTGAGGGTCATAACCTGCCCGTACCATATAGCGGATGCCATAGTGATCGGCTTCACGTTCAGCTTCCCGACTGTAGTGCATGGTGGCTAAACCAGAACCCAGATTCACCCCCAGCATGCCTGCCTGACGGTACCTGGAGTTCGCCAGGGCCACGCCAGCCGCGAGCACCGCACCTTGCATGAAAATACCACGTTCCATGCTTTTCGCACTGTGCCGGGCCGCCGCATGAATTACTTCATGCGCCAACACAGCTGCCAGTTCCGCTTCGTTTTTCAGTTCCAACAGCAAACCGCGATTGATCGCGATTTTCCCACCCGGTAAAGCCCAGGCGTTCGGCGTGCTGTCATTCACGACATGAAATTCATAATCCAGTTTACGATCACTGACTTTAGCGATCCGTTGACCAACTGACTGGACGTAAGCCACCAAATCAGGATCGGCGACATAATCACCGCCTTGGGCCTGTCGATAAGGCTCATAGTTTTTACGCCCAATCGCCCGTTCCTGGCTTTCGCTGACCAGATTGAATTCCCTGGCACCCGTGACCGGGTTGGTTGAGCAGGCGGCCAATAATCCAAGCAGGCTGATGAATAATCCATATTGGACAAGATTACGCACAGATAACATCAGCAAAGTCTCATATTTTGAAGAAATAGCGACGACTCTATCGGATAAAATCCGATAACCAAGATCAGTTGGAGGCTTTCATCCTTCGGGATAAACCACTATGCACACGTTTGCGTCCTTGTTGTGTGTCGGGTCGAAACAAGCGCCCCCAAGGCCGGTCGGTGCGGAGATCCACCGCTTTTAGCAACGCTTTACGTTCCAGTTTATCCAGTTCGCGCCATTGTCCCACTTTAACCGCGCTATCCAGAATGACTGGCCCATAACGAACCCGTTTGAGTCGTGAGACCCGGGTTTCCACCGCTTGCCACAAACGTCGCACCTCACGGTTACGGCCTTCCATGATCACGACATGAAACCATCGGTTGAGCTTTTCACCGCCGGATTCGACCACATCCTCAAATCGCGCTGGCCCATCCTCCAATTCCACGCCTTGCACCAATTGTTTCACCTTGTCTTGAGTGACTTCCCCATGCACCCGTACGGCATATTCACGATCCAGCCGATATTTGGGATGCATCAAGCGATTCGCCAATTCGCCATCATTGGTCAGTAACAACAAGCCGCTGCTGTTGATATCAAGTCGTCCAACGCTGATCCAACGCCCGCTGGGCGGCTTGGGCAATTGGTCAAAGACGGTGCGGCGATTTTGCGGATCGTGGCGCGTCACCAGTTCACCTTCTGGTTTGTTATATAGCACGACATAACGTTCATTCGCATTGAGGCGTTTGCGTCCGACCGGGCGCTCATCCAGCAGGATCGTATCTTCTGATTGAGCGCGATCACCCAAACGCGCGATTCGTCCATTCAATTTGACCCGACCCGCACTGATCCAGCCCTCAATCTCTCGGCGCGAACCCAATCCGGCGTTAGCCAACACTTTTTGCAGCCGTTCGCCACTTTTATCAGACATTTTTGCTGTCCTGGTTAAACCACGTTAAGATTTCCGCATTATAACGATTGATCCCGCCAAAACCGTATGGATGACGACATTCTGTTACGTTACAGCCGCCAGATAATGCTGCCGGAAATGGGTATTGAAGGCCAACAAAAATTCCAGCACAGCAAAGTTCTGGTGATCGGACTGGGCGGCCTGGGTTCGCCGGTTGCCCTGTATCTGGCGTCCGCTGGCGTGGGCCAATTGGAATTAGTGGATGATGATGCGGTTGACTTATCCAACCTGCAACGGCAAATCGCTCACTCAACAGACCATATCGGCCAAACCAAAGTCAGTTCGGCGCAGCAGCGGCTTCGCCGACTTAACCCGTTTTGTGACACCATCACGCATGCCAGACGATTGAATGAGAGTGCGCTGGAACGGATCATTCAACGAGTTGATGCCGTGGTTGACTGCTGTGACAATTTCACCACCCGCTTTCAACTTAACCGGATTTGCCACGCGGCCCGCACGCCCTTGATATCAGGCGCGGCGATTCGCTGGGAAGGCCAGATCAGTGTGTTCACCTATCAAAATGACGCTGCCTGTTATCGTTGTCTTTATGAAGACGAAGGTGATGAAGCGCTGAATTGCAGCGAAAATGGTGTGATCGCGCCATTAGTCGGTATTATCGGCAGCTTGCAAGCCTTGGAAACCCTGAAAGTGCTTGCTCATGTCGGTGATACTTTACATAACCGCCTGGTCCTGCTGGACGGCCTGAGCCACACATGGCGGAGTATTCAGCTAAGCCCGGATCCTGCTTGTCCTGTCTGCGGAACACAAGCATGATGTTATATCCTTTCGCCAATCGCGGTATCTCCAACTTATCCTTATCCCTTGAACCAAGCGAAGTTATTCCACATTCAATTAACCACCCGTTAGCGAGCTTGCCCAATGGCGACTGAATCCATTATTGATATACAACGCCTGCGTCAGGATATTCGCTTCAACGAGGAATTAATCGGGCAACGGTTTGAGTTTCAGACCACCTGGGGGCTTTTTTCGCCCAAAGCGGTTGATGAAGGGACTCAATTGTTACTGAAACATCTGGAGATCCGCCCGGACGAACAGGCGTTGGATCTAGGTTGCGGCTATGGCCCTCTCGGTATGAGCATCGCGCGCGCCGCACCAGATGGGCATTGTCTGATGGTGGACAAAGACTTTGTGGCGGTCGAGTATGCGAGCGCTAATTTACAGCGTAACCATATTCATAACGCCGAAGCCATGCTGAGCGATGGTTTGAAGCATATTGGCCAACGCCGTTTCACTCTGGCGGTCAGCAATTTACCGGCCAAAACCAGTAAGGAGCATTACTACCTGTTTTTCCATGATATTTTGGCAAGCCTGGAAGAGGGCGGACGCTTGTATGTGGTTGTTATCAATGGGCTGCGGCGTTTTATTGAACGTGCCTTTCAGGAAATATTTGGTAATCACAAAAAGGTGAAGCAGGGCAACACCTATACTGTTGCGTTGGCGGTGAAAAATAGTAAGACCAGGGCAATCGGACTTAATTTAGGCCAAGGATTTTAAGCAAATACTGGTTGTCCC
>JAPQLC010000018.1 GCA_030826945.1 Candidatus Thiobius zoothamnicola
CCCCATTACCTCATCTTGTTTCTCTTTGCAACACAATTTAAGCCCGATTGCCCTGATAGTAAGACGCTTTTACCTAAGCATCGACGCTGAAGTCTGCGATAATTAAACAGACAGGTCTGTTTACTCCTGACACTTGGCGATAACCCGTTTCATGCGTTTTTTGCCATATCAAGTTTTTTGGCGATCTATGGTTCCCGCACCGTCGGTGCGATATTCAGGCATTTACGAAAATCCGCAGGCGATAGTTTGTTTATGCGTTTGAAAAAGCTGTAGAAATATTCTGCCGTGGTGAACCCCAAGTCGAAGCCGATTTGTTGTGTTGGGGTGTGCGTGCTGATCAATAATCGTTTGGCCTCGGTATTCAGGCGGTAGGCAATAAAGTCCTTTGGCGTGATGCCTACAGTGTCACGCATCATGCGTAGCAGCGTTCGGCTGGAAGCGCCTACGCGCCGGGCATAGGCATCAACTTGGTGGCAGGTGCGAAAGTCTTTTTCCACTGCCTGGAAAAAACGTTGCAATTGCGGATGTGCCAAGCTTCCCCAGTCGGTCTTTTCATTGATGGAGCCATCAATCGTTTCCACCAGTATTTGCAGCACCCAGGCTTCTTCCAATTCCAGGTGAGGGCTTGGGTGTGTTGCCAGCCATTCCAGACCTGCGATTAAAAACATGGCGCGTGCTTGGGCGCGCGGTGCCAGATCAATCAGACGACTGCCGTAGTACGGACAAAATAAGGAGTATGAGTCGATCAGCAGTTGGTCGCGTTCGGCGTGGGTAAAGCTGATCCAACTGCCTTGCACAGCGGCATCTATTGTATCCAGGTGCAATAGCGTCGGTTGGGGCAGGCACAGCATGCAACCGTCATGCAGCATAAAATGCGCATCATTGGTCTGGAGTTTGCTTGCCGCTTTGCTGAAGTGCAGTAGCGTATAGCGGCTGGTTGAAGCCATTGTGCTTTGCGCTTGGGCAAGGCGTTTTTGGGAGTCGAACGTCAGAACCTTCATGGGTGCAACTTCGGCCTTGTTGGTGGCTGCGCGAGTGTCGCAAAAACACAGTTTTTTGTCCAAAAATCGCCTGTTTGAACCCCGATTTCTTAGAGAAAATAAAGTCTATCTTATTGATAGTGGGGATTTACCATGCGCTTTTTGAATCTTGGTATAACGTTTGTGCTGGCTTTCGTTGTAAATGCTCAGGTGCTATCCAACACGGTCAACCCGATCAAAGTGGATCAGTTTGGCTATTTGCCAAATGCGGCTAAGGTTGCGATCTTGTCTCATCCGGTTGAGGGTTTTAATGCCAATAGCAGTTTCACGCCTGGTGCCAACATCGCCTTGCATCGCGCCAGTGATGACAGCCTCGTCGGGCGTTTTTCTCCCGCCGTCTGGCGTGATGGCGTCGTGGATGTGGCTTCTGGTGATCAGGTCTGGTGGGTCGATTTTTCATCGGTCACCACGCCGGGTCGTTATTATTTGCGGGATGCCGCTACCGGCAGCCGCTCTGAAGATTTCCGCATTGCCGAGGATGTGTATCAGGCGGTGCTCCAGCAGGCGGTGCGCACCTTCTTCTATCAACGGATCGGGCAGGTGAAGCAACCGCCTTATGCCGATGCTGCCTGGGCTGATGCGGCCAGCCATACGGTGGATGCCAATGTCACTTTGATTGACCCCAGTGATCCGGGCCGGGTGATTGCGGGTACGGAACGCGATTTGTCGGGCGGCTGGTACGATGCAGGTGATTTCAACAAGTATGTTAATTATGCTGATGGTGCTTTGCATAACTTGCTGTTCGCCTATCAGGAAAGGCCGGAGGTGTGGGGGGATGATGCATCGATTCCAGCATCGGGCAATGGCGTACCGGATTTGCTGGATGAAATCCGTTGGGAACTGGATTGGCTGCTGCGCATGCAAACGGAGGATGGTTCGGTGCTGCATAAGGTTTCCGTCTTATGGCATGAGGCCGCTATCCCCAGTCTGGATAATGTCGCGCGCCGTTATGCGCCACCGACGGCTTCGGCCACCATTTCCGCCGCTGGCGCTTATGCACACGCCGCTCTGGCGTATGCGGATGTTGACGCCAGCTATGCTGCCCGATTACGCGATGCGGCTGTGGCTGCCTGGCACTGGCTGGAAGCCAATCCTGATGCGATTCCGTCGCGTTATGGTGAAGATGGTTTTACCGGTTTTTATACGGCTGCGGCAGAGGATTGTATTGGCCATGATTGCACCACGCCACAACGCGCGAACCGGGTTGCCGCAGCGATCTATTTGCTGGCCGCGACAGGCGAACAGCATTTTGCCGACTACATTCTGTCGCATACCCAGGAGGGTCGTTCGGATGTGCCGTTCCTGAACGGTCTGGCGACCGCTTTTCTTTGGGATGATGGCATCTATACCGAAATTCAGGATGCGTTGTTGTTCTACACGAGTTTGCCCAATGCCGACCCCACTTTAGTCAAGCGCATCATCAGCGCTTACGAAGCCGCCATCTCCCGCCCACTGGCCTGGGAGGTGTTTGCGCCGCTGGCGCGCTACAAGGATGCCTCTGACCCGTATCGCGCTTGGTTGGATGCAGGTGAATATCACTGGGGCAGTAATCGGGCGAAGGCGCATGCAGGTAACATGTTGCTATCGGCTTACCATTATCTGCCGACGTTGAGTGATGATATGGATGCGGTTCATGCTGCGGCTGGCTATCTCCACTACCTGCATGGCGTTAATCCGCTTGGCTTGTGCTACCTGAGCAATATGGGGGCGTATGGCGCGGATCATTCGATACCCGAGATGTACCATCTGTGGTTCAGCGATGGCAGCGCATTCGATCATGTCGATGATGGGGTTGGTCCGCCCCCCGGCTTTTTGGTCGGCGGGCCGAACCCAAAATGGCCGCAAGGTGCCGACGATGCCACGGCAACTGGGTTGCGCAATAGTGTCACCATGGATAGCGTCTCACTCCTGGCGGATCAACCGGCGGCGAAAACCTATAAGGCATGGAATACTGGCGCTGAGTTTTCCTGGGAGATCAATGAAAACTCCATTACTTATCAGGCACCTTATATTCGTCTGCTATCCAAATTTGTCACCGATTTACCAGTAAGCGGTGATGAGGGAGACGAGACTGGCAATGGTAATGATTCCCATTGGACGCCATCTGGTGCTGTACCACTGGATGTGGATGTGTTTGTAACCTCGCAGTGGGATCATGGTTACTGTGCCACCTTCGAGTTGTCTGCCGAGGCATCCATTAACCATTGGGATTTTGCGTTACTGCTACCGGGCGCAACCTATGGTATCTGGGGCGCGCAAAACATCGATCTGGGTGATGGGGCCTGGCGTATTGAACCGGTGGTTTGGAATCATCTGATTTTCGTCGGTGATAAAAAATCGTTCAGTGCCTGTGGTGTGGGCGACCCTGATTTGATTCGGATGACTGATGCGTATGGCTACACCTATGCAGATCAAGTATGGGCGTCCTTTGGCGCACTTTCGGTCGATGCCTGGTTCACCGGTATCTACGACAACAGCTATTGTATGAAGGTCAATATCACCAATC
The DNA here is from genome assembly GCA_030826945.1 of Candidatus Thiobius zoothamnicola. GTDB lineage: Bacteria > Pseudomonadota > Gammaproteobacteria > Chromatiales > Chromatiaceae > Thiobius > Thiobius zoothamnicola. Next base: position 3,547 of record JAPQLC010000018.1, read on the forward strand.
TGACCGATGCACCCGTCACCTGGCGTGAAGTGCGCCTGGACTTGCCGGACAGCACCTTGGATATGGGGTGGTCAGGACAATTCCAGATGCAAGGTGACGAACTGGTGATTAATCCGGTTGATTGGAATGCGGATTTGAATGTTGGTGGTGATACTACGTTGGGGTTCTGTGCGGATGGCTACAATAATATTCAACTGAACTCGGCAAGTATTACGCCTTAACAGGTTGTTGTTGAAGAGATTCTCAACATCATTCAGCGGTATCGGCGATGCTGTTTTGATGCCCACGCGGTAAAAGCATGGGTGTCAAGATAGTGTATCTTTGCATCCGGTATGGTCGCATGGACATATAGCCGTATAATTCGAAAAGGCTGATTTCAGCTTAACAATCCAATCTGGAATCAACTGAAAATAAACTAATGCGTCTATTCTCTTTTCTCTATGAAAAAACCCTGCAATGGTCTCGCCATCCCAAAGCACCTTGGGTGTTAGGGGGGGTGAGTTTCGCTGAGTCATCTTTTTTTCCGATTCCCCCTGATGTGATGCTGATGCCAATGAGTTTGGCGCAGCCGAAGCGTGCGGTATTTTTCGCCACGCTGACCACCTTGATGTCGGTGCTGGGCGGCATGCTGGGTTATCTGATTGGCCTATGGGCTTTTGAATTCATCGAGCCTTGGTTGTTGCAAAGCCATTATGGCGAAAAATATGAATTAGCCCGAATCTGGTTTGCTGAATGGGGATTCTGGGCGATTTTCCTGGCAGGCTTTTCCCCGATACCTTATAAGATATTCACCATCACCGCCGGGGTGGTGGGTATGGCGTTTTTGCCTTTCCTCTTGGCTTCTTTCATTGGCCGTGGCGCACGCTTTTATCTGGTTGCGCTGCTGATGGCCTGGGGCGGCGGGCGCATGGAGCATATATTGCGTCAATGGGTGGACTGGCTGGGTTGGATAATGGTGGCTTTAGTGGTTGCCTTTCTGGTTTTGCAGTAGCATCTTTAGCAATAAAATCCCGCGAACCTAACCACTTCGGCATCCTTGGGCTGACAGAGTACTCCGTTGCATCAATGTTTTCATTTTGAAATGAAGTCAGTGTCCAAAGCGCAAATCGTGCCAATCATGATTGCCCTGTTCGGTGTCGTCTTGTTGTTATTGGGTTCGGCTTGCAGCAGCACGGGGCCGGGTTGGCGAGCGCCTGTCGAGACGCGCACCAGCCCTTCGCTGGCGCCGGTTCAAATACAATCCTCAATTCATCCGTCTGCAAAGTACTATACCGTGCAGCTCAACGATACTTTGTTTTCCATCGCCTGGCGCTCGGATAATGATACGGAGCAACTGGCGCAATGGAACAATATCCGATCTCCTGATTTGATTTATCCCGGCCAGCGTTTGTGGCTGCGCGCTCCGCAAAACGGGATCACGAGGCCCAAACCCAAGCAACAGCAACGTAAACCTGCGCCGACACCGAAGCCCAGACCTGCAGTCAAGTCATCCAAGCCGCCTAAACCGGTTTTCTCCAAGGGTAAGTTGGTTTGGCGTTGGCCAATGAAGGGTAAATTGGCAGCTAAATATAAAGCGAATCATCAACTGAAAAAGGGGATAAAAATCATCGGTAAACCGGGAACCCGGATTAAGGCGGCAGAAGGTGGGCGCGTTGTTTATGGTGGTGATGGTTTAATTGGTTATGGCCTATTAGTGATTATCAAACATAATAATCAATATCTCAGTGCTTATGGTCATAACCGGAAATTGTTGGTGAAAGAAGGTCAGCAAGTCGCCAAAGGTGATGTGATTGGTGAGCTTGGTCTGACGAATACGGGGAAGCCGCATTTGCATTTTGAAATCAGACGCAAGGGCAAGCCGGTTAATCCGTTGGGATTGCTGCCTCAACAAAATCGTTAGCACCTGATTATTTATCGAATACACACGATTTTCATAAAACTCTGTTATTTGATTGCGTCATTCCCGTATACCAGCTTGGGAATGACGGCGAACTTTACTCTTCTATGGCGTTCAGCGATCAAATGCGCTGCCAGAGGAAATAACAGATGAATACCGAATATGCGGCTCCTATTAATCTGGCCGAACCGGCAAGTAATTCAACTGATACGGAAGTTGGTAAGTCTGATCTCACGGCGAAAACCCAAACTGTCCCAACCAGTCCGCTTGATGCAACTCAGCTTTATCTGAATGAAATTGGGGACGCCAAACTGTTGTCCGCAGAAGAAGAAAAGCATTATGGCCGTCTGGCGCAAGCCGGTGATGCCATGGCACGGCAAAAGATGATTGAGTGTAATTTGCGCTTGGTGGTGAACGTCGCCCGACGCCACGCCAACCGGGGACTTGCGCTGTTGGATCTGATTGAAGAGGGTAATCTCGGTTTGATTCATGCGGTGGAGAAATTTGACCCGGAACGCGGTTTTCGTTTTTCCACTTATGCTATCTGGTGGATTCGCCAGAATATTGAGCGTGCCATCATGAATCAATCACGCACTATCCGTTTGCCGATCCATGTCGTTAAAGATGTTAACAGTTATCTGCGTGCATCCCGTGAACTTTCGCAAAACCTTGATCATGAACCGCAGGAGGAAGAAATCGCCGAATGGCTGGATAAGTCGGTTGATGAAGTGAATCGCTTGGCGAGTCTGCATGAACATACTGTTTCCATTGACATGGTCTATGCTCACGAGAGTGATCGCACTTTGCTTGATACTTTGACGGATGAAGACGCTCTTGATCCGACTGAGCAATTGCAAAATCATCATATTCAGGTTCACCTGGAGCAATGGCTTGAGCAACTTAACACCAAGCAATGCTATGTGCTTGAACGACGTTTCGGCTTGCATGGACATGCAAACATGACACTGGAGCAAATAGCGTTTGGTCTTGGAGTCACCCGCGAACGGGTGCGTCAAATCCAAATGGAAGCCTTGCAGCGCCTGCGCTTTATTTTGCGGTATGAAGGGTATAATGCCGACGATATATTGGAATAAAGGCTTGGTTAGTATGAGTGAAACCGATTCTCAGGAACGTCAGATTCTTTTAATCATGCGTAAAGTGCTGGCGCAAATTATTAAAGACACCACCCCTTCCAGTCGGGCGATGAAGCATCCTCTGTCCGATCAAACCATTGAAGATATCCGCAATTGTTTAGGACTGATTTCCTCTCGTGAGCGTGAATTGGCCGCTTTGGCGGGCGTTGCCATGGAGAAGCCTTATTTCACCGATGAAAAACCCAGCGCTGAAGTCATTCCAATCCATACCATCGAACGCAAGCCGCAAACGGATAACTAGCTTTTGATGGTGACACAATCCGGTGATGTTCCCACGGACATCGAACAAATCCCATTGCACGAATTCACGGAAAAGGCGTACCTGGATTACTCCATGTATGTCATTTTGGATCGTGCCCTGCCTTTTATCGGTGATGGCTTAAAGCCGGTGCAAAGACGTATTGTTTACGCCATGTCAGAATTAGGCTTGTCCGCCGCCGCCAAACATAAAAAGTCCGCGCGCACGGTCGGTGATGTGCTGGGTAAATTCCATCCACATGGCGACACCGCCTGTTATGAAGCCATGGTGTTGATGGCCCAGCCCTTCTCATACCGTTATCCGTTAATTGATGGTCAAGGCAACTGGGGGTCTTCCGATGACCCGAAGTCATTCGCCGCCATGCGTTACACGGAAGCTCGTTTGACCCCTTACGCTCGGATATTGCTCAACGAGCTGGGGCAGGGCGCGGTCGAATGGCGACCGAATTTTGACGGCGCTTTGCAAGAACCCGCACGTTTACCCGCACGCTTGCCGAATGTTTTGTTGAATGGCGGCTCAGGCATCGCGGTTGGCATGGCGACCGATATACCGCCGCATAATCTGCGTGAAGTGGTCAGTGCCTGCATACATTTGATCGATCAACCTGGCGCGGATCTGGAAACTTTGCTCAAACACATTCCTGGCCCGGATTACCCCACGCAAGCGGACATCATCAGCACGCCGACGGAGTTGCGCAAAATTTACGCGACCGGCAATGGTTCCGTGCGCGTGCGTGCGCGTTGGGGGAAAACACCGGATGGCATCGTCATCACAGCATTACCGCATCAGGTCTCCGGAGCCAGAATTCTGGAGCAGATCGCCGCGCAAATGCAGGCGCGGAAACTTCCCTGGGTTGACGATCTGCGTGATGAATCGGATCAGGAAACCCCGACCCGTCTGGTGATCACGCCGCGTTCTAACCGCGTCGATCTGGAGCGTTTGATGTTGCACCTGTGCGCGACGACGGATCTGGAGCGCAGTTATCGTGTCAATCTGAATATGATTGGTTTGGATGGTCGCCCCGCTGTCAAGAATCTGCGTGATCTACTCACCGAATGGCTTAGCTATCGGTTTGAAACTGTGCGCCGTCGCTTGCAACATCGTTTGAACAAAGTCAACGAGCGTTTACACTTACTCGACGGCTTATTGATTGCTTTTCTGAATCTGGACGAAGTGATCCGCATTATTCGTCAAGAAGACGAACCCAAGCCGGTATTGATCAAACGCTTCGCGCTCAGTGAAGCACAGGCTGATTATATTCTCGACACCAAACTGCGCCAGCTTGCTCGCCTTGAGACCCTGAAGATTCAAGAAGAACAGCAAGCATTGGCGCAGGAACGTCAACAATTGATGCAAACGCTCGGCTCAGACACACACCTGAAAACCTTGGTCAAGCAAGAACTCAGCGATGATGCAGATCAATATGGCGATGCGCGCCGCACCCGGATGATTGAATCACCCGGCGCTGAACGGATGGATGAAGCGGAAGTGATTCCCAGTGAACCCCTGACTGTGGTGTTATCGCAAAAAGGTTGGGCGCGCGCCGGTAAAGGGCATGAGCTGAATCCCGCTGAGTTAAGCTATAAAACCGGGGATGCACTTCAACAAGCGGTACGTTTGCGCAGTAATCAGCAGGCGGTGTTTTTGGACGCGAACGGACGCAGCTACTCTGTTGCCGCCCACGCCTTGCCATCCGCGCGCGGACAGGGGGAGCCACTGACGGGCCGTTTTAACCCGCCCGACGGCGCTGGTTTTGTCGCTATGCTTGGTGGTGAACCGGAGCAATATTGGGTGTTGGCGGCCGATAATGGTTATGGCTTCCGCACCCAGGCCCAAGCGCTGTACGCTAATAAAAAAGCGGGTAAGGCCGCCATCAATTTGGCGGATAAGACGCATGTGATGCAACCCGTACTGCTCAATGCGCCGGATACGGATCGTATCCTGTTGCTCACCACCGCCGGTCATTTGCTGGTGATCCAAGCGATGGATCTGCCGGAACTGGCGCGTGGTAAGGGCAACAAAATGATCGGTATCCCTGCTAAAGCACTGACTGAACGCACCGAATATTTACAGGCTATGCTGGTGATTCCGGTCAATACCAAGGTCAGAATTGATGCGGGCAAACGTCACTTGACGCTTAAACCGGATGATTTGGAAGCCTATTGCGGAGAGCGCGGCAGGCGGGGTAAAAAACTCCCCCGTGGTTTGCAAAAAGTTGATGCTGTGCAGTTATTAATACAAGACTGACGCATTGACGGCGAATCACTCAAATTTGGCATAACCGGGAAAGTGTCGCTGTATTTTGTTGAGTTGCAAGGCCTCGCCAAAACGGACGAGGCCTGTATTAGAAACTGCCCAACTATTGTAAGCAGCCTTGTTGCGACCAGCGGCAGACAGGCTTGTTTGCTTTTTGCAGACAATCATTGATTGAGCAAATCGTCGCGCCTTGAGTCCAGTTGACATTCGCTGTATCAGAAGAAACGGGGATTTGCAGTGTTTGCAAATACATCGGCAAGTAGAGCGCCTGGAAGCAAGAATATTCTTGGTTATAGCAATCCCCTTTATTTAAGCAGCAGGTGTTAATATTGCTGGCTTTCATATAATTGAAAGCTCCAGTGAGATACCATTTTTCAATGTCCCGGTTGTAGGCGGTTGGGTTGTCATAGGTTCTGCGCCCGTCGCCGTCAAAGTTATAAGGATCAATAATACCTTTTGTGTCTTTTACGCTAATTTGTTGGGTACATTGTTCGGGCTTCCATCCTGTTTGTGTTGCGCCCACGCCATAAGCACAGGAGTCTGGAAACCCTAGCGTTTTAGGTGCTTCATCTTGCCCTAAGCCCAAAAATGAATAGCTGTATATTTGGATAGTTTCATCACCGAGCATAACGGCTTTGACCGCATCATCGGTAATGTCGCATTCTGGGCAAGGGAAGGTGATTTGAGAAGATGCTCCGCCCATTTCAAGAATGCCAAATTCATTATTGGTGGCATTTTCCCTTACCGCTAACCAAGCGTAGAGACCTTCTTCATAACCACTGAGTGTTCTGGTATTGACTTTTACTGATTTTCCTATTTTCACCTGTAGCTTTTGTTTTAACATTTGCCACAATTGTTGACTTCGCTCCCTGTTTTCATTCTCAGCGATACGCATGCCTGCTGTTGCGTATACTGAGGCAGAAGCAATATTGCATTGTGTTCCCCAATCGAACGCTTCCCATTTTGGTTTGCCGTTATCTTGCAGCGGCCCATCTTTTTTAATGTCATCTAAAGCGTTAACGACTTCTGTTGTAACAGCATCGGCATCTTGCCAACGTTTACCGCGAATTTCCCGAACGGGATCAGCTAGTGCGGATACTTTGGGTCCTTCGTGTTCAGCCCAGTTGTCGCCGAGTTTTTCATAGATGTATAAACGTGTGCCGCTACTACCTGCATCGTACATAACGTAGCATAAAGAGTTTGTAGGCTTTATCCCGGAATTGCTGGATATGGCAGACCCAGAAAAACTACTTAACGCTATAAGCACAATAGCTGTGAATAGGTATCTGTGTATTCTTCTCATATAAGAGTTCCCCTGAAAATCTCATTATCGAAGGCTGAATAATGTTGTCAAGAGGACGCGCTTTTTTGAGTTATTCTATTAATGTCGAAATCTGATACCTTTCTTCTTGAGCCAGTTGCCTATAGTGTCTCATGTGTACATGCCTGAATGTTTTGTGTGAGAGCTACCATTTTAGGCGGTAACTGGCTCTCAATCTGTGCTTTATTCTATGAATTCGGGAGGTTCTAAGGCGCATTTGCAATGACTGAGGTGGTTGCTCTGATTTCATGTCGATCTGCGCCGCGTTCGATATTCAGCACCATGCGCCAGAGACCAGCCAACGGCATCGTGATGTCGCCTCGATAATCCCCAGTGGCTTCTTCCGATAGCGTGAAAGTAAAGTCATCCCGGCTGCTTGAGGTGCGTAAGAAAGTACCCTCGACTTTAGCGCCGCTGATTGGGCGGCCAAATCGATCACGCACTTGCACGATCAGTTCGGTGGGCAGACCAGCTTGAGGTTGATTTCGCCAGCCTTTATCGACTTGCCAACCACGGTTTTTTTGTTCTTCCACTTCAGCCAGGTAAGCGTTGTATAGCGCTTCCTTTTCCTGAAAATCGTGAGATACCACGCCAGGGAAAGCAGAGTCAGCGATTTGTGCGTTACGCGGCGTGGGTAATATTTCTCTGAAAAACCCTTGAATGCCTTGTTCCGCCACAGTCAGAAAAACAATGTTAATGACGACGACGCCGACAAAGAAACTGACGATCAACGCTGGCGCCCAGTGCCATGATTTTTCTGACTTTCCGCTTAACATGCCTAACCCGTAGGCCAGCGTGAGGAAGATTGCCAGATGCACTGCGAAAATATCGGCCCCAGGCCAGTTGATGAGGCCCCATGGCATATAGATCAGTAAGATCAGTAAAGCGACAATCATCGCTGCGCTTTTGCCGGATAAGCGGATGATACGGGTTAACAGCAGGTAAAGGGCTAATTCAGTGCCGACCCCCAGGCCGATGCTGGCGATCAGTTCAATGGCTGACATATTTCTTCCATCATGATATTGGACATGTTTAAAATATTAGCATTATCTTATGTTATTCTGTTGGCATTTGCATCGCATGGTGTTCGCCAATCGCGTTAAAGCGGTTTTCAGTGCGGCTTCGTCAATATATTCAGCGCAGTGAGAAATGTGCTGGATGGTGGCTTCTGAGCAATGACGTTGGGTAATTTCAGGGTTTACGGCTTTGAGTGGGTATGATGGTGGCGGCGCGGTGCGGACCCTAATACCACCGATGCTTGGCATATCGTGTCGTAACTGTTTGAGCAGGGTGGGTGATTCAAAGCGTAACTGACTGCTCCAGACGGGTGAATCAACGGAAATGCGCAATTCGGCGTCTTGCAGGGTTACTGAGTGACAGTGTCTGGCGATTTTTGCAGGAACCTTTTGTTGAATCAATTGTAAAAGTTGTTCTTGATGACGGATCTTTGTCAACAAGTGCTGTAAAATAGTCAGTTGATTAAAAAATTGTCTGATCTGGCGTGGCTTTGCGGACATAGTTTAACGTTAATTTTGTCGTGTCTGGTCTTGAAGTGGATCCACTTTAAGGAAGAGCCGGAAAAGTAGATTCAATGATGAATATTATCTTATTGTCGAATTTCTGTGAGAAACATGGCAGCGTGGGAATTTGCCTGTCCAAAATCGCGCTGTGGTTCATTCCCGTGATGATTGTCCTGGCGGGTTCGCTGTTTTGGCTGGGATACCAATCAGGACTTGCTGATACGGCGCAAAAGCAAACAGAGATGGCGCTTGCTGAGTTGCATGCCATGGTTCGGCGTGATCGCCAGGTCATCGCCGATGCGCAGGCGGCGCAGCGCGCGCACTTGGACGCGCTGGCATTGCGTTTGGCTTTGTTGCAGGCGCGTATCATGCGGGTTGATGCTTTGGGCGAACGTTTGGTCGGCATTGGCGAGTTGGATCAGGAAGAGTTTGATTTTTCCATTGAGCCGCCGGTTGGCGGCGTGGCGTCTGCAACGGATGAATCACAAGAAGTTGCGGAAATCACTGCCGGTTTGCAATACGCCAGCCAACTTTTGGAAGATCGGGAAGCCAAACTCCAGATGTTGGAAACCCAATTATTGAACAGCGAGTTAATTCATGAAACCCTGCCCTCAGGGCGTCCTGTGGAAAAAGGTTGGTTCTCATCCAATTATGGCATGCGTACGGATCCTTTCTCGGGCAAAAAAAGCTTCCATAAAGGTGTCGATTTCGCCGGGCCACGCGGTACGGATATCTACTCGGTGGCGGCTGGCGTGGTGGAGCGTTCCGCTGAGATTGGTGGATTCGGTAATGTGGTGAAGATACGCCATGCCGATGGTTACAGCACCTTATATGCACATAATCAGAAAAATCTGGTTCAGAAAGGTGATGTCGTTAAAAAAGGCCAGGTGATTGCATTACTGGGCAGCACGGGGCGTTCCAGCGGGCCGCATGTGCATTTTGAGGTGCGCAAAAATGGTCGCCCGGTCAATCCGCGCGATTATATCTATTCACCGTGAAGGCCATATTCAACGCCGCTTGCTTCAACACGATAATCTTGTTTTTCGGCGATTCTTCTGAAGTCATTCTTTGAGTGCAGCCTATCTCTATGTTTAATAATCTCTTAAAAAAGGTTTTTGGTAGTCGTAATGATCGTCTGGTTAAACGCATGCGCGGCGCGGTCGCCGGGGTCAATGCTCACGAAGCTGAAATCCAGAAGCTGGATGATGCTGAACTGAGCGCCCGAACAGGCGTTTTCCGTCAGCGGCTGCAACAAAATGAAACATTGGACGCTTTGTCGCCGGAAGCTTTTGCGGTAGTACGGGAAGCGGGTAAAAGAACGCTGCAGATGCGGCATTTCGATGTCCAACTGATTGGCGGGATGGTTTTGCATCAAGGCCGGATTGCGGAAATGCGCACTGGCGAAGGCAAAACCTTGGTCGCCACTTTGGCGGCTTATTTGAATGCCTTACCTGGCAAAGGCGTGCATGTGGTGACGGTGAACGATTATCTGGCACGGCGTGATGCGGCTTGGATGGGGCCTTTATATGATTTTCTTGGCCTGACCGTTGGCGTGATCAATGGTTCTGGTGGCATGGGGCCGGACAGTGCTTCTTTTCAGTATGACCCTGCTTATGATGGTGAGCAAGGTGGTCATCTGTATTTGCGTCCATGTACCCGCCGGGAAGCCTATGACTGTGACATCACCTATGGCACCAACAATGAGTTTGGTTTCGATTATCTGCGGGACAACATGGCGTTCACCGCTGGGCAGCGCGCACAGCGTCGGCATTTCGCTATCATCGATGAAGTCGATTCAATCTTGATTGATGAGGCGCGTACGCCGTTGATTATTTCCGGCCCGGCGGAAGATAGCTCCGAGTTGTATAAAAAGGTTGATGCCATCCCGGCGCGTTTGACCCGTCAGGAACCGATCACGAATGAAGAAGGCAAGCCGGATTTCGGGCCGGGCGATTTTTCGGTGGATGAAAAATCCAGACAGGTTTTTCTCAGTGATACCGGTCATGAAAACGTTGAGCGCATGTTAGCTGAGTTGGATTTATTGGCCGAAGGTGAAAGTTTGTATGATCCAGCCAATATTATTCTGATGCATCATGTGTTGGCGGCGTTGCGCGCCCATGTGTTGTATCAGCGTAATGTGGAATACATCGTGCTTGATGGCGAAATCGTTATTGTGGACGAATTCACCGGGCGCACGATGCCTGGACGGCGCTGGTCAGAAGGCCTGCATCAAGCCGTTGAAGCCAAGGAGAACGTGGCGATTCAGCAGGAAAATCAGACGCTGGCTTCAATCACTTTCCAGAATTATTTCCGATTGTATGACAAGTTGTCGGGCATGACCGGCACGGCGGATACCGAAGCTTTTGAATTCCAACAAATTTATGGTTTGGAAGTGGTGGTGATTCCAACCCATCGTTCCATGTTGCGGGATGACCAGACCGATTTGATTTATTTGACCCCGGCGGAAAAATTCCGCGCGATCACTGACGATATCCGCGATTGTGTTGAGCGGGGGCAGCCGGTGTTGGTGGGCACGGCTTCCATTGAAGTCTCAGAATTGGTGTCTGGGTTATTGGATCAAGCCAATATCCCTCATCAGGTGCTGAACGCTAAGCAGCATGAGCGGGAGGCGTTGATCGTGGCGGAGGCTGGTCGGCCTGGCGCTGTGACGATCGCAACCAATATGGCGGGGCGGGGCACCGATATTGTGTTGGGCGGCAATCTGGAGGTTGAAATCACGCAATTGGGAGCGGATGCTGAGCCTGCTCGGATTGAGGCGACGCGCGCCGATCAAAAGGTGCGCCATGAACAAGTGCTGGCAGCTGGCGGGTTGCGGGTTATTGGCACTGAGCGGCATGAGTCCCGGCGTATCGATAATCAGCTACGGGGTCGGTCCGGACGCCAGGGCGACCCCGGTTCATCCCGTTTTTATTTGTCGCTGGAAGACAATCTGATGCGTATTTTCGCCTCTGACCGGGTGTCTGGTTTGATGAAAAAACTCGGCATGGAAGAAGGCGAAGCCATTGAGCATGCATGGATCAATAAAGCGATTGAGAACGCCCAGCGCAAGGTGGAAGGGCGTAATTTCGATATCCGCAAGAGTCTGCTGGAATATGATGACGTGGCGAATGATCAGCGTAAAGTGGTCTATCAGCAACGGGATGAGCTGATGAATACCGACGATATTGCCGAGACCATCAGCGAGTTACGCCATGTCGTCGTTAATCAAGTGATTGATGTGTATATTCCGCCGCAAAGTCTGGAAGAGCAATGGGATGTTGCTGGATTGACGGAAGCTTTGCAGACCAAGTTCAGTCTGGATGCGCCAGTGCAGCAATGGCTGGATGATGAGGAAGAATTGCATGAAGAGCCGCTGCGCCAACGCATATTGGACGAAATCACCGCCATTTATCAGGATAAAGCGCAAAAAGTCGGCGATGAACGAATCCGTAGTTTTGAAAAAGAGGTGATGTTGTCGATTCTGGATTCGCATTGGAAAGAACATCTGGCTGCGATGGATTATCTGCGCCAGGGCATCCACCTGCGCGGTTATGCGCAGAAAAACCCCAAACAGGAATATAAACGCGAAGCCTTTGAAATGTTCTCCCGTATGTTGGATGCGATCCAGCAGGAAGTGATTGAAGTGCTTTGCCGATTGCAATTACAAGCGCCGCCGCCAGTGATGCCGGAGCCGGAAACGGATATCTCGGCGTTTAATTTCAAGCATGAAACTTTTTCAGGGTTTGACCATCAGGAAAGTGATCCAGAACAACCTGAACAGATGCCTGAAAATGACGCGCAAAGACCTTTTGTGCGGGGGGATCGCAAAGTTGGACGCAACGAGCCTTGCCCTTGCGGATCGGGTAAAAAATATAAGCATTGTTGCGGTAAATTAACTTAAGCAAGGAGTGGTGAGTTGGATAATCCGGTGCACCACCATGTGGATGATGAAATTAATTTGTTTGAGATGGTTGAGACGCTTTGGGAGGGGAAATGGCTGATTGCTTTGGTGACTGCGGTTTTTGTTTTACCCGGCTTTATTTATCCGATGGTGTCTCCTCCGTCCTTTAAAGGGGAGTTGATTTTCACGCAAGCGGATACAGGAGTGGAAGCGAAATTTTTCCCGATTAATCAGATGCTGAGCCAATCAAACCAATCAAACCAATCAAACCAATCAAACCAATCAAACCAATCAAACCAATCAAACCAATCAAACCAATCAAACCAATCAAACCAATCAAATATTACAGCGGAAACGTTATTGCGGGATTTTGTCACGCAGTTTAATGATTATGAAGAGGTCAGGGCTGCCATCAGGATGCATAGTGCGCAGTTTCTGAATTTTGAAGGTACTGATGAAGAACGGGATAAATTGGAAATAGCGCTTGCCCTGAAATTTTCCTTGATTCCGCCATCAAAGAAACAGGATCACTATATGATTTCATTTGAGGCGGCGAATGAGGCTGAAGGCATTGTTATTCTGGATAGGGTTATGCGAGAAGTCTCCTTATCTGTCGCAAAACAGAATCTACAAGTTCTTAAAGATAAGCGGAATGCGATTGCTTTATCTGAGAAGAACCAGTTGGATAGACTTTATAATCGAATCGAAGCCAAGAAAAAGGCCTACTCGTACCACATTAAGAAACGTATTTTATTTTTGGAAGAACAAGCTGAGTTAGCTGCTCAATTAGATATCGAAAATGGCCTCCCTAGTAAACCAGCTGCCAACATAATGGTAGGCATGGATGAAAGCCCTTTCTATTTCAGGGGCTATAAAGTTATTGAAAAAGAGATTCATTTGTTGGAAACAAGGAGAAAAGAGAATGCGATCTTCCATATTCCTGGATATGAAGAATTATTAGAGCAAGTAGAATCTATAAAAGCCAGTACTCAGATTGAAGATATTGATACGGCGATCTCACTTGCGCCATTAGATGATACTTTGCGTCCGGTTTCTTATCGGATTGATTTGATGGCCAATAAAAGTGGTCATTCATCCCGTCTTGTGCTTATTCTCGCTTTTGTTGGCTTGATGTTGTCTGCTGCGTTCGTAGTGATAAGAAAAAGTTACCGTAATCATCAGTCAAAACAGTAAATGATGCTTACAATGAATATATTTCCTGAAACTGGTTTATCGGTGCCTGGCATCCGCTTGTCTTCTGTGCAAGCTGGCATTCGCTATTCAAACCGCAAAGACATTTGTCTGGTTGAAATCACTGAAAGTGGAGCCGTCGCTGCGGTTTTCACCCGCAATCAGTTTTGTGCGGCCCCTGTACAATTGGCTAAACAGCATTTAGGCAGTACTCAGCCCCGCTATTTATTGATTAATGCGGGTAATGCGAATGCGGGTACCGGCGAAGCCGGTATGCAGATGGCGCGCCGAACCTGTGAATTCTTGGCCGAGGCCGCCGGGTGTGATGTTGTTCAGGTTCTGCCATTTTCCACCGGCGTCATCGGCGAGGATTTGCCCATAGAGCCTTTTGCGCAGGCCATTCCGGAATTGCTGGATACACTGGCAGAAGAGAGTTGGTTGGAGGCGGCGACCAGCATTATGACCACGGATACCCAGCCCAAGTTATGCAGTGCTGCATTGGATTTGCCGACTGGCGCTGTCACTCTGACCGGCATGGCCAAAGGTTCTGGAATGATCCGCCCGGATATGGCGACGATGCTGGCTTATATCGCCACGGATGCATCGGTTGACCAGGTATTACTGCAGCAGATGTTGGAGAAAGCGGTCGCGCCTTCATTCAATTCGATTACTGTGGATGGTGATACATCGACCAATGATGCTTGCGTGTTGATCGCCACGGGCGCTAGCGGTGTCCGGGTGGAGGCGGATTCGGCGGAGGCTGAGCAGTTACAGGATGCCATCACGCAGGTTTGCTGGCATTTGGCGCGTGAGATCGTGTTAGATGGCGAAGGCGCAACCAAATTGGTCGAGATTCAGGTTGAAGGAGCGCGTAACGAACAAGATGCCCGTGCGGTAGCTTATACGCTCGCCCATTCACCATTGGCGAAAACCGCCTGGTTTGCTTCAGATCCTAATTGGGGACGTATTTTGGCGGCGGTCGGTCGGAGCGGTGTGGAGGAACTGAGGGTTGATCACATTCGCATCTGGCTGGATGATGTTTGCATTGTCAGCCAGGGTGGACGGGATGCCGACTATCAAGAGCGGAGGGGAGCGGCTGTGGTGGCGAAACCGGATTTTGTGATTCGGATTGATCTCGCCATGGGGCAGTCAGCCGCTAAGGTGTTGACCTGTGACCTGTCATGCGATTATGTGAAAATCAATGCGGAATACCGTTCGTGAAGAAATATCACCAAAGTTTTGTCGGGCAGATTTGTCACCATTCTGATGATAGCCTGATGGTGATGGCGTCCGTTATCGCATCCTGACGGATATCGTGTTTTTCAGACGCATCAGCCGATATGTCCCTGGCCTCCATCCAACGCATTTTGGGTATTTTGCTGACGCTGTTCAGCTTGACCCTGTTACCCCCTTTAGGTTTCGCCTTTTTTAGCCAGGATGGCGCAGCGACTGCTTTTGCTTCAGCTTTTGTGATTATTCTGCTGGCGGGTTTGCTGAGCTGGCTGCCAGTGGCACATCTCAAGCGGGAAATGCGTTTACGCGATGGCTTCGTCGTCGTGGTTATGTTTTGGGTGGTGCTGACCCTCACTGGTGCTTTACCTTTTGTTTTGGCGGATGACCCGCATTTATCGATTACGGATGCGGTGTTTGAATCCGTTTCCGGCCTGACAACGACTGGCGCGACGGTGATCACGCGTCTTGATGAAATGCCCATTTCCATTTTGTATTACCGCCAGCAATTACAGTGGTTGGGCGGCATGGGCATTATTGTGCTGGCGGTCGCGGTTTTGCCCATGCTGGGTGTTGGCGGGATGCAGCTTTACCGCGCTGAGACGCCAGGGCCGATGAAAGACGCCAAATTGACGCCGCGCATTACTGAAACGGCGAAAGCCTTGTGGTTGATTTATTTGGGATTGACCATTAGCTGTGCGATCGCCTATTGGCTGGCCGGTATGAGCGCTTTTGATGCACTTGGTCATGCTTACGCCACAGTGGCAATTGGTGGATTTTCCACGCATGACGCCAGTATGGGTTATTTCAATAGTCCGCTGATTGATGTCATCGCGGTATTTTTCATGTTGCTTGCGGCGGTGAATTTTTCTTTGCACTTCGTCGCTTTTCGCAGCCGCAGTCCGGCGGGTTATTGGCAGGATCCGGAATTCCGTTTTTATGTGTCCGTGTTAAGTCTGGTGATATTGGCGACTTTCATCGGTTTATATCTGAGCGGCACTTACGATACTTGGCAGGAAGCTTTGGTCAAAGGCTTGTTTCAAGCGGTGTCCATTGGCACGACAGCCGGTTTCACCACGGCGGATTGGTATCAATGGCCCGGTTTTCTCGCAATCCTGTTACTGTTCTCCAGCTTCATCGGCGGCTGCGCCGGCTCGACTGGCGGCGGGATTAAGGTTATTCGCGTGTTATTGCTGGTCAAACAAGGGGCGCGGGAAATTACCCAGTTGGTGCATCCAAATGCGCAAATTCCGGTGCGGATCGGTGAAAAAACCATACCAAGCCGGGTGGTTGAGGCAGTATGGGGGTTTTTCGCCCTGTATGTGGGCAGTTTCACGGTGATGTATCTCGCTTTGGCAGCCACTGGACTGGATTTGATGACGGCTTTCAGTGCTGTGGCGGCCAGCATGAATAATCTGGGTCCTGGTTTGTCTAGCGTAGGTCCGCATTATGCGGATATGCATGATGCGGGTAAGTGGATATTATGTTTTGCCATGTTGCTCGGACGTTTGGAGATATTCACCTTGCTGGTGCTGCTGACGCCTGCTTTTTGGCGTCAATGATGTCGAGCGCCTGGCGAGTGGTGTTTGTTGCCACGGTGGCGATTGAGATGCCTCGCAATTGCGCCAACGTCTTGGCCACTTCCGGTAAATAGGTTGGACTGTTGCGTTGATAGCGATGTTGGATGCCGGCCATATCGGGCGCATCGGTTTCCAGAACGATGGCGGATAACGGCAGTTCCCGGGCAAGTCGGTGCAGTTTGCTGGCATTGGGGTAGGTGAGTATGCCGCCAAAGCCGAGTTTAAAGTCCTTCGTCAAGTATTGGTCTGCTTGTTGCAGACTGCCGTTAAATGCATGGCAGAAACCGCCCGGTAAACGATAACGCCGTAGCGTTTGCAGCATGACATCATGCGCTTTGCGCACATGCAGTACGACAGGTAATTGGTATTGCTCGGCGATCTCCAATTGTATTTCCAACAGAATTTGTTGCCGCTTTCGATCCAACGATTTATCCAGGTAATCCAGGCCAATCTCGCCTATTGCGGTTGGACGGCAATGTGCAATTTGATCGCCTAGCGCGATCCCGTCTTTATCCGCATGCGTATTCAGCAACAGGGGGTGCAGGCCCAGGGCGGGATACAGATGATCATTGCTGGCGCATAGATTCAGCAGATTTTCCCAGCCATGGCGCTGGACCGCCGGAATCAGGAGGTGCTGTACGCCAGCTTGCCGGGCAGCTTGCAAGACTTGCTGACGGTCAGCATCGAAAGCAGGGAGATCAAGGTGACAGTGGGTGTCAAACAGCATCTTTATGAACAATGTCTGTTATTCAATTCCATACGGTGAATGGTTTTCAGGATTGGTGGTATTCAATTGCTTCAGGGTATTTTTTGGCAATCCGGCAGTTTGATGTTGCCAGCCAGATCGCCTTCCAGGTCGCAATGGAATTGCTGATCTTGCACACGAAGCGTATAGGGGGATACCCGACCATCTGAGCCTAAATAAATCATGTCACGTTTTGCATCCTGATCAAAGAGGCGCGATGAGGGTTTGTCCGGGTTTAACAGAACCAGACTGATTCCCCGGCTTGTTTCGATAATTTTGCGGTGGCGCGGGGACTCACGCCATCCGCTTTGGGTCTGTTCATACAGTTTCAGATGATCGGCATTGACTTTAATGGCGAGGGTCAGTTGCTGGGTGACGGCTTCGTCCGCCCAGGCGTGAATGTGTTTTCGCAGCAGCTTCACTTCCTGATGCGCATCCCGCTCGGCCAGCCAATGGGTCAGATTCAGCACCCCCATCGTCGCAATGATGCCGATCAGGACGATCACGACCAGTAATTCGATGAGTGTGAAACCCTTAACGTTATTAGGGTGGATAGGGCGGACAAGGTGTTTCATGAAGCGGCGTAGGGAACTGGCGTCTGATTTCTCGGGAGCCAATTGGGCAACGATTGGCGTTTTGGGATGATGCCTTTCGGTGGAAATGGTCGGAGTGAAAGGATTCGAACCTTCGACCCCCGCCTCCCGAAGACGGTGCTCTACCAAGCTGAGCTACACTCCGAATGATCCGCAGCGACAGTTTAATGAAATTGCCGGTCACCGCAACTGATAAACCAGCCTATCGCTGGATCTGATCATAACAGGCTTAGCCGTTTTTGTATGGGTGCCGGCCTATTTTGGCAGGGCAATCGGGCTTAAATTGTGTTGCAAAGAGAAACAAGATGAGGTAATGGGG
>JAPQLC010000019.1 GCA_030826945.1 Candidatus Thiobius zoothamnicola
TCCAGTACCAGACTGGCGGCTTCTTGTTGGAATTCAGCAGGATAATGTGGCTTTGCCATTATTGGGGTCTCTTTTTCGCTTGATTGAACAGGATGTTTCCCCCTTCATCTGGTGCGAGGTTATTAGACCACTACAGGAACGAGAGCGATATACCAGCAACAAGACACGCCATCCGCGCAATATCAAATGCATTGTCTGGTAATGGAATACCAGGCCTTGTTATTGGCCTTATTGAGGCAGGTATTGGGTTCCAGAGCGGCCCGCTGGCAACCCGGAATAAACGAAAATGAAGACTTGGTGGATATTGAAAATACGACATTGAAACGCCGTTTGTCGCTGCGCATCGGCCTGGGCGCACCGATCCAGGTGACAGGCACACAGGATGAACAAGGCCAACACCTGATGCTGGCCCTGCCGGATACCCTGGCGGAAGACAGCATTGCTGCTTTCATGCATTATTTGAGCGCCTATCTACTGGAACAGGAAAACACCCCGCAGATACAGGAACAGATTACTCGGGCCATGCAACAGGCCAACAATCCGGAGAACTCCGATGCCCAAGGCGAGTAGAAAAGGTGATATAGGTTCCGGCCATGGTTGTTTCCCCCCAAGCAATGCCATTGAAGGCAGCGGCGATGTGTTTATCGGTGATTTGAGTTGGGGTGGGAAAGAGAGTTTGCCGGTGAAGGCGAAATTACGTTTCATTCTTTCACAGATTCCTGGAAACCCAGATCATGCGTACACAGAAGAACCTTATAAGCTGTATAAAGATGGGGCCTTGATGCAGGAAGGAACAACAGATCACGAAGGTATTATTACCTATGAATATGAACCGCCATTGATCGGTGAATTGATGGTTGAGAGTGCGCATGGTCATTACCAAATGCCGTTGCAACCATTGGCTCCCGCTGAAACCACCGATGGTGTCAAGCAGCGTTTATCCGCGCTTGGGCATTACGACATGGGAGAGAAGGATAATGCCATTCGTGCAGCACAATGCACGCTCGACAGTGCAGCAAGCGGTGAGATTAATGAAGCATTGATCAACTTTGTTAAATCGACTATGCCTTAAAAAGGCTGGAGGGAAACGAGTATGGGCTTTGTTAAAACCCGTTTTAACCTTAATGCATCCAGTACAAGCTATCAGGTATCAGATTGGTTTGTACGTGAGGGAACCGAGACGTTACCGCGAGAAAATAACCAAGTCGATCCACTGATCAATGGTAAAGAAACCTTTTCCCGCTTGGCCAAAGCTATAAAAGATGCAGAAAAACCCATCGACATTATATGCTGGGGTTTTGAACCCAACATGGTGCTTGACCCTCCGCACGGCAAAACCTTAGCGCAGCTTTTGGAAACTGCCATTGCTAAACCTAAACCCGCCGACGTCAGCGTGCGTATCATGGGCTGGCTTCATATGTTGGGTTATGCCAAAGAGGAAAATATTGTCGGCATAGGTATAGGTGGTTCTGGAGGCACCAGTGCGGGCTCAGGCATAGCCAGCGGTTCTTTTGCACAAAGTGATCAGCATGACTGGATGCTGCGTGCCATAGCAGGGCGTATTGCCGGATGGTCACTTGACCCAATTACTAGGTAAATATCCTGAAATTGTAACTTCCCCCGCTATGCTGGCATTGCTCTATGGTGTGCCTTCACACCATCAAAAATGTGTATTGATCGACTATGACTATGAAGACCCCAGCAAAGCTGTCGGTTTTGTCATGGGCCACAATTTTTTATCTGACTATTGGGATGATAATAACCATGCCTACAGCAACAATTTACGCAAAAGCAGCGACAAATCAGAACACAAAGAACACGATGGTCGCCTAGGCCCGTGGCGCGATATTTCCAGCGAACTAAAAGGTCCTTGCTTGGTGGATCTGAATCGCAATTTCACCGAAGCCTGGGATCGTCATACCAAAGATAAGCTGACACAAGAGCGCAAAGTGTTTGATGATGATCCTCTGCGTTACGCAGAAAATAACTATCTCAGCTAAGCACAGATATGTCTGACTTTTCCACGACTGGGTGATTACAGCATTGAAGCACTTTATTACAACGCAATCAGTCGGGCCAATTATTGTATTTACATTGAAAACCAATATTTTCGCAATCCACGCATTGCTGAAGCAATAAAACAACGCCAGTTAGAATTGGCCAAGCATTCCAGCAAAAAATTGTATGTCATCGTGATCACTAATCCAACTGGTTATATTTTTGCTGAATTTACCCGTGACACTTTTCGTGCCCTGAACAAATTTGAATCACATGAGACGCCCAGAGATGTTGTAGTCAATACAGCCAGTAATGTGGCTGAAGGCATCACAGATAGCGCGGTGGACGCCGGACAATGGATCAAAGATACCGTGCGTGAAGGCTATGCCGATGCTAAGGAAGGAATCGGTAATTTGTTTGATTCTATCGAAATGCAGCAAAGTGCCGAGCAAACCCGGCATAGCATCGCACAAGACCAGCAAGATCGTGAGACGCAAAGGTTATACGAAGAACTTATGGATACTGGTGCCCGTGTATTGCTCGCTATCATGCAAGCCAGTACCCAGGACACCCCGGCAAAATACCGCGATATTTATGTACACGCAAAAAACCTGATTGTAGACGATGCCTTTTATACCATCGGCTCGGCCAACATTAATATTCGTAGCATGCATATTGATACCGAGGTCAATATTGCCATTCGTGATAATAATCAGGGGAATGTGGCAGATTACCGTAATGATTTGTGGGAAATTGCATTGGATAGGATGTATGGAGCAATCCCTCTAAAAAGCGAAGCCGAAACGACTTCATCATATTGGAAAGAGGCATTTCAAGAATGGAGTGATGCGTTGGAAATAAATGATAAAAAGTATTCCAGCGATGCACCGTTGACCAGCCGTATATTGACCTATGAGAAGAATATGATACTACCACTGCCCGGTTTCACAGCATTTGATTAACAAAGAACTCCTGTGTGGAAGAATATAGCCCATTTTTTAGCTTGGTTGCTTGGCATTTCTGCATTGATATTTCTTGGAATATTCGCTTGGGCCATGGCTGAGCAGTTTTACACTGGAGATTTGCGCATGATCAATTGCAAACACATTGAAGACCATACTTATCCGCTTATTGCTGAAGAAGCAAGGCCGCTACACGAGCAAGCCAATCAACTACGTAAAGCTTACCCGCGCACCAAAGAGAACGCACAACAGGCCTATGCTATGTACCAACAAGCTGCGGAATTAGGGCACTGGAAGGCTGAAATCAATATAACTTTTTTGATCGCTACCGGTCGGGTTGCCGCCAAACACGGTGAGGTCAGTGAGCGCTTGGAGCGCCTGATGGAACAAAACGTACCTGAAGCCTATTTGCAAATGTCGGCCGTTTACAAGCATGGCATTGACGGCAAACGGCGTAGCCAGGGCAAGGCATTGCGATTGTTACGCCAAGCTGCAGAAATGGGTTTGCCTAAAGCGCAGTATGATTTGGGTAAGTATCTTAGCCATAAAAACGAAGATGAAGAGGCTAAACAGTGGCTGAATGCGCTCTGAATCAAGGTTTTGGCGACGCCGGGCATGGCTTGTACATCATTCATAGTGTTGTAGAAAATGCACAACAACACAAAGCAGCACTCCAGGCATTGAAACAGGGTTCGCGTTATGGATCAGAAAAAGCCCTGATTTCACTGTCTGGAAAATATCGCGGAGGAGGGTTGGGTCTGAACAAAGATAAAGAGCGTGCTCGCTGTATTAGCAAATTGACTCATGCGGTACGTACAAACTCTGACTTGACATTTCCTGACCTAGATGAACGCTGTCCACCTATTGTTGAACAGCCCTATGAATAATCGTGATTTATGAAGTTGAAGATTGGCTTGGTATTACACTGATGATCGGGGACTACCAACACCATCTCAAAACCGAATCAGCAAACACAATATACAAAAGGTCGAACGCAAGCGTCCGCTTGGTGCGTAAGACCTTGTGCTTCTAAAAACTTGAAAGCCTCCATGATGCTGTGGTCAGGTTATTGATCAATCAGGTCGAGTTCGGATGGAGTATCCATACCATGTAACGTAACACATTTGACCCACTGCTCAACAAAGCTTTTGCTTCATTTGCCGCCGTCGCTCATGCAACACAGGTTCAGTGTACCCATTGGGTTGTTCACCACCTTTGAATATCAAGTCGCATGCCGCCGCAAAGGCGATGCTATCGGTAAAATTCACCGCCATCGGGCGATAATGCGGATCCTGCTGGTTTTGCTGATCCACGATGCCCGCCATGCGCCGCAGGGTCTCCATGACTTGTTCTGAGGTACAAACGCCATGGTGCAGCCAGTTGGCGATATGCTGACTGGAGATACGTAAAGTGGCACGATCCTCCATCAAACCAATCTGATTGATATCCGGCACTTTAGAGCAGCCAACGCCCTGATCAATCCAACGCACCACATAACCCAGGATACCCTGCGCATTATTATCAAGCTCGGCTTGAATCTCTTCCGTGGACAAGCTGACATCGCCCAGCAAAGGCGGCGTCAGCAGTTCATCCAAATTATCATCTGTTTGCATCACCAGCGCGTTCTGACGCTGGGTAACATCTACCAAATGGTAATGAATCGCATGTAAAGTCGCGGCGGTTGGCGATGGCACCCAGGCGCAATTCGCGCCTGCGAATGGATGGGCCTGTTTAGTCGCCAACATTTGGCGCATTTCATCCGGCATCGGCCACATGCCTTTGCCGATTTGCGCTTTGCCCTGCAAACCACATTGCAGACCAATGATCACATTGCGGTTTTCATAGGCCGTGATCCAAGGTTGCTGTTTAATAGCACCCTTACGCAATACCGGGCCAGCTTCCATACTGGTATGGATTTCGTCCCCAGTGCGATCCAAAAATCCCGTATTGATAAACACCAAACGCTGGCTGGCTGCACGGATGCAAGCCTTCAGATTGACTGAGGTGCGTCGTTCTTCATCCATCAAACCCATTTTCAAAGTGTTCTCAGGCAAGCCCAACACCTGTTCAACGGCACCAAACAATTCATCCGTAAAGGCCACTTCTTCAGGACCATGCATTTTCGGTTTGACAATATAAATGCTGCCTTGACGACTATTAATATAGCCGCCTGACCGCTGCAGATCGTGCATGGCGCACAAGGATGTCACCATAGCGTCCATCAGACCTTCAGGAATTTCCCTGCCTTGCGCATCCAGAATGGCATCCGTCGTCATTAAATGGCCGACATTACGCACTAACATCAAGCTGCGCCCCGACAAGCGGAATGGCTCACCTTGCGGAGATGTGTAACATCGATCTGGATGCATGCGACGTGTAACCATCCGACCACCTTTATCGAATGTCGCTTCAAGTTTGCCCTGCATCAGCTCCAGCCAGTTCCGATAGACTTTCACCTTATCTTCGGCATCCACGGCGGCGACCGAATCCTCGCCATCCATGATGGTGCTGATCGCCGCCTCCAGCATAATATCCTGGATGCCAGCCCGCGATACCTGTCCCATCAATGCCTTCGGATTAATCTGAATTTCAAGATGCAAATGATGATTGCGCAGAAGAATGGTTTGCTCATCGTCTGTCTTATTAAAACCCACCCATTGCGCTGGACGAGCCAGTTGGGTGACTGCACCATCCCGCATCAGCATGACTAACTTCGCCCCTTGCTCCATGGTTTCTATCTGATATGCCCGCACATCCTGATGAGAACCTTGTTGCAATGGCACCGCCTGATCCAGAAAATGCGCCGCCCATTCAATCACTTTTTGGGCGCGCTCAGGGTTAAACGATGGTGTTCCTGTGATTTCATCCAGATCGCTGATCGCATCCGTGCCATATAAAGCGTTGTAGAGGCTTCCCCAACGCGCATTGACGGCATTCAGGGCGAAACGCGCATTATTCACTGGCACCACCAATTGAGGCCCGGCAATCCGGCTGATTTCATCATCAACCCCGTCTACCTCAATGGAGAAATCTTCACCTTCAGGTGTTAAATAACCTATTTCATACAAAAATCGTTTATAGTCCGCCAAATCGAAAGGCTGATCCTGATGCCAGGCATCAATGCTGGCTTGCAATTGATCACGCTTTTGCAGTAAACCCCGGTTCTTGTCGCCAAGCTTGTCCAATAGGCGTTCAAATCCAGCCCAAAACTGCGCAGGTTCAATGCCAGTACCTGGACAGGCTTCATGATTAATAAATTCATTCAGTTCTGCGGCGACTTGTAAACCACCTACCGATACGCGCTGAATCATTGCTACCCTCTACCCATCTGTCATTCGAAGAATCAGCACCATATGGCGTTACAACCAGCCTCACAATACAGAATATCTATGATAAAGCCCCCAACGACCCAGCCACTTATTCACTTTGCCCTATGCCATGCAGCGCCAGATCAAGGCTAAAATACACCCCCTCAAACTGCCATTTCTGGCTCCCTTGCCCAAAACCCCATTGATCAGCCTTTGAACCATGAAACCAATCATTGATTTTTCCGCCGTACGCATCCTGGTACTGGGCGATGTCATGCTGGATCGCTATTGGTATGGCCCGACCAAACGGATTTCACCCGAAGCGCCGGTGCCCATCGTCAAGGTGGAGCGGGAGGAGGATCGCCCCGGCGGAGCCGCCAATGTCGCCTTGAACATCGTTGCACTCAATGCACAAGCCACCCTATTGGGCCTGATTGGCGATGATGACAATGGTCAAACTTTGCAAAAACAGCTGGTTGACCAACGGGTTGACTGCCACTTCGTGCGTCATCCGAAAGCACCCACTACCACCAAACTGCGACTCATCAGCCACCAGCAACAATTGATACGGGCTGATTTTGAAGAAGGTTTCCCGGATTTTGACGCCAATCGTCTCCACAACCGTTTTATTGCAGCATTACCCGACTGCCAGGCCGTCATTCTGTCTGATTATGCGAAAGGCGTATTAGATGACCCACAGTGCTATATCCAGGCCTGTAAAGCCGCAGGCAAACCTGTACTCATTGACCCCAAAGGGAATGATTTCAACCGCTACCGGGGTGCCAGCTTAATCACCCCAAACCTGTCTGAATTGGAAGCCGTGGTTGGACCTTGCGCCAACCAGCAAGCCCTGGTGGAAAAAGGATTGGCGTTAATCGCCGAATATGAACTGGACGCTTTGCTGATCACCCGCAGTGAACAAGGCATGACGCTACTGCAAAGCCACCAGCCACCCAGCCATTTACCGGCCCAGGCGCACGAAGTGTATGACGTGACAGGTGCCGGGGATACCGTTATCTCAATGCTGGCCTGCGCCTTGGCGCATGGACAACCCTTGGCGAACGCCACCCAATTGGCCAACCTGGCCGCTGGCATCGTGGTCGGCAAACTCGGTACCGCAACGGTGCTGCCGGAAGAATTGCATGCACATTTACACGCTGACCGCGCCATAAACTCACCTCTGGTCAACGAGCAACAATTGTTGCAACAGATCGCGGCATCCCGCCAACAAGG
The DNA here is from genome assembly GCA_030826945.1 of Candidatus Thiobius zoothamnicola. Lineage (GTDB taxonomy): Bacteria > Pseudomonadota > Gammaproteobacteria > Chromatiales > Chromatiaceae > Thiobius > Thiobius zoothamnicola. The sequence goes on from JAPQLC010000019.1 coordinate 7,502, forward strand.
CGAGTCCATCGTCATGACAAATGGCTGCTTCGATATTTTGCATGCCGGTCACGTCGCCTACCTACAGGAAGCCGCCCAACTGGGGGATCGTCTGGTTGTCGCGGTGAACATTGATGCCACCGTACGGGCGCTCAAAGGCGCGGACCGCCCCGTCAATCCTCTGCAAAACCGTATGCAAGTTCTGGCAGCATTGACCTGCGTGGATTGGGTCGTGGCGTTTGAGGAAGAGACGCCCGAACGCCTGATTTGCGCCGTCCAACCCGATTTTCTGGTCAAAGGCGGCGACAATGATCCCGACCAGATCCCTGGGGCACAATGCACACGTGAAGCCGGTGGCCAAGTCGCCGTGATGCAATATGTGGACGGCATTTCCACCACTCAGATCATCCATGCGATCAAGGCGCGAACGTGAACAGCATCCACACTGATGTAGCGATTTTCGGCGGCGGCATCGCTGGTTTATGGTCATTGGCAACGTTACGGCAAACCGGTTATCGCGCAATGCTATTCGAGCGGAATGTACTGGGTGGCGGCCAGTCCATTGCCTCACAAGGTATCATTCACGGCGGCACAAAATATGCCTTGACCGGCAACCTGACAGACTCCAGCCAGGCCATCGCCCAAATGCCGGCTGTCTGGCGCGCCTGCCTGCAAGGACAGGGGGCGGTGGATCTTAGCGCCGTGCAAATCCTGTCCAACCATCAATATCTCTGGACATCGGCCTCTCTTACCTCCAATCTGGCCGGATTCTTCGCCAGTAAAGTCATGCGCAGCCGCATACGGCAAATCCCTCGCGCGGAATTTCCCGAACCGTTCAATCACAGCGGTTTTCGCGGCGACTTATACCGACTGGAAGAACCTGTACTCAATACAGCAACCTTGATCCAGGCATTGGCCACCCCCTACCTGGCCTACTGCCGCCAACTGTCGGCAACTCACTTTCAACGCCAGGACAACCATTGGTTGATCCACCTGCCCAGCGGACAAACCCTACAAGCGAACCACCTGCTCTTAACCGCCGGATCAGGCAATGCTGAATTACTCACCCAACTCGGGCATAGCCAACCCGCCATGCAGCGACGCCCACTGCATATGATCATGGTCAAAGGCGATTTGCCTCCGCTCTACGCTCATTGCCTGGGCGCTGGCGCGCTTCCCAAACTGACCATCACCAGCGATATCACGCCGGATAACCAAACAGTCTGGTATGTCGGCGGCAAAGTTGCTGAAGCCAGCGTCGAATGCTCTGCTGATCAACAAATGATGACTGCTCAAAAAACCTTGCAGGATACCCTGCCCTGGCTGAATCTGACACAGGCGGAATGGGGAGTGTTCACTATTTATCGGGCCGAACCACGCATGCCGAACAACCAGAGACCCAGCGACTGTTTCATACACCAGCAAGACCAAATCATCACCGCCTGGCCAACCAAACTGGCTTTGGCGCCACGCTTGGCGGACAAGCTACTGGAATACCTGCCACCGCCCGGTGAACATCCCCCTGAAATCCCTGTTCAACTACCCACGCCACCAATGGCGCAACAACCCTGGTACGGCAATATCCCATGGAGCTAAGACCACTCGGCGACACCGGCATCCAAGTCAGCCCACTCGGCCTGGGCACAGTGAAATTCGGACGTAACCAAGGTGTCAAATACCCAAATGCCTTCGATTTACCCAGTGATGCTGAAATTCGTCACCTACTCGCGTTGGCGCGTGAATACGGCATTAATCTATTGGATACAGCTCCCGCTTACGGCACCAGCCAGGAACGTTTGGGCCAACTGCTGACGGATCGTCAGGATTGGGTCATCGTCTCCAAAGTAGGCGAGGAATTTCATCACGGACAATCCCTGTTTGACTTCAGCTATCAAGCCACAATAAAGACCCTCAAACGCACCCTGGATACGCTGCGCACAGATTACCTTGACGTGGCATTGATTCACTCTGACGGCGATGACTTACGTATTCTCGAACAGGAAGGGGCGCTTGATGCGCTGCGCGAGCTGAAACAACAAGGCCTGATCCGCAGTCATGGCATGTCCTCCAAAACAGTGGAAGGCGGCTTGCGGGTCATTGACGAAATGGATGTGGTCATGGCGACATGCAATCTGGACGACAACACAGAGCTGCCCGTCCTGGAGAAAGCCGCCCATGAAAATGCCGGCGTACTCATCAAAAAAGGTTTGATGAGCGGCCATATCAAAGAGGCTCAAAGCGTGGCGGCTTCCATGCAGCACATATTCGCGCAACCCGGTGTCTCCAGTATGATTGTCGGTACCATCAGTCCAGCGCATCTCAGCGGCAATGCGCAGATCCTCAATCAAGTATTGGCAACCTGAATGCGGCTGCTTTACACCTTCATCATGTCCTTGCTGCTGCCGGTGGCGTTATTGCGCCTGTTATGGCGCAGCCGTCAAGCGCCAGCTTATCGACGACGCTGGCGCGAGCGCCTGGGTTGGGGGCCTGCCCCACCCCAAACGGGTGGTCTATGGATCCATGCCGTCTCAGTCGGCGAAGTCCAGGCCATTGCGCCGCTGATCCGACAGTTCTTACAAACATCTCCTGAATATCCTGTCTGCGTCACCACCACTACACCCACCGGCTCTGCCCAGGTCAGCAAACTCTTTGCGGAACAGGTATTTCATGTCTATCTGCCCTATGATCTGCCGGTTTGCCTGAATGCTTTCCTCAATCGGGTGAAGCCTGACAAATTGCTCATGGTGGAAACCGAAGTTTGGCCCAATCTACTCTATCTTTGCCGCCAACGCGGCATTCACACCCTATTGGCGAATGCACGCATGTCGGTGCGTTCACAACGCGGTTATTGGCGACTGCGCCATTTCAGCCGACAAGTGTTTGGCTCGATTGACCAGGTCGCCGCGCAAACGGAAGCCGATGCGCAACGTTTGATTGACTTGGGGGTGGCCAAGTCTGCCGTGCAAATCACCGGCAGCATAAAGTTCGACACTCATTTACCCGCCAGCATGACTGAACAAGCTGAGGTCATGCGTTTGGCATGGCGGGATCGGCCCGTCTGGATAGCCGCCAGCACCCATCATGGCGAAGATGAAATCATACTGGCCGCCCACCAGGCCGTGCTGACACAAAAGCCTGACGCCTTATTGATACTGGTGCCGCGTCATCCCGAACGCTTCACCCAAGTCGCCGCATTGATCAACAGCCATGGCTTCAGCTATACGAAACGCTCCCAACACCCGCCCACAACCACGGATATTCCGATCTATCTGGGTGACACGATGGGCGAACTGCCGATGCTCATCGGCAGCGCTCAGGTCGCTTTTATCGGCGGCAGTCTGGTCAACACCGGCGGACATAATATGCTGGAAGCCGCTGCGCAAGGCGTACCCACCTGCTTCGGCCCACACACCTTTAATTTCGCCAACATCAGCGAACAACTGATTGAGCGCGGCGCGGCACGGCGCATTCAAGATGCTGAGTCATTATCCAGGCTACTGATCGACTGGCTGTCAGACGCCAGTCAGCGCACACTGGCCGGTGAAGCGGGACGCCAATTGGTTGAAGAAAATCGCGGAGCGCTCCAGCGGTTAGCCAGGATGGTTAACTAGCGCCGAACAGCCGGTTAAGCAACACGCTTCCAATAACCATCACCGAATATAAATATTCAAAGAACCAATCATGATTGTTGAAACAATTGATAGCTAAATATTTACTGGCGACAAAAGACAATTTCATTACAGTGCTATCATGCGTGTGCTTGGTTTTTGCATTCATTCTGACAATGAGGAATTTCGCCACAAGCAGAAACAGACAAACCGGATATTGTTCCCGCCAAATTGGAAAACCTACCTAAGCTCAACGGATATTGGAAATCACACCTGATATACCATCCACTGAATTGAGCCAAGGCGGTTCTTTAAGTTCATTACCCACACCTGAAGTTATTCACCATGATCTTCAATAAAGTCAAAGAATTTCTACGTTTGGAGTCCGCGAGCGGCATTTTGCTACTATTAGCCGCGATATTGGCGATGCTGGCGGTGAATTCGCCCCTACAAGTTTTCTACGATGGCCTCATCAATACCTTCGTCGCCATTAAAATCGGTTCATTTGAACTCGCCAAACCTCTACTGCTGTGGATTAATGATGGTTTGATGGCGATATTCTTCTTCCTCATTGGATTAGAGGTCAAACGTGAGGTGTTGGCCGGAGAACTCTCCCAACCCTCCAAGGTCATTTTGCCAATCATCGCAGCGATTGGCGGCATGGCCGTTCCAGCAGCCATTTATGCAGCGATCAACTGGGGGGATCCGGTGGCGATTCGGGGGTGGGCGATCCCTGCGGCGACAGACATCGCCTTTGCCCTTGGCGTATTGGCGCTGTTAGGCACGCGCATTCCACAAGCATTAAAGATTTTTCTCATGACATTGGCAATTATTGATGACCTGGGCGCCATCATCATTATCGCCATCTTCTATACCGACCACTTGGCGCTTTCATCACTGTATGTCGCAATGGCGGCAATCACCGGTCTGTTTATTTTGCGCCGGAAAGGGGTGCTAAGTTTAGTGCCCTATATATTAGTGGGCCTCGTCCTGTGGGTGGCGGTGCTGAAATCCGGCGTGCATGCGACACTGGCTGGCGTCATAACAGCGTTCTTCATCCCTTTCGTCAAAGTCGAAGGCGAATCACACACCCAACTGGAGAAATTGGAACACGATCTCCACCCTTCTGTCGCCTATATCATCTTACCCATTTTTGCTTTCGCGAATGCCGGTGTGTCCTTTGAAGGCATGACGCTGGAAGACGTCCTGCACCCGGTATCCATCGGCATCGCCGCCGGTCTGTTTATCGGCAAGCAACTCGGCGTCTTCGGATTTAGCTGGATCGCCATCAAAACCGGCATCGCCAAAATGCCCAAAGATGTGAATTACGCCCAACTCTATGGCGTCGCACTGGTTTGCGGCGTGGGCTTCACCATGAGTTTGTTCATCGGCTCTTTGGCTTTCCACCAAGGTGGCTCAGCCTATGCCGTGGATGACCGGTTGGGCATTTTACTAGGCTCGCTCATCTCAGGCATTGTCGGCTATTTGGTATTGCTCATGGTGAGCAAGCGTCCTGACTAACGCAGACTGTCGCAACTGGCGAACGCTATAAATAAGCCCGCAGATCGTGCGACCTGAAACCATTCAGCCGGATATCCATCCGGCGCTGTAGCGCCATCACCTTAAAGCGTTCGCCCATTTCGCTGGGTAAAGTCAACTGCTTGACGGCTTGTAATTGGTTAACCTGATCAAGGGACGCCATATCACCCATGCCGACCAGTTGATCCAGACCGTTATCCAACAAGAAATACATTTGATTGGTGTAACCGGCCAATTCAAAATCATTATCCAACGCCGCATGGGCTAACGCGGTGAAATCAACATTCGCCGTGATATCCTGTTCACCAATTCGCATGAACGGGTTGCTGGATGCCTGGTGTTGATGATGACAAACCAATGTGCCCTGGCTACGTTCAGGATGATAATATTCACGCTCAACGTATCCATAATCGATTAACAACAATAAACCCTGCGCCAGAAACTCAGCAATAGCCGCTAACCAAGCCGACATTCGCAAGTTGATTTCTGACTGATAGCCCACCGGCAGCCCGCCGATACGCCCAACCAATTGCTGTAAGGCGGATGACAATCCGGGGGAATTTATTGGCTGCCAACATTCCAGCAAACCGGTAGCAGAATCCCGTACAAAGGATTCCCGCCAAGCTTCGCCAGTCCATTGAAAACGATGCACTGGCATGGCGTCCAATACTTCGTTAGCCAAAACCACGCCACGCCAACCCGCATCAGGCAACTGGCGAATCCAGGTGATCCTTGACATAAGATGCGGAACGGCCTGCTGCAACCTATGTTGTTGATCAGCTTGTAAATCCGCGCTTAAATCCAGAATACAATAACGCTCAGGCAATGCATCAATCGATTGCAAATGCAGTAATATATCCGCTGCCATACGGCCAGAACCCGCACCAAACTCCAATATATCGCCACCAGACAATACATCCAATGCCTGAGCACATTGATTGGCCAGACATCGACTAAATAACGGGGAAATCTCCGGCGCTGTTACGAAATCACCAGCGGCACCGAATTTTTGCCGCCCACCGACATAATAACCATAGCCCGGCGCATACAAGGCCAACTCCATAAACTGGTCAAACGGTAAAGCACCGCCAGCTTGTTGAATAGCCTGTTGAATACATTGTTCAGCATAATTTTTCAGCATAATGATACGGTACCAAACACTTACTTATAGGATTGGCGAAGAAAAAACACGAGACTCAACACCCGAAAGAACTTGCTAAAACCCATTACTGTGAACCAACCATTGAGTCCACAAGTCCAAACGAAATACTTGATTAGAGTTGTTTAATAAGCTTGAGAATATCTGAAAAATCCGCTACATCGCAATAAACGCGACTTCACTACCTGATATTTTTGTTTTTTACGCGTCTCTTGCGCCTCTGCTTATCTCAGAATCTGACATTGGAGCAATCAACATGCTAACCCTGCGTAAAGCCAAAGACCGAGGCCATGCCAACCACGGCTGGCTAAAGAGTTATCACACCTTTTCTTTCGCGGGTTATCGGGACCCGGAGCACATGGGCATATCAAATTTACGCGTGATCAATGACGATACCATCTTGCCTGACGGTGGTTTCGCGGAACATGGTCATGAGGATATGGAAATCATCAGCTATGTGCTGGATGGCGAGTTAGCCCATAAAGATAACCTGGGTAATGGTTCGGTGATCCGGCCAGGCGATATACAACGTATGAGTGCTGGAACTGGCGTCACTCATAGTGAATACAATCATTCATCAAGCCAGCCCGTGCATTTTTTACAGATTTGGCTACAGCCCAACAAACTGGGCGTACAGCCAGCTTACACGCAAAAACATTTTCCACTTGAAGAGCGTCATGGACGCTGGGTGTTATTGATATCACCTGATGGTGCGGATGGCTCTATCGCCACACATCAGGATGCCAAATTGTTTGGCGGCCTGCTCAAGTCAGGCGATATGCTGAAATATCCATTTGATGATGACCGACGCGGTTATCTGCATATCGCGCGCGGTGCATTACAGGTTGGCGGAATGACCTTGCATACTGGCGATGGCTTGAAAATAGAAAAACAGGAAATATTAGCGTTGCGAGGCATTCATCACGCTGAGATTTTATTGTTTGATTTACCATGACACACTCCAAAGGCTAACAGTACCGTCAAAAAGCTACGTCTCGCCATTTATGCCAATCCTCCAGCGTATCAATATCAATTTCCGCTTCTGGAAGCGGTACGGCAATCAGCTCTATATCGCTGCGCAATAACTGACGCGCGCCATCATCACCTGTCAGGCATTTGAGGGTATCGAACATGGCGGCGGGGAAAATTGCAGGCGCGCCGTTTTTACCGGCATAGTGCGAAGTAACAATGTATTCGCCTTCAAAACGTCTGATCAAGTCAGAGAACGCATCACGTTTGACACCGATCTGATCACCAAGAACCAACATGATGCCGTCATAATCGGCTATTTCAGCGACTCGCCTCACTCCTTCAGCAATTGAAGTACCCAAGCCGTTGCGCCAGGCGTCATGCACAATAATCCGGGAGACCGATTCAACATACGGCGTGACCTCATCTCTGTAAGCTCCTAGCACGGTATACAAATGATGGCCAAAAATCGGCGAAAGCTCCTGCAAAACATACCCCAACAGCGGTTTGGATTGGCACAAGGCCAACTGTTTCCGCCCCCCGAACCTTGATCCTTCACCCGCCGCCAATATCAGACAAGCCAAGCGCATGGAGCCACAACGCGTTAAAGGCGAGGACACTGAACTGCTCTGGTTATGCATGGATCGCCATAGTCGTCTTGTCACGAAGCGATACTGGCTTCCTCCCGTATCGGCATGCTTCAATTTCCGCCACGATAGAAAGCGCGATGGACTCAGGCGACTCGCCACCCAGATCGAGACCAACCGGATTATGGATGCGTAAATCACGTTCAACCTCTCCGGCATTCAACTGACCGAGCATCCTGCGGGTTCGTTGTTTTGGTCCCATAATGCCAATGTAATCGACATTTGATTCCAGCAATGCATTGAGATAAGCCATATCACCGGTAAAATTGTGACTCATGACAACACCCGCGTCGAATCCCGCTTCGCAAAGTATTCTCGCATCATCAACAGCGTCAAAAAGACGCTTATCATCAGCGCTCCCGGCATACCGCAGGTAATCTTTTCTTGTATCGCATACGGTCGTGTACCAGCCCAGCGTATCAGCCATTTTCACTAGTGGTTCGCATCCGGGACCAGCACCCAGAATCAACAGTCGATAAGGCGCAGCGACTGCCTGAAGGAACACACCGTTTTTTCTATCGTAATAAGCACCTGAGTCAGGCCGATAAGCGCCCGCAGCCTGACAGATTTCGTGATTCTCAGGGTGGCCAATGATGTCGCCATTCGACAGAATGGCATGAACGCCGGAAGTCTTGATCGAACGAGCCAGGATAACGTCCCGCCTCATCCGACTCAGGTCATAAGCTTTGCCAAGCGCACCGTAATGCTCCGTGTGATAAAAGGGTTCGATCCAGAGTTCCATCAGACCATTGCAGCCAATACTCTGCCCCCAAGCTTCGGCGTTATCATCGTCGATACGCAGATCGTGCTTGACGTATTTCCCCTCGCCCGCCTGCAATACACCTTTGGCGCAGCCGATCAAATCCTCCTCAAAACAACCGCCACTGACGACGCCGATGAAATCACCACCGACGTTGATCAACATGGTGGCGCCTGGTTTGCGATAAGTCGAGCCTTCGGTATACAAAACGCTGGCACAGACGATATCCAAACCTTGGCCCCGGCAATGATCGAAGAACTCGATATACTGCTTATTGGCGAACATGAATGGTTTTATCCCATCTCGATTGGCTGAGAACGGTAACGTTTGCCCGTCGCGTCAAAGATGGCGTTGGCAACAGCCGCGATAATCGGCGGCGTGCCCGGTTCACCAATGCCGCCTGGCTCTTCACCCGAATTCAGTATGCTGACTTCGACATCCGGCGCATCGGACATGCGAACAACCTTATAGTCATGGAAGTTACTCTGCTCGACCATACCATCCTTAACCGTCAGGGCGCTGAATTTAACCGGCCCCAAACCGAAGTGAATGCCACCCATCATCTGATTTTCGACGTTGAGCGGATTGAAGGCGAACCCGCAATCAACACTGCACCAGACCTTCTCAACCTCGAATTGATTGCCGGAGACACGGACTTTCGCCACTTGAGCAACAAAGGATTTGAACGACTCAACCACAGCGACGCCATAACCGACATTTTGTTCCTTTTTACGGGTCTTCCAACCCGAAATTCTCGCCACATCCTCCAACACATCCACCATGCGTTTCTCAGTGAGCAGATTAAGACGGTAATCAACAGGGTCTCGCCCTGCAGCATGCGCCGCTTCATCAATAATACCTTCCACGACAGGCGCTGTATGGGTATGCCCTACTGACCGCCACCACAATGGCACAATCGGCAGTTTGACGCGATAAACCTGGATATCATTATTTTGGAAATCATAATGATGGGTGGCAAGGCCTTCGACCATAAAGGGATCCACGTCATTCTGGATAAAACTGGCGAACATCGTGTCAGCCATGATGGATTGCCCAACCAGTTTCGACTCCAAGGCGGTGATATTGCCTTGCTGATCAAGGGCGACCCTGACTTTATTGATGCGCAACGGACGATAATTGCCCATACGGATGTCATCTTCCCGCGCCCAAAGCGTCATGACAGGCCAAGGTTCACCTTTCGCCGCGAACACAGCATCCAGGATAAAGTCCATATTGGGTACCGCCCGCCGGCCAAAACCACCCCCCAAGTAAGTGTTGTGATAGGTGACAGCCTCACGCTCAAGACCAAGTGCCTCCGCGCAGGCGTTACGGTAAACCGTCTGCATCTGACCACCAGTCCAGATCCCGGCTTTACCGCCTTGATCATGAACGGTGCAGTTAAGCGGCTCCATCGGAGCATGGGCAAGGAAAGGAAACTCATAATCAGCTTCGAGTATCTGCGCCGCTTGCTGAAAAGCTTTAGCGGTATCGCCTTCCTTTCGCGCGCTTGCGCCCGGTTTTTCCATCATTGCCCGGTACTGTTGGCGCAGACTTTCGCTACTGACCTGCTTAAATTCCCCCGCATTCCATACCACTCTGACATCATCCAAGGCCTGTTTAGCCTGCCACCAGTGATCAGCAATCACGGCGATGCCAAAAGGCGTCTGCTTGACCCGATGAACCCCTTGTCGCTGCAGCGCTTTGCTGCCATCAAAGTTTTTAACCGTCGCGCCAAAAACCGGGGGGTGAATCATCGCCGCATATTTCTGATTCTCCAACCTTACGTCAATGCCAAATTCAGCCTCGCCCCGCACTTTGGCCCAGGCTTCTTTAGGATGGCGCTTAACAGGTTTACCAATGAGCTTAAATGCTTCGGGCGATTTAAGTTTGGGATTCTGTGGAACCTCCAGATTGGCGATATCCTCAATCAGGTCGCCATAGGTCAATCTGGCACCAGTCGCGGGGTTTAAGACCATGGAATCTTTCGTCTTAATCCGTGAAATTTGAGTATTCCAACGTCTGGCGGCGGCGCTCATCAACATCTGACGGATCGAAGCCCCGGCTTTGCGCATCTCCGCCTGCATGGTGTAGATGGAAGACGAGCCACCGGTCAACTGCATCGGCGCCCAGGCATGGTTATAGGCAGGATGAACCGGGGCGGAGATAATGTCAGTCTTTTCCCAATCAGCATCCAGATCCTCCGCAATGCACATCGAAAGTGTCGTGAAGGTGTTTTGGCCCATTTCAGCCTGGCCGATAAGAAAAGTGATCCTATTGTCCTCGCCAATACGGACAAAAGCGTTTGGAGCAAGCTTTTTCGCCGTCGATTCGGCGGCGGTGACACGGGATTTTTCCGGCAGGTATAGCCCCAATACGAAGGCAGTGCCTGTAAGCGCTGTGGTTTTGAGGAAATCTCGACGTGATACTTCCATCTTTTAAGCCTCCGCCACAACTTTCTTGATTGCACTTTTGATGCGATTGTAGGCCCCACAGCGGCAGATATTGCCGCGCATCGCGGCGATGATCTCTTCATCACTGGGTTTGGCATTGGATTTAAGCAAACCTGCAGCGCTCATGATCTGGCCCGGCTGACAGTAGCCGCATTGCGAGACATCTTCATCCACCCAAGCTTTTTGGAGTTTGCCAATAATGGGATCCTGATCATTCTGAATGGTCGTGATTTCCCTCTCACCAACGGCGCTGAGCGGCATGGCGCAACTCCGAATCGCCGCACCGTTCATCAATACGGTGCAGGAGCCGCACAATGCCATACCGCAACCAAATTTAACGCCAGTCAGATTTAAATGGTCACGTAAAACCCACAGAAGCGGGGTGCTTGGATCAGCATCAACGGAGTGGGGCACACCGTCAACATTGAGCTTGATAGTCATGGACTTATCCTTAATCAATTTGGATAGGAAGGGTGCTTAGTGAACAGCCTCATACTCTCATTCCGTAGTGAGTGCGATCAAACATAATTTTGTCCGGACGATGACACAACCGAATGCCAACAGACCAAAATCCCATCTGTTGGAACTTGTTGAATCCTCTGAATACTCATGCCAGCATGATAAAAGGCAAACGAACATGTTCGCGTCACTGAGAATCCACAATTCGCCGACTTGTTCGCCAAACGGGATCCCGGCGCTAAAGTCGGCATCGCACCTAACCCACACAACCCGACAGCTCCCCAGAAACATGAATCCACTACTCATTTTTTTCCTGATATTCGTCGGCGCTCCACTGCTTGAGCTGTTCGTACTGATTGAAGTTGGCAGCGAAATCGGCGCGCTATGGACCATTTTGATTTCTATATTCACGGCTTTATTAGGCGGTTTACTGGTTCGCCTGCAAGGTTTTTCCATATTAGTCCGCGCCCGCCAACAAATGGCTCAACGCACGCTGCCAGCAATTGAATTAATGGAAGGCGCTATGCTGTTGATCGTCGGCGTCGCGTTGCTTTTACCCGGCTTCATCACCGACGGCATTGGCTTTTTATTATTGATACCCCCAATCCGACGCACTGTCATAATATGGGTATTATCCACGCGGGGAGTCCTGCAGCCAGGTCAACCTTTAAACTCTCAACCTCAAACGCGGGATTACATTAAGGCCGATTATCATCGCGAAGATTGAGCCTTGAGCACCGCCCAACTTCACCACCAGATTATGAAACACCAGATGCCAAACTCTTTTCCCGCTTATCTCGTTGAGAAAACCGGTGCAGGCCAATCACTCAAACAAACGGAATTAACAGTTAACGACCTGATGGAAGGCGATGTTACCGTGCAGGTGGAATGGTCAACACTGAATTACAAAGATGGCTTGGCCCTGACCGGCTCCGCACCCGTTATCCGCCAGTTCCCTTTAATACCCGGCATTGACTTTGCCGGTTCCGTTCTGCAATCGAGCCATGCGGGTTTTCAAGCAGGGGATAAAGTGATTTTGAACGGCTTCGGCGTGGGGGAAGCGCACCATGGCGGATACGCCAGTGTCGCCAAAGTCAGTGGCGACTGGTTGATTAAATTGCCCGCCCCGCTCAGCACCCGTCAAGCCATGGCGATTGGCACAGCCGGTTACACCGCTATGTTATGCGTGATGGCGCTACAAAATCACGGCATTCAGCCCAAGGATGGCGACATTCTGGTCACTGGCGCAACAGGCGGAGTCGGTAGCATCGCCACCATCCTGCTTAACCAACTCGGTTATCGGGTTGTCGCAGTCACCAGTCGCCCCACTCAATCGGCGGATTTCTTACGCTCGCTGGGCGCGCAGGATATTGCATCACGCGACGCATTCTCCGGTACAGCGAAACCGCTGAGCAAAGCGTTATGGGCTGGCGCTGTGGATGTGGCAGGCGGTGACACTTTGGCGAACGTCATCAGTCAAATGAAGCGTGATGGCGCGGTCGCGGCGTGCGGCTTGGCTGATTCCATGAATTTGCCAACTTCAGTCGCCCCGTTTATTTTGCGCAACGTCACGCTCTATGGCATCGATTCGGTGATGGCGTCACTCGACAAGCGTCAACAAGCCTGGCAAGGATTAGTCGATCACCTGGATTGGCCTTTGCTGGAGACCCTGACGACTGAAATCAGCTTTGATGAGCTGCCGCAGAAAGCGGCTGAGATTTTGCAAGGACAAGTCGCCGGACGATTAGTGGTGAAGATACCAACTTAACCCTAATGGGGGAATCCGCCTCTCCCCTTTGGAAACGCCATTGAGTCTTGCGCCTGCCGCTAGCGGCGGGAAATCAAGACTCAATTTTGTTCATCAGCAATCCAATATGGTATTTTACGGAACGGCTAGGTATCACAATACCTCTCTAATCATTGCCTTACAACGCCATTCCACTGATTACACACTGTATCCACACGGAAGAAATCGCACCCATGGAACAAAACACCCCATATCTCAACATCCAAAATACGTTAATTCATTACAACTGGCTGAGAGAGCAATCCCCATGTTGCCGATATCCATCCCCCTACCAACAACTTTATGACGCCGCCATCAGCGGGGATACCAAAGCAAAACCTCTCAATGTCGAGATAAATGGCGATAAACTCACCATTACTTGGGACGAGCAACCCATCTACAAAAGTATTTATGACATACCCTCTATTCTGAACAAAATCTACTCCTCTGGTAAAAAAGAGATTAGTGAGAAAAATTATTGGGACAAAGAAACGCTGGAGAATATCCCTATTCCTCAATATGTCATAGAAAATGGATATATCCACGATGACACATGGTTAGATAAATTAGATGACTTAGGCTTTATTCTATTAAAAGACACTGACCCAGAAACCATAAGATCCTTTTTTGGTAAGATCTCACTGTTAAATCAGCACTATTTCGGTAACACATTTGATCTAGACGAAAAAGATGAAAATGAAAATAAAAAAGATCATCGTCAAACAGGAGAAAAAGGCGGATGCGCTCTTCCACCACATAATGATTTGACCTTTTGGGGAGACCACAAATTACTGCAATTCTTCTATTGTGAGAAGAGCAGCCCGATTGGAGGCGACTCAATATTGGTGGATGGATTCCAGGTAGGAGAAAAAATCAGACAAGCATTCCCGGAATACTTCCAGTCATTAACAACCACCACTGTGGAATTCTGCTTAGAAGACCCCAAGCACCAATACAGGTTCAAACATCCATCAACCATTATCGAATGCGATTATACTGGCCAGATAAGCAACATCCGGTTCAGTAAGAGAAACTGCAGGCCTTATTTCATGCCCTCTGAGGAAGCAAGCGTATTTTATGAGGCTTACAATACATTCTTCCGCTACTTGAAAGATACAAGTAATCAGTTTACCTATCATCTCGAGCCAAACGATTGTCTAATATTCCAGAATTTCAGGCTTCTACATGGCCGCACAGCGTTTGATTTAGCACATGGTGGAAGGAAGTTACATTCGGGTTATTATGACTGGAAATATTTTGAAGGCAGATTGAATTATCTGAAAGAATATTAAATGGTATCGCCAATACGCCGCACTCTGGAGAGTCCATCAATCATCAAAAATGCTAAACAACCACCAGCTAAAGCCGGTGGTTTGAACCTTATGAAAGTAAAGCCATGAAAACAAAATTCATAATACTTTTTATTTTAATCGGCTCAATCGCTGGATGCGCTATCAATCAAGAATACCTGACTTTTTCATCTAAAGATCAGAAGTTGATATTAACATCAAAAGAAATAAGCCGGTCTGAAGAAATAGGAGATCAAAAGTCAAGAGCCGTCATGAATTTTCATCTTACCGATGTCGGCATTAAGAAGGTAACGGCATTCACCCAAAAACTGGTTGGTGAAACAATAACAGTTATGTTCGGTAAGGAAATTCTATACGATAAGCTTTCCGTGACCACCCCAATAAAGGGAGATGTCTTTTCAGTCCCTGTCAGATCAAAAGAAATTTCACATCAAATCCTTCATCAATACAAATGATGGAAAATGACCCTGACAACCGACTAACTATCCATCTGGGCCAGAATATTCCGGGCCACTTTGACTTGAGACTCATTACCTTCAGCCAGCACTTCATATAACAATGCACGGGCGCGTTCATAAGCTTCTTCGTTACGCAGAGCCATAATTTGCTCCAGCTTTTCATCCACTGCATCTGGAGAGAAAGTTTCAGGTTGTTGTCCCGGCGTGGATTCGGCGATGTCCTCATCATCATCTGGAAGCCCATCATCTTCTTCCTCTTCAATAAGATTCAGCTCGGCCTCCATTTCTTCTTCAGTCATCGGTTCATAAGCATATTCATACTGGTCAACTAAATCCCCTGCCGTCGTCGCACCAGCCGCCGCTGCTCCGACAGGTGATAACTTATCGCCTTCAGCTTTTCTTTTGGTCAACATACGGGCAAACAGCACGCCAATTTCAAACAACAACCACACAGGCACCGCGAGCAAAGTTTGCGAGATTACGTCCGGCGGCGTCAGCAACATGCCTACGACAAAGGCACTGACAATCACATAAGGCCGTTTACTGGACAGTTGCTGGGGGGTGGTGACGCCCGTCAGGACTAATAAAATCGTGGCAATCGGCACCTCAAATGCCAAACCGAAGGCGAAAAACAAGGTCAGCACGAAATCCAGGTAATGCGAAATATCGGTCATCACCGCAACGCCTTCTGGGGCGACGCTGGTGAGGAAAGCAAATACCAAGGGAAATACAACGAAATAGGCGAAAGCCGCACCCAGATAAAACAATAAAATACTGGATATCAGAATAGGCAATGCAATGCGTTTTTCATTCTTATACAAACCTGGTGCAAGAAATGCCCAGAATTGATAAAGCAGGTATGGCATCGCCACAAAAACAGCGGTCACCAGGGACAGTTTGAATGGCGTGAGAAAAGGCGACGCGACCTGGGTGGCGATCATGGAAGTGTTTTCCGGCAACACCGCCATCAAAGGGCCAGCGACAAAAGTATAGATATCGTTGGCGAATGGAAACAACGCGAACAATAAAACCACCACCGCGAGCACCATGCGTAACAAACGGTCACGCAGCTCAACCAAATGGCTCATAAAAGGCAATCCAGCCTCACTCATCCAGATTCAACCTGTTTCATATCGCCAGCGTGCGAAGCGGTTTGCGGGGTGGTTTTAGGTGACGCCGCCGTTTGTGGCTGTAATTCTTCGGCAACCGCCTTCCCGGTATCCTGCAAGGCTGCATTCAACGCCTCACCTTCCTGCCTCGCATACTCCAAACTGGCTTGCAGTGGATTCGATGGCATGGATTTCGCCGCTTCGAGCGTTTTCTTGATTTCTTCCGCCTGGATTTCCTGCTCAATATCCCTTTGCACTGAACCAACAAACTGGCGCATACGCCTTATCCATGCCCCCGCCGTGCGCGCTAGCCCCGGCAAACGTTCGGGACCTACCACCAGCAATGCGATCACGCCAATGAGCGCAAGCTCAAAAAACCCCACATCAAACATCTTATGAATTAACTCTGCTTGGTTTTTTCCTGCGTATTTTCACGGTTCAGCGTTTCCTCAGCGGCGATTTTGGGTGGATTCTCCTGTTTGGCTTTATCGGTGCCTTTATCTTCGTCACTGATCGCTTTTTTGAATCCTTTGAAGGCACCGCCCAAATCGCTCCCGATGTTACGTAAACGCTTGGTACCGAACAAAAGCAACACAATCGCGAGGATAATAAGCAATTGCCAAAGACTAATTCCGCCAAATCCCATAATCATTCTCCGCCTGCGCGCAATGATCAAAGCGCGCATCATCTGCGCGCTCACATCTCATTGCCCTGTTAACTGTGGATACCTGTGCTTTTCGCACATTAATATAATAATAAACCACTAATGATACGCCATTGGAAGTCCTGGATGATAGTAGAGAATCCAATCCAGGCTGCCTGATCTGGCGCGATCCCCCCAATCAACATTCGATGATGTTGACTGCCAAGCCGCCGCGAGCGGTCTCTTTATATTTTTCTGACATATCCTGACCGGTATCACGCATGGTTTTTATCACTTTATCTAACGATACATAGTGTCGGCCATTTCCATACATGGCGATACGCACGGCGTTGATCGCTTGTACGGCAGCCATGGCGTTGCGTTCAATACAGGGTATTTGCACTAGCCCGCCAATGGGATCACAAGTCAGTCCCAAGTGGTGCTCCATAGCGATTTCAGCGGCATTCTCAACCTGTTCGGGCGAACCGCCTGTGACGGCGCACAGTCCGGCCGCCGCCATACTGCATGCACTGCCGACCTCACCTTGACAGCCCACTTCGGCACCCGAGATGGAGGCATTTTCTTTAAAGAGAATGCCGATGGCGGCAGCCGTCAGCAGATAACGCACAACATCCTCTTTATCACCCCGATAGAAACGCATATGGTATTTCAGCACGGCTGGCAGGATACCCGCTGCGCCATTGGTCGGCGCAGTAACCACCCGTCCGCCAGCGGCATTTTCCTCATTCACGGCGATGGCATATAAATTCACCCAGTCAATTTGGGCAAAATCATTATGTTGTTGATGTTTGAGGCGATGATAAAGTTGCGGCGCCCGGCGTTGCACCTTCAATGGGCCGGGCAAAATACCTTCCGTCTGCATGCCACGGTCAATGCAATCCTCCATCGTTCGCCAGATGGTCAACAATTTTTGTTGGATGTCAGTGATCTCATACTGTTGCGCCTCATTCGCCAACATCAGTTTATCGATTGATAATCCATGCTGTTGACATAAGTCGAGTAATTCATTGGCGGTTTTGAAAGGATAAGGCCGTTCTTTATCCGCTACTTGCGCATGCTCAGGATCAACTTCCTGATCAGCATCCAATACAAAGCCGCCACCTACCGAATAATAGGTATTTTCACAAAGCAGCTCGTTATTCGCGCCATAGGCTTGTAGCATCAAGCCATTGCTGTGCTTTTCCAGAATGCGGTCATAGTGAAACCGGATGTCTTCATCCACGGAAAAATCGATTTCACGTTCGCCCGCCAG
The DNA here is from genome assembly GCA_030826945.1 of Candidatus Thiobius zoothamnicola. Lineage (GTDB taxonomy): Bacteria > Pseudomonadota > Gammaproteobacteria > Chromatiales > Chromatiaceae > Thiobius > Thiobius zoothamnicola. Next base: position 25,651 of record JAPQLC010000019.1, read on the forward strand.
GTCAAGGCGTTTGGTTTGACGACATTGTTGAAAACGCTCATCAACCGTACCGGTATCAACCGTCTCAGGCGACTCACCCAGCAACCCAAGCACAATGCTTTTGTCTGTGCCATGTCCTTTGCCGGTATGCGCAAGCGAACCGAATAAATCGACGCCGATGCGGTGTATGCTGACAAGCTGGCCTGATTCCCGTAATTTGCTCAAAAACAAGGCAACTGCGCGCATGGGTCCCACGACATGCGAACTGGATGGTCCGATGCCAATCGTGAATAAATCAAAAACTGAAGTGGCCATCGCCAAATGCCTCTATTCAGAATGGGTTTCTCAGTTTAACAGGCTATTGGGATTCGCTCAGGTAAGGCGCAAAGGCGCAATTTACTGAGCGTATCGCACCACCTGGGTAGCATTTCAACAGCCTGTTAACGTATGGCTTATGTACAGACTACTTTTCCAACATGGACTGAGCATGCATTTGCAGGGCGCTATAGGCGTTAATTTCTTCTGTTCGCCTGTTTTTCGTCGATTGCGTCAGGATTTTTGCGCCATCATCCTGCATGTCAATTGCCATGTCATCAACGAAAGTTGCATTTCCTTTCAATAAGATACTTTCGCTGGGCATCGTCTTAATATCACACTTCACCATCCCACCCTTATTGTAAACTGCGATGGATTTATCGGCTTCTGACAGACCTAATAATACGGATACATAGGCAGATGCGGACATCGCCGTGCCACAAGCATTGGTGATACCAACCCCTCTTTCATAAGTCATCACGAATATTTGATTAGCGCCAAGTTGACGGACGAAACTGACATTCACACCATTCGGGAAAAGCGGCAGATGATTCGCGCGCTTACCGCATGCTTTCAGCATGGATTCATCTACCTTATCCACGACAGCAACAATATGCGGATTGGGCACGCTAAGCGCAGTGAATGTCAGTTCAGTGGATAATGAGGAAATCGGTTGATTGCTAAATGCATCTGAGTCCACCAACATGGGTAAAGAAGCTGGCTGCATGGAGACTGGGGCAATTTCGGCTTCAAAGGTTTTGATACCGGGATAAACCGGTTCGCCCTGTGTGACGGAGAGCACGGCCTTCATGGTTTCAACCGTCACCAGATTTTTCATGAGGCGCTCAGCACCATATCGACCGATGCAGCGTAACCCGTTGCCGCACATTTCCGCTTCTCCGCCATCAGGGTTGAACATACGCATTTTACAATCGGCGATGGTTGACGATTGATAAAATAAAATGCCGTCTGCGCCAATCCCCGTATCCCGATCACAAAGAGTCTGAGTCAGATTCACCCTTTTGGCGTCATCAAGCTGATTTTGATTTTCCAGCGTTTCATCCAGCAAGATGAAATCATTTCCTGAACCATGGCATTTTAGAATATTGAGTTTCATGACATTTCCAATCTGGCAATATTTAAATTTGGCGTAAAACCCTCCCCAGGTCTTACTGATCTATCGATTTTTTTCGCTGGCCATCCATCGTTTGATCCAATTCAGCGGCTTCAATGCGGGTGAAACGCTGACTGATTTTTTTCGCTGAAGTATGGATGTGATCAACATCCTCATTGGCTTGACGGATATGCGAAGCCAGTTTATCCATACGCTGTTGAAAACGGGTGAAATCATCCGCCAGTTTGCGCAAGTGATCCTGAATGATGTGAATTTGACGCCGGGTGGCATCATCTTTCAACACGGCGCGCGCCGTGGTTAATACCGCCATCAAGGTGGTTGGGGAGACCATCCAGACGCGCGCGCGTTGCGCATCTTTCACCAATTCCGGATGGCGCGCATAAATTTCCGCGAACACCGCCTCGGCTGGAATGAACATCACGGCACCATCAGCGGTTTCACCGGGTAATAGATATTTGCTGGCGATATCGTGGATGTGTTTACGGATGTCGCGGCGGAATTGATTGACCGCCTGCGCACGTTCCGTCGCAGAAGTTTCCATATTTTGCATGCGCTGATAGCTTTCCAGGGGAAACTTGGCATCTATGGGCACACTGCCTGTGGGGTCAGGTAAGTGCAAAAGGCAATCAACGCGTTTACCATTGCTGAGCACGGCTTGTTCCTCAAAGCTGCTCTCCGGCATCATATTGCGGATCAAACCGAGTAATTGCACTTCGCCGAAAGCGCCGCGAGAGCGCTTATCGGTCAATATTTCCTGCAAACTGACGACATTGCTGGAAAGCTCAGCGATCCTTTTTTGCGCTTCGTCAATCCGGCTGAGATGCTCGAGTACCTGGGTAAAAGTTCTGGTCGTATTCTCAAAACCTTCTTGCAGGCGCTGTTCAACCTGTTGATTGATTTCCTGTAAACGTTGGTCTGTGGTTTGCGTCAGCGCGATCACGCGTTCGCCAAGTTCATCCGAAGAAAATCTGAGGCTTTGTTGAATTTGCTGCCCCATCGCGCCTAATGTTGTTGCCAAGGTCTCCTGCTGGCTTTTTAAAGCGCGATACTGATTTTTCTCCAGCGTGATTTTCAGGTTGCTGGCGTCTTCCAGTAACTGACGTTCCAACCGGCTGAGCTTATCGGACAGCACCATCTGCAAGGCTTGCAGGTTGCGTTGCACCGTTTCCTGTTGGTTGCGTTCAAGCTCGCTGACAACATCCTGTAAGGCACGCTGCAAAAAATGCTGGTTCTTTTTTTGCGCCTGCTCGTTGCGCTGCGCCAGTCGCCAGATGCCCCATAAACTGAATAACAATAAAAAAATAACGATTATCAGCGCATACCCTAGCCACACCGAAGGCAACGCCTGAAGCACAGCATGCAATTCAGTCAGATGCATCAAATCTTACTGTGAATCAACTGCATCGCTTTGGGAATATCGCCTGACTGAATGGTCATCCAGTGCTGTTCAACAGCATCCAGCCCGGTGAGCATGGCGTCATGGTCAGTTTTGGCTGGCGCTGACAACACATAGTTGGACACGAGGCTTTTGTGCCCCGGGTGCCCAATGCCGATGCGGATACGATGAAAGGCTTGCCCCCCCATCGCGCTGACAATATCGCGCAAACCATTATGACCGCCATGACCACCACCGGTCTTCAGACGAATCACGCCGGGCGGCAAATCAAGCTCATCATGCACGATCAGCATAGTGTCAATGGGGAGCTTATAGAAACGGGTCAGAGCGCTGACAGCACGGCCACTATGATTCATGAAGGTGTCCGGTTTCAGCAACCAGCATTCGCCAGCAGAATTGCTGATGCGTGTGACTTCACCGGAAAATTTGTCTTCTTTACGCAGCGTGGCATTAAATTGCTGCGCCAGCCGGTCCACCAGCCAGAAACCAACATTATGTCGATTATCAGCATACTTGGCGCCTGGGTTACCCAAACCCACAACACAACGGATAGGCGTCGTTTTCATCAGCAATTCAGATCACAGATCAACCTGCGGCAGGGGAAGCATACTTCCCCTGCCTACACACCTTATGATGCCTCGTTTTCCGACTCGGCCTCATCTTCGTCGGTTTCAGCAGCGCCTTTAGGTGCATGGATGGCGACCACGCCAGTGTCGTGATCAGCGCCATGCGTCAAAGCTAATATTTCAACATTTTCAGGCAATTTCAAATCACTGAGGTGGATCGTATCGCCAAGTTGCAGGGCTTGGATATCCACTTCGATAAATTCCGGTAAATCTTTAGCGGCGCAAATCACTTCGACATTGCCCATCATATGGCTGACTTTACCACCAGCCTTGACGCCAGGAGCCGTGTCTTCATTGATGAAATGCAATGGCACATGCATTTTGATGCGGTCTGTCTCAGCGACGCGCAGTAAATCCATGTGTTGGATAAAAGGCTTGGAGGGATGGCGTTGCAGATCTTTCAATACGACGCGTTGTTTTACGCCATCCAGATTGACGGTCAGAATATGCGAGTAAAACGCTTCGTGATCCAAATGCTGGATCAGGGTATTGTGCTCAGTGGAAAACATTTCCGGCGCTTGGCCACCACCGTAAATAATGCCTGGCACCATGCCAGCGTGACGCAGGCGGCGGCTCGCACCCGTACCTTTTTCGTCACGCCCGACAGCGATAATTTCAAAATTTTCTTGCATGTTGAATTCCTGGTGAGATTGCTTAAAAAGACAACATCCTTAGCAGGCTTCCGCCGCCTGTAAGGTCCGCGACCAGACCCGGATGTGAGCGATCAAGGAATATTGAGGATATACGGACGACAAGGGATGGCCCTTGGGTTGATATCCATCATTCCAGTTTAGTGTTAGTCCACGAATAATGAACTGACAGATTCTTCATTACTGATGCGGCGCATGGATTCGGCCAGGAGTTCAGCAATGGAAAGCTGGCGAATTTTGCCGCAGGCTTTCGCTTCCCCACCCAGTGGAATCGTGGTGGAAACCACCAGTTCGTCCAACTGTGAGTCAGCAATATGCTGGATGGCACCGCCAGATAGCACAGCATGCGTGCAATAACCCGCCACCATGGCGGCTCCGGCATCTTTCAAGGCATTGGCTGCTTTACATAAAGTTCCCGCCGTATCCACGAGATCATCGACCAGCACGCAAGAGCGCCCGGCGACATCGCCGATAATGTTCATGATCTGCGCTTCGTTGGGTTTAGGACGGCGTTTATCGATAATGGCCAGATCTGCGTCATCCAAACGTTTGGCAATCGCCCGGGCGCGCACGACACCGCCCACATCGGGGGATACAACCATCAAATCCGGGTATTTCTGGCGCCAGATATCGCCCAATAAAATGGGCGAGGCATACACATTATCCACCGGAATATCGAAAAAACCCTGGATTTGGTCAGCATGCAAATCCATGGTCAATACCCGGTTCGCACCAGCAGCACCAATCATTTTCGCCGCCAGGCGGGCGGTAATGGGCACTCTGGCGGAACGCGGACGACGATCCTGACGCGCATAACCATAATAGGGCATGACGGCGGTGATACGACCCGCTGAGGCCCAACGCAGGGCATCAATCATCACCAGCAATTCCATCAGGTTATCGTTAGTGGGTTCGCAGGTCGGTTGCAGTACGAACACGTCCCGACCGCGCACGTTTTCCTGGATTTCGACCATGACTTCGCCATCACTGAACTGGCCGACAACCGCTTTGCCTAACGGCATGCCGAGGTGTGCCGATATTTCAGCGGCGAGTTTGGGATGGGCATTGCCCGAAAATAACATCATGCCGCTGACTGGCATCAATCTCTCCGGCAGTTAAACGCAAACAACCACTCATCAGTTGATGAGTGGCTTTATGGAATCATTCTTCAGGTCCGCTCTGAAAGTCTGCGATCCGGACCCAAAACCGTTCCAAGTCGAAAATGGCTGGGGTGGCAGGATTCGAACCTGCGCATACCGGAGTCAAAGTCCGGTGCCTTACCGCTTGGCGACACCCCATTATTTGTGCTCGCGCTGACAGAACAGGCTGTGGCGTAAAAATCATTTCGCGCACAACTATGCGCGATGATTGTGATCACTTAAGTTTCGGTGATCTCTAACCGATCCAGCAATGCTGATCGGTTTTTACCTTGCGCGACCCAGCCAGCCATATCAGGTGGCATCATCCGCAAAACGGATTGTGCTGTGGCCGAATCTGGAAATTCAGCAAATACACAAGCGCCAGTGCCTGTCAAACGGGCCTCAGCATATTCACTCAACCAATCCAGCGCTTGCGCGACCCTTGGATAACGTTTGCTCACCACTGGCAGGCAATCATTATCCGTCGTCCCGTCTAGAAAGTCGCGTATTGTGATCGGGGATGCGTGGCGTGTCAATTCCTTGTCGTTAAAAATTATCCCTGTGCTGATCGTGCAAGCTGGCTTTAACACCAGATAAACCACTTCCGGTAACTCAATAGCGCATAGCTGTTCACCAACACCTTCCGCCCAAGCGGCGTGGCCCTGTACGAAAACTGGCACGTCAGCCCCCAATTGCAGTCCGAGTTCAGCCAGTTTTGGGGTATTGAGCCGACAACGCCATAAGGCATTTAACGCCACTAATGTCGTGGCGGCATCTGAACTGCCCCCCCCCAAACCGGCACCTATCGGCAAGCGTTTACGCAGACGAATATCCACGCCCTGCGTAGAGCCACTGGCTGCTTGCAATAAGCGGGCAGCGCGCACCGATAAATCATCCTCTTGCGTAATATCAGGTGTTGGGTCCACGCGATGAATTTCAGCGTCATCCGCACGCAATCTGAAATCCAGCGTGTCATGAATATCCAGAAACTGAAAAACGGTTTGCAAGTGATGGTAGCCATCCGCCCGACGCCCGGTGATGCGCAGCATAAGATTCAATTTCGCTGGCGCTGGCCAACCTTGAGACCAAGCACTCATCGACTCACTCCCAGACGCTGTAAGGTTGCTTTGACTTGTTCACTGTCCGGTTTACGCTCCAGCGCTTTTTCCCAAACCTTACGCGCTTCAGCATACTGACCCTGCACCCAGAGCACTTCACCCAGGTGTGCGGCGATTTCCTCATCTGGCGTATGCGCCAATGCGCGGCGTAAATAGGCAACAGCCTGTACCAGATTACCCATCCGATACTGAATCCACCCCATGCTGTCCAGTATGGCGGGATCCTCTGGGCGTAGTGCCAAGGCGCGCTGGATGTATTGCAAGGCTTCTGGCAAACGCACATTACGATCCGCCAAGGTATAACCCAGTGCGTTCAACGTTTCGGCATGTTGGTTATCCCGACTGAGCACCGCGAGAAAATCTGCTTCCATGGGTTCATACTGCGCCTGGTCCGCCAGATAGAGTCCCCGGCTGTATTGCAACGCATTATTTTCGGGAAAATCCTTTAACGCCTGGGTGTATAAAGCCAGCACAGTTTTTGCATCCTGCGCCTGCTCAATCAACATTTGCGCTTCGGCCAGATAAATATCGACCGCTTCTTTCGGATGGGTTGAGCGTAATTGGCGTAGCTGTCGGCGCGCTTGCGGCAGACGATCCGTTTCCGCCAGCAGATAACTGGCCCGAATCATGGCGTCTATATGGCGTTCGCCCGGTGCGACGCTGTGATACAAGCCAATGGCCAAAGCGGTATTACCCGTGCTTTCTTCAACCCGGGCGAGAAAATAGGTGGCATCCCGATAAAATTCCGATTCGCCGCGTAACGCTTGCCATAATGATCGCGCCTCTTCCCAACTGGCTTCCTGAGTGGCCAGGATCGCCAGTGCGTAGCTGATTTCGGTCGCTTCAGGATTCTGTTCGCGTAACTGGCGGAATTCCAGCAACGCCTCAGCAAATTGTTCGGTTTCGATCAGTTGACGCGCATAAGCATGGCGCAGCGCACTGTCATCAGGATGAGTTTGCACGCTATTTCGTAAGTGTTCCAGCGCTTGTTGACGCTTTCCTTGAGCACTTAAAACCTGACTCAACAAAATATGCGGCAAAGGCCAATTCGCCTTTAACGTGATTGCCCGACGCAGTGATTGCTCAGCAATGTCATAGAGCTTTTGATTAGCTTCAACCAAACCGACGGCATAATGGGCATACGGGTTTTGTTGTTGATCAAGCCGCATGTTACGCATCAACTGCAAAACGACCGTCTTGTCCGGCTCTTTCTTAAGCGCGTCGGCGACCAACAGCAAATTGTGTTGATCAGCACCACCAATCAACGCCAGTAATGTTTCAAACTGCGTTTGCGCCTGCGCCATTTGGCCGGTGCGCAAATGCAGAATAGCGGCAAATTGATGCGCCAGAGGATCTGCTGGCGCAACATCCAGCCACCCCCTAACGGCCTGCAAACCCATTTGATAATCCTTGAGATGCAACGCAATCCGTGTGGCGCGTTCAGCCGCATAAGGCTCCGCCTTCTCCTGCAGAATCAGCATATAGTGTGATAATGCCGTCTTTAGTTGCCCATCCCGCGCGCCAATTTCACCCACTAAATAATGGTAGAGCAGATCCCTCTCCATCGTTTGGCGCAACTCGCCAGCCAGTATGGGGAGTGAGGGTTGGGGTGTTGACGCATCGGGTTGCACTCTGCTGGTTTGACAAGCGCCCAACAACAAAACCAGAAGAGGGGTTACGGCAAGTTGACTGATTCGCATTTGGTGCTTTTATGAGGAGTGATTTTGCATCATAACGGAGACTGCGCTGGTTAGAACAACATCAGTATTTGACATTTCCCGGCTCATTGAATATACAGGGCCGCCGGATGACTGAATCCAGAATTAGGGCAAATGAGTGAGCCTGATTGGCTCACGAACCTCCTTATTCTGGGTCATTTGTCATCTGCTGGAAAGTAGTATTCCATATTCAGTCTCTATACCCTAACGCTTTGAGATTCGCCTGAAGACGCGAAAAAACAAAAATGGCGAAGAAAACACTCAGGATTCTGCATACCGAATCCTCATGCGGCTGGGGCGGACAAGAAATCCGCATTCTGAATGAAATGGCGGGTTTTGCGCGCAGAGGTCACAAAGTCGCGTTAATCTGTCCACCTGAGGCGGAAATTTACCCAGCTGCTTTGGCAAGAAAAATCACCACCCATGCGCTGCCGATTGCGCGTAAAAACGCCAACGCCCTAATGTCGTTAGGTTCATGGCTGAAACAGCACGCTGAGGGCTTTGATGTCATCAATACACACAGCTCTACAGACAGTTGGTTGGTGGCTCTGACAAATCAATGGCGACGCAAACGATTGCCCGTGGTGCGCACGCGCCATGTTTCAACCAAAGTGAACCTTTCCTGGCCGACCCGTTGGTTATATCAAACAGCAACCGACTATATCGTCACAACGGGCGAAGCCGTGCGTCAACAGTTGCATAAAGCAAATGGTTTTGATTTGGCCCGCATGCGTTCCATCCCAACCGGCGTGGATTTCACCATTTTTTATCCCAAGTCAAATGCTGAAATGAAAGCGAAGCTGGATTTGCCGGCTCATCAGTTTTTATTTGGCATTGTGGCAACAATACGCAGTTGGAAAGGCCATACTTATTTATTTGACGCATTTCATTCACTACAGGCGAAATGGCCAGATGCGCGTATTGTGGTTGTCGGCGATGGCCCTTATAAAGATCGTTTGGAAACTCACTTACAGCATTGGCATTTAACCGACAAAGTGGACTTCGTCGGGCGGCAGGAGAATGTGGCTGACTGGCTGAATGCATTCGATGTTTTCTGCCTGCCTTCGTATGGAGAAGAGGGAGTGCCACAAGCACTCATGCAGGCAATGGCATGCGGCAAAGCGGTTATTTCGACGCCAGTTGGCGCTATCTCTGAGGCCGTTAAAGATCAGCAAACGGGTTTGTTGGTTGAACCGAAAAATGCCAAGCAACTTGCCCAGGCAATGTTGCGTTTATATCAAGAAACAGCATTACGTCAACAATTTGGCGAGGCGGCTGTTCAACATATCCAGGAAAATTTCAGTGACGCGCAAATGCTGGATCGGATGGAGAGTGTGTTCCATCAAGTACAGGTCAGTCACTAATGTGTGGTATTGCTGGATTTGTTTCTGCCGAACCAGTAGCTGATTCAGTTGCGTCCGCAATGCTTGACGGTATCCGGCAACGTGGCCCGGATACGCAGCATATTCATCATTGGGGTGCGGACTTCAATGCTGATCTGACAGGCGATATTCATGCGGCACTCATCCATTCACGCCTATCCATTCGGGATCTCAGTGATGCCGCAAATCAGCCAATGTCTAATGATGATCGACAAGTCTGGCTTTGTTACAACGGCGAAGTTTATGACTGGGAAAAGGATGCAAAATCATTGGCTGGCCAGGGATTTGTTTTTAAAACTCACTCGGATACCGAATATATCCTAAACGCATACCTTGCATATGGTTTTGACGCCATGCTGCAGCGCCTGCGCGGCATGTTTGCATTCGCCATTCTGGATCTACGCCAGCAAAGAATATATCTGGCGCGGGATCGCATGGGGTTAAAACCGTTACTATTCCACCATGATCCGCAAAGCCATTCATTTGCATTCGGTTCAACGGTGAGATCTGTGGCACCCTTTTTGCCAATGCGGCAACGGGCTTTTTCAGCAAAAGCAATTGATGCCTATTTGGCACATCGATACATACCGGCACCACTTACAATTTTTGAATCCATTCAGCGTTTGGAAAATGCATCTTGTTTAACGCTTGATTTAAAAACTTATCATTTAATGAAACGAACCTATTGGCGGCCAACACCAGGAACAGGAGAATGGAAAACTGAATTGGATAGCGCCATCCAAATGCGTACGGTGGCAGATCGTCCTGTAGGCGTATTTTTAAGTGCTGGAATTGATTCCAGCACCGTGACTGAACGTTTACAGGCACTGGGTTTTGATAACTTGACTTGTTTCAGCGCGGCATTTCCCGGCTCCTCCTTCGATGAAAGCAAACAAGCTGCCGAGTTTGCTGCTCAATTGGGTTTGCCTCATCAAAAAGTGGCCATTACTGATGCGTTAAGTGTAGATTTCGATCAATTGATCGCCGATCTTGATGAACCATTCGCTGACCCCAGTAGTATCCCCAGTTGGTATTTGTCGCGGGAAACCGCCAAATCGGTCGCCGTCGTACTCGGTGGTGATGGCGGTGATGAACTTTTTGCAGGATATAAACGTTATCAAAAGCATTTACGTTCAATGAGACGCTTTCATTTGCCCGATATATTCCAATCAGTCCGTGGTTGGTCTCCAAAGGGATGGCGTAAGTGGTTAGTTGAAGCATCCCTAACTTGGCAAGATGCGTATGCCTTCCGCTTTTCCGGTTTGCATGTTGCGCAACGTCGTTTTTTGCAGCCAGATTTGGCCTGCCAAACACATTATTGGCGTCAGCCCGAAACCCAAGTGAGTGGCCTGCAACAATTATTGGAGATTGATCGCTTAAATTATTTACCTGAGTATATTCTACGCAAAGCCGATCTTTGTACGATGGCGCATGGTTTGGAACAACGTACACCCTTATTGGATCACCATTTTTACCAAGAGATCATAGGTCTATCACCAGAGGAGCGTTTTACCCAGCCACCAAAAAAAATTCTGGGCAAGATCGCACCCGGGATCAATCCCATCTTTTCCAGAAAAAAACGCGGCTTTAATCCACCCCTAACCATTTGGTTACAGCGGGATTTGTCGTCACGTAAAAATAATCTGGGCCAGCGTTTGCAAGCATTGACTCACGGACAAATTCAGTCACAGGCATGCGACAGCTTGATTGAAAAATATTATGCGGGTTTGACCTCGCTTGCTGAGCAGGTGCTGCAATTATTCATTTTGGATGAATCACTCCGACAATTAAATGCTTTGCGTCAGAGGGTGGAGCATGGCTAGCCGTTTATGGGGACGTTTGCTTATAGCGGTCTTTGCGTTATTCCATAAATCAGGTAAAAAAATTCCTGATCAACAGATTAAACGGCTCCTTGTGATCAACCATTTATTGCTGGGTGATACGCTCATGTTGACGCCTTTGCTAAAGCGTTTGCGCCATCAATACCCGCGGGCGGAAATTGTTTTTGTCTGTCCGGAATATATCGTGCCTTTATATTCCGGTCGGCCTTATGCTGTTTCGGCAAAAGGCTTTGATCCAAGGAATATAATGGGCATTGCGCGCCTGCTTACCGAACATCAATCCTATGATATCGCTTTTGTGCCGGGAGATAACCGGTGGGCGCAGATGGCCAGGGCGATGGGGGCGCGTTGGATTATTGCTTTTTGGGACAGTCAAACACGTAAAAACCACTATATCGACGAATTAGTACCATGGCCTGAAACAGTCACGACTTGGGGTGATACAGCAGCAACTTTAGTCAAACCCGCATTGCCTGATTTGACCTATACGTCAGCTGACTGGCCTGCGCCAGATTATTCACCGTTTGAATTACCCGGCACTGACTATATTGTTTTACATCTGGGTGCAAGTAAACAACATAAGTACTGGTCAGTGGAAAATTGGCATGCGGTTGCTGAATGGATACGGGAACAAGGTCTAGCGGTGGTTTGGAGCGTGGGTCAAGCAGAGGTGCATCTATTGTCATCAATAGCAGTCAAGTCTGAAGACAGGGTGTTTGCCGGAACGCTGGCATTAAACCAATTATGGCAGCTACTAAAGCAGGCAAGTGTTTTGGTTTGCCCCGATACAGGCATTGCTCATCTGGGGCGGATTGTTGATGTGCCGACCATTGTGTTATTTGGGCCGGGTTCTCCGCTTATTTTTGGCGCTGGAAGGTTCTGGCAGAATAGTCAGTTTTTCCCCATTTGGCATGAAGATGTATCATGCCGTGATCAAACATTGTTGTTTGGACGTGATTTGCCTTGGGTGCGGCAATGTTGGCGTGGGGATTCTGAATGTAGAAGCCCCTTTTGTACGAATTTAAATCAGAAAACGGATGTGATTAATGTATTACGTGCTTTGTTCAGGTAATTTTTGCACCTTCATTTTGTGAGAAATATGTTACGAATAGGATTGTTAATCGACACTCTAACGGGTGGTGGCGCTGAACGTATTGTATTAAATTTTGCGGAAGGCTTTGCGGATTTTGGAGTTGATGTACATATCATTCTGGTTAAAAATGAAATCGTTTATGATATCGATGAATCAGCATTTAATGTGCACTGGTTATCTGAAGATGGCCTGTTATCAAGAAGCCGTTGGATCAATAAATTACGTTTGGCCAAGAAATTAAAGTGCCTGATCAGAAGAATTGAGTCGGATAACAAACGCTTCGATTTCTTTATTTCCAATGCGGAGGATATGGACAGGTTGAGCAAAATGGCTAACCTGGATAATGTTTATATCCGTTACCGTAATTCGTTGAAGAAATATATTGAATCTAAAGTAGGTGATAAAACCGGCTTAAAAAGAATTATCCGGAAAATCCGATGGCGACGCAAATTTATTAACATATACAGTAATACGAATATTGTTACCGTTTCCAAAGCATTACGAGAAGAATTGGTTAATGAGATAGGCATAAAGCCAAGATCGATTACCACGATCTATAATCCGTTTGATTTCTCGAAACTCAGACGTCGCGCGCAAGAAAGAATCACCCACCCGGACTTTCCTAGAGACAAGCCTTATATCATTTATGCCGCCAAACTGGAAAATCGCAAACGCCAGGATGTATTACTGAAAGCTTATGCCAAGCTTGATATACCGCAAAAACTGGTACTTCTCGGTGGGGTTTTCACAGAGTCCGACAAAGCATGGCGGCAATGTATTATTGAGTTATCCCGGGAATTGGGTATATCTGAACGCATTGTAATGCCCGGCTTCCAACAAAATCCTTATCCCTGGATAAAACAAGCTGACCTATTTGTGATGTCATCAGACAGCGAGGGATTACCCACTGTACTGATTGAATCCTTGGTTATCGGTACGCCTGTCGTTAGCACCAATTGCCCAACCGGACCAGCAGAAATTCTCACCGGTGAATTATCCCGGTTTCTTTCCAAGCCAGGAGAAGCAGATCCACTTGCCAAGAACATTGAGCGGGCATTAACAAAATATCCTGAAATAACCGATCAGCATATTATGCCTTTTTCCATGGCCCATTCACTGGATTCATATATCCAGCATTGTAACAGTGTGTGAGTTATAGAAAGTGATGTTTTTTATCAAACAAATCAAAGAATGGAATCGAGAACGTAAATGGAAGAGGCGGTATAAGAAAGCTGAGAAAAGAAAGAATAAGCTGCTCTCTTTTGGTGAAAATGCGCATGGTATCCTGACAAGAACTGAACAAGGAATTTTCGTTGTTGACCCGGAAGATAATTTTGTCAGTAGATCTTTATTGCAGGAAGGTTACTATTCCCTAAATGAAATAGCACTTGCTGAATCGCTTCTAGCAGAAAAAGATCATGTGTTAGTTGTCGGAGCTCATATAGGATCGATAGCGATTCCATTATCCAAAAAAGTGGAACATATGGTGGCTATCGAGGCTAACCCAGGAACCTACGAATTACTGAAAATGAATCTAAGAATCAATGTATGCAGCAATGTTGATGCTTATAATCTGGCAGCTAATGATGAGTCAGGGACGCTTGACTTCTTAGTGAGCAGAGACAACAGTGGTGGATCAAAACGTCAACCTGTTGTTGAGAAAATATCATACACTTATGATCAACCTGAATTAGTTAAAGTAAACTCCCAACGATTAGATGATTTGTTGGTTGATCGAGTATTCGATTTGGTCTTCATGGATATAGAAGGTTCTGAGTATTACGCCCTTAAAGGCATGCCAAAAACACTTTCTGCCGCAAAGCATTTGATTGTTGAGTTTCTACCACATCACCTGAGAGATGTTGCTGGTGTTAGTACGAATCAATTTGCTGAACAAATAATCCCCTTTTTCAATTACATGTATGTACCAAGAACCAAGTTACTTGTTGAGAAAGAGCATATCCTGGCGACACTAAACCAATTCTATGCAGATGATATTGGACATGATAACATTTTGTTTACTAATGAAATAGAGTGTCTATCTGGATTATAGCTATGGGTAGATCCTCATCCTACCTGGGTTATCAGTATATACCTCCGGTTGTTTTTTTGTTGTCTTTGCCATTTGCTCATACAGTAGCTTTGCGCTTAACGTCGCTATTCCTATTTATGTTGATAGCGATAAAATATTTTTTCTCTGAGAAGAGAAAAAAACCTTATTGCATAGAGACGCTTGCTATATGGCTATTACTGGCTTTATTTTCCCTCTATAATTCCGTTGACTTCTATTATTCACTTGGCGAAATTAAGACAGAGGTCATTTATGGCTTAGTATGCTTTCTGTCCTTCTATTTCTTCACTAAAACCGAAGACGTATTAAGAATATTCGTGTATACGGTTTTTATTTCCGTTCTAGCGGCTTCTGTTTGGGCAATATTCTCTCATATCAATCAAGGTGGCTGGGTAAGAGATGCCACCTTTGGCGGTGTGGGCGGCTTAAGCACGGTCATTATCACAACCCTGCCAACGATACTATTCGCTGGTTTTGTGCTTGTTAAGCAACACGCAGAAATACCATATAGAATGATTATCGCCATACTTTTCACCAGTTTGATGGCAAGCATTATTTGGGCGGGTTATTGGACAAAAAACATCATGTTTTGGCCAGCCCTGACCGTTCAACTTACCATATTGCTTCTACTCTTACCCATTCCCCGTAAGAAAGTCATTTTGATAGTCACTATCCCTATATTGGTATTGTCTTTGATTTACGGGATGTATTTGGTCGGTAGCCAAAAAGGGCGTATGGCTGATTTTTCTGTTACCAGCATCGCCAGAATGCTGAGTAAAGATCCCAGAACGCCAGTTTGGCGGAATGTGATTGAAAAAATATCGGAATCGCCGTTACAGGGCAAAGGGTTTGGCCGAGCAACATTAGGAAAAGCTTACCCGAATATCAGCAATAATCCGGTTTTCTGGCATAGCCATAATATATTTCTGGATGCTGGCATACAGATGGGTATACCAGGCATTTTGGCATTGATCAGTATATTTGTTTGTCTTGGGTGGTTTTTTTATCGTCTGCGTCGATTTGGTGATAATGAATTACAGATTATATCGGCTGTTGGCATCGCAATCATTGTCGGCGTCGTTATGAAGAATCTCTCAGACAGTTTTTTTAATCGTCATTGGGCATTATTGTTCTGGGCGCAAATGGGTATGTTGATGGGATATGCTTCGACCAAATTGAGTGGCCATTTACATACATCAAATACCAATAGATTCCCAAGCAGACTCTGATGAATTGCAACAAATTTTCCTAATTTTGGACTGTGTAACAAAGCAAAAAAGTGTTTATTCTTGATGATGCCATCTAATTCTGCGGATCCATTTTCCGCAACTGATGATTGACTTCAACCCAAGCACCTGACAAGCCTAACGCAGGCCCACCAAGAAGGATACTCATAAGAATGTTAGGGTTGACCCAAGCCAAACTAAAATCAGATTGATATAAACCGGCTAATGCTTGCACCGGTTCTTGCAGCATTGATAAAGCCGTGACAACTAATCCTAAGGCGATCAGCGCACCGAAAAGACCGTACCAAACACCCTCATACAAAAAAGGTCGCCGAATAAAAGCATTGGTGCCGCCAACCAACTTGATGATTTCAATTTCACGATAGCGGTTTTGAATTTCCAGGCGGACCGTATTGCCAACCACCAATAAAACCGCGATGCCCAGCAAGCCTGACAAAATGAAAACGCTCCGTTCAGCAATCCGGGTAATGGCATCAAAACGTTGCAGCCATTGCAGATCGATTTGAGCCAATTCAACTTCCTGCCTACTTTGCAAACGCTTGGTGAGTTGTTCTATGTTGTGCGCGCTTGTTGGCTGAACCAGAATGACGGCTGGCAAGGGGTTGTCTTCGAGTAAATCCAGCGCTTGGCCGAAACCGGATAACTGGCGAAATTCTTGCATTGCCTGTTGTTTAGTGACCAGACGGACTGAAGCGATTTCCGGGTGTCGCGCAATCCGTTCGCTCAACTGCGCGGCTTGTTGATCGGTGACAACTGGATCCAGAAAAAGCGATAAATTAAGAACGCCTTGCCAGTCATCACTGACCTGCCGCACATTATCAATGAACAAAACCAAGCCACTTGGCAGAGCGATGGCGATGCCGATAACCGCCGTCGTCATCAGAGTGCTGAAGGGATTGCGCAATAATCGACCTAAAGCGCTAATAACGGCTTGCAGATGACGAGCCAACCAGCCCAGAACGCCAATATCCGGCTTTGATTGGCGGCGTTGTGACGGCTTCTTTGACATCAGGGCGTGGCTTTCTTCACATCGTATTGAATTTGCCCTTCCCGCAAATGAATAATCCGTTGGCCTAATGTTCGAATCAAATCAATATCATGCGTGGCAATCAATATGGTGACGCCAACCTGATTAAACTGAGTGAATAAATGCATGATCTCTTGTGATAGATAGGGATCCAAATTACCTGTCGGTTCGTCCGCCAGCAATACCGGGGGCTTACTGACTAACGCGCGGGCGATGCCAACTCGCTGCTGCTCTCCACCCGAAAGTGAAATTGGCTGGCTTTTTTCTTTATTCAACAGATTCACTTTATCCAACGCAGCGCGCACCCGACGGCGTATTTCCTTGCGTCCGGCACCAGCGATGATTAAAGGCAAAGCAATATTGTCAAACACGGTACGGTCATGCAGCAGGCGATGATCTTGAAAGATCATACCCACTTCCCGCCGATGGTATGGAATATCCCGTCCATACAGCCGGTTTAAATTTCTTCCGTTGACCCAGACCTGGCCGCGCGTCGCCCGCTCCAACAAACCAATCAGCCTCAGCAGGGTACTTTTGCCAGCACCGGAATGGCCGGTCAGGAAAGCCATTTCACCTTCTTCCAGGTTGAAATCAATGCCTGTTAAGCTTTCTTTCCCTGTCGGGTAACGTTTGGCAACATTATCAAAATGAATCATGTCAATACGGCTTGCACAAAATCATCTGCATGAAAGGGACGCAGATCATCCACGCCTTCACCGATGCCGATATACCGAATGGGTACTTCCAATTGATCTGCGATAGAGAATATGATGCCGCCTTTCGCCGTGCCATCTAATTTTGTCACCGTGATCCCGGTCAATTTGAGCGCGCGATTAAATTCAATCGCCTGATTGAGCGCATTTTGCCCGATACTTGCATCAACAACCAGCATGACCTCGTGCGGCGCATCGGCATCAAGCTTTTTCAACACGCGGGCGATTTTAGCCAATTCATCCATTAAGTTGTTTTTGGTATGCAGGCGGCCCGCCGTATCTGCAATCAAAACATCAAAACCACGCGCTTGAGCGGCTTGCAAGGCATCAAATATCACGGAGGCAGGATCTGCGCCATGGCGTTGCGCAATCACCGGCGCATTGTTGCGCTGGCCCCAGGTTTCCAATTGCTCGACCGCAGCGGCCCGGAAGGTATCGCCAGCCGCCAGCATGACCTGTTTGCCTTCCCGTTGTAAACGTTGCGCCAGCTTGCCAATCGTCGTTGTTTTACCGGCTCCGTTGACGCCAACCATCATGATGACTAAAGGCTTACCGTTTTGAGGGGCTTCGAGCGGGGCCTCCACGCGTTGCAAAATGGCCGCCAGATGATCACGCAATGCCTGTTGCAGAACTGCCGGGTCATCCATTTCCCGCCGGAGCGCCTTTTCCGACAAATCATCCATAATGCGCCGCGTGGTCTCAAATCCGACATCCGCCATTAACAGCAAGGATTCCAAATCCTCCAGCAAATCATCATCAATCGATTTTTTCCCCAGCACCAGATCCGCCATGCCATCCGCAATCACTGCACGGGTGCGCGATAAACCATGCTTTAATCGACCAAATAACCCTTTCTTTTCGCCTTGTTGAGATTCAGACATGCTTATAAACCATTAATAGCCGTTTTATTGGGAAAGGCCGAATGATAAGGCCAAAATGGCTATTTTGTCATAGCGTAGTCTACGGATAAATAAAGGCTCAGACTGAGATCAGGTAATAAAGAACCCACTCTCTTTATTGTAAAAACCCAGGTTGATAGCATCCAATGCCAAGTCTAATTTCTCCTGAACATATTGCTTCTTATCTACCTCGATATCACAGGCTTTCCACTGGAAGTATATACTCCGGATAAAGTTTTGTAGATTTCTGTAAGAAACAAGATCTTCTCGAGCGCTGGTTAATACATATCTCCAAGGATTCTTATCAAAGTCTTCCCAAACGAATTTTCCCGTTGTTTTTATCTTATCTGGAACCGTTAATCGACGCAGGAAAGCATCAATACTCTGGCGCGACAAGAGTTGACGACTAAAGATATTGACCACCGCTCTTGCCAGTCTTTCTTCCTCTGAGTGAATAAAAAGGGAGACAGTCGGTTGCTTAATTCTTTTCGAGATAGAGGATAGCATGCTATTCAAATGCGCTTCTTCAAGCCAAGTATCAGCGCTTAGAATCATAAAAGTGTCAGCAATATGCGCAATGCCATGAGCCCAACCTTTTTCCTCATTCACAAAGCCTCTTAGATCTTTTTCTTTATCAAGATATGATAAAGCCAGTTCTAGTCCACCGATGACCTCTTCTCTACTGAGATAACGATATTTCTGGTGCGCCTGAAGAAGGTCATTCAACACTAGAATTGAATATGCGCGCAGGAATATGGTGTCATCATGAATCGAGCTCCCCAGACCGTTCTGAATGTGATTTATTACGATCTCTTGCAACTCAACAAGTTGCTGTTGGGCATAAGGCCTTACGTCTTCTGGATAAAGAATCCAGGTGCTCAATATCATATAACTATAGTCTCTCTGCTGGCCAGACAGAGAACCTAAGTTATTGATAAGATCATGAGTGACTTCTACAATATCGTACCCGGCAGGCAATACAAAGTTATCACTCATGATTTTCTCTGGAGAGATTTTTTTCAACTTCTTTCAGTCTACTGTTGATTTTTTCTTTAGAAGAAGCGCAACATATTCCAGGCTATCACCATTACAGAATTTCCGATGAATGTAGTTCTCCATGGAAACCATTTGTAATTGCCCTTTTCTCATTGCCTCTTCAAAAAATACCATAATTTCATGATCCTTGTTCTGATAACTGGATGCTGAAACATTAAATAATATCCATCCATTATCATTAATGAGGTTAACACCCGTCTCGAGCGCTTCAATAGGAATATGGCCTTGGCTCAGCGCAGAACAACAGACAAATACATTGGGTTTCTGATCAATAAGGAATTTTCTGGAATGCGGGGTGATTTTGGTGAAATCCTCAATCAAGTAATCCCGATAAATTTTATTCTCACCATAGTTGGCGGCAGTAGCTGCCTCAGGAACAATATCAACGCCGATCAATGACTTAATACCATTCTTATAAAGTTCTCTACCAAACAGGCCGCTACCTGCCCCTAATTCTAGTATATTGACTTCATCAAGAGGAACGCGCTCTTTATTCAGCTCTCTAGCCAGGAAATCAGCCATAAATTCATGAGACTGATAGCCCAGCATCTCAATGGCGAGTTGCTCATAAAGACCTGGCATACTATATATTGTTGCATAATCATGCAGCCTTATACGCTGCTCTTCACCATTATCCTGTATGATAAAGAAATACTCCTCATGAATAGGGAGCTGATTTTCATTCTTGGGTAAATAAATTCTATATTCCATTTTATTACACTATATACTGTACGGACATTACACATCAGATCAAAAATCCAGGAGATATTAATCATCTTTATTGTTCAGGACTTTTGTAGTTCAAGTCAGGCCCAGAAAAAACACGCTTAACAAGCGGAACGAAAAATTCTAATGGTAAAGACTTAAAATCGGGATCAAAGCTGTTCTGGTCATATTCATCAGAAAACTTAAGCGCATCTTGGTAATATGGGTGCGATTTGAATTTATCCCTTTCATTAGGGTCTCCATTAAAATGATGGATCCAGGCATGTTGCTGGAAAACAGGATGATGTTTAATAATCCAATAAACTTTATCAGAAACAAAAGGCTTAAGAATAGCTGCCGCAAGTTCACCATGGTTATAAGGTGATAATTCACCACCTATATCATGAAAAAGGCACGCTACAATCATTTCATCGCTTCCTCTATTTTGATAGGCACGGGTTGCACATTGAAGAGAATGTTCATAGCGACTGATCTTATAGCCATAATAAACATCACGATAGCTCTTTAGCGTTGCTAAGAGACGATCACTTAGGTTCTCATGGTGCTTCTCAAAAAGCGATGCAATAAGAACATAATCCTCTTTAGTCCCGCGATCCATTGCTGTGAAGCTAACTGATTCCAAAAGAATCTCCTTTCCTAACAAGACGAACCAATATTGTTCCCTTAACGCCAGAAGCATTATAGAGAGAACAACACTTAGAGATAACGTTTATTGACGTGTTACTGGATCTTTAACAACCCATAGACAGATAACCCGAATGGAAGCTGTTCAAGAACCTAGTTGGTTCTTTAATCAATCTAATGCGTTTAGAGATTATGAACAGCTTCCTACAAGCGTTGCAAAAAGTTAATCTGTATATTTTTTAATCATGACAGGTGTGTTCCGTTTTGCCAACTCATCCAGATATCTATCTGGATCTACCGCTTTTTCTGGCGGTAATACACCTTTCTGCGTGATCTCACTTCTCGCAACCATTTGCGCGACAATGGATACCGGAGAGCAAACATCCGTGTCATAATCTTTTTGCCATTGAATACCCTGTAGAGAAA
Organism: Candidatus Thiobius zoothamnicola; assembly: GCA_030826945.1. GTDB lineage: Bacteria > Pseudomonadota > Gammaproteobacteria > Chromatiales > Chromatiaceae > Thiobius > Thiobius zoothamnicola. Next base: position 46,832 of record JAPQLC010000019.1, read on the forward strand.
TATAGTCCATTACCCACGTAGTGCTTGCATTATCGATCATTCCCTTAACAAGCACCCGCTTGATCTCTGATTTCTTAGGTTCCTGGCTTTTTGGCCTTGGTCGGCTCATGACAACTTTATCAACGAAATATGCCGGCGTAATCTCAACGCCGTTAATCTCTATCGGCTCATTAGAGGTTAAATGCATTGCTTTTAGGAAACGCATGCCATTCTCAAATCGCTCATTAAAAGCCAACTTGAAAGAAACCTCCTTGACACCTTTCTCTAACAAACTCTCTGGCAACGTAGCAAGTTCTGAATGTAATACATAAATTGGGCGTCTTATATTGAACGGAGGAGGAAACTCATGCTCATCACCACCTGATGCGGGTTCGACAAATTCCATTTTCCCTTTTGTGAATACGGCAGCTGGCGTCTCAAATTCTTTACAAGTGGTGCTAATAGCATGGGACACCGGGAAAGCATTCTTATCGTCATAAACGGTTTGATCGTAGAATGCGACTTTAATATGGACCTCATTAACAGTATCCATCTTATCCGCCGCATAACGCGCCATAATATTGGTTGTGCCAGGTGCCATACCCATACCCACAATAGCAGTCAGCCCAGCATCAACAAATCGCTCATTAGCGTCTAACTGTTTACGCGTCATATAATATAGACCACCCATATCTAAATAATGCGCATTTATAGCCAAAGCTAAATCCATCATCTCTAAGTTGAAACGATATGGCATACAATTTATTAAGATGTCTACATCACCTAATTCACTGACTGCATGCTGACTGAGAACATCTATCTTCTTGGTCAAAATAAGATCTGTGTCAAAGCTTTCCCTGACATATTCCAGTTTTTTCTCATCTGAATCAATAACGACAATCTCGTTAATGCAGTCACAAGTATCCAGCAAATCTTTTATTGCCGTTGTGCCAGTATATCCAGCACCACCTAGAATCCCGAATCGTGTAAGCTTCATACTTCTTTCCACCTATATCCATATCCGAATGATATTAAAAATACTACATTATCTTAACATTATAATAAGGATTCCGTTTAGACCTTATCACGATTATTATTCAGTAACAGAGAATCCCGAATGATCTCTGCCTCCTCATGCATATCATCATACGACTCGCCGATCGAGTTAAAGCTCGCCAGACTTATCCCTATTTCTTTATCAGGAGAGAGATACCGCCCTGGCTCCACTCTCAATTCAATATCTGATAATGATTCCATCTTTTGAAAGTCTATAATCTCATTTGTATAACCACTTAGAAAAGTGGTCACATAAAAGACCACACCATATAAGCCATTCCATACAGGCCTGGCAGGTCTCTCATTCGCTGACATTCTCAGCAATACCTCATAGGGGTCACCATTTTTCAGGCACTCTCTATACAATCGCGTGGTTACTGGTGATAATCTGGCATTGACTTCTATTAACTCCACCTCACCATTTTCCATTACAAAGAACTCAACATTAATGAATTGTCGATTGAAGCCATATTTAATCACTCTTTCAACAACAGCAACATATTCCTCTTCAAGCACGCTCTGAGTTGCTTCATCGATTAATGCAGGAAATATGAAATCCGCAATACTTTCTGGTCGATTTGGATAACTGTGGACTTGAGAGATTCCCCAAACCAGAATTTCTCCGTCATATACACAGCCATCAACACAACATCTTGTTATCGAGGGAATATACTGCTCGATTAAGAGAATGTCCTTATCTAACAAAGGATATTGGTTGACATTACAATAGGTTCTAAAAAAAGGCTTCAAATATTGATTATTCTGGATTATTTTTTCCTTCAACTGAGGCAATAAAATAGCCGCCTGATTAAAATCATGAACTTTATGGATCTCTGCTGAGCATGCGGTAGTACAGGGTTTTATAATCCAGGGGAAGGGAACTGGAACGTCAAATAACTCTCTTTCATCAGACTCCAGGTCAAAGGCATGAAAGGGTATTGGTGAAAGATCAATATACTTTCTTGTATAATACTTATGTAAACATAATAGAGAAGATTCAATAGATTCAGATCTATTGTGGATCAACAAATGATCAAATTCCTGATGGAGCCTGGCTTGTATAAGAGCTGGTATGTCTTGAGTCGCTATTATGGTGTGAATCTGATTAACACGAATTAATTCACGGCACTCATCAAGATAGGATAATATATCTAAAGAGTTATTAAACCCATCCAAACCAATCGTCGTCGGAGAGAAATAGAAACGATATAATCCCTCCTCACGAATAGCATTCAGATGAGTGAGATCCAGTTCCCTCGGGGATACCACCAACACATTAATAAACGATGGAGTAGACAAATTATCTGGCATATTGAAGTCCTATTCAACAAGTGCACTCACAACCCAAAAGATCAGAAATGAATATTCCTCCTCATAACCACTAACTTTATTGCCGTTATATAGTTACCACCATTAATCTGGACAGTCACTTCAAATCGATTCTTTCTAACGTTATGGATCTCAGCCTTGAATTCATTCTCATCATTTATATCAACTGTCTTTTTAAACGAAAAGTTTTGCTCATAAATTGCGATATTACCATGCATACCGACAAGTTCATCCAGAGTAAGCCCGAATTTATCCATGAAATACAGATAAATTATTAAATAACAAACCTGATTTGACAACATCATAAAATCAGTATTATTCATAGCAGATGACTTCTCACCCTCTTTCAAATACAACTGATGACAAGTAAATCTACCAGTTAGCACACCCTCTTCGAAAGATAACGATTCTTCCAATACAAACTGACTTTTTTATTGTACCGGAACAAGGCCTTCCCATATACCTTTTCAATATCCACAAAAATCTCCGAATTAATTGACAATAGATGGTGTTTATACGATAAAAATCCGCACGATAGAAATAACTCAATAGATAGAGCGATTATTCTCTAATTTGGTGTTCCTCAATATATACAGTATATTCACCCCGAGGAAACCTTGTTTTATCAACACTGCGGCAAGTAAACTAATATGAAGGAAAACGCCTCCAGTTAGAATAATCACGGCAGGAGTCAAAACCATAGCGATACTATGCTTCATGATATTATTGAGATCTTGAGCAATATCAAAAATTTTACTTAGCTCACCTAAATTATCATTTAACAAAATAATATCTGCTGTATCAGTCGCTATGGTAGAAGCACCATGGAGAGAAACAGAGACGTCGGATTTCTTCATTGCAATCGTATCGTTAATACCATCCCCAACAAAACATACTTTATGTCCACGCTCTTGTAAGCTATTAACAATATTAGATTTTTCATCCGGCAAAACTTCAGCGAAAAAGGTCGTCATACCCAGAGTCTCAGCAAGCTTCTTCGTAGGCTCTTCATGATCTCCAGAAACAATTATCAGGTTCTTAATATTTCTTCGCTTTAAATTCCCAATAAGCGCTGATATTTCTGGACGAACTCTCGGTCTGATCTCAATAGCGCCAACAATCTCATGGTCAACACCCACTATGACCACAGAATGTCCTTGCTGATAAATTTCTCCAATTGAGGTCTGCTTATCTTCATCCCAAACCAGACCTTCATTTTCCATAAACCGTAAACTTCCCACTCTGATAACTTTCTCTTCCAGATAAACTTTTGTACCAAATCCCATCTCATAATGAGCGTCATCAACATCCTGTAATGGTTTATTATAAGCAGCATACGCATGTAAAATTGCTCTAGCTATAGGATGTTTTAATTTAACTTCAGCCGTAGCGGAGAACCGGAGAATATCTTCCGAAGTATATTTACTCCAACAAATAACCCTACCAACTTCTGGCTGCTCCTCAGTCAGAGTACCTGTTTTATCAAATAGAACCGTATCAATCTCATTCAATCTTTCTAGAGATCGGCCATCTTTTACGAGAATCCCTGACGTTGTGGCCCTGGAAAGGTGACGTAGCGTGTTTAAGGGAGCGGCCATACGTATCTGGTAGCCGAATTGAGCAGATAAAACAGCGGCAGCTGACGTGGGCCCGGTTGTTAATGCCGTTAATAAAGCGGCACTTAATACATATGGCGCTGACTCATCCGCAAGTTCTTCACCTTTTAATTGCAGATCACTTCTAAAATTTGTTGTTTGATTAAGAATCCCTTCAATTTTACCGACAACAGTATCATCGCCCGCTTTCTTCACTTGAATATGAATTTCCCCACTAACCAACAAAGTGGAGGCAAAGACCACATCACCTGGAATCTTTTCTATGATTCGTGACTCACCGGTTAAAATATGCTCATCAATACGCGCGTAACCTGAAATGATTTCGCCATCTACTGGTATCATTTCACTACTATGCACAACAATTAAGTCACCAAGCTCCACCTGCTCCAACGGAACCGTAAGCTCAATACCGTTTTGTAATCGAAGAACGCTTCGATCCCGGGCATCAAAGATATGTACCAGAGCGTCTTTAGATTGGCTACGCGTTTTTTCAATCAGGTTGGCACTTAAATGATAGACAACAATACCTAAAGCACCTGCAAAGTACTGTTTACTGGCTATGGCGAATACTGTCCATCCTGAACCTAGAACATCATTGTTAATTTTTCTTTTCCTTAACCCTTCCTCGGCACCTCTTAAACAGGGGTAATTGCTATAACTTAATAAAACAGCATTAATCAAGGTAAATTTTGGCAACAAGACTGGCTGCAATATCGAGACACCTAATCCGAAAAAAGAAATCATCAGTTCTTTTTTATCAGAAGATGTCGTTAATTCTTTTACTGGATAAGCAGATAAACTTTCTTCTTCTACATGATTACTGATCCTCTGACGATCCATGGTGCGAAGACTGATATATGTTCCTAGAACAATGCCTATTTCTAACAACATAATTAACCTTAGCTGCAGATAACCTGGGTTCGTATGATCAAGAACTGACGCTTCCGGTCGGTCAAGCCACAGATCTTTGTCGTTGACAAAGATTGCAACTGGATCAAACACAACCTATCTGCCTCGTTTATGCGCTGTTCCCTTCCCTTCTCTCTCATCCTTGTTTTCCTTTTACCTATACCTGAACTGTTCTGGATCGTTCTTTAACGCATGTAACGTTGGGAGCTAATGGCTTATTGAGTTTGCAGATCATGCAATGAAATATCAGTTATTTGGCAATGCCAAACTGGCTTGCCTTTCTGATTGATATTGGCGGGAAATTTGCGACGTGAATTGATTTCACCAATTCAGGCTCAACGAACGTTGAAGCGCTTCTGGCGTATTATTTTTGTCTTAATCATCGGGCGTTCCCTTGCTTAGATTAGTGGTCATTCCATGTATTGCGTTTTTTGGATACTACCGCTGCCAAATTGGCAATCTGCTTGAGCTAATGATCGAGATATTTCAGTGGTTTGTCAACCAATCTCTCTGGAATATCTACCTGAGGCGATATTTCTTGAGCAAGATTAGCATAGCAATAATCACACCTCAATAATCAGGAAATATCCATAATTCTTGAGTAGAGTTCCAATGACTCTAGATCTCAGTGAATACTACATTCTGACATTCACCAAATATATCAGCCAAAACGATATTACTGTTATGATTCATCACATATAACCAGAGCATGATTGTTTTTCTTAATTCATGTACGCGGTATCGTTTCCGTTGTCGAATGATTTTTGCCTAAACCCATTAGAGTGATCAGGTATTTTCGCACCACTCTAGGACGGATAAACAGATCTGTGTCCTCTAAACAAATGAAGATATCGCGGTTCACACCGCCTTCAATTAAACAGGTTGACTGCTTATCCAGTTCAGTTTTTCACTCAACCCAGTCCAGACTCACTGCTAAATTTGACGTTTGCCCAACGGATAGCCCACGAAATTTGGCACACTTATTGCTTTTAGACTTCACAGAGGCGCACTATTCAGGCGTGCTTTGTATTAGTGCGTTACTAAATTGATGTGTTTCTTTGTTAGTCGGGCTTTCCCTAGTAATGGGGCTTGATCTTAGCCCATTCAATCTAAACGTTAGGCAGTAAGAGAAAATATTATGTCATATTTAGAACCCAATGAATTTGTGTCGAAAATGGTCGATCAAGGGGAATCCAAAGTTTACATGTCAGCTAAGGATACTTTGATTCGGGCTTTTATGGCAGGTGCTATTTTAGGCTTAGCCGCCATATTCGCTATTACTGTCGCGACCCAAACCGGCTCCCCACTAATCGGCGCTGTTTTGTTCCCTGTGGGGTTCATCATGTTATATCTGATGAAATTCGACCTTCTTACCGGCGTATTTACGCTGGTGCCATTAGCCTGGATTGATAAACGTCCAGGTGTTACCTTCAGCCAAATCCTGCGTAACTGGGGTCTGGTCTTTATTGGAAACTTCGCGGGCGCGCTAACAACGGCTTTTATGATGTCGTTTATTTTGACTTATGGCTATAACACGGATGGCGGCGCATTAGCAGCTAAAGTCGCTACAATCGGTGAGTCTCGTACTCTGGGCTATATGACTCATGGCGCAGAAGGTTGGTGGACGATCTTTATTCGCGGCATGCTATGTAATTGGATGGTGTCTATGGGCGTGGTCGGCGCTATGATTTCCACTTCCGCCAGCGGAAAGATGGCCGCCATGTGGATGCCGATAATGTTATTTTTCTTCATGGGTTTTGAGCACTCGATCGTGAATATGTTTCTGTTTCCGTTTTCCATGATCATGGGAGGAGATTTCACCTTCATCGAGTACGTTGTTTGGAATGAATTACCAACCGTATTGGGCAATTTGGTTGGGGGCCTTGTATTGGTGGGTTTACCACTGTATTTCACCCATGTCTGCACCAGCCCAGAACGTATTCTGGCGAGTAGGAAAGGTTGATGCTTGCCGCTGCCTCCCACCTTTTTTAGGTGAAGTCTGGAGAGCCAGTATCATGACTAAAATGCTTCGCGTCAGTATCGGTCAACATTCTGATAAAGGTTGTAAACCCGTTAATCAGGACTTCTATGGCGCGATTGCACCACGTCAATCAATATTGGAAAGCAAAGGGGTGGCTGCCGTAGTGGCTGATGGCATTAGCAGTAGTCCTGTCAGCCAAATCGCCAGCCAGACAGCGGTACGCGGTTTTTTAGATGACTACTTCGCCACTCCTGAATGTTGGTCTGTTAAAACTTCCGCGCAGCGAGTGACACAAGCACTCAACTCTTGGTTATACGCGCAAACGTATAACGGCCATGGCCGATATAATCTTGATTTAGGCTATGTGTGCACATTCAGCGCACTGGTATTGAAATCAAATACCGCTTACCTTTTTCATGTTGGTGATAGCCGGATCTGTCTATTGCGGGACTCTTCTATTGAGCAATTAACAGAGGATCACAGGTCGTGGATCTCCCAAGGAAAAAGTTATCTCAACCGTGCTTTAGGCATGCGTGACCGTTTGGATATTGATTACCGGTCTGTTGCACTGCAGGTGGGAGATATTTTTATTCTGACGACAGATGGCGTCCATGAGTTCGCTGAATCTGCATCCATCGTTCAATTAATTCAGCACAATATGGATAATCTGGATGTGGCCGCCACCGAAATAATTGCACATGCCCGTTCACAAGGAAGTGACGATAACCTTACGGCACAGATTCTACGGGTTAACGAGTTACCCCAGTGCAATATCAAGGAATTACAGCATCAAGCCACCACCTTGCCATTTCCCCCAGAATTGCATCCTCGCATGGACTTTGATGGCTTCCATATTTTGCGTGAATTGCATGTCGGTAGTCGCAGCCATGTGTTTTTGGCCCAGGATATAAAGACGCGCCAGCCGCTCGTACTTAAAGCACCATCCGTTGATAAGCGTGATGATGCAGCTTATCTCGAACGCTTTCTGATGGAAGACTGGATCGCGCGGCGTGTTAATCACGCCTATATCGTCAAATCTTTTGCATTGGAGCGCCCACGTAATTTTCTGTATACCACCACCGAATATATTGAAGGCCAAACGCTGGCACAATGGATAATTGACCATCCATCCCCTGATCTCGAGTCAGTTCGTCGCATTGTGGAGCAGGTTGCTGGCGCCGTGCAGGCATTACATCGCCAAGAGATATTGCACCAGGACTTGCGCCCGGAAAATATTATGGTTGGCTCCAACGATACAATAAAGTTGATTGACTTTGGTTCAGCACGGGTGGCTGGCGTGGTTGAAATGGGGGAATTGACCGAATACCCACACCTTCTCGGCAGCATTCAATATACAGCGCCAGAGTATTTTCTTGGCCAACAAGGCAGCAATCGATCAGATTTATTTTCCCTTGGCGTCCTGACTTACCAGATGTTATCCGGCCAGCTTCCTTATGGGACGCAAGTCGCGCGCTCAAGTAACCGGACTGCACAAAACCGGCTGGTGTATCGGCGTATTTCAGATAATGACCGAACTACGCCAACATGGATTGATGACGCCATCCGTAAAGCCGTTCATATCAATCCCAATAAACGCTACGCGGAAATATCTGAGTTCTTGCAAGATATGCGTCGGCCTAATCCAAGTTATTGGCACAGGAAGCAGCAGTTACCGCTGATGGAGAGAAACCCCCTCATGTTTTGGAAAGGGGTCTCGCTGATTTTACTGATTATCACGCTTTTATTATTGGGCGCGCATCCACTGCTTAACCAGTACACATAAGTCGTTATTATACTGACGAATACCGTCACACTTCGGCCATATCGCCTTTTTCCTGCAACCATTGCCTGCGATCCGTCGCGCGTTTCTTTGCCAATAACATATCCATCAACTCATCGGAACCATCACCAGGCGACGCCTGTAATTGCACCAAACGCCGCGTATCCGGGTGCATAGTGGTTTCACGCAGTTGTCCCGGATTCATTTCCCCTAAACCTTTAAAACGCTGAATATCGACTTTGCCGCGAATTTTTTGCCGGGCAATGCGCGCTATCACGCCTTGGCGCTCAGATTCATCCAATGCATAGAACACCTGTTTACCCACATCAATACGATAAAGCGGCGGCATAGCGACATAGACATGGCCTGCTTCAACCAAACTACGGAAATGGCGTACAAACAAAGCACACAACAGCGTGGCAATATGCGCTCCATCTGAATCCGCATCCGCCAGAATGCAGATCTTACCGAAACGCAGTCCAGATAAATCACAACTCCCAGGATCAACACCGATAGCGATGGCAATATCGTGTATTTCCTGCGAAGCCAGCACTTCGGTGGAATCCACTTCCCAAGTATTCAGGATTTTACCGCGCAACGGCATGATCGCTTGAAAAGCTTTATCACGCGCCTGTTTCGCCGATCCACCCGCCGAGTCCCCTTCGACCAAAAACAATTCGCTTAACCTTTGGTCATCGGTTAAACAATCCGTCAACTTACCCGGCAAAGCCGGTCCCTGCACAACCTTCTTACGTACCACTTTTTTACTGAGGCGCTGCCTGTGCTGTGCCGCCCGAATCACCAGCTCAGCAATCTGCGTCGCCGTTTCAGTATATTCATTCAACCAAAGCGCAAAAGCATCCTTGACCACGCCAGAGACAAAAGCGGCGCAAGCGCGCGAAGAAAGGCGCTCTTTGGTTTGCCCGGAGAATTGCGGCTCAGCCAGTTTTATCGATAAGACATAACTGACATTACTCCACACATCATCTGGTGCCAGCTTGACGCCACGCGGCAACAAGTTGCGAAATTCACAAAATTCACGAATCGCCTCAGTCAATCCAGTACGCAATCCATTAACATGCGTCCCTCCCTGAATGGTCGGAATCAGATTAACGTAACTTTCCGTTACCACATCTCCACCCTCTGGCAACCAAGCCAATGCCCACTCAGCAGTTCCCGCGTCTTTGACCACATGATCCGTGAATAACTTTTCCGGTATCCGTTCCTGCCCTTGAAGCGCATCCACCAGGTAATCAGAGAGACCCTCTTGATAACACCATTCATCATGCTCAGCCTGGCCTTCCTGATAAAAACGAATCCGTAAACCGGAGCAAAGCACCGCTTTAGCGCGTAATACCTGCTGTAAACGACGAATGCTGAAACTCGGCTTATCAAAAAATGCGGCTTCCGGATAAAAGCGCAGACGCGTACCCGTATCCTTTTTATTGACTTTACCCATCGCTTGCAGATCGATCACTTTCTGTCCTTTGGCGAAGGCGATATGATGCTCTTCCCCATCACGCTTGATCCATACATCCAAACGTTCAGACAACGCATTCACAACTGAAACGCCTACACCATGCAAACCGCCTGAGAATTGATAATTTTTATTGGAGAACTTGCCCCCTGCATGCAGTTGCGTGAGCAACACCTCAATGCCCGGAAGATTTTGTTGTGGATGCAGATCAACCGGCATGCCGCGTCCATCATCGCTGATTTCAATCGAGCCATCCTGATAAAGCGTCACATCAATTTGCCGGGCATACCCAGCCAACGCTTCATCAACGCTATTATCAATCACCTCCTGCGCAAGATGATCAGGCCGATCCGTGTTGGTATACATACCGGGACGTTTACGCACCGGTTCCAGGCCACGCAACACTTCAATGGCGGAGGCATCGTAATTCGTCATAGTTTGCTTAAGTCAGGCCGTGTTGATTGCTGCAGTGCATTTAGCAACCAGCACGTAATTAAGATGAGGGTGCCAAATAGCACCTATTGACAGGTTTCGGCGAATTTAATCACCACAAAACACACTGAGGCGAGATATCAATGACGCGAAAAAATGCAACGCATTTCACGCCATAATCGCGGTTCTCATTTTTTGCATCGCCACTTTTTCAATCTGCCGGATACGCTCGGCAGATACGCCGTACTCATCCGCCAATTCATGTAAAGTGGCTTTAGACTCACTCAACCAACGGCGCTGTAAAATATCGCGACTGCGCGCATCCAGACCAGCCAATGCTTGATACAGCGCTTCCTGTTGGCGATGTTCGCTATCCAAGGTTTCAAATTGACTGGCCGGTTCGTGGCGCATATCCGCCAGATAAGCCGATGGCGCAAAATTAACGGCATCTTCCTCATCAGCTTGTGGCCCATCAAACGCGATATCCTGGCTGGACATACGCGCCTCCATTTCCAACACGGTTTCAGGCTTAACCCCAAGATCTTCTGCAATCCCGGCAACCTCTTCCGGTGAAGACCAGCCCAAACGTTGTTTCGCACTGCGCAAATTGAAAAACAGTTTGCGCTGCGCCTTGGTGGTCGCCACCTTGACAATGCGCCAATTACGCAAAATATATTCATGCATCTCAGCTTTGACCCAATGCACGGCGAAAGAAACGAGACGCACGCCAATATCCGGGTCAAAGCGCCGCACCGCCTTCATCAAGCCGATCGTGCCCTCCTGCACCAGATCCTGCTGCGGCAGTCCGTAGCCATTGTAATTACGCGCGATGCGCACGACAAAACGTAAATGCGCAAAAATCAGCTCACGCGCCGCCGCCAAATCCTGATCATCACGGTAGCGGATTGCCAACGCCTTCTCACGCTCCGCGCTCAGCATAGGCAACTGAAACGCCGCATTGATATAGGCGTCCATACTACCAGTGGGTAAAAGAGGGGAAATCGCTGTATTAGTCATCAATTTAAACCACGCCACTTGATTATCTATGTCCCAGGCGAAATGCCCGTAGAAGTCTCGTGTAGTTACTTCCCTGAATCCGGCTTCCTTAAATCAGCGGATTACGAAAATGTATTCTCATAACCCAACACATCCAGCTACGCCATTTCTTAATATACGATCAGACTAGCACTCCTCAATCAGGGGTGCCAGTTGTTTAGCACTCTAATAGTGAGAGTGCCAAAATAATACCACTATTTGGCTAAAACGAAAAAACCCGCCATCGGCGGGTCTTTTAAGGCAATTACCTGATTGGAACGCTTACACGGCGCTTGAACCGACTAACTTATGAGAGATTTCAACAACACGCATGGCTTTTTCCATGTAAGTCTCACGATAGTCCTTGAGCAAACCATCCTGGCTATAGTAATAATCCTTGCCTGAGATGCCGCCATCATGTTCACGATCAATGAATTGCTTTTGCAATTCCAGCATTTCGCTGATCAAGGTTGCTTTTTCCGCTTCTAACGCCGCTTTATCTTCACTCATCATGCACTCCGTGAAATTCACCTAACCGGGATTGGTTAAGCGGCGGCAATATAACATACCGCCCATCATCTGCGCAGGCTTGATCAAACAGCTCCTATCAGGCTTGGCAACCACAGCACAATCTGCGGCATGAGGATTAATACGGCGATAGTCAGTATGTCGGCGATGAAAAAAGGCGTCACGCCACGAAACACATCTTGTACGGAACATTCCGGGCGCACACCCGCGACGACAAAGCAGTTCAACCCGATGGGCGGCGTAATCAAACAAAGCTCGGCCATTTTGACGACAATAATGCCGAACCAGATGGCGCAGCCCGTCTCGGATAAACCAAAGGCGGAATCGGCCGCACTGACACCCACCCCTCCGTTCAACGCGATCACCGCCGGGTAAACGACCGGCAAAGTCAGCAACAACATGCCAATAGCATCCATAAACATGCCCAGAATGGCATAAGCACATAAAATCAGGATCAACGTCAGTAATGGGCTTTGTTCCAAACCGCTGATCCAATCAGCGAAAGTTCCGGGCAGATCGGCAAAACCGAGAAAGCGCACATATAACAGCACCCCCCAGATAATGGTGAAGATCATCGCGGTCAGTTTGGCGGTTTCCAGCAACGCGCCCCGCAAGTCGTGCCATCGCATGCCTTTGTACGCGGCCAGACAGAGAATGATGAATGCGCCGAGTGCGCCTGCTTCGGTCGGCGTGCCCACGCCACCATAGATGCAGACGAAAATAATACCGGTCACGATAAAGATCGGCAATGCACCCGGCAATGCGGCGAACCGCTCCCGCCAACCGTAGCCCTGCACCGGCGGCCCCAAATCCTGACGTAAGCGAGCAAGCACAATCACCAGCCCGGCATAAATCAGTGCGGAGACGATACCTGGCAAAAAACCCGCCATCAACAAAGCGCCGACATCCTGTTCAACGATAATGGCATAAATGACCAATATCGCCGACGGTGGAATCAACGAAGCCAAAGTACCACCCGCCGCCACCACGCCCGCCGCAAAACGTTTGTCATAACCCAATTTCAGCATCTCTGGAATCGCGATGCGTGCGAACACGGCGGAAGTGGCGACAGATGCGCCCGAGACCGCCGCGAATCCGGCGGTGGAAAACACCGTGGCGACCGCCATGCCGCCAGGCAACCAGCCAACCCAACGTTTTGCCGCCTCAAATAAAGCGCGGGTAAGACCGGCATGATAAGCGAGAAAACCGATTAAAATGAAAGTCGGAATCAAAGACAAAGCGACCGTCGATATTTTGGAATGCGGGATGGTTCCCGCCATTTTTATCGCCACCATCAGGCCTTTCTCAAACCCCAGTTTGGCAGTGAAAATCCACAACAATCCTAAGAAACCGGCCAAAGCCGCCGCGAACGCCACCCGCATTCCGAGCACCACCAAAACCAGCATCAAACCAGTGACCCATAAACCGATATCAATGGATGACATGGTGGCCATCTGCTGCCAGACCATGTTCATGCATCATCACCTTTTAACAATACATCGGCCTCACGCACTGCGGTCTGCGCTGGATTTTCGCTTTGCGGAATCACGATCGGCAGTTTGTTGGGATAAGTTAATGCACGCAGACAAGCCATGATTTGCACGCTTAACCGCAGCGCCAGAAAACTCAACGCAACCGGTACCACCAATTTGGCAGGCCAAGTCGGCAAATCAATATCGAGAGAGGAGTCACCCAGCACAAACGTTCGATTGAAATGTAAGTAAGAGCCGTAAATGAGCACTAAAATCAGCCCTAACATCAATACACTGGAAACCAATTCAACGAACCACAGGCGCGCTTTGCTCAAGCGGCCAACCACAACATCCATGCGGATATGCCCTCCCAGCCGCTGGGTATAAGCGATCCCCAGAAACGCCATAAAGGCCATCGCCTGTTCAACCCAATCAATATAGCCGTTGATGGGTAAATCAAACAGCCAACGCCCAAGAATATTGCCCACGGCCAGCAATACCAGCGCTAAGATGATCACGCCGCCAAACAAGGTCAATGCCGATTCGAGCCGGAAAAGCCACTGATCAAAACGACTCAAACGGCTTTGATCGGTCAGGATGTTGATGGGATCAGACATAAGGATTGAGTCACCACTTTATCCAACGCAATATCCCAGGGCTTGATATCCCATTGGGAACATTGCTGCTCATCAAATGCGACGCCAATCAATTGTGGGCCACGCCAAATTCTGCGCCGCCGCCGATACGCAAAAGTACGGTCATAAAACCCCCCGCCCATTCCCAGACGATGGCGACTTTGAGAAAACCCTAATAGCGGTGTCAGTACGACATCCAGTAAACTGGGCTTGATGCAGGTAGAGAAAGCATAAGCCGGTTCAGGAATATTGAACCGGTTTTTTCGCATCGGCGTATCGGGCGTCCAAACGGCGAATAACAACCGCCCGGGCAAAAAAGGATGCAATACCGGCAAATAGCAAGTCATACCAACACGATAAGCTGAAATCAGACTGGGCAACGGGTCGGCTTCGCCCTTACAAGCGACATAGGCCGCCAGACGTTTAGCCCGTTTAAACTCAGGCAACGCCTGTATCCGCTGGTTAATGCGCCAGTTCGCCTGTACGCGTTGTTTGGCCGGTATATCAAGGCGACGCTGTTTGAGTTGTCGGCGGAGTAAAGCACTCATGATGATAAATAGGTTGAATACATGATTGGCATTTTAGGAGGCGCATTTGACCCTGTACACCATGGCCACTTACGCATCGCCCTGGATGTGCTGGAAACATTAAACTTACGACAAGTGCGCATGATGCCACTGTATCAAGCGACGCACAAAGCACAGCCGGGCGCCAGCGCCGAACACCGCCTGACCATGTTGCGACTGGCGTTGCGTCAACAAGATCAATTACTGGCGGATGATGGCGAAATCAAACGCGGCGGCCACTCTTATATGATTGATACCCTGCGTTGGCTGCATGCCGAAATGCCGGGCCAAAGATTCTGCCTACTGTTAGGCGGCGACGCTTTCAACCACTTCGCCGCCTGGCGCGAACCGGAATCCATTCTGCAACTGGCGAATATTGTGGTAATGCAACGTCCAGATCATGCATCCCCCCCCCATCATTCGCTTAAACGCTGGCTTGAACAAGGCGAATGCCAGGATGTAGACGCATTTAATCAACGGTCAGCAGGCGGCATTTATTGCCAGCCCGTCACCCAACTCGCCATTTCCTCCACTCAAATACGCCAATGTTTGCAACAGGGACGACAGGCGGATTACTTACTGCCTCCGCAAGTATTGGATTATATTCATCAGCATCATCTTTATGCTTTATCATGAACCCCCATGCAACAAAATACCGGGAGCTATATGCAGATAGAAACATTACGTGATTTGGTGGTGCAGGCTTTGGCCGATATGGAAGCCTTGGATGTGCGGGTATTGGATGTACGGGGACGCACCAGCATTATGGATTTTCTGGTCATCGCTTCAGGCACTTCGGCGCGTCACGTCAAATCCATGGCAGAAACGGTCGCCTTCAAAGCCAAACAGGCTGGCGAACCCGCTATCGGCCAGGAAGGCCTGCAAGAAGGCGAATGGGCTTTGGTGGATTTAAATGGCGTCGTGCTACATGCCATGCAAGCCAAAGTGCGGGATTATTACGAAATCGAGAAACTCTGGGATATGGAACCGGAAGCCGCCACACAAAGTCAGATGCGTCAGTGAAATTCAATGCGGTGCAAAGCGCAAAAAAGGATTTCGAAAAATTAGCCACCCTGATTGCAGAAAAAATAGCGCTGAAATAACTAAATACCTAACATTGATAACCTCCAAACAAGCACAGGATAAAAAACCATGCACCACCACCTTATGAACGCGCTCGCCCTCATCGTCAGCTCGATGCTTTTTATCACCCCTGCCCTGGCGCAAAGCGAAAAACCCACTGACCATGCAGCACTTGAAGGAATAACCACTGGAAAAGTCGTGTGGGATATCAATATGGGGAACCCAAAGAAGCTGACGCTATACCTAAAGGTTATCCAAGAGACTTACGATGACCTTGCCCGCCAAAATGTTACGCCGGACATGATCTTTACGTTTCGTGGCCAATCATTACTGCTGATTTCCACAGAACGTGAACAAATCCCTCTTGAGCAACACATTCATCTGGATGAAGTCGCCAAGCTGCTGGCTGATCTCAACAAACGCCCTGGCGTCAAAATGGAGGCTTGTTCAGTCGCAGGCCGGTTGTTCGGCATAGAATCCAACGAACTCCTACCGAACATACCAGCCGTTGGAAACACTTTCGTCTCTTTGATTGGCTACCAAGCAAAAGGATATAGCGCTATTCCAATCTACTAGCCGATTAACAACGCTTGAAGCATCCATCATGACTGAATTGACGGATAAGCTGAGGAAAATGAATAAGCAACCGCATAGCATCGAAATTATCCTGCCAGATTGGATCGATGGCTATTGTGAGCAATATGCCCCGACAAATTCTTTAAACGAAAAAATGGACTTTGTCATTCATGCAGCTCATGAAAACATCTTAAGAGAAACTGGCGGTCCGTTCGCCACCGCCATATTTGAGATGGCTTCAAACAAACTGATATCGTTGGGAGTGAACCTTGTCATGACAGGGGGCATGTCCATACTCCACGCAGAAATGGTCGCCATTGCAGTCGCGCAAAAAAAGCTTGGCGCATACGATCTAGGCGGCGCAGAAACAACCAAGCATGAAATCGTATCCAGCACAGAACCTTGTGCGATGTGTTTTGGCGCTATTCCCTGGTCAGGAGTTACCCGATTCGTAACGGGCGCATTAAGTCAGGATGCGAGAGAGATTGGCTTTGATGAAGGGCCTAAACCTGTTGATTGGATTGGCGAGTTGACCCGTCGGGGAATTGAGGTCATTGACAAGGTTGAACGTAATCACGCGGTCAGCGTATTTGCACAATACCTTGAGAAAGGTGGCCATATCTACAACTCAAGAGAGCAATGATAAAGACTTTTCGACCAATACCGGCTTGAAAACCATGATGAAGAAGCAGGCTTCCAAGAAACCGCCACAACCGGACTTAACGCATCCAATTCATTTTCTGGCATTCGGTTTTGGAACCGGGTGCTCGCCCAAAGCGCCAGGCACTCTGGGAACGCTGGCTGCGGTCGGATTATATGTGCCATTGTCCAGTCTACCGGAATGGGGTTATTTACTGGTCGTTTTCGCAGTGGTAATGTCAGGCATCGCTATCTGCGACTGGTCGGCCCGCCAATTAGGCGTACATGACCATCCTGGCATCGTTTGGGACGAAATAGCGGGTTATTTGATCACAATGATCGCCGCGCCAGACGGTGGATTATGGATCTTATTAGGATTCGCGTTGTTTCGGTTGTTTGACATCTTCAAACCCTGGCCGATCAGCTACCTGGATCGTCAGATTGGCGGTGGGCTGGGTATCATGCTGGATGACGTCGCCGCTGGTTTGGCGGCATTTGGTTTGATGCAATTGATCGCGACCCTGATTTAACTCATTTTACTCACCCTGATTTGGTCTGGAGTAACGCCGGATGCAAGATACCTTCGGACGCAACATCACTTATCTAAGACTCTCAGTCACTGACCGCTGCAATTACCGCTGCAATTATTGCATGGCCGAGGAAATGACCTTCCTGCCCCGCCAACAAGTCCTGACGCTGGAGGAACTCAGCCGCCTGGGTCGTATTTTTATCGAGTTGGGCGTACGTCAACTCAGAGTGACCGGCGGCGAACCATTGGTGCGGCGGGATGTGGGTGCCTTGTTTCACCGCCTGGGCCAACATATTGGTCACGGTCTGGATGAACTCACACTGACCACGAATGGCGCTTTATTATCGCGTTATGCGAGTGCGCTTTACGAAGCTGGCGTGCGTCGAGTCAATGTTTCATTGGATACGCTGGATGCGCAACGTTTTCATCAATTAACCCGCCTCGGCGATCTTAATCAAGTGTTGGATGGCATCCAGGCAGCGGCGCAAATCGGCTTGAAAATCAAAATTAACACGGTGGCATTGAAAGACGTTAATGCGCACGAAATCGAACAACTGGTGATTTGGTGTGGTGAACGTGGTTATGACCTCAGTTTAATTGAGTCCATGCCATTGGGTGAAATCGGCGATCTGCGCGATGCTCATTTCCTGTCGTTGGACAAGGTGCGCGAACGCCTGAAGCAACGTTGGACACTAACGCCATCCACGTATCAGACGAGTGGCCCGGCGCGTTACCAACAGATTGCCGAAACGGGCCAGCGCATCGGCTTCATTACCCCTTACAGCCATAATTTCTGCGCGACCTGCAACCGGGTGCGACTCACTTGCACCGGAACCTTGTTTTTATGTCTTGGACAGGAGAATGACCTTGACCTGCGCCAGCCGCTACGCGATGGCGCGACTGACGCCGAGCTGAAAGCCTTAATTCTCCAAGCGATGCGACATAAGCCGGAAGGCCATGATTTTGATGCAGATCGCCTCGCCGATGGTGCTCAAGTGGTGCGTTTTATGAGTATGACCGGCGGCTAACTAACGTCGCATTCGAAAGATCCGTCAACGATTAAAGACCAATCTTTGACCATTCGGCGCGCCAATAAAACGCCCCTGATCATATTTCAGCTCACCATTCACCCAGGTCATCACGACCGTAGAGCGTAAAGTATCGCCTTCCAGTGGCGACCAACCGCATTTATATAACACGTCTTCGCGCCGCACCGTATCCGTTTTCTGCATATCCACCAGCGTCAAATCGGCCCAATAACCTTCGCGCAGGAAACCCCGCTCAGCAATGCCAAACAACTTGGCTGGGGCGTGGGACACTTTATGCACAACGCGAGGCAAACTCAGTACGCCATCATGCGTCAACTCCAACGCCATGCACAAAGCATGTTGCACCAGCGGCAAACCAGCAGGCATACCAAAGTAAGACATCCGCTGCTTTTCCACCAATTGATGCGGCGCATGGTCTGTTGCGATGACATCTAACTTGTCATCCACCAACGCCTGCCGCAGTGCAGCACGATCCGCTGGGGTTTTGATCGCCGGGTTACATTTAATCAGACTACCCCGGTCAGCATAATCATCCGCGCTGAAATACAAATGATGCACGCAGGCTTCGGCGGTTATCTGCTTATTTTCCAATGAGCCGCTGGTGAACAACGCCATCTCACGCGCTGTGGTCAAATGCAGCACATGCAAACGCGCGCCTTCCCGCTTGGCCAGATCAACCGCCATGGATGACGATAACCAACAAGCTTCTTCACTACGAATCAGGTGGTGATATGGCATCATCCCCTCTTCGTCATACCGTTCCCGATAAACGGCCTCATTCGCCTGAACCGTCGGCGTATCCTCACAATGTGTCACCAGAATCGTGGGTGCATCACGAAAAATGTGCTCCAAAGTCTGCGGGTTATCCACCAACATGTTGCCAGTGGAAGCGCCCATAAAGATTTTGATGCCGCAGGTTTGGTCCGGTCGCAGGCGGCGGATTTCATCCACATTGTCATTGGTCGCGCCCAGATAAAAGGCATGATTGCCCCAAGCCCGTCCCGCTGCCAACGCGAATTTCTGCTCAAGCGCATCACAAGTGACAGTTTGCGGGTTGGTATTCGGCATATCAAAAAAGCTGGTGATACCACCCGCCAGCGCCGCTTGAGATTCGGTGAACAAATCCGCTTTATCGGTCAACCCAGGTTCACGAAAATGCACTTGATCATCAATCATGCCTGGCAATAAATACCGCCCTCCAGCATCAATAATCTGCGCCTGCGGCGCTGTGATGGCATCATCAATCTGTGCAATGCGACCCGCACGGATGAGTAAATCCCCTGCTCGGATTTGCCCTTCATTAACCATCAAAGCGTTCTTTATCAGGATATCAGTCATATTCTTTATCCTTCCAGGTTCTGATTGCCTGGAATACCTCTTCACCGTTGGACAAGGTTCGCCCCGACCAACGCTCCGCTGCGGCAATCACCTCCGTCTGATCAGTTCGCATGAAAGGGTTAGTCGCCAGTTCCTCGGCTAAGGTTGATGGCACCGTGCTAAGGTCATGTGAACGTTGCGCATTGACCTGCCGGATACGATGCAATAAGGCCGGGTTATCCGGCTCAACCCATTGCGCGAATCCCAGATTATCCTGAGTATATTCATGCGCGCAATACACCTGAGTATCGCCCGGAAGCGCGGCCAATTTCTGCAAAGATTGGCTTAACTGCGCGAAAGTGCCGCTGAACACCCGGCCACAGCCGCCTGCAAACAAAGTATCGCCGCAAAACAATGCCCCTGCCGTGTAATAAGCGACATGCCCCGCTGTATGGCCCGGCACATCCAAAACTTCAAAAGTGAGGCCTGAATCCGGTACAACAATTCGGTCGCCCTGCTGCACAGGCCTTTCAACCGTTTTAATCGACTCCTGTTTCGGCCCATAAACCACAGCCTCCGGCCAAGCGGATTTCAAGCCTTGAATGCCGCCCGTATGATCAAAATGATGATGCGTGACCAGTATGGCACTCAAACGTAACCCACGGCTCGCCAATATGTCCTGAACAGGTCCCTCATCGCCAGGATCAACCACCATGCAACCTGAATCACCGCCACGGCTCAGAAGCCAGATATAGTTATCCTCAAATGCAGGAATCGCCTCAATTTTCAACGTATCACCCACCATACAAGGCTTCCGGGTCAATCAACGGATGCTTATCAACCACCAATTGATTCCCATCAACTTTATTGTAAAAACAGTCCCGCCGACCGGTATGGCAAGCAGCTCCCGTCTGATCAACCTGCATCAGAATAGTATCGCCGTCGCAATCCAAGCGCAGTTCACGGAGATGCTGCATCTGGCCCGATAACTCGCCTTTGCGCCATAATGCCTGACGCGAACGCGACCAGTAACAAACCCGGTTTGTTGCCAAAGTTTCGCGTAGCGCGACTTCATTCATCCATGCCATCATCAGCACTTCATGCGTGTCATATTGTTGAGCGATCGCCGGTATCAATCCATCCGCGTTCCAGGGCAAAGCCTGCAATGCGCTTTCCAGATCAACCGAATCGCCTGCGTGAAAGGATTCAAGCTGTTTAAAAAGTTTCATAGAAAAATCAAAATCTGCTGATATTGAGTGTTAGAGCGTATCACCATGAGAGCGAAGGCAAACCCGAATGACTTTTTCGCAGCCTATCAAGCGCAACAAAAGCGTAGAATTAACCCAAATCCATCAGGCCATCATTACAATACAATGCAAATATTCCGTATCGCCTTCCACAATAACGGAAAGGTTTATCAAGTCCATGCTGAACAAGTCAATCAGGCTGAATTATATGGCTTTATTGAGGTGCACGATCTGTTATTTGATGAACATACTTCAGTCGTCATTGATCCCGCCGAAGAGAAATTGAAAAATGAATTCAGCGGCGTCACCCGTCTGCTGTTGCCCATGCACGCCATTATCCGTATTGACGAAGTGGAAAAACGTGGACAAAACAAAATTCTGGACATGGATGGTGGTAGTTCCAATGTGAAACCCTTCCCCATGCCTGGCCCAGGCAACCACTGAACCATCACGCTATTTCGATGGCAAAAACACTTGAGCCATTATCACTGGTTAATTGAAAAACGCTTGGCGACAACTTTCGTGTAATACCGGCAAAGTATCCTGCACATGCTCGCCAATGCTGATTTAACGCTGATCCCATGCAGAATGTAAACCATCCGTCCGACGAATCCCCTTTACAACAACGTATCAGACAACAGCGCGCCATGTTGTACAACATGCTTGTGGATCCAATGCAGCAGGTCGCCAGCCGTTGCTCTGAATTCTGGGGAAACAAAGAGGCGATGGATCAACTTATCCAGATGTCGATACCGATCGTGCCCTATGTGACCTTTTTGTATGTTCTGGACATCCAGGCCCGGCAAATCAGCGCCAACGCCTCTATGGATGGGCTGGTACAAAAAGATTTTGGCCGCGACCGTTCCCAACGCCCCTATATACGGCAATTTGATCAAAACCGTGAAATGGGCCTGTCAGACGCCTACATCAGCCTGCGCGCCAATCGTCCATCCGTCACTGCCATTCAGAAAATTCATCAGGGAGGGCAGCATATCGGTTATCTGGGAGCGGATTTTGACTTGCGCGCGCTACCGATTACCAAGGAAATCTATACCGACCCATCCCGCTGGCGGCAAATGAAAGGCGACCCGGCGATTCGCAGCCACCTGTTTGAGCAAAAGCGAATCCAGAGTCGCCTGGATGACAACATCGACTTGGTGATTTCGGTGGTGGACGAGTTGATCAGCGAAAATGGTATTTTCCATTTAAAAATCCATTTCTCCAGCAGCCGCGCAACCATCTGGACGCTGGACGATCCATACCGTTATCAAGTGATTCAGTTTGACGATCTGGTCGATCCCGATATCTGTCTGGCTTACCCGCACAGAAACTATCCCAAAGAAGCCGTGATACCGAAAAAGCATATCCGCGCCATTTTCACGACCTTCAAACACCTGCGCCTTGCGGATGAAACCATTTATCTGCGCGCAGGGTCGGTGAATATTTTCAACGGCATCGTTGGGTTGAATTTCTCCTGTGACGGATCGCATTACATCCCATTTGACCAGTTTCTGGCAAAAGACTCGGCCTTCTGGGAAGGTATGTAAAGCGATGAACAACAAGTTTATCCGCCCCAAAGGCTTGAAATCGTCCAGCCTTATGCCTGAATCTTTTTCATCAGTTTGGTCAAAACTTTGCCAGGGCCAATTTCCGTATAAGTCATTTCTCCCTGTGCCATCAAATAATGGATGCTTTCAACCCATCGGACAGAATGAGAAATCTGAGCCACCAGGTTATCCGCAATGTCAGCCTGTTCATAAGGCAGCGCATGGGTATTGGCGATCACCGGTATTTTCAGCTCGTTGAACTCAAAAGCGCTGAGAAAATCCTGGAAGGCTTCTGAAGCGGGGCGCATATAGCGGGAATGGAACGCGCCGCTGACTTTCAATCTCATGCAACGCACGGCATGTTGCTCAAACAATGCCGCCGCCCGATCAATATCTGCCTGCAAACCGCTGATGACCGTTTGTGACGGCGAATTGTAATTGGCGATATCAATACCGGCTAAATCAGCCTCTGCCAACAAGGTCTGGATTTGCTCAACCGAAACATTCAGCACAGCAGCCATGGCGCCACCTGACGCCTGACTCATCAATTCAGCCCGTCGCTGCACCAACTTTAAGCCTGTGACGAAATC
Organism: Candidatus Thiobius zoothamnicola; assembly: GCA_030826945.1. Taxonomy (GTDB): domain Bacteria; phylum Pseudomonadota; class Gammaproteobacteria; order Chromatiales; family Chromatiaceae; genus Thiobius; species Thiobius zoothamnicola. The sequence goes on from JAPQLC010000019.1 coordinate 70,204, forward strand.
AAAAGATCCAGCGGCCAGCAGCGCATTGTATTCACCCAAGCTATGTCCAGCGAGAAAGTCCGGTTTGTCGCCATTCTTGATGTGTTGGAAATAAGTCAGCGCATTCACAGTATACAAAGCTGGTTGAGTATAAGCGGTTTGCTGCAACTGCTGCTGGGGATCCTCCACGCACAAGGTTTTTATGGAATAACCCAAAATCGCATCGGCTTGAGCCGTCAATTCGGGAAATTCATCAAACAATTCAGCGCCCATACCTGCATGTTGGGAACCCTGTCCAGGGAAAAGCCATGTTTTCATTAATCGGTATTCCTTGTTGTTGTGTAGATCATGTCGTATGTATCGCCCAGGCTCGCTCTCATGATGGCGCTATGTCACACCCAATGATCAAATGAATAGCCGCCGGGTTTTTTCCACCATACGGTAAGTGGATAAATTATGGTTATACCGTACGGCTTGGTGCAAAGCCACCCACAAAATCTGATGTGATTCCTTGTTGCCGGGTATCGGACACCGATCATCGATTTCCAGCAAAAAGCGGATATCAAAATGCACATGACGAGGGCCAAACCGGTTGGCCGGCACTGTATGGATATCCACATCAAAGATACGCTGACTGAGTAGCTTGATATGCTCCGGGCTCAAACCTGTTTCTTCGGCAGTCTCCCGCAACGCGACGCGACGGATGTCCGCATCGCTGTCCGCATGACCACCAGGCTGGAACCAACGATCCAGTTTCTTATGATGCAATAACAAAACACTATCCCGCCCAGGGTTAACAACCCAGGCGGAACCCGTGACATGACCCGGCATCAGATCCGTATTAAAACAATCCTCATGCGCCATGACAAAACGTTTGGTGCGTTCCACATAACCAGCCTCTGCCAGCACTGGCGTTTGATATTCATTGAGTAAGGTCAGCAGCGCATGACGATGCATATCAGGTTCCCATTGGTCGCTGTATCGCGGCGATCGCGGCCGCCGCCGCCTCATCCACATCACCTTCACGACCCGCCAAGGTCAGGCGACCAAACGCACCAACGGCTTTCACATCAATGATAGTGATGTTGGCAGCCTTTTCCGCCTGATTGGCGGCGTAAACGATATAACCCGCTGGCTCCGTCTCCAGGATAAACATGCTTTGGCCCGGTAAAATCATTGAACCACGTCTTTCCTGGCGATTGATCAACACGGTGTGATCAGGTGTCATGCCACGGATAATCTCCTGCCAGGCGATGCGACAGGTTTCCCGATCCTCAACCTGAGCACCCATCGCCTGTAGAATCAAGCGGCCCGCCTCCACCACATCACTTTGATCGCGCTGATGCACCACCATGGAACCATAGGCGCGCTCCACCACTTGCTGAGCCAAATGAACCCGGGTTGACTTAAGCGCCGTATCCGTCAAGCGATGCACCGCCATGCCGGGAGACACCTCAATCCACAAACACGCATCACCTGGCACCGGCAAAAAACCCTGAGAGACCGTGGCCATATAAGCGGCTAACTGCGGTTGCAGTGCATCAATGTAGACATAGGTTCTAAGCGAAATCATAAGCGCAACAAAATTCCAGTTTAAATGGTTCGCCGAAACCGCCAGGGTTCAGAGAAAAGAGAAGATGTTCAAACACATTTACGGGGGCGTATAAAAACCTGTTTGGCCATAGATTGGAAGCAAATTCTGTCGATGCCATGCATTGATGATAAGCAATGTATCAGACGATACGAAATTATTTGACCACTACCGTTTTGGGTGCTCTGGTGCCGTTCGTGTCGAGTGAACGAATCGATTATCAAAACAATCTTGCAAGAAGATGATGGAATCAATCCAAAAATCTTTAAAATCAATGTTGATCGAGGACATAATCTCACACGCATGTTAGATATTAAGAACTTATCTGAGCCGATCGTAATTCGGCCCGACGGTCAACGGCAACATGTCATCGGTGAGATCACCAAAGAATCCATGCTCAACCATTTGCAATAAGGTCTAATCATGACAAAAGCTCATTTCTGGCAGTTAATTTCTTCCCTCGTATTGCTTGCAGTTTTATCAACTTCAGCGCACGCGATAGAAACAGCCTCAACGCTTCGAGGCAATATTACTGGCGGTGTCGGGCACGAAATGCCAGTTTGGTTCAAAGAAAGTTTTCTCGATATCGCCGCAGATGTGGAAGAAGCCACAGAACAAAATAAACATGTGTTGCTTTTCTTCCATCTCAATGAGTGTCCTTACTGTGACCGGATGCTCAACGAGAACTTTCGCTCAGGACCAATTAGAGATCAAATCGCCAAGGACTTTGATGTCATCGCCATTAATATCAAGGGAGACCGGGAGATTGAATTTAATGAAGATCTCGCCTTCTCGGAGAAAGCCCTGGCGACGCAATTGAAAGTGCGCTACACGCCAACCATACTTTTTTTAAATGCGGATAATGAAGCTGTGGCACGGCTGAATGGTTACCGGGCACGAGATCAGTTCAAGAAGATTCTGCAATATGTCAGCAGCTCATCCTATCAAACCCAAGCTCTGTCGAGCTATCTCGCCCAGCAGAACATCACTGATTCAGACTATGCATTAAGGACCCATCCCTTGTTTAAGGAGATCTCGAATCTCTCCGCAGTCTCAGGCCCATTGGCGGTGATATTCGAAGACAAAGCTTGCAGAAAGCAATGCAATGAAGTCCACGACACCATCTTGAATTCGGATGAAGTGAAGCACGAAATGTCCGCCTTCACAGTAGTGCGCCTGGACGCAGATTCAAACCAGACCATTATTGATCCCCAAGGCAAACAAACCACACCGAAAAATTGGGCCGCCAAACTGAAACTCAATTACCGGCCAGGGGTGGTTTTGTTCACCAACGGAAAAGAAATCACACGCATTGATGGATTGCTCTACAGTTTTCACTACAAGGAAGTATTTCGTTATGTCAGTGGTGGCTATTATAAAGACTATGCTTCCTATACAGACTATCTGGCGCCACGCCAAGAAGAACTGCTAAGTCGAGGCGTGAACATTGATCTTTCCAAATAACTCGTCGGACAGAAGCGCTTATTTTCTCATCCAACAAGCAAACTGGTCTTGTGTTTCGTTTCATCACCAAACGATCTCTAAGGCGCAATGGCTGGTCAAATATGCTGGCTCTGGCTTTTAGCGCACGAATCAGTTGGGGAGGTTTTCATTGCCAGCCACCTGTACACCAATTATTGTCGCCGACGCTAGGTTCAAGAGCACCGTTCTATCAAGCTGTCGAGACACTCGGCGCAGACAGATTGCACATGCGCAACGGAAATCGCCCCACGCAAATATTCGACATAGTCATGAAATTCCACACATACCAACTTAGCACGCTAACCCATTGACGATCTAAATTTGATTTAGCCTATCCTCGCGTGTTTTTAGCCGATACTGATCGCCACTTGGGCTAAAATCCTGCACAGTAATCCGACAATCCTCCATCGTCAGAGTGATACCCATGCTCAAATTCATCAAATGGTTATTCGGCCTGTTGCTGGCGTCAGTATTTTTACTGGTGGCGGCAGCCATTATTTTGCCGTTCGTTATCGACCCCAACGACTATAAAGAACAGATCGCCGATCTGGTCAAACAACAAACCGGGCGTGACTTACACATACAACAGGATCTTCGGTTATCTGTTTTCCCCTGGCTAGGCATTGAGACCGGCCAAGTCACGCTGGGCAATGCAGCAGGCTTCGGCGAGCGACCTTTCGCCCAAATCAAACAACTGGGCTTAAAAGTCAAATTATTCCCTTTGCTAAAACGACAAATTGAAGTCGATACTTTGATTCTGGAAGGCTTGCAACTGGATTTAGTGAAGAATACCGCTGGCTCGACCAATTGGTCGGATATGCAGCAGCATAGTCCGCCCACAAGTCAGGCAGCCGCATCCACCACGCCAGTTAATCAGGTTAATCAAACAGAGCAACCTGCCGCTCCTCATGTCGCATTTTCCATTCAAGGCATACAAATACGTGACGCCAGCGTTCACTGGCAAGACCAACAGGCTGGGCAAGCATACCGTTTGGATCATTTTGATTTAACCACCTATGGGTTATATCCGGGCGCTGATTCACCGGTGCAAAGTCGCTTCAAGATCCATAGCGCTCAACCCGCCTTTGCAAGTGAAGTCGGCATTAAAGCGCAATTGCAAATTGCGCGGGACATGCAAAGTTTTAACCTGGCGGATCTCGTCATCAATTTGGTGGCTGAAAGCCCTTTATTCGGCCAATCATCAACCATGCCGGTTGAGTTATCTGCGCAAATGGCATTGGACTTGGCGCAAGACACCTTATCCATCAGCGATCTACACTTGATCGGGCCGCACATCAAAGCGGATGGCGAAATATCGGTGAACGCACTCCGCGCAACTCCTGAAATCCAAGCGACCCTTCACTGGCATGAGATGCATGCCAAACAATTCGCCAACTTGTTTGGCATCACAATGGAAACACTGGATCCGACCATGTTGACCCGTCTCAGCGCTGATGTGGTATTGCAACAAAAGAATGGGGTGATAAAGCTGGATCCGTTGAATATCAGGTTGGATGAATCCGCACTGGCCGGCCATATTCATGTACTGGATACTGCTTCGCCAACGATCCGGGCGGCTTTGCATGTTGATCAAATCAATGTAGATCGTTATTTGCCGCCAGCCAAGGAACCAGAGGATGCCGAAATCAAATCCCCATCCAGCGGGCAACCTCCTCATCCAAAAACCGCCAGCCAAGCATCAAGCACGCCACCGGGAACAGAAAACCAAACGCCAAACACATCACCAACGTCAACGAATACGAATGCTGCAGCGCCAAATCCATTCGCCCTATTAGCGACATTGGATTTACAAGCCGTGTTACAGATTGACAACTTAACCCTCAATCAAATGCGCATACAGGAAATTGATGTTGAGGCGGTGAATAAAGCGGGCGTTTTGCAATTAAAACCCTTCACCGCCAAACTCTATCAAGGCGAATTTGACGGCGACATCACGCTGAATACACAAGGTAAGCAACCCAAAATACAAGCACTGAAGCGGCTCACAAATATCCAAATCGGTGACTTACTCACTGATCTGACTGGCGAGGATCGTATTCTGGGACGCGCGAATCTTGAAATGGATGTTCGCGCCGCCGGACTCACTGAATCCGATATACGTAAAAACCTGAACGGCAATGCCCGGTTCCAAGTGCTGGATGGCGCTTACAAAGGCATCAACATCGCCCAGTTGATTCGTGAAACCAGCACCGCTTTAGGCTTTGACACCAGACAACAGGTTTCCAATCATCAGCAAACGGATTTCTCAGAATTACAAGGTTCAGCTCGTATCGTCAATGGTGTGATCAATAATCGGGACTTAACCGCCAAATCCCCCTTATTACGCATTCATGGCGACGGCCAGATCAACCTGACCCAGGATATGATTAACTATCTGTTAACAGTTGAATTAGTGGGATCCCTGGAGGGGCAAGGCGGTAAAGAGAAAGACGCGCTGACTGGCATACCTGTCCCGGTGAGAATTACCGGCCCCATGCAAGATCCGGATTATCGCCCTGACCTGAGTGAACTGTTCAGCAAAAAAACGAAGCAACACGCCAAACAGGAAGTGGAGAAAATCAAGCAAAAGGTTCAACAAGAAGCCATCAAGGAACTGGGCGATATAGATGGTGTGGGAGAAGCTTTACGTGGATTGTTTGGACGTTAGCAGCTCCATTGATCAAGCATGTCGGCGACGGAAACCGCCGGTTCATTGCTCCAGGTCATCCCCACTTGATAGAATCGCGCTCTTTTTGAGATTCGATGAGATTGGAGCCGCCATGAATCGGTTTATTGGGCAAATCAAGCACTTACTCGCTAATGTGCCGGAAATCATGCCTTGGGACTTAGTTGAACGTCTCCAGCAAAGACCGGAAACATTGATCATTGACGTTCGTGAACCGGATGAATACGCGCGCATGCGCATGCAACACAGTCTCAATATTCCACGCGGTATTCTTGAGTCCGCTTGCGAATGGGATTATGAAGAAACAGAACCACGTCTTGTGCAGGCGCGGGATCAGGATGTCGTCATCGTATGCCGTTCCGGGCAGCGCAGCCTGATCGCCGCCTGGTCTCTGCAAGTCTTGGGGTTCAGCAACGTCTATTCGCTGAAAACCGGATTACGCGGCTGGAACGATTACGAACAGCCGATGGTGGATGCAAACGACAATCTTGTGGATATGGACGAAGCGGATGATTTTTTCACCGCAAAATTGCGTGAGGAACAACGTCGCCCCAATTAACCGGGACAAAAAAGCGGATGCGTCCACCACATCCGCGCCAATAAAATCTAACGATCAGCCAATACCCGCTCTTTAATCTCGCGGCGCTCTTGTGCATCAATACTCAACGTGGCAATCGGTCTTGCTTCGAGACGTTTCAGACCAATTGGATCCCCCGTATCCTCACAATAGCCATAACTGCCATCATCAATACGCTCCAAAGCCTGTTCAATTTTACGAATCAGCTTACGGTATCGGTCACGGGTGCGCAGCTCAAGACTGTGATCGCTTTCACGACTGGCCCGGTCCGCTTCATCCCCGACTTCCTGATAAGATTGGTCACGCAAGTGCTCCAGCGTTTCCTGCGCTTCCTGCATCAATTCCTCACGCCACGCAATCAATTTGCGGCTGAAATATTCCAGTTGCAGAGGATTCATGTATTCCTCATCCAAGCTTGGGGCATAGTCAGGCGGAAGCTCAATAGTCATATCAAAGTTACTCCAAAAGTCGGGTAATCAAATACTTTCTGTCACATCAGCAACGGGCTTCACAAGCTTCCCGGCTGAAAAATCACCCATGGCTTTTCATTAAGCGACAGTCTTTTACTCCCAATATACGTATAGATCAAGCACCGGTTGCGGCAGGATAGGCCAGAAAATCAAAAAATAACGCAATAAAGACAATAAAACCGAACAAATTGTTACTCAAAAACGCCTTAAAACAAGCATCCCGCTGACGTTCACGAATCAAATACTGCTGGTAAGCAAATAAAGCGGCACCAATCAACAAACCGGATTGATAAATCACACCACGCATCGCCATATCGCCAATCAACCATAACAAACCTAAGACCGCCAACTGCAATAAGCCAATGATCAGGCGATCATAAGCGCCAAATAAAATAGCAGTGGATTTAATGCCGATTTTAAGATCATCCTCACGATCCACCATGGCATACAAAGTGTCATACATCACCGTCCAGATCATTGCGGCGATAAACAACATCCACGCCAATATGGACAAGTCGCTTTGTAAGGCGCTGAACGCCATTGGAATCGCCCAGGCGAATGCGGCTCCCAGCACCAACTGAGGTAAATGCGTATACCGTTTGGTAAAAGGATAAATGGCGGCGAGAGCAACGGCGACGAAAGCCAGCAAAATCGTCCGCCAATCAAGCAGCAATACCAAACCAAAAGACAATAAGCACAAGACGATGAAAACGCCCAAGGCTTCTCCGGGTAAAATAGCACCGGTCGCCAACGGACGTTGCCTGGTTCGTTCCACTTTTCCATCAAAATGGCGATCAGCATAATCATTGACGGCACATCCGGCGGAACGCATCAAAACCGTGCCCAAAATAAAAATCAATACGATCCACCAAACAGGATGACCCTCTCCAGCCAACCAGAGCGCCCACAAAGTCGGCCAGAGCAACAGATAAATACCAATCGGCCGATCCGCACGCACTAGGCGTAGATAGTGACTGAAATGATCTGTTCTCAGTGAATCAATCTGTGGAAATGTTTTCATGATTGCATCGTCCGTCTCAAGTTGCAGGGCCAATACGCCATCATTACTGAATTGACGCAGTACTCGCCGCCTTATCCCTCTTCATTAATGAAGTTACCAATCCAGCCCACTATTCATACTGGAATATATGGCGAATTAAAGCCCCCCAGCCCAACAGCAACATCACCCCGCCAATCGGCGTCATGGCACCGAACCAGGTCAGATCCAACAACGTCAGGAGATATAAACTGCCGCTGAAAATCAAAACGCCGGATAGGAAAGCCCAACCCGCAAAACGCAACGCATGGCTGATGCGATGTCGCGCCAATAAACCCACCAAAAGCAACGCTAAAGCGTGGATTGCCTGATAATCCACCCCAGTATGAAAAACCGCCAAAGCCCGGGTTGATAACACGCCTTGTAAACCGTGAGCCGCAAAAGCACCGAAGGCAACCGTGCAAAAGCCATAAATGGCACCAAACAACAAAAAGATTTTCTGATCTTTCATAGACAAAAATGATGCGACAATAAACAGCTTATGATGTTTGACCAGGATAAAAACCGCATGCCCAATATTCCCACAAAACGTTACTCCAATGTCATAGACAGTATCGTCAAGAGGCGGTAATCCACCACCTTTCGACGACATTGTTTATGAATCATACTACCTGACCCGGCAAACAAGGAACCCATCAATGACCGCAATCCCTTTAGGCTGCAACACCCACCTGATTGATATCGACTTATACCGCCCACGTCTTGGCGGTTGTTACCTGATACAAGATGGCGATGAGCTGGCGCTCATCGACTGCGGCACGCAACAGAGTCTTCCGCAGATCAAAAACGCGCTCACAGACATCGGCGCCGACTTGGAGCAAGTACGCTGGATCATTCCGACCCATGTGCATCTTGATCATGCCGGTGGCGCAGGGCAATTAATGCGGTTATGCGAAAATGCAACGCTGATCACGCACCCCAAGGGCCTGCCACATATGATTGACCCCACCCATCTGATCGCAGGCGCGGTGGGGGTGTACGGCGAAACCGCTTTCAATCAGCATTTCGGTGGCCTGGAACCCATTGATGAGAATCGCTGCATTGCTGCGGAAGATCAACAAACCTTCGATCTTGGCCAACGCCAACTGACTTTCATCCACACGCCTGGACACGCCAACCATCATGGCTGTATTTTCGATGCCGCCAGCGCCTGGCTGTATACCGGCGATACCTTTGGCCTGGGTTATCAGGAACTGGCGACGCCGAAATCGTTTCTTATTGCCACCACCACGCCTGTCGCATTCAATCCTGATGATTGGCAGGAGAGCCTGGATCGCATGCTGGCGATGAACCCGGACGCCGTATGCCTGACCCATTTCGGCAAACACGATGATCCAGCCGGACTGGCACTCATGCTGCGTGAAAGTATTGAGAACCATCGTGAAATCGCGTTAAAAGAAGAAGCTTTGAACAACCCGGAAGACCGATACCAACGTCTGACCGCCGCGCTAAAGCAGTCATTATGCGCCCAAGCGATGGCGCACACCGGTCTCTCCGAAAATCGCGTCTATGAGATCCTGTCAAGTGATATCAAGCTGAATGCGCAAGGACTGAACATCTGGCTGGCACGACGCGCCAGACAGCGTGAAAACAGCGAAGTGGCAACCTGATCTCAGTTTTCCTCAAACAACGGGTCATCCACGAATGACCCATCCACTTCGCCGGACTGCACCGCCTCCCATAAACGTTCCAGCAAGCTGGGTTTCGCTGTCACGTCAGATTCAATCATCGCTTGATGCTCCCCGGTCCTGCTTTGACTTTCCTCGCCGCTGATGGAATTGATCAATCCCGATAAAATACCTGCTGTTAATGGTTTCAGTTCAGGCTCATCCCAGGAGCCTGTCACGCTATATTCAAACCGACTGAAATCATTCACTTCATCGCTGAGTAATTGCTGAATCAATAAGGTACCAAGCCCGACCACCGGACCACCCGCCAATACACCAGCCACCAATAATGTGCCATCCAGTTCCGGCGTCACATACACCAAACTATCGAAATCACGTTCGACATAGCCAATGCGTCCGCCAATTTCAATATGACTCGTCGGCCCGGCAACACGTAAATTACGCGTCTCGGCGTTACCCTGCGCCATGGTGAAATCCCCTTCTATCCGATCAAAACTGTAGCCTTTCTCCAACAAGTCCGCAAAATCCAGGCGCAAACGACGACTCAACACCTCCAGATTCAGCAGACCCAACACCTTCACTAGTCCCGGCTCCAACTCGGACAAACGTCCGGCACCAACCATTAAATGGGCGGAACCGGCAATGGTCTCCTGACGCATCAACAAGGGATGACCCGGCCAATGCAGGTCAAATAACACGTTGGTATTCGCCTCATGCACATTGCGTTGGAATCTCATGGCATGTAGAAAATCGCCTAAATCACGGGCATGAAACTTACCCGTCAAGTGGGTGGTTGGCGCCGCATCCTGCATGAACCAACGCCCTTCAACATTCAATGACAAATGCTGTCCGGCGACCAATAGCGTATCAATCGCCAAACCGGAATTGACTTTATGGCTATCCAGCATCAACTGACCAAACGCAACATCATTCACCCGCAAATCATCACAAATTAACCGGATAGCGGGAAATGATCGCGGATCCGGCCCCGTATTTTGCGGCAATGGTTGTCTGCCTTCCGACTTTCGCCAATCGATATCCACCTTATCCAAATGTATGGATAAAGGCTCAGACACCGCCATCGGGTAAAAAAAGCTGCCCTGAATTTGATCGCTGCTGAACTGACCCCGCAATTTGGCGGAAAAACCATGCTCAGCCAGCACATCAACACCGGTTAACTGCAAACCCTCATAATCAAGCTGATCAGCGACAAGCTGCACAAACCAAGGTTGATTGGAACCGGACTGCCCAAATTCGGACTGGATAACAGCATGCCATGCCGCCAGATCCAGCGTATCCAGTTCCGCCTGCAAGTAATAACCCACTTCAGGCAACCTGGGTTGGTCTAACTGATAATTCACTCTTGCCCGATGTCCGTCCGGTGAAAAAACAGCGGCTAATTTCCCATCGTAAGTGAGCCGTATAGGAGCCGTCAGGTCATCCGGCATCATGCTCAAACGCAATGGCCGCGCGGTTCGCGCCACTTTCCCTAAAGGCGCGGGCCAATCAATTTGCAATCCGCGCAAATCCGATTCAACCCTCAACTCAGTCCCGGCATATCGCGTAGACGGATGCAGACCGGGCAAAGTTAAAGTCAACCCAGTGTGGGCAGCCCCTTTCACCCGGCTCAACGGCAAATCCGGCAAAATCTGCTTCAATAAGCTTGGCGTGGCCTGCCCCACCACTTTAATCTGATGACGACCCGCATCCGGTTGGATATCCACCCGTACTGGGGTATTTAACGCCTCAGCTTGAATACCTGTGGCAGACAAAACGGTCTGATCCAGAACTAACTTACCCTGAATTGAGGAAACGGTCATGGCAGGTCGGGTCAAAGACAAACGATTATTGTCAAACGCTATTTGACCTTGAATGGATAATTCTCCACGCCCAGACACCAAAGGTGCCGACAAACTCAATACCATATCGGCATCGCCGCTAAAACGCATTAAATCCGGTATATGTCCAAAATCTTTTTTTAATCCATCTTCAGATAACAACGTCATGACATCCTGCAAAGGACCATGCGCCCTACCCTCCACTGCCAGGGAACTGGTTGGCACCAAACTGGCAATATGCGCGTGCCCGGTCGCCTGGTTGCCGTATATCCCGCCAGCGAGAAGTTCAGCTTCCATACTGTTCTGGTAAAAATGCAAGGTTCCCTGAGCAACCTCCAACGCCGGCCAACCCGGCTTATATTTCATGTTGATATCATGCGCTTCGGCCAGCACCTCAAATGTGCCATTGCGGATTTCATGATAAGGAAAAGTATCCAACGGGCCACTGAGTAACACATTGGCTTGCTCAACCCGCCCTGTTTGCAACGCCGTATCCAACCACTCAATCAAGACAGGACTCACCCGACTGACCGGCACATAATCCCCCGCCACCGTGACGTCAACCTCCGGCACATAAGCCTGCACATCCAGATAAGGCGATTTGTCACCATCAAGCGATACCCCAAACCGCCCACGACTTTCAAAATCCAAGGTATCCAGGCGAACGCGCTCCGCCTGTATGCGCCAACGATTCGGCTTATCCGCCATAACATACAAAGCGCTGGATAAATGCTCAATTTCGAGCGGCTTACGGAATAACCCCGGAAGATGCAACGCCGTATCCTCCAAGATAAAATCAATGCTGGCCAAACCAGGTTGCGCCTCAACATGACCGGACACTGACCGCACTTCCGGAAAATCATCCCAGGCATCAACGCCCAAACGGCTAAACCTCGTGTTGAATAACCAGGTTTCCACAACGCCTTGCTCATTGACATTGATTTGTAGACGGGCATCATGCAAACGCCCTTGGGGTTTTACACGCGCAAGCGCAGATCGCCATTTCTCCAGGTTGAAATGCTGACCAATCACTTGGTTGACCAGTTCAACATCCAGATACTCAGTGGCCAGATCCCATTGGGCACCCTGCCCGTCCGGTTGAATCTGCAACACGGTTCGACCTAACCGATCCTGCTCGCCACCCCAATCCAGATCCATCACATCCAATCGCCAACGATCCTCTTGCTGGCGTTGTACATTCAACTTTGCCGCAATCTGACGTAATTGCGCATGACGACGCCATCGCAAATCATCAACATGGACATACGCCTGATTTTCAACTGGTTCGCCATCACGCCACTGCTGCCACAACTCAACCTGTAAACGACCTGCATCAATCTGATCGCCAATTGGCAAATAAGGTGCCAACACACGGGCCAACGGCAAACCTCGCCAATGCAAATAACTCTCACCTTGCGTAAAATCAGGCTGCATATCCGCCGCAAAACGCAATTTTCCCAGAGCATTATCAAACCAACCGCGTAGTTGAATTTGCCCGCTCTGCTGAATCACATCAAGATTGAAATCATTGATCACGATGGCGGAACCCTGTTGAGACAGGTCTTGCCAGGACAAGGTTGCGTCGCGCAATGACAAACGCTCGATCGGAAATTCAAATGCTGAGTTGGATTGTCGAAACAACGGCAACCCGTGCAGCGCCAACTCACCGTCAGGTTGTCGGGTCAAACGTAAATGCAATCGCTGCAGATTCAATCGCACCCCCGGACGTCCCCATTCAAGCACGCCATGTTCAAGTCTGATTGGATCATCCGGTTCACCCAGCATCAAACCTTGAAATCGGACCGCCAGCTTAAAACCCACCAGATCAGCCTGTATCTGATCAACTGCAACAACTTGATTCAACGCATCGCCTAACCAATCCTCAAAATATATTTTATAATCGTTGATAAAAAATAATGACAAACGCAACAATAAAATGATCATTGCGCCAACAATCACCAATCCAACCAAAAATTGCCTCAAACCCCAAAAGAAACCGAAAATCCATTGACTCATTTACATTTATTACCGATAAAATAAATAGCTACACTGGGAGCCGTCAGGAACAACAGCTGATTAGGGATTAATTATGCTAATCGCGCCAAAACCCTTGCACCTCACCAAAGCCCAATCTGAGATTGAACGGACGAGGAGGTTTATTAAGCAAGAATACCGAAAATACTACCCTGATATTTCATTTGATTAACATAACCGATTGGATGCTAACGCCTATATTTTATACTCGGAAGATAGCGTGGGGAATATTACAAGCACAATACGACTCGTGCCAGATCGTACTCTCGAATTACCTGAAGACGGCAGATTCAATTTGCAAATGCAACGCATAGTCTTCAGTAGTCGCTATGGTCTGTCATCACGCCTTGGCTCAAGCGGAATTGATCACCCGGTATTATCAGCGCCAAAGACGGTGGCACTTGGCTAAACACCTTTGGCGTAAACGCCACACACGCCATCCACATCGGCATTATCGTCATCTACGCTTCGGTCTTCTGGGCGTGAGAATTTGGCGACACATGCGGATCGTAAGAGCCGACTGCTGACTCTTATTCACTTTGGCAACATGGCACGAATGAACAGATCAATAGCTTATTGCGGTGTTACTCCCTCAAAGGAACGGATTGTCCGGTATCGGATTAGACGCTGAATGACGTGGTATTGCATATTCAGAAGGGACAAATATGGAACAAAAAGAGAACAATTAGAAGGGACTCGCGCGCGGTTAATTGGGCATCAACTCGCAGAAAAGAGAGATTTTCTTATGAAGAACAAACAGTTAAATGAAACATTTGAAAAAACTCCCGCAGAATTAGCGGGAAACCTTGTAACCTTGTTTTGTGGGACGAAGTCCCTCAAAACAGGCTGTTATGCCCCAATAATAAAGCCCCAGCCAGTCGCTGGGGCTTTTGGTTTTTATGCTGGGTCTCGTGGGGTCAGTACAAGGCGGTTTGGTTGCACAGACACCGACACCGGCGTATCAATCACAAAACCGGCTTTTTCAAGCCAAGTCCCTTTCAGCAAAATAACGGGGGTTGTGGGATAGCCCAAATGAGACTTTTCTTTCAGGTAATAATCCCGGAAGCCCTTACGGACTTTCAAATGGCGTGTTTTCATGGTTTCTCCTGCTTTCAATTTCTAGGTTGAAAACCCATCACATAAATAATGGGCGGCCAGGAGGCTAGAAACAGCAACAGGTACTGCCTTGGGTATTCCCCTTGCGGGTATTATATTTCCCAAGCCTCCCGGCCATAGGCCGGATGTCGGGCACAAAAAAACCGCATTACTATCCGGTTGCGGTTTGGCCCGCCTGTTGGAGTTTCTAGGCTCCGTAAGTAGCAGTGTATAAAATGGGTGGCTCAAGTCAAGCCGCCGTGGTGCCCCAAGTTTTATGGGTGTACCCACACCTGTTGGCCGCGCCCCTTACGCAAGCGTTATGCATAAGGAGAACCGATGACAGAAGAGACAGAAAAAGAAAACTCTGGCGGAATCATAAAACAAACAATCGACTCTGCCACTGCTCTAACCAAAGCTGTGCCAATATATGAAGATGCTGTACAGCCATTAGCTAAAGAAACAGGCAAAGCTCTGGGGACTGTTGGAAAAGCGGTAAATGTAGCGTTGGCACCAATATCATTGGTTGTGTGGGGCTATGATCAGATGAAAGACTTCCTCGAAAACAAAGTAGCAGAGAAGCTCGAAAATATTCCAGAAGATAGAATCACAACCCCACCTCCCAACGTAGCAGGACCTGCTGTTGAAGCTCTAAAATTTGCTGGTCAAGATGAAACTTTACAAGATATGTTTGCAAACCTAATTGCTAACTCACTTGATTCAAAAACAGTTTTGGAAGCACACCCATCCTTTGTGGATATTATAAAGAGCCTATCGCCTGATGAGGGGCTGATACTGAAGGTTTTCGCTTCAGCACAACAATTTCCAATGGTTGACGTAAAGCTACAAAATAAAAAAGACCGAGGATTTAATATCCTCCATCGTAACGTCTCGTTAATTGGTTCTATCGCAGGCTGCAAACATCAGGGACTCACCCCGAATTATCTAGATAATCTATGTAGACTTGGAATCCTTGAAATACCCTCTGGTAGAAGACTAAATGATCCAAAAGCTTATGAGACTATTACAAACGACCAAAGCATTAAGCAGCTAGAACAACAATTTGAGGGCAATGAAAACCACACTATTGGCTTTGACCAAAAATTTATCACAGTAACGGGAATTGGTCGCCAATTTATCAATGCTTGTATTGTCGATAAGCGAACGAAAGGGTAAGTTGCATAACAAGAACATTAACGACGGACTTGCCTACTCAGCGGTTGAATTTCAGTTTTGTGGTTTCAGCCAATTTTGCTGTCAATTTAAGTTCTGTGGCTTCGTCACCGGCAAGCCCGTTATGTAGGCGTTAGCATTAAAGGTGCAAAGTGCTAGAAGAAACACTAAAAAAACCTGAAAACTCAGTAGTTCGAGAAAAGCTCTTTAAGCACAGATTTTTGTATGATGTTCAGCTTGCATTTCTAAGCAGAGGCCACTCAATACTCTACTATGAATCAGACTACGATAAAGACGGTTTTGACTTGCTCTTTGACAGCTTGGGTACACAAAAACACATTCAAATGAAAAGTATCCTTTCTTCTTCCAAACGTTCAACATTTGATGTTCACAGGACACTATTAAGGCCTAAAACCGACGAGCTTAATAATTTTCCTTTGTCTCATGATGGCTTTGGTGCAGGTTATGGTGGTGGGGTCGTGTTAATAGAAGCAGATGTTGTTGATGATACAGTTAATCTGAAATACAGATTTTGCGATGGTTTAATACTAACGGCATTTTATTCAGGGTATTTTAGATACAAATCACAGCTGAAGCAAAACTCTGTGAATAAAGTATTTGCAAGCTTCCAAGACCCTAGAAGTATGGGTGGTAGTGTAACCCTTACGAAGTCGTGTTTTGTTGAGTTCAAGAGCATTTTGGCTCTATTTGATTATCTTGGACTAGGTGGCTATGGGGACGTTGGGCATTGTAACTTATTGAGAGCTGTTGCACGGAAGTACGGCTTGTGTAACACGGTAGATAGAAAGTACTCAGTTGAGGATTGGCAGTCTATTGTGCGGCATGATTTCAATGATCTGGTGGAATGGGGTGACATACAATGCTAACAAACAGCTCAAGCGGGACTGGTTTTCTGCTGCGCTTCAAACCAGCCCCTTAGCTGGGCGTTAGCGCAATAAAGCAAGCCATGGAAAGTGGTTGTAGAATATCACTCTGGGAAATTCACTGGGTCAAAAGCGGAAAAGAGTGCGCATGACAGACAAACAGCCAACCTATATCAGGGAAATTGAACTCCGTTATAAAAAGCGCCGGGTTAAATCTGATGCGCCCGTTAATGAACCACTTGCCAATCCCCAAAAGGTTTATGAGCTATTTTCTGATCTCCAAAACGAAGCAAAAGAAAAACTCATAGCCATAAGCCTGGACACCAAGCTAAAACCACTCTGCTTTGAGGTTGTTGCTATTGGGTCAGTTAATGCAGTTTACGCAAGGCCAATTGAAGTATTGCGTGCTGCTATCCCCTTAAATCCCTACGGCATAATTGTTGTCCATAATCATCCCACTGGGGATCCTACGCCTAGTCAGGGGGATGAACGATTTACATCTAATCTGTTAATCAATACAACATCTCTCGGGCTGGAGTTCTACGACCATATTATTATTGGTCACAATGGTTATTTCAGCTTTTCTGAAAGCGGTTTAATGAGGCGTTTAAAATCAAATATTCCAGTATAAAAGCGCTAACAAGGCACTCCAGCGGAACCCCAACCCTGCGCGGCTTTTTGCGCATGGCTGCGCCATTATTGCGCAAACGCCGCTCCGTGTTGGGTTCCGCTGAGTTTGGCGTTATGCGAGGTACCGTAAATGAAAATACAGCACATAATTCTTATCTTCTTGGCAATTTCAATCTCCGGTTGCGTTTCATTTAAGTCGAAATCTGAAGTTGCTAGTGTTACACATCTAGAACCATCAACGGAAACAATTCGTAAAGTAGATACGATACTTTATAAGGCCATGATGTTTCAAAAGTCGAGTGAAAAAATAGCTTTATCAGAAGGTAGGGAGTTGACAAAGGATGAAGCTAGATATGCAGTTGAGCTAGGAATCAAGCATCCTGAAAAAATCCGCATACAATACCAATGGAGCCTACCAAAACCCCATGATAAGGAACTGCTGATTGAATTCAATAAGCTTGGTTTTGGCTCATTATTTGAAGGTGGCAGAACGAGTGGGTATGGGATTTACGTTAAGTCCTATTTCCCATATAAAAGCTCAATAATTCGCCATGAATTAGTTCATGTAAAACAAGCAGAATCAATGGGGCTTATGCCATTCACACGCCAGTATTTAATAGAAGCAATGACATATGACTATTTTGATATGCCACTAGAAGCAGAAGCGTTCAATAAAACTGAAGGGGACAAGTTTTGAACACTGTTCGCATAACAAGTAGCTTCACCGGACAAAATACTCACTGCGCTCGAATTTTCCCGGTGAGCTAGGCGTTAGCTTCCAGTCTGGACTTACGGTACCCTTAACTCATGAGCAAAACTGTTTACATTGAGTCATCTGTCATTAGCTACCTTACTGCTAGGCCAAGTCGCAACCTAATTATCGCTGGGCATCAGGCATCTACGGCCGAATGGTGGCAAGAGTATCTGGAGCAATACGAAGCATATATTTCTCCTTTGGTGATTGAAGAAATTTCAGCTGGAGACCCCGAAGCGGCGGCTGATCGGCTACGTGCCATTGAACGCATTCCAAGCCTATCTATTTCTGAAGAAGCCCAAGTTATTGCCGAAGCATTGCTTTCTTCCAAGGCAGTTCCTGCCAACAGCTCCCGTGATGCTTTACATATCGCTATTGCGGCAACCCAAGGTATTGATTACTTGCTTACGTGGAATTTTAAACATATTAATAATGCCAGTACCCGCACCCTTGTAATAAACACAATATCTAATTTTGATCTTGTGTGTGCAGTACTTTGTTCACCCGAAGAGCTTATGGGAGAAGATAATGCAAAATGACCCTATAGTTGAAGAGATGCGTGCAAATGGCCGGATATTTGCCGCTGAATACGACAATGACATTGGACGCATATGCGAAGCTTTGCGACAAAAACAGAAAATGTCTAAGCGTAAAATGGTTTCTCGTGAACCCAAGCGTTTACATAAGCGCGCAGTAAGCTAACAAACACATTAAATACGCTCCCTCCGATCGCCGGATGCTCGCAAGCTCGCACCGTTTATGTGGGCGTTAGGCCTCACAAATTACATCCAGGGAATACGTAACAATCATGTACTTTCATTACACAATTCTACGTAAAGGTAAGGAATATTTAGCCTTACTCACGAATGCAAACACCCAATGGGAGCTAGGGCACTATTACGATCAAGGATACGCTTTTGTAATGAATGCTTCAGCGTTCAATGCCAACGCCGCAATTGAGATAGCAAAGCAAAATGAAGGTGCGGAAATAGTTAGATTGCAAGCCGAACTAGACTCGCTCCGACAAGACTATCAAAAACTCATAGAAGAAAACTGCCATTTGAAATCTAATAATCCATACAACCCTTCCTTTAGTTTTAATCAAATGAACCCGCTTGATGTTTTGGGTTTTGAACAAAAGCCAACAAAAGATGAGCTTAAAAAGCGCTACAAATCCATCTCTCAAAAATTGCACCCCGATAAGGGAGGCAATCAGTACCTTTTTGTTCTTGTGAAGAATGCTTATGAGCAACTCGAAAAATCAATGGCCTAACCAGTAGCTCCACCGGAAAAAACACTCGCTGCACTCGCGTTTTCCCGGTGAGATAGGCGTTAGCCTTTATAATGCGGAATGGATAAAACATGCTAATTGTTAATAATTTTTTCTATTGGGGTGAATAGATAGATGAACTGGAAAGAGTAAAGCAAGAAAATAAAGTCCTTACCGCTGTTGCTGAAAAATATCACCAACGCTACATTGATTTACTGACTAACTTTGACTTGTGGATTGAAAATAGATTGGATGATCATTTAAAGATAAAAGAGATCGAATCAGATGAGCGGGTAAGAAATAAACGTAGAAATCTTATAATAGTTACATCCGCTATTTTGGCAGCTGTAGGCGCAATACTTGTCACCAGCATAACTGCTGTTGTTGATAAGAAGGTTGAAAAAGAAGTATCAATTTCGATTAATGAAAAAGCTAAGGAATTTAACGAGTACAGAGAGTTAATGCTTAACCAGGTTGTTGATTTTAGTCGTTTAGCAAAAGAAGCGAAAAATAATTACTCGAATACGATTGATAAAGCAAAAGAGGAAATCAAAAAACAAGAGGAGCTTCTTAATGATTTAAAGAAAAGCTTAGAATCTCTTATCGCGCAAAAGGAAAATTATGAGCAAAACTTATTATCATTAACAAACTTTCCAATTGATGAGATTACCGAGCGTGTTTCAATTTTAACTGACCTCACCAAAGATGAGGTTAATCTTCTAATATGGCTAAAAAGATTATTGAACTTGAAAGCTCTTTCAATGTTACAAATTCTCAAATCACTGATATTGGTGAAAGGATTGACTCGGTAAACAAATCATTACCAAAAAGTGAAAAATTAGGTGTGTGTGCCTTAGTCATTAAATCAGACCTTCCTAAGAATACTGACAAGATATTTATAGATGGAATCGCAACTGGCGAAAATACTCTCTATATTTTTTTACAAATAAGAATTTGTTGCATAGGATTAGTTTAGTAGGCACCGGAAAATAAAAAATATGGGAAAACAATGAAAGTTAAATGTAATACTAAAAAATGGTATTCTCGTGTGGTCTTTGATTTAAGGTGATCATCATTATTTTTATCAAAAAAGGAACCACGCATGAGACTGAAACGCACCCGGGATATTGAATGGCGGGATTTACCGAGAATCGAGAGTCCGTTTTTCGCCAGATCACAGGTGGAACGGGCGTTTTTCGACCGCTACGGTCCGAACTGCATCTGGGGCATCGACGAAGTGTTACGTGACGGGCACCATGAATTTCAGCGCCCGAACCGCGACCGGTGGGTGCTGGACCGGTTGTTGAAATTGCTGGAAACGGGAAAAGTCTTTTTGGTTCACGACTTGAGCGGCAAACCCTTTTCTCCTGTGGCGCTCTGGGAAGGGGATGGCGAAGACAAGACCCAAGGCCGGTGGGTCGTCACATTGTCTGGCGGCCACCTGTTCGCCAAGTCGAGCTTGGAATGGATTGTACAAAGGTTGACGAACGGCCATGGCAGCGGCCAAGCCCGGAAAACCTCCTGGTGGGACGAGGCAGTGGGCGGGACCAAGGAAATCGTCAATCAGTTGGGGCGGCGCACGGCGGCGAGCCTGTCCGAATCCATGGGCGTGCGCTACGTGGAGAAAGGCACGGGGCGGGAGATCGACCTGAACAAGGAAGGCAAAGACCTGTTGCCGCCCAGCAACGCGGATCAAGAACAGGGAGCGCAAACCGTGCGCAATCATCAAGCCACAGTGTCGATGGTGATGGCGCTGTCGAGCAAACCGGAGGAATTCGCGGCGGACTTGGAAAAAGCGTTGACACACGCCAAATCCGAGTCCGAAGCACTGGGCAAGGCCGGTCTGGAGCAGGCCAAGCGGCGGTTGGAGTACAAAACCGACGACCGATATGTTGACCGCTATCACGGTCCGGACGACATGTGCAAGAAGAACGGTAAATTTGCCGAATTTGAGGCGAAGGGGAATAAGACCGATAGTAAGGCGGTGGCGAAGGATAAACAAGGCAATAAACAAGGTTCAAGGGATAAAAATCAATTGCGCTCACAAAAAATGACCGCCGACAAAGCCAAGAAAATTGGCCTCCCCTCCAACCGCCAGGGCGGGCCGTATACGCAGGAAGAGATCGATTTGTGGAAGGAGATTAAATTTCGGGAAGGAAACAAGCAACACATATCCGTTCATACCAACACAGAAACCGGCCAGGTGAAAGTCTACGAACGGGACCATGATGGAGATATCACTGAAATCCTGGACGACTTTAAAATGGAGAATTTCAACGAAATGAAACAGGCAATCGGGGAGGCGTTTAAAAAATGAACAAACCGGACCAGGAACAGATTGACCATTGGATCATAACTGCTCGCGAGGGTATAGAAGGTCGTTGGAAGAGGTATAAAGACGGTTTTTATATAAAAGAAGATATATCTATACAATGTATGTATACAAGTTTGGCATTAGATCACGCCTCCCTCGCCCGCGCCAAATTCCTCAACGGCGATCCCATTGACGAGGCCCGCGCCGAATTCTCCAATGCCGCCCGCTGTATTCTGAAAAGTTTCACCATGGCCTACGACGAATCCGACCCGGACTACCAGGGCGAAAAAGTGGATTTGAGTTGCAATACTGAGACTATCGCGATTAGAGGATTCAATTACGCTCTAATGGCAGCCGATTTTGATTTGGCAAAAGAACTGGCGTCCTGGTTTCGAGACCGACCGGACGGTAAAAAAATGGACTCCGAAGTCAACCATTACGCCCACGACCTGAAGCGCGTTCTGCGGGAAGGGCGGGTAAAAGCCTGGAATCTGCTAAAAACCCAATTCGAGACATACACCGCTAAACCGCCGAAACGCAATGATTACAAGAAAAACTACTTTACCTTGACCACAGCCTTGTTCGGAATCGTGGAAAGCAATGAGGAACGCTTTAACCAGGGGTTGATGATGCAATTGGAATTCTACCAGGGCGATGCTCAGGGAGAAAACAAGAACACCGATGAGGAATTCATCTGCAACCACGCCGTAGCGCTGGCGAATCTGGGAATCCATCACGGACTCAAGGTCACGGCGGAATACGACACCCTGCCGAAAGGGTTGTTGATACAAAAATAGCGCGATAAACCTTTGCCTAACCAGCGCATGCACTCGGACGGTGATGCAAACGCTAACGCCTCAAAACAAACACCTGCCGATGGTAAATAAAACAAACGGAGATAGAATGGCAAAGAAGAAAGCAGTACAAGAAGAATCACTGGAAAAGCAGTTGTGGAAATCGGCTGACAAGCTGCGAAAAAATATTGATGCCGCTGAATACAAGCATGTTGTCTTGGGCTTGATTTTTCTTAAATATATTTCTGATGCCTTCGAGGAGCTATACGCTACATTAAATGCTGGTGAAGACGAATATACTGGCGCTGACCCTGAAGACAAGGACGAATACAAAGCAGAAAATGTCTTTTTTGTACCTGCCGATGCTCGCTGGTCGTTTCTACAGGCTCATGCCAGGCAACCCACCATTGGTAAAACCGTTGATAAGGCAATGGATGTCATCGAAAAGGAGAATACTTCCCTAAAAGGCGTACTGCCTAAAGTCTATGCCCGACAAAATCTTGACCCCACCAGCTTAGGTGAACTCATCGACCTGATTGGCAATATTGCTCTGGGTGATGCGAAGTCACGCAGTGCCGATGTGTTGGGGCATGTGTTTGAGTATTTTCTGGGTGAATTCGCGCTGGCTGAAGGTAAAAAAGGCGGCCAGTTCTATACGCCCCGCAATGTTGTCGAATTATTGGTAGAAATGCTTGAACCCTATAAAGGGCGGGTGCTTGACCCTTGCTGTGGTTCAGGCGGAATGTTTGTGCAATCGGAGAAATTTGTCACCGAACATCAAGGGAAAATCAACGATATTTCCATCTACGGGCAGGAGAGCAACCAGACTACCTGGCGGCTGGCAAAAATGAATCTTGCCATTCGCGGCATTGATAGCTCGCAGGTCAAATGGAATAACGAAGGCTCGTTTTTAAATGGTGCCCACAAAGACCTGAAAGCCGATTACATCATCGCCAACCCGCCGTTTAATGTCTCGGACTGGAGTGGTGATTTACTCAGGAAAGACGGACGCTGGCAATACGGCACACCGCCCACGGGTAATGCCAACTATGCGTGGATACAGCATTTTATCTATCACCTCGCCCCCAGCGGCCAGGCTGGCTTTGTGCTGGCAAAAGGCGCGCTCACTTCCAAGACCTCGGGCGAAGGCGAGATCAGAAAAGCCTTGGTCGAAGCGGGGCTGGTGGACTGCATCGTCAACCTGCCCGCCAAGCTGTTTCTCAATACCCAAATCCCCGCCTCCCTATGGTTTATGAGCCGTAACTGTAGCAATAGTAAATTCCGGAACCGAACTGGCGAAATACTATTTATTGATGCCCGTAATATGGGGCATCTGATTAACCGCCGTACCCGTGAACTCTCGCATGAGGATATAAAAACCATTGCCGACACCTACCATTCTTGGCGTGGAGATGAAAAATTATGTGGAGACACAAAATTCTGTAGAGACGCAAAATCTTGCGTCTCTACAGAATTGCCTGAATACAAAAACATCCCTGGCTTCTGTCATGCCGCCCCGATAGAACGGGTGAAAGAACTGGATTATGTGCTCACCCCAGGGCGCTATGTGGGATTGGCTGAAGAAGCCGATGATTTTGACTTTGGCGAACGCTTTACCAGCTTGAAAGCGGAATTTGAAGGGCAACTTCAAGAAGAGGCGAAACTCAACCAGCGGATTTTGGAGAATCTGGCGAAAGTGAAGATATGAACAATGATATTCGATGGAAGCAACGCTTTCAAAACTTTGAAAAAGCCTATGAGATGTTTCAAAGAAGAATAGATGAATACGAAAAAAACCGAACGCTTGAAGCCTATCAAATGGCGCTTATTCAAGCCTATGAAATCATCATAGAACTGGCGTGGAAACTCATTAAAGACTATTTGGAAGATGGTGGCACCAAGGTCAACACCCCGAAACATGTCATTCGCCAGGCTTTTCAATTTGAAATCATCGCTCATGGTGAAGACTGGATGGAAGCGCTGGCGTTAAGGAATCTGACCAGCCATACCTATAATGAAGATGTATCCAATAAAGTACTGAATTTTATCACTGAAAAATTTTACCGCATTGTCCGTGATCTTTATTTTGATCTAAAGCAAGAATTATGAAATACGGCCTTTCAGAAAAACAATTACAGGAAATAACCGCCATTCTCGCCAGCTATGAGGCACTGGACTGTGCCATCCTGTTTGGCTCCCGCGCCATTGATACCTACAAAGAAGCCTCGGATGTGGATATTGCCATTAAGGGAGAAAAAGCCGACTGGTCATTGGCAGCCAAAATAAAAGACCATTTTGAAGAAGATACCTGGTTGCCGTTTTTCTTTGATGTGGTGGCTTATGACAGTATTGAGTCGGAAGAATTGAAGCGGCATATAGATGGGAAAGGGAAGGTTTTGATGGATAGGGGGATGAGGGAGTGGGTGGAGTTTAGATTTGATGAGATTGCTATTATTGTAGACTGCGAACATAAGACAGCACCTACAGTTGAAAAAGGCAATTTTTATTCGGTAAGAACTACTAATATTTCACAGGGTAAAATTGATTTTGATAATTGCAATCGAGTAAATGAAGATGTTTACTTACAATGGATAAAAAGAGCAACTCCTGAGACGGATGATATTATTCTTTCTCGTGAAGCACCAGTTGGTGAAGTTGGTATGATTAAATACGGTTATAAGGTTTGCTTAGGACAACGTACAGTACTCGTCAAACTAACATCATCGGAGATTAATAACCACTATCTACTTTATTACTTGGTTAATCCAGTAAATAAAAATGAACTAGTTGAGATGTCAGGTGGAAGTGTTGTAGCACATTTAAATATAAAAGATATTCGTGCATATGAACTTAAAGTTCACCCTCTCCCCGAACAAAAAGCCATAGCCGAAATATTAAGCTCGCTGGATGACAAAATCGACCTGCTCCGTCGCCAGAACAAAACTCTGGAACAAATGGCTGAAAACCTTTTTCGGCAGTGGTTTGTGGAAGAGACAGGGGAGGATTGGGAGGAAGGAGTTTTAGGAGATTTTGCTGTTAATCCTACAAACAGTATTAGTCCAATAAATATAAAAGCTGATGTCAATTACATAGGCTTAGAGCATATAAATAGAAGAAATATAACACTATCTCAGTTTGGCTCAGGTCAAGACGTAACAAGTAACAAATATGCCTTTCAAGTTAATGATATTCTATTCGGAAAATTAAGACCGTACTTTCATAAAGTTTGCTTTGCCCCTTTTGATGGAATTTGTTCAACCGATATTCTGGTTATACGTCCCAAAGAAAAACACTATTTTTCATATTGTCTATTCTCATTCTTTCAAGATGATGTCGTGGAATATGCAAATATCGGTTCAGGAGGTACTCGAATGCCACGCACCAACTGGGAAGACATATCCCAATATCCAATGTGTATTCCTGATGATAGTAAAATCCGTGAATTTAATGATTTAGTTTTTCCTTCTATCGAGAAAATAAAATTCAACCAAACCCAAATCCGCACCCTCGAATCCCTCCGCGATACCCTCCTGCCCAAATTGATGTCTGGTGAAATACGGGTGGCAATGCAATCGATCAACGATACACAATCAAATGTGAACGTGGAGACGCAAAATCTTGCGTCTCTACAAGATTTTGCGTCTCTACGAAACCGAAACAACCAACCAACCCATGAATAAATATAAAAACAAATATCGTATCGCATCAACCCGTTTGCAAAATTGGGATTATGGTTGGAATGCGGCATATTTTATAACCATCTGCACAAAAAATCGTAACCATTATTTTGGTGAAATACCCGACAAGGTGGTGGAGTTTTCGGTTATGGGGCATATCGCTAATTCGTGTTGGTACGAAATACCCAACCATTTTCTGTTTGTGGAATTGGGGGAACATGTCATTATGCCTAATCATGTGCACGGTATTGTGATTATCAATAAACCGGACGGTGTAGTGGAGACGCAAAATATTGCGTCTCCACAATCGCAACCATCGGATTCAACCGAACAAACCAATGCCACCAAACCCAAAAACAAATTCGGCTCACAATCCAAAAATCTGGCATCAATAGTTCGTGGATTTAAAACGGGTGTAACAAGAAATGCCCGTGCTATCAATCCTGATTTTGCGTGGCAATCCCGTTATTGGGATCACATCATACGCAATGAAGATGAATACCAACGTATTACCCAATATATTATTGACAATCCATTGAAATGGGAAATGGACAGACTAAACGGTGGAGCAGGAAATCAGGTAATGGAATCTCCTGCAAAGTACGGGCAGAATATTTTCTGCCCCAACGATGAGGCATGGATGGCATGAGCCGAATCACTGAAAATGTTATTGAAGAATTCTGTATCGAACTACTGGAAAAACAGGGCTACGAAACCATCTATGCCCCGGATATTGCCCCTGATTCGGAAAACCCACAGCGCAGCAGTTTTGAAGCGGTGCTATTAACGGCTCGCCTTAACGATGCCGTGGCCCGACTCGACCCGACCATTCCCCCTGAGGCACAGCAGGCAGCCATTAAAGACGTTTCCCGTATCCATTCGCCTGAATTACTCACGAATAACGAAACCTTTCATCGCATGTTGACTGAGGGGGTGAAGGTCTCTTATCAACAAGACGGCAGCCAGCGTGGTGATCTGGTGTGGCTGGTGGATTTTGCCAACCCTGAAAACAATGATTTTGTAGTTGCCAACCAGTTGACTGTGATTGAAAACGGGGTGAACAAGCGCCCAGATGTGGTGCTATTCGTCAATGGTATGCCGCTGGTGGTGATTGAGCTTAAAAATGCTGCCGATGAGAACGCCACGATTAAATCAGCTTTCAAACAACTGCAAACCTACAAGCAAGCCATTCCCAGCCTGTTGACCTATAACGGTTTGCTGACTATTTCCGATGGTCTGGAGGCGAAGGCGGGTTCACTTTCAGCGGAGCTGAGCCGTTTTATGAGCTGGAAAACCGCTGATCTGCCTGTGCGTGACCTGTCTACGTGCGTTGACGCACAGGCAGGCACGCAGACAGGTGGCAAGGCGGAAGCCTCGCATCTGGTCAGCGAGTTGGAAACCCTGATTAAAGGGATGCTGAATAAAGAAACCCTGCTGGATTTGATTCGTCATTTTATTGTGTTTGAGAAGTCCAAAAACGAAGACCCGAAAACTGGCGTGGTGACGATAGAGACGGTTAAAAAACTGGCGGCCTATCATCAATATTATGCAGTGAATCGAGCGGTAGAATCGACCTTGCGGGCAACGGGACACACAAGTGGAGACGCAACATCTTGCGTCTCCACATCTTGCGCCCCTACCCATCAGGTGATGGAAGACCCGGCCAACTATGGTGTCGCTGGCGTAAAAAGCCAGCCTGAAGGTGACCGTAAAGGTGGCGTGGTGTGGCACACCCAGGGTAGTGGCAAGTCCTTATCCATGGTTTTCTATACGGGTAAGATTGTGCTGGCGCTGGATAATCCCACAATTTTGATGATTACGGATCGCAATGATCTGGATGATCAACTTTTTGATACCTTTGCCGCCTCTACCCAACTGTTACGCCAGGAACCTAAACGGGTTGAAAGCCGTGATGGGGTAGTGGGTCAAACCTGTTGCAGGGTATGAATATCAATACCAAATTCAACGCGGTTGATGATCAATCCGATGACCGTGTCCTGGATAGAGTCGAGTTTTGAGAAGCAGATGGTTTTGCGCGCCAAGCGTTTGATCCAGGTGCGCCAGTTGAGGTTCTTGCGTTC
>JAPQLC010000020.1 GCA_030826945.1 Candidatus Thiobius zoothamnicola
AAAAAACTTCAGCCTAACTCATCCATTAAGTCAGTAACGAGTTTGACCCATTACCTCAGTTAAGTAAAGAAATCATCAGCATGTGGATGATGAAGCCAGTGAGCTTGGATTAACCGAATTTGAGTATGCGTTTTATACGGCGGTTGCTGATAATAAAAGTGCTCAAGAACTGATGCAGCATGATAAATTAAGAGAATTGGCCGTGGTCTTAACAGAGCGAGTAAAACAAAACGCCTCTATAGACTGGACGATCAAAGAGAGCATACGAGCCAAGTTGAAAGTCATTATCAAGCGGACACTTAGGCAGTATGGCTATCCACCCGATATGCAAAAACTGGCAACAGAAACTGTGCTGAAACAAGCAGAGCTTATTGCAAATGAGTTCACAGTTGAAGCATAGAAGGGTTAACAAACGCATGCACTCGGACAAAATAAAGCTATGTTCAAAAGAGGACCTATTCAGCATGATTGAAATCATCACTCTCGCATTCATCGTTTTGATGGTGTATCTGAATATCGTTTCAACAATCCTTGTAGGAAGCAATATGTACAGCACGGGCCAGAAAGGGATTCAGCTCGCTTTAATCTGGTTAATTCCAATAATTGGTGCAGTGATCGTACTCGCGCTTTTCACGGAAGAGCCAAGTGCCGAGAAAAAGGTTCCCGGCAGCTTCTCCAGCACAAATGCTTCGGAATCTGGAAATATGGGTGGATTCGGTGGTGGCGGTGAGTAACGCACAGAACATAACAAGTGACTATGGTGTCAAACAGCAAGATTAGCAGTTTTATCTTTCTGCCAACTCACACCGTCTCTCACCATCGCATTTAATGTTATTAGTAGTTTTCTAACACAACGTGAATTCAAACCAAAAGTCCTAACCCTTGTTTACAGATTTGCGCACCCACTCACCCATGAGTATTTGATTTAACGGGAATTGGGAATCGACATCCGCATTGGTCAACCGCTGTAACATTGCCTATCGTATTCCGCCGCAAGGCGCGCCATGCCGAAAATAATGAAGCGCCACTCCCTATTGTTGATTAGGCGACGACCTTCACCCCGTCAGCATCATACCAATTACATACGCCGGACAAACCATCTAGCATAGGCGAGCATACCAACACCCAGCAAAATCATCGGTAATGAAAGCGTCTGTCCCAAAGTCAACCAATCGAACGCCAGATAACCGAGATGGGAATCTGGCATACGCATGAATTCAACCAAAAAACGAAAAACACCATAACCAATCAAGAACCAACCTGTGACAGCAGGCGCAACGCGGGGTTTACGCGTGTATAACCACAGCAACGCAAACAAAATCAATCCCTCGAACAGCGCCTCATATAACTGGGTTGGATGCAATGGCGGCGTATAAAGCGCGCTTGCGGACAATTGCAGTTTATTGACACACAAATCATAACGGTTAGCACAAGCGACCTGCATACCCCAAGGCAAACTCGTTGGCGCACCCCATAACTCACCATTAATAAAATTGCCAATGCGGCCAGCGAACAGACCTAATGGCGCTAAAGGGGCAATAAAATCACCCACGCCCCAGATCGATAAACGATTGTGACGACTGAACAGCATCAAAGCGATCGCCACACCTAGCAAACCACCGTGAAATGACATGCCGCCTTCCCAGATACGCAAAAAAATAAACGGATCCGCCAGCCAATGCTCAAAATTATAAAACAGGATATATCCCAAACGCCCCCCAGCGACGGCACCAATTGCACAATAAAATAACAAGTCATCAACCTGTCGTGGTGCAATCACCGTATCTGCCCGTCTGGCATGGATTCGCCCCAATAACCAAGCCGCCGAAAAACCAACCAGATACATCATTCCGTACCAACGTATGGCCAACGGACCAAATTGAACGATAACCGGGTCAAATTCTGGGTATAACATGATGCAATATATCTCTGAAAATCAATGCGCCCATCGGATCAGGCTTGGCGTAAATCGATGGAATCGATAAAAACCCCGCTATTTGCATAGGGTGATGTCATCAACAAGAATCATTAGTCACGACAATTTTTGCCGATAAAGCGCGGCATATCGCCCATTTTTTTCCAGCAACTGGGCATGCGCGCCTTCTTCCACAATAGCACCGCGCTCCATCACCAAAATGCGATCTGCGTTCTCCACCGTGCTTAATCGATGCGCGATGATCAAGAGAGTGCGCGTCCCCCTCAACATCTCCAGTGCTTGCTGGATAGCGTGCTCGGAATCATTGTCCAACGCTGAAGTCGCCTCATCCAGAATCAATATCTGAGCATCCTTCAACAAAGCGCGGGCGACCGCAATACGCTGTCTTTGTCCGCCGGACAAGCGAATCCCGTTTTCGCCAATCAGGGTATGGTAGCCTTCCGGCAATTGTTGAATAAATTCATCCGCATAGGCGGCTTTCGCCGCTTGAATGATGGCTTGATCAGCAGGTCTCGGCGTCAACCCATAAGCAATATTGGTCGCAATATCCTCATTGAATAACACGGTTTCCTGACTGACCAACGCAATATGGCTGCGCAACTCACGCAATGACATTAACGCCGTATCGATCCCATCCAGGGTTATCATCCCGCTGGTCGGCGTATAAAGTCGCGGTATCAAACTCGCCAGGGTGCTCTTGCCGCTGCCGGATGAGCCGACCAGGGCAACAGTTTCACCCGCTTCAATCAACAAATTGACTTGATTTAATGCACACTGTTTCGCACCAGGATAATAAAAATCCAGATCGGTGCAATGAATCCGTCCTTTGGGTTCCGGCCATCGGGCTTCGCCCCGATCCATTTCAATATCCTGCGCCAACAAACCAAATACGCTTTCAGCGGCAGCCAGACCTTTTTGTAAAGGTTCATTGATTTTGGTCAGCCGTTTAATCGGTGAGAACAACAACCCAAGTGCCGTGAAAAAAGCGACGAAACCGCCAACGCTGAGCTGGTCAGCCTCGGCCCTGGCGGTGCCGATATAAATTACCAACGCCATAATAATGGCACCGATTAACTCCACTGTCGGCACGCTGATGCTACCAGCCACCAGATATTTCATTTGCAGACGACGCACCCAATTGGCCAGCTTATTGAAGCGGCTTTGCTCATAAGGCTGGCCACCGAATATTTTCACCGCCTTATGGCCGCGTAAGGCTTCTTCCAGAATATGAGTCAAATCGCCAATCGCGGTCTGTAATTGTCGGCTGATCCGGCGTAATCGCTTGCCCACCACAATGGCCACGGCAGCGACCACCGGTACCAAAAGAAACACAAACAACGCCAACTGCCAATCCAACCAAAAAATATAAGCCACTAAGGCTGCGACAGCCAAGGTGTCTTTCACCGCCACCGTTAAGACCTGGGTGGCTGCTTCAGTCACCTGATTAACGTCATAGGTGACTTTGGAAATGATGTTGCCGGTCGCATGCGCATCGTAATAATGCGTGGGCATCATCAATAAGCGGTGAAACATGCGTTCGCGCAAATCGTACACCACCCGGGTTGAGACATCGGAAAAAGCAATGCGATTGACTAAAGCCGCGATCCCACGAACCAGAAACAACCCGATGATGCCCAATGGTGCCCAGGCCAGATAAACGGGATCCTGATCAACGAAAGTCCCATCCAGCACCGGCTTGAGCAAGGCCGGAATACCCGCTTCCGTCATGGCGAGAATCACCATGAAAAAAATACCGACCGCAAAGGTTTTCCAATAAGGCTTGACTTGCTGTAACAGACGCCAATACAGCTTGCGTGACGACTTCGTGGAACCAGCCATACGCTTATCGGTTGGCGACCTGATGGATGCAATCCGCGATTTGCTGCATGGGTGCCATTTCAAGATAAGGGTGCATCGGTAAACTCATCACCCGTTCCTGCATGGCGTGCGCTGTTTCAAGGTCACCACTGATACGGGATTTATCACCTAATGCCGGTTGCTGATCCAAAGTGATCGGATAATACATAGCGGTTGGAATACCAGCGGCTGACAGCGCATCACGCACCACCTGACGATTCTCCACTTGCAACGTATATTGCGCATACACGCTCAAATGATCCGGCAAAATGACCGGCGTGATGCAATTGGCATCGGCCAGCAACTCAGAATAACGTGCGCCAAGCTGAGCACGCTTGTCCACCTCATCGGGAAACAAAGTCATTTTGGACAAAATCACCGCCGCCTGAAGCGTATCCATACGCCCATTGATACCAAGGTGGGGATGATGATAAGCACGATCCTGGCCATGGTTGCGCAGCTCCCGCAAATGGGTCGCTATGCGCTCATCATCAGTGAAACAGGCCCCGCCATCGCCATAACAACCCAGCGGCTTGGCCGGGAAAAAGCTGGTGCAACCAATCGTGGATAAACCACACGATTTCCTACCCTGATATTCAGCTCCGAAACTTTGCGCGGCATCCTCAATCACCGGAAGCTCATGCGCCGCCGCAATCCGATTGATCGTCGCCATATCCGCACACTGACCAAACAAACTCACCGGCATGATGGCTTTGGTGCGTGGGCTGATGGCGGCCTCAATCAAATCCGCCCGGAGATTGAACGTACGCTCATCAATATCAATAAACACCGGCGTGGCACCCAGCAAAGCGATGGTTTCAGCCGTTGCGATAAAACTGAAAGGCGTGGTGATGACTTCATCACCCGGCCCCACCTCAAGCGCCATCAAAGCCATCAACAAGGCATCCGTGCCGCTGGCGACGGAAACGCAATGCTCAACGCCGACGTAGTCCGCCAGCATTTGCTCCATCGCCTTAACCTCAGCGCCTAAAATGTATTGGCCATGATCCAGAATGTCGGCAATACGCCGCTCCAGATCTGCGCGGATCAACGCTTGTTGCGCCTTCAGATCAATAAACTGCAAGATGATTCTCTCCTCAATCTTCGCATTAAGGTTAGATCAAAGGTAAGTAACCTTTGATTGTCATGGTTTGCGAAAAATGCATCGCTCGCCTACACGGGTGAAATAACCTGGGATTTGGCCGCTTAAAAGCTGGCGAGTGTATAAAATAGGTAGTTCAAGTCAAGCGTTGATGGCAAAATTGCAGCTTAAAGCAGCGCCTAGTAAAGACCGGGTTTAGCGTCAACTGATCACAGGGAAGTCTAAATGAAACATATTGTAATCATCTCTTTCGACTTACTAAGAGAAAAAGAAGGAAGCATTTCCCTATCAATTGCAAGCCTGCTGAGCTATTTAAAGAATGACCGAAGGTATAATCAAGATTACACCATCAATCATCTACCGATTAATATGTGGGAGTGCGATAACCCAAAAGATCAATTATACAGTTCCGTATCTAAACTTCCGTTAGATGAAATAGATACAATCGGAATTTCTTGTTATGTTTGGAGTGAATACATAACAAACCCGCTAATAAAGAAATTGAGAACACAAGGCTTCTCGGGAAAAATCGTTTTAGGCGGATACCAAATCTCATACAGTAGTCAGAAAAAAGTCGAAAATGAATACCCACAGGCTGATATTTTTATTTATGGTAATGCCGAGAAGTCATTCTTAAAAGCGATTCTCCTCGAAAAACCCATTATACCCATACATCTAAATGAGTTTGTAGATTTCTCAGAAATCCCATCCGTATACACCACATCTGAATTACCCGTATTACAAAATCAAAAAATGGTGCGTTGGGAAACCAAACGAGGCTGCCCATATAAGTGCAGATTCTGCGCACATAGAGATCTAACAAAGAACAAGGTCTACAAGCATGGAGTGAATAAACTATTTGCAGAACTATCCTTCTTCAAGGAAAAGAATGTTAAACGAATAAATATATTAGACCCGGTATTCAATGCCGGTAACTCATATCTAGACATCCTCAAAGAAATAACCAGGATAGGACTGGAAAGTACAATCACTATGCAGACAAGATTTGAATTGATAAGAGAAGAAAAAGGTGATATTTTCCTAGATCTATGCAAAAGCATAAGTTCTCATTTGGAATTTGGGTTACAGACTGCTATAGAGACAGAATCTCATATTATTGATCGGAAGAATAATATAAAATACGTCAGCCACGTTCTAAATAAACTAAACACTTCCGCTATATCCTACGAAGTCAGCTTGATTTATGGGCTGCCAGAACAGACCGTCAGTACTTTTAAAGAAAGTATTAACTTCTTACGCCAGAATGGCTGTACAAACATTGTCGCTTATCCCTTAATGTTACTTAAAGGCACAGAATTATACGACCAAAAAGATGAATATGGCCTCATCGAAGAGGAAATTGGAAAGTTTCATATCCCAACCGTTGTGTCCAGTAACTCCTTTACAAAAGATGGATGGCTTGAAATGGAGTCTATAGCTCAAGAACTAAATAATAACCACAGATATGCCTAACAGAATTAGGTTCCATAAATTATGGATAACAAACAAGATCCAATCACAAGTTAAGACGTAAGCGAGGATTTCATGGGCCAGGAAATCAACCACGAGCATTTCAAGCCAGAAGACTGGACGGATTACCAACAAAAACTCGATCAGGAAGCGATTTTACTCAAACAACAATTTCACGATGGCGCTTTCTCCAGTCGTCCACCTGTCGGCGGCTTTGAAATTGAGGGCTGGCTGATTGACGAAGCCTATCGTCCTGATCGCAAAAATGACGCTTTCTTCCAAGCCTTCACGGATAAACAACTGGTCAGCGCGGAACTCGCCCAATTCAATATCGAATTGAACAATACGCCACGTACCTTATCGGGCAAGGTTTTCAGCCACTTTGAAAATGAATTACAACAAATCTGGCAAGAGGCCAACCGGGCGGCTCAATCCATTGATACCCGCATGCTGCTCATCGGTATTCTCCCCACCATTAAGGACCAGGATTTTTGCCTTGCGAATATGTCGAACCTGCGCCGCTATCACGCCTTGAATGAGCAGGTACTGATCGCCCGCAACCACCAACCCATCCAACTGGACATCCAGGGCGAAGAGCACCTGCAAATGCAGCATGATTCCGTCATGCTGGAGGCCGCCGCCACCTCTTTTCAGATTCACCTGCAGGTTCCCTGGCGGCAAGCTCACTTTTACTATAACGCCAGCCTGCTGGCTTCAGCACCTCTGACGGCTGCTGCAACGAATTCCCCTTTCCTGTTCAACCACAAGCTCTGGCGGGAAACCCGCATCCCTTTGTTTGAGCAGGCCGTCAACACCGGCCCCAACCGGGCCAAGCGGGTCTCATTCGGCCAACAATTCGCCGAGCAAAGTATCCTTGAATGCTTTACCGAGAACCTGCAAAATTATGAGACCTTGCTGCCGGTGATATTGGATCAACCGGTCGAAAAGCTCAGCCATCTGCGTCTGCATAACGGCGTCATCTGGCGCTGGAACCGTCCTTTGATTGGTTTTGATGAGGATGGCACTCCGCATTTCCGCATCGAACACCGCCCACTTCCCGCCGGCCCCACCCTCACGGATATGGTCGCCAACGCGGTTTTCTATTACGGGTTGGCAGAAAGCCTGATGCAGCAATGCCAAACGGCGCAAGCGCCCGGCGATTTTCAACAGGCGAAGGCTAATTTTTATCAGGCGGCTCAATATGGACTGGATGCGGAGATCCGTTGGCGTCAACAAAGCATCCACATCCGGCGACTGATTCTTGACGAATTACTTCCACTGGCAGAAACCGGACTTCAACACCTCAATATCCATCAAAATGAGATTCAACGCTATTTAGCAATCATCGCTGACCGGGTTGACAAACAACGAACGGGAGCCGACTGGCAAAGACAATTCGTCCAACGATATGGAAAAGACATGCAAGCTATGACCAAAGCTTACCGTGAACAACAACAGCAAAATCGCCCAGTCAGCGAATGGACGCTCTAACATGCTTCAACTCAACCAAATAACCACCTTGCCAAACGCCTTGCTGACGGTGCAAAGCGTCAGAGAATTGTACAAGATACTGCCACAGCCAACGCTGTTGCACCTCGAGGGACAACGTAAAAATCCGCTGTTTGTCTCTGTGCTGCTGCATGGCAATGAAGACACCGGTTTTTTCGCCATCCAAAAGATCTTGCAAAAATACCAACACAAAACATTGCCGCGCTCCCTGAGCATTTTTTTCGGCAATATTGAAGCCGCTAAAATCGGCATGCGTGGACTGGACGGACAACCGGATTACAACCGGGTCTGGCCGGGCGGATTTCAATATGTGGAGACGGATGAAGCCCGCCTAATGACCAAAGTGACTAAAGCAATCGCTGCCAGGCGACCTTTTGCCAGTATTGATATCCATAACAACACCGGCCGCAACCCACATTATGGTTGCATCAACACACTGGATAACCGTTTCCTGCAACTCACCTCGTTGTTCTCCCGCACCGTGGTCTTCTTTACAACGCCAAAAGGCGTGCAATCCATCGCCATGGCTGAACTCTGCCCCTCCGTCACCGTCGAATGCGGACAACCTCATTTACCTTATGGCGTGGAACATGCCGCAGAGTTTGTGGATGCCGTATTGCATTTATCAAAAATTCCAGATCATCCCGTTCACGAACAGGACATTGACATCTACCATACGGTCGCCCGGATCAAAATCCCGGACAACATCACATTCAGCTTTAGCGATAATAAGGTTGATATCAAACTGGACCCGGCGATCGAAAACTACAACTTTTCTGAATTACCTATCGGTGCCATTTTCGGCTCCACGGCTAAAAATGCCGAATTCGATGTACTGGATGACGGTGACCAGAACCGAACTGATGACTTTTTCCAGAATGAACAAGGAAAAATCAAACTGGCGAAGCCCCTGATGCCAGCGATGATTACTTTGGATGAACAAATCATCCGGCAGGATTGCTTGTGTTATCTCATGGAAAGGATGGATCTGGCGGGTTAAATTTGCCCAGAGATCGATTCGGACAAACAAATAGCCTTTACCAGAGTATCGGCTTTTCCAGTAACCGGAAAACTATCGTGATTGCCATATCCAGTCAGATCTAATCTTGATTTATGAAATTGAATAGACTTATCTTAACCTTGCAAGAATTGGCAGCCTCAATGCAAGTTAAATCGATATTTCCCGGTATTGCCTGGAAAAACCGCTTTTTGTGACCCGAAATGGGTAGTGGGTCAAATATGTTGCAGGGTATGAATATCAATACCAAATTCAACGCGGTTGATGATCAATCCGATGACCGTGTCCTGGATAGAGTCGAGTTTTGAGAAGCAGATGGTTTTGCGCGCCAAGCGTTTGATCCAGGTGCGCCAGTTGAGGTTCTTGCGTTC
>JAPQLC010000021.1 GCA_030826945.1 Candidatus Thiobius zoothamnicola
CATATGTTTTTACTCATATTATTATATCAAACCTGAGCTTTGTAGATAGCCATGTCCCTGTGCTCGCCTTTTGAGTTAATCCGCTTTAGCTTTTCTCCGTCAGCCGAAGTGCGATGAACATCGGCTCCCCTTGACGCAGTATCAGAACGGCGACTGATTTTTTCCCGTCGGAAGCCGCCACTTTGTCTTCCAGATCCTGCGCGCTTGCCACGGGTTGGCCATCGTACATTTGAATGATATCCCCTGAGCGTAAGCCAGCGCGGCGACCGGCACCGGGTTTCACTTGGGTAATCAAGGCACCGCCTGTTTGCAACTTATTTTGCTCGCGCGTCTCGGCATCCAGGTCGGTGACGTTAAAGCCCAGTTTATTCACATGCTCTATGGCTGGCTTTTTCATGGCTGGTGCAGCGCCATTCTCATTTGGCAATTCGCCAATGCGGATTTTCATCTCACGTTTTTCACCATGGCGCAGAATTTCAAGGCGCGCTTCCGCATGAATGCGGCTGATCCCGACCAGCGGTGGGAGTTCACTCGAATTATTAATTTTCTGCTGGTTAAAGGAGAGAATGATATCGCCTGGCTGCAAGCCGGCTTCTTCTGCCGGACTGTCATCCATCACCTGCGAGACCAGAGCGCCAGTGGGTTGCGCCAAACCGAAGGATTCGGCCAGGTTGCGATCCACATTCTGGATCAGCACGCCGAGATAGCCGCGTGAGACGCTGCCTTTGTCACGCAATTGATCCGCGACATTGATCGCCAATTCAATCGGAATAGCGAATGACAGCCCCATGAAGCCGCCAGTGCGACTATAAATCTGCGAGTTGATGCCGATCACTTCGCCGTTCATGTTGAATAGTGGGCCGCCTGAGTTGCCGGGATTGATCGCCACATCGGTCTGGATAAAGGGCACGTAATTCTCGCTGGGCAAACTGCGCCCTTTGGCGCTCACGATACCGGCGGTCACGCTGTAATCAAAGCCGAATGGCGAACCGATTGCCAATACCCATTCGCCGACTTTCAGGTTGGTGCTGGAGCCGGTTCTGACCACGGGTAAATCATCGGCGTCAATCTTGATCAAAGCCACATCACTGGCTTTATCGCTGCCAATCACTTCGGCTTCGTAATAACGCCGGTCATTCAAGCGGACTTCAATTTCATCAGCCTCATCCACGACGTGGTGATTGGTCAGAATATAGCCGTCGCTGGAGATAATGAAACCGGAACCCAGGGATTGGGAGTGTCCCCTGCCTTCTGGTATGTCCGGTAAGTTATCGTCAAAAAAGTGGCGGAAAAATTCATGGAATGGGCTGTTTTCCGGTAAGTTCGGTATCTCGAAACCTTTAGGGGTATGGCGTTTGGGGGTTGAGGGTTTTTGCCGCGTGCTGATATTCACCACGGTCGGGCTGTTGGCCTCGGATAATGCGGTGAAATCCGGCAGGCTATTGGCGGCGCTTTGTAAGGTAAACAGCGCTCCCAGAAGGAAAAGCATGGATGCTAGCCGGATATGGTTGTGTTTTTGCATGATAATCAACCTGTTAGTTCATCATAAA
The DNA here is from genome assembly GCA_030826945.1 of Candidatus Thiobius zoothamnicola. GTDB lineage: Bacteria > Pseudomonadota > Gammaproteobacteria > Chromatiales > Chromatiaceae > Thiobius > Thiobius zoothamnicola. The sequence goes on from JAPQLC010000021.1 coordinate 1,551, forward strand.
TGTTGCGCGAGTTTAGCGGGTGAAAAGCGGCTAATCACAGCTGCTTGAACGGTCGGCATCACCTGTAAAACCCGCACATGTCGTTGCAACGCGTCGGCATGTGCGGTAGCGCGGTAACGCGCATACGCAACGCCTATACTCAGGCCTGATAGACCAGCGATGATGCTGATAGGTTCCGCCATCATCGGGTTGTTGATCAGTTGGCTTATCCATATCCCGGCAGTGCCGCCGCCAATCAACCCCAATAATGGCAAAACATACAATAATATGGCTGCCTGGTATAAATAACCTTCATGGATGCCTAATAAAACACGGTCGCCTGCTTTGACAGCTTGCGGCATTGCTGCCAGTGGTAATTGAAGTTGCTGCGAGAATCGGCGCGGAAACAACTGGTTGAGTAACGAAACGCCGCATCCTTTGCCTGAGTGACAGGTTTGACAGTCTGTGGTTTGGGTTTCTGCGCGCAAGCGGATGTGTTGGGCGTCCTGCGTCTCTACTCTTGCATATTGTTCAATCATGACGTCTCAACGCCTCCGCGAGTTTATGTAAAGTCAGCACTGGCGCTTCGCCCACTAAAAGGATTTGCTGCGCATACTTACGCAACGCCAGCGTCCGGGTCGCGCCCATATTGGCGTGGCCAGTGAGCGCTGGTTGAGTCGGCGGTTCAATATATAATGAGACCGCACTTAAGCCGTCGGAAAATATGAAGTGTTCACGTTGATGTTGAACATGGTATCGATAAGAAATTTGTTGATAGCCATTCGGTAACCCGTCAAAAAACCATTGGGTTGCCGTTTGCGTATCCAATCGGGTGGGTTGGAGAGAGAGGGAATCCGCTTGAGCCAACGCGGATAAATCATGTTCAATCGGTGTAATGTTTTCGCCGATTTTCAATTCCACGAACAAGCTTTGACTTAGCCGCCGCCCCTGAGTATCCAGCAAAATGGATTTGAGTGGCAAGGCTGTCGTCTGATCCAAATGCAGACGATGTCCATAGCGTAAATGGTCTTTGGGTATGATATCGATGATCTGGGTTGAGCGTCCCGCCACCCGGCCAGTTCCGGCCAGTGTCATCTGATAGTATTGGGTGAGCTGCGTGGCATTGAGGTGACGCAGGGAGCGCCAGACGGCTGGATCCGAGGCTTCCGCCAAATTCATCGGGTTTCGTCCAGGCCGGATCAAAGCAATAGCGGCGTGGCCGCGAATCACTTCCCGGGGCTTGCCATCCAGCGTCACCAAACGCTCCAATTCATGTTCCCCATGTACACGATGCACGATATAGAGGCTTTCCATCCGCGTCCCGGTCTGGCAAACGAAGCGCCCCTCATAATCCAATTGATGCGCTGCTTGTTGCATACGCTTTAACCAATCCAAGGGATCAGCCGCGCCGACCATCTGGGTTATGCCGAGGAGAACCAGGCCGAGCGCCAATGAGCGGACGTAAGACCATAAAAGGTCTGATCGTACGGTGAGGGTTTTGGCGGATGATTTATTGATCGGCATTTGGCATCGCAACAAAATTGATGTGGACGCCGGGATAACCAACGCCGGTTAATCTGGCGTATTCATGATGTTCGATCAGATAGCGATCAAGCTGACGCCATTGTCCGGTTAATAAAGCCGGTTGATTTTCCTCATCGCGCTGGGTCAATCCGGTTTGCGCAGCTACCGGCAATGCTGGTGAGATGGTTGGCGAAGCGGGTGCCAGCGTGATTGTTGGTTGGGGCGGCCATGCCGCATTTGGAGTTAGGATTTGCGGCGCGATGATAATGGCGGCCATCGCCACGGCGGCGGCCAGACCGGCACCCAACGCCATTTGTCGGATTGGTGGCAAGATTCGCGCGCGTTTTGACCTTAACTTCCCATTGCTTGTGGTGGGTGTAAAACTGATGGGGTTTTCCGAAGGGAGGGCCGACGTTTTTTCCTTCGCTTGGCGGTGCGAGGCATCCTTCACCGACGGTCTGCATTTGATGTTTTGTGAGGTAAGCAGGTGGGGTTCTTGCGCTAAATCCTGCTGAATCCGGTCAACGATGTGGGAGGCATCAATCGTGGGGTCAGCATGTTGGCGTAATAGATCGCCAATTTGCTGGTAACGAAGCATTTTGCGGCGCAGCTTTTGATGGCGTAACACATCAGCCTGGAGATCCATTTGCGCCGCTACCGGCAATTCATCGTCGATAAAGGTCGAAAGTTGTTCGTTTGATGATGTATTCATGACTTTTTCACACATCAGCCAATAGATTGAGATGGGCGTCAATCGCTTCGCGGGCGCGAAAAATACGCGAGCGTACGGTGCCGATTGGACAATCCATCACCTGTGCTATTTCCTCATAACTGAGTCCTTCCAGTTCACGCAACGTAATCGCTGTGCGTAAGTCTTGCGGCAAATGGTCGAGCGCTGCTTTGATCGCCTGAGCCAAATCATGCTGCATCGCCAATTGTTCCGGCGTGGCACGGTCCTTCAGGGCTGCGCCAGCATCCATTTGTTCCGCGACATCCGCCTCAATGTCATCTTGCGGTGGACGACGGGATTGCGCCGCCAGATGATTCTTCGCGGTATTCACGGCGATGCGATATAACCAAGTATAAAATGCGCTGTCGCCACGGAAGCCAGGCAGCGCCCGGTAAGCTTTGATGAAAGCTTCCTGAGTGACATCCAGCGCTTCATCAGCATCCCGAACGTAACGGCTGACCAGATTCGCGACTTTTTGCTGATATTTTAATACCAGCACATTGAACGCTTGCTTATCGCCTTGCTGCACACGCTCAACCAACGTCTGGTCGGATGCTTTATGCGTTGTCACTGAGTCGGCTTCCGCTCAATCAACCAGACCACCTGTAAGCGGTTAAGTTCAATCGTTGCCATTTTAGCGGTCATGGATTCAACATCGCAGATTTGATATGGGTGATGCGTTACCAGTGTCATAAGATGATGGATGCTACCAACAAGCTGAACTCGCTTCCAGAGGTGATTTCGGCATTGTCAGTGTGTGTGCTGATAAATGAGCGGTTTTGCGAGTACGTGGTTATCCAGCCGAATTTGTTGTTGGTCATTTAACGATAAACGGCCTTCAGTAGCCCAACGGATCACCAGTGGGTAGATTTTATGCTCTTCCGTCAGCACGCGCGCAGCCAGCCGATCTTCCGTATCTTCGGCCAGAACCGGCACCACAGCTTGCATAATAACTGGTCCGCCATCCAATTCAGGGGTTACATAGTGTACGCTCGCGCCATGTTGTTCGGCTTTGGCTTGCAAGGCGCGGCGATGCGTGTGCAATCCTTGGAAATTTGGCAGCAGCGAGGGGTGGATATTGAGCAGGCGTCCCTGGTAATGGCGGACGAATACCGGAGTGAGGATGCGCATGAAGCCCGCCAGGATAACGAAATCCGGGGCATAGGCGTCAATCTGCCGGGATAATGCGGCATCAAAGGTTCGCCGGTCAGCAAATTGGGTGTGATCCAACGCCTGGGTTGGAATACCGGCGTTGGCGGCCCAGATCAGCCCGGCGGCATCCGGGTGATTACTGATCACGGCGACAATATCCGCTGTTATGGCACCTTGCGCGCAAGCCTGCTGAATTGCCCGTAAATTTGTGCCTTTGCCTGAAATCAATACGACCAGACGCCCTTTACGCACATTATTGCCCTTCATGCGTAAACAACATGAGGCGTTTGTTGTGTGCTGGTTCTGATTTCACCGATTTGGTGAACCACTTCACCTTGTCCAGTCAGGTTTGAGGCGACTGCATCGGCGGATTCAGCCGGTACGCAGATGACCATGCCGATGCCGCAATTGAAAGTGCGCAGCATTTCGTGGGTATGGATATTGCCAGCCGTTTGCAGCCAATGAAAAACCTCAGGCTGTGGCCAGGCAGATGGGTCAATGGTTGCTTGATGATAATCTGGCAGGACGCGTGGCAAGTTGTCGGTCAGGCCGCCCCCGGTGATGTGGGCCAGGGCATGTACGGTGTGTTGCTTCAGCAGATTCAATAAAGGTTTGACATAAATGCGTGTCGGCGCGAGCAGCGTTTGCGCTAAAGTTTGCCCGCCTGTGATGATTTGATGAAGGTCAGCTTCGCTGACTTCCAATATTTTGCGGATTAAGGAGTAGCCATTGGAGTGTGGGCCTGATGAGGCAAGGCCCAGCAACACATCGCCGGTTTGTACCTGATGGTTTTGCAGGATGTGCTCTTTTTCCACAATGCCAACGGCAAAACCGGCTAAATCATAATCGCCGGTTTGATACATGCCTGGCATTTCGGCGGTTTCGCCGCCAATCAGTGCACAACCAGCCTGTTCGCAGCCTTGAGCGATGCCGCTTACCACATTTGTCGCCACGTCAACATCCAATTTTCCGGTGGCGTAATAATCCAGAAAAAACAATGGCTCGGCACCAGTGACGACAATATCGTTGACGCACATCGCCACCAAATCAATGCCGATGGCGTCATGTTGTTGCAATTGAACAGCCAGTTTGAGTTTAGTGCCGACGCCGTCGGTGCCTGAAACCAAAACCGGTGATTGATAACCGCTAGGCAACTCAAATAAACCGCCAAAGCCGCCTAAACTTCCAAGCACGCCAGCGCGAAAAGTGCGTTGGACGATGGGTTTGATGTTATTGACCAGTTGGTTGCCCGTATTAATATTCACGCCTGCTTTTGCATAGTCGAGCGTTTTATTGTTGTTTAAAGCTTGGTTAGAATAGGTCAAAGCATGCTCCTGGCGGTAAATCCGCTCATTCTACTCTTTCATGATCCTAATGAAAAAATTAAGGTTGATTCTCACCCCATTAATTTGCATCGCCTTGGCGTGGTCAAACGCGGTTGGTGCCAATGATTTATATGCCACTGAAGTTGAAGTGTTGGATGAGAGTCCTGAAGCACGCGGTAAGGGGTTATCCGCTGCGCTGGCGATTGTCATCCAACAGGTCAGTGGAGATCAGCGCATCGGCCAGCAACCGGATATCACTGAGGCGTTGGCGGATGCCTCATCCCTGGTGCAGCAATTTCGTTATCATTTTGCGCGCAGCGAATCAGTCTCTGAGCATCAGCCGCCTGAAGAAACCCGCTATCTATGGGTGAAATTTGATCAAAATGCCGTGGACGGCTTACTGCAAAAAGTGAATGCGCGTCTGCGCGCGAAAAAACGACGTCGAGCATTATTGTGGCTCGCAGTGGAGCGACATGGGCAGCGCTATTTGCTGGATTTGCATGAAGCGCCCGCCAGCTATGCAAAGATGGTCAAAAGCGCAAATTCACAGGATATCCAGTTAAAGCTGCCCTTGTTGGATTTGCAGGATCAAACCCAACTTCGCATTGCGGATTTATGGATGGGTTATGAACCGGCGATTCGCGCCGCTTCCCAGCGCTATCCGCATGATGTCATCCTGGTTGGACGGTTACGGGAAAAACCAAATCAGCATTGGTTTGCAACCTGGAGTCTGTTTGGGCAAATGGCAAAATATGATTTCACCTTAGCGACAACAACTTTACCGCAGGCGCTGGCGCAAGGTTTCCAACAGGCGCGGGAACCGTTGGTGGAAGCGCTTGCCGCAGCGTCCAATACGGTTGATCAAACATTGCGGGTGCGTTTCAGTGGCATCGAAACGCTAGGCGCGTATGGACGCTTGATGGCTTTAATTAAACAGTTGGAGCCATATCATCAATTCAGATTACGCCGCGTTATTGATGATAGCCTGCTGTTTGATGTGGCCGCGATGGATGGACAGACGCATTTGGTGAATCAGTTGAAGGTTGTTCGCCAGCTCATGGAAGTCCCTGTTGATCCCTCCCAAGATGAGTCGGCGGATCTGGTTTACCGTTTTGTCATGTGACAGAGTCTAAGTCGAACACTGAACTCATTGAATAACGGCTTTCTCTCACATTGGGGTTGCCAGGCAACACTATTCGCTGAACTCTAAGCTTTGATGGATTGTCGCTAAATCACGCATTTCCGTCAGCGTGGGTAATTCCTGCAAATTTTTCAGGCTGAAGTAGTCCAGAAATTCCGGGGTCGTGCCATACAAAGCCGGTTTACCCGGCGTATCCCGTTGGCCCAGTACCTTGATCCAATGACGTTCTAACAAGCTTTTGATGATAGAGGTACTGACTGATACGCCGCGAATTTCTTCAATTTCCCCCCGCGTGATCGGTTGTCGGTAGGCAATCAATGCCAGAGTTTCCAGTAGCGCGCGGGAGTAGCGCGGTGGGCGTTCGGCCCACAAGCGCGACACCCAGGGAGAGGCCGCTTCAGTGACCTGAATACGCCAACCGCTGGCGACTTCTTTAATTTCCACTCCCCGGCCTTGGTAATCTTTTTCCAACCTTTGCAGACAGTGGTGTAAATCCGTTTTCGGGGGCCGCTCGGATTCTTCAAACAACAGTTGCAGTTGCTTTAATGAAAGTGGTTTCCCCGCAGCGAGTAAGGCGGCTTCGACAATAAATTTTAGTTCAGGCACGAGATTTGATGTGAATATCGGCAAAAATATCGGTTTGTATCAGCTCAATCAATTGCTGCTTGACCAGTTCCAGCAACGCCATGAAAGTGACGACAATACCTTGGCGGCCTTCCATTGGGTCAAACAGCTCAATAAAGGCGCTGGGCGATCCGGTTTCCATTTGCGCCAATATCCAGCTCATGCGTTCACGTATGGACAAGGGTTCAGAGACCACTTGATGATGGCTGAACATGTCGGCGCGTTTGAGCACATCTTGTAAAGCCAGGAGCAGCTCATCCAAGTTGATATCGGGTAAAACGGTTGCGATGGATTTGAATGGTGCGTCAATTTTAACCGGATGAATATCCCGGTGCAGGCAAGGCAATTCATCCAGGTCTTCAGCCGCTTGTTTGAAACGCTCATATTGTTGTAGGCGACGTATTAATTCAGCACGAGGATCCAGGTTATCCTCTTCTTCCGCCGACGCTGATACGGGCAATAACATACGCGATTTGATCTCAGCCAACGTCGCCGCCATCAATAAATATTCAGCCGCCAGTTCAAAACGCATATCCTGCATGGTGCGGATGTATTGCATATATTGTTCGGTGATCCGCATCACTGGAATATCCAGGATATCCAGATTTTGTCGCCGGATCAGATACAACAACAAATCCAATGGCCCGGTGAAGGTTTCCAGAAACACTTCCAGTGCATCCGGGGGGATATACAGATCCTTGGGCAAGTCGAAGCAAGCTTCGCCTTGCACAATGGCGATGGCGTCAGACATTCAGCGAGATGGCGTGGCGTACTTCGTCCATGGTTTCACGAGCGGTTTCGCGGGCTTTTTCACAGCCTTCATTGATAATGTTGCGCACCACATCCGGTTGGGCGGCGTAAGATGCCGCCCGTTCTTGCATCGGTTTCAATTCAGTCAGCACCGCATCAATCACGGGTTGTTTGCATTCCAGACAACCAATACCGGCTGACTGGCAACCTTCCCGTACCCAGTGGCATTGCCGTTCATCTGAATAAATTTCATGGAATCGCCATACCGGGCACTTGTCCGGGTCGCCCGGGTCAGTCCGACGTACGCGTGCCGGATCGGTCGGCATGGTGCGTATTTGCTGGGTTACTTGCTCAGGATTGGCGGCCAGGGAGATCGTATTGCCATAAGACTTGGACATTTTTTGCCCATCCAGTCCCGGCATTTTGGCCGATTTGGTCAATAATGGCTGTGGCTCCGGCAGGATGACTTTACCCCCGCCTTCAATGTAGCCAAACAGACGATCACGATCCGCGACGCCAATATTTTGTTGCGATTCAAGCAACGCACGCGCCGCTGACAGCGCCTCTTCATCGCCTTGTTCCTGATAGGCTCTGCGGTAGCCCTGATAAAGTCTGGCCGCCTTTTTACCCATTTTTTTAATCGCTTCTTCCGCTTTTTCCTCGAAATCCGGTTCGCGTCCATAAATATGGTTAAAACGACGCGCCACCTCGCGGGTCAGTTCGACATGGGTGACCTGATCTTCGCCAACTGGCACCTGTCCGGCGCGATAGATCAAAATATCGGCGGATTGCAGTAAGGGATAACCGAGAAAACCATAGGTTGATAGATCTTTTTCCTTCAATTTTTCCTGCTGATCTTTATAGGTCGGCACCCGCTCCAGCCAGCCAAGCGGGGTGATCATCGACAGTAATAGATGCAGCTCAGCATGTTCCGGCACCCGCGATTGTATGAAAATGGTCGCTTCCCCCGGATTAACACCTGAAGCCAGCCAGTCAATCACCATGTCCCAAGTGTTTTGCGGGATAACGGTTGGGTTTTCATAATGTGTCGTCAACGCATGCCAGTCGGCGACAAAGAAAAAGCAGGGGTATTCATGCTGTAATTTGACCCAGTTGCTCAGTACGCCATGGTAATGGCCTAAGTGTAAACGTCCTGTTGGGCGCATCCCGGACAGGACGCGCGTATGCTGGGTAGGTATGGTGTTCAAAATATCCTCTTTGGCGTGAGTGAAAGCAAATTGGGATCGTCAGTGGGGAATCGACTGGACAGAGCTACTCCAACCAACGATTAACCTGGCGCAAATCATCGACGGAAAGGGTTCCCACCGCTTGCAACAGGCTTAAGGTGTTGAGCACATAATCATAACGGGATTGCGCATAGTTGCGTTTGGCCCGGTAAAGATCACGCTGACTGTTTAATACATCAACCAAAGTGCGGGTCCCGGCGCTGAATCCCGCTTGGGTGGCGGTTAACGCGCTTTGTGCGGAATTTTGCGCGGTCAGGAGTGCCTTAACCCGGCTGATACTGGTTTGGATGCCCCGGTAGGCGTTACGCACCTGGCGATCAATAGCGCGGCGTTGCTGATCCAATATTTCCTGTTCAGCATCATATTCATGTCGAGCCTGTCTGATTTTAGAACCGGTTTTACCCCCTTGGAAAAGCGGTATGGTGAGTTGCAAACTGATCGTGGCGGCATCTGTATCACTACCAAAATCGGATTCCGTCCGTGAGCGATTCATGGAAGCATTCAAATCCAGACTGGGGTGATAGCCAGCTCGTTGCACAGAGATGTTGCGATGCGCAATAGCCGCACTGAGTTTGGCAGCCTGTATAGCCGGATTGTATTTTTGTGCATCGTCACTCCAAGCGTCGATGTTTTCCGGCTGTGGCGGCATCAAGGCGATTTCATCCAGCAAATTGGCGAGCTTCTCAGGTATAGATTGAATAATCTCGCGTAGATTCTCACGCGCATTATCCAAAGCATTTTCAGCGGATATCCGGTCCGCTTCGGCTTGGTCAAAACGTGATTGGACTTCATGCACATCCGTGATCGCGATCAAGCCCACTTCAAAGCGTTGTTTGGCTTGATCCAGCTGCTGGGCGATCGCGGTTTTTTCGCTGAAAGCAAAATTCAAATCATCATCGGCGGATAAAATGCCGAAATAAGCCTGAGCCACCCGGACAATCAAATCTTGCTCAGCCGCCGCATAATTGGCGTCCGCCTGAACCAATTGGTCATCGACCTGATCCAGCGCGATAAACAACTCACGGCGGTACACGGGTTGTGTCAAATTCAACGTCAGATGATTGCTGGCGAAACTATGGTTGTAATCTGTGGAAGAAGAGGTCACATCCTGAGTTTGATAGCTCAGCGCGCCATCCATGGAAACATTCGGTTTGACCGCTGACAACGCTTGTGGGCGTAATTCATGGGCGGCGTTTTTCTGCGCTTGCGCAGCGCGTATTTGCGGATCTTTATGGCGTGCCAGATCATAAACCGCCAGTAAATCGGTTGGGACCACGGCTTGTGCCGCCAGAGGCAGGCAAAGCAGAAAACTGATGATGGATGTTCGCATATGCATAAATTGCCGTATGAAAAATGAAATGCCGCGTTGTTCAATCATGGGAAGCGAAAGCGTCACTGCGCCGACAACAATCAATGGTTCAATCACATGGGAGGCGTCAATAACTGCGGATCAATCCGGTGTTGGCGTAAATTCATCCGCCAATCCAGATGCGGCCCGGTCACTCTGCCGGTTGCGCCGACTTTCGCAATGACCTGACCTTGCTCAACCCGCTCACCGACTCGCACCAGTATCTCACTTAAATGCAACAGGGAAGAAGATAATTGGTGCCCATGGTCAATCACCAAAGTGCCCCCGGAAAAAAACATATCCGGTTCAACCAAAGTAATGACCCCATCCGCTGGTGCCATGACTGGTGTGCCGACAGGACGGGCGATATCAACGCCATAATGCGGCTGGCGTGGTTCGCCATTGAGGATACGCTGGCTGCCATAGACGCCGCTGATCGGGCCAGTGACCGGCCAGATAAAACCCGTGTTAAAGTCCTGGCGGTCATCATCACGTCGCCGTGCGGCGCGAACACGTTGGATATCCCGCTGGATATGCCGGATATCTTCCTCGGAGCGCGGCGTGACTTTGCGATCCGGCAGATGATTAATGCGTTGGGTGCGATACTGGCGCGGTTTGATGGATAAAACGCGTCGTTCTTCTACACCATCCGGGTAACGGATTTGCAAAATCGAGCGGGATGGCATATCCCGTCCAAAGCCGATTAAGAAAACGCCTGCTTTACTGACTCTGACGGGCATGTCGTCCTGCTGGATCCGGCTGCCCGGCGGTGCCTGACCAATCAGCATGCCGCCTTGGATGTAATGATCACCCATGATCTCAACCTGGGCCATCAAAGGCGCGCTGAACAGAGACAACAAACCCAGCATGAAGAACTTCATCGGCATTCCTGCATTTCACCAGATGTTTTTGCGCCTAACAGGCTGTTGAAATTCGCTCAGGTGAGTGCGAGACAAGGCAAAAATAGTCGAAAAAGCGCAGTTTACTGGACGTAAATGAGCATTTTGAGACTATTTTTAACGCTGTATCGTGCCGCATGAGTAGAATTCCAACAACCTGTTAAAACTTATACCCAAAATTCAAGGAGAACCCCTTGGAATCATTGGCGTGAAGATAAGTGACGCCGATTTGCAGGTCGCTGAGATAATTTTTTATCCTCGACCCCCCGGCTTTTCTTTTATTTTTGCTGAATCCAAAAGAAAAGCCAATTTCATTATATTGATCAATGTATAACTCGCTACCGAAAAAGCGCGTGTCGGTGATGAAAAGTTGCAACGTGGTTTTTTTCCAAAGCTCAGGCGTGGGGATTGACCACATCAACCCGTTCCTGGTTACGGTATTCGCCAGATCCGGATCAAAGGAATAATCATTACTGGAGAATTTTAATGTTTTGTAATGACCGAGCATATTGCCGATATTCAACGTGGATTTGCCAATTTTGAATTGATAAGCACTGGTGATGGAGCTTGATACGATCTGGCTGACCGAACCCAAATCAGCCGATGCGACGGCGGCGTAATTAATCGCCGGCGTGATGGCCCAACGGTCTGTCAATCGCCATCCGAAACCCAACCCCAAACCAACGTTATAAGCTCTTGCGCCATCCACCTCAGTCATGACAAGAGGCATTCGGATATTCAACGTGTTATCCGAATCATCCATGCGGAAAGTGTAAGAAAGCGGAATGGACAAGTGCTGGCTATCCATATCCCCCTGTCTATAGGCACCAAAACGTGCGCCAATACCAATCAGATTGGCATTGGTCACGTCCGTGCTGCTTCCCATCACGGTTTCAGGCGTTGATACATGAGGTGAAAGGCCATTGCCGTAATCGGTATGCACCAGATAACTCATCAAGCTGTTAGGGTTGCCGGCGATGGGGTCGTTCGGCGTGGATGCCACTAATTCCTGGGTTAATTGAGTCAATGCAGCGCCGCCATTTTTCTTGAACCAGTCTTCAAGCTGATCGGCACTGTCATCACGGGTGGCACCGCTAAAAACCTCCTGTACGCCAATACTGGGAATATTCAGAGTTAATTGCGTGGAGTTAGTTTGAAAAGTCAGCGAGATAGGCACACCCCTGAAATTCAGTTGGGCTGAAACCGCCGAGGTGTCTGTATAACCAGTAATACGCTCCCTGATATAGCTTTCATCTATACCATTGATCAAATCTTCAGCTTTATCGTAGCTTTCCTGAAAAGTCTGGCCGCCAGACTCTACAGTCAAATCAAAAATAGCGGCGGAAAGGTGTTGTGACGAGATCAACAATAAAATGCCGTAGACCACATGGGATAGATGAGAGCGCTTTTTCATAGTGTGTTTTATGTGTAATGGAATTTTTAAATCGTATTATCAAGCGGCACTGATTGGCCATTTAAGACGATTGAGACGGATTCTCAGCCACAGGGTGACGCAAGTAAACCGGCAAGGCGTGTTCCACGGATACCCCCTGACCCGCCAAGAGAACCTGCTTCGCCAGCCGGGCGACATCCTGAGCATGAATCTGCTCATCAGGATGGATCTTTTGCAGGGCGCCATCCAGGCGGCTCTGCAGTATTTTCCCATATTGTCCCCATCCACTGCCAATACCATGCCATCCCCCTGAGGCGGGTATCGGTATGTCGTCTGGGCGGCAGACCACCTCTTCTCCTGGTAATTGCATGAGTCCATTGCAATCTTGTTCACAGGCGGCCCAGTAAACTTCCTGCATACGCGCATCAAGAGCGACCAACGCATGATCTGCCTGATATCGTCGTGCAGCGCCTTGAGCGAGCGCCAGCAAACTGGAAACAGGGGCGATGGGTAAATCCACCGCGACCGCAATACCTTGGATCGCGGCGCTGGCGATGCGCACGCCGGTAAAAGATCCCGGGCCTTTGGCGAACCCCAATCCGTCCACTTCAGTCAGGGAAGTTTGCGCCTCAGCCAGCAAGGCATCCAGCATGGGCAACAAATATTCGGTATGCCGACGCGGTGTGAGCTTAAAGTGCTCCAGCGTTTCATCGCCATCCAGCAAAGCGGCTGAACAAGCGGTTTCGGTAGTGTCTATCGCCAGTATTTTCATGACGGTTTCTGCCTGTTCCGGGCGAACTCAAGCGCCGCCTGGGGATCGCGGGTGCGGGCGAAATCCGGCATGGCGGCAAGAAAAGTATGTCCATAAGATTTTTTCAATAAGCGTGGGTCGCATAACATGAAAATACCCCGATCATTGGCATCGCGGATCAAGCGGCCAGCCCCTTGTTTGAGTGCAATCGCCGCTTGAGGTACCTGATAATGAATAAACGGCTTGCCGCCACGGGTTTTGATCGCGTCCAGACGCGCTTGCAGGACAGGGTCACCAGGGGAGGCGAAAGGCAGTTTATCAATGATCACCAGAGAAAGTGCATCGCCGCGTACATCCACGCCTTCCCAGAAACTGGCCGCGCCCAGCAACAATGCGTTGCCATGCTGCACGAAGCGTTCAATCAAGGTCGCTTTGGGCGCTTCGCCTTGAATCAACAAGGGATAAGGCAAAGCCTCTTCCTGCAATTGATCGGCGGCCTGATGCAGCGCGCGGTGGCTGGTGAACAGCAAAAAAGCGCGTCCCTGATTGGCTTTAATCAAAGGCAGCGCGGCGCGCAGAACCGCAGGGATATAGCTCGATTCACTGGGTTGAGGCATGTTGCGCGGTACATACCAAAGCGCTTGTTGCTGGAAATCGAAAGGACTCTCCCATTGTTCGCAAGCCACGTCATGCAGCCCCAGTTTATGTTGGAAATGACTGAAATTATCGCCCACCGCCAAAGTCGCCGAAGTAAAAATCCAACTGGCCTGATGCTGCGTCATATGGGCTTTGAATAGATTGGCGATATCCAGCGGGGTCATGTGCAGATGTAAACTTTGGGTGAAGGTTTCAAACCAGCGGATGTCCTGTTGTGGCGCGTCTGGGCAGCGAATTTTGTGCAACAAAACCGCCATCTCCTGGCAACGGGTCAGCACATTATCCAACCCTTTACCCCGTCCCTTCAGCTTATCCAATAAACTGCTTAACTGATTGATCGCCTGTTCAACCTCATCCAGCGCTTGTTGAATCGGATCATCCTGCTCAATTTCCGCCCAGGCACCACGACGTTGCCCCTGACCAAAACTCAGGCGCAAATCAAGCGTGGCTTTTTTTAACTGATCCAGGTGCTTGGGCAACTCGGCCATATCACCCGCTTCCGCATGATAGGCGGTCAACGTATCCTGGATCAGTTCGATAATCTGGCGGGTACTGAAGGTTTCGCCGAAAAAATCACTGGCGATATCAGCCAGTTGGTGCGCTTCGTCAATGATGAACACATCCGCATCCGGCAGCAGTTCGCCAAATCCGCCGAATTTGATGGAAAAATCCGCGCATAACAGGTGATGATTAATGACGACGATATCCGCTTCCTGCGCCCGCCGGCGGGCCTCGACCAGGTGACAATCTTTCCATGACGGGCATTCCTGCCCCAGGCAATTATCCGTGGTTGAAGTCACCAGTGGCCAGACTTCCGCATCTTCGGGGATATCACTGAGTTCGGCGATATCGCCGCTATTTGTGTGGTGCGACCAATCACGCACCTTGAGTAGTTGTTGCAGCGTTTTTTTCGGTTGACCGCGCGCATCCAATAACGTCGTATCCATGCGGTACACGCATAAATAGTTCGCCCGACCTTTGAGCAAGGCGGTTTTGGCGGGGCTCGCCATGGCGTCGCGCAAACGCGGCAAGTCACGCAGATAAAGCTGATCCTGCAAATTGCGCGTACCGGTCGAGACAATCACTTTCAAACCGGATACCAAGGCTGGCGCCAGATAAGCATAAGTTTTGCCTGTGCCGGTGCCCGCTTCGGCGATCAAATGATCTTGTTGTTCGATGGCGGACAATACGGCATTGGCCATCTCAATTTGTTGGGGGCGGTGCATGAAACCTTCCAGTTGCTGCGCCAACAGACCATCCGGCCCCAAAATCTCTTCAATATCATTCAAATGCATAGGCATGTGGGGATCGCCACAGAGACAGGCGGATTGCTGATCATATCAAGCATGTCATCAGAATCCGAATGACGGGGGCTGAACGGAAGGTGCTGAGTGGTTACGCATTGCCTGGATCCGGTCGATCAATCGCCGGTTCTTGGCATTTAGCGCTGGGTGATGCCGTGCCAGCGCATTTGACTTTTTAGCCAATTGTTCAGCCTGCTCATACTGTTGCTGACGGAAACGGATTTTCGCCAGGTGATGCCACAGTAAAGCGTTCTTGGGGGCAATGCGAATCGCACGTTGTAAAGTTTGCGCCGCGCCGCGCAAGTTATGGTTTCGTTGCTGCATGTCCGCGCGATCCATCAATAACCTGACAGAACGCGCCGGTTGTGCTTTAGCGTGGACTTTTTTATCCGGTATGCGATAAGGATGGATCCCGGGTCGATCTGCCTGGCGCTCGGGCGACATGCCGGGTTTCGGCGGTGGGTGAAGTCGGCTGGCGCAGCCATGGATGAACAGCATGGCGGATACAAGAGCCAACAGGAAAAGGGCTTTAAACATAAGCGTACAGGGAACCAATACTCCTTTAATTCAATCAGGCTGGCTTTTTCGGACGCTGCCATTGCAGACTGGATTGCTTGGCCCGGGTCAGGGTTAATTGTTCAGCGGGTGCATCCCGGCTGATGACCGAACCAGCGCCAATCGTCGCCCCCTGCTGAATCGTCACAGGCGCGACCAGCGCCGTATTGGAGCCGATGAAGGCATTGTCCTGAATCACAGTCTGGTGTTTGTTGGCCCCATCGTAATTACAGGTGATGGTGCCAGCCCCGACATTGACGCCAGCGCCAATCTGACTGTCACCAATGTAGCTGAGGTGATTGATCTTGGAATCCTGGCCCACTTGGGATTTTTTGATTTCAACAAAATTGCCGATATGCGCCGCACCAGTCAATTGCGTATCCGGACGCAGACGGCTGAATGGCCCGATACGGCTGTCTGCGCCGATATCGGCCCCTTCAATCACGCAATTCTCCAAAATGGTCACATGATCGGCAATTTTGGCATCACGCAATACGGTGTTCGCGCCAACATGCACGTTATCGCCCAACTGGACCCGGCCTTCAACAATGACATTCACATCAATCACGCAATCCCGTCCATGAGTGAATGTTCCGCGCAGATCAAAACGCGCCGGATCCAATAACATCAAACCATCAGCCATCAACTGATCCGCCTGCATGCGCTGATAAGCCCGCTCTAATGCCGCCAACTGCATTTTGTTATTGACGCCTTCCGCCTCGACAGCCTGCGCCGGTTGAGTGACTTTGACCGCCATGCCTTCGGCAACCGCCATCGCCAACACATCGGTCAGGTAATACTCTTTTTGCGCATTGTCATTGGACAATTGACCCAACCAGGACGTTAAACGCCTGGCAGGCAAGCTCATCATGCCGGTATTGATTTCCTGAATCGCCCGTTGTGTTGGATTGGCGTCCTTTTGTTCAATGATACGCAACACTTCACCGTTATCATCACGTTCAATGCGGCCATAACCCGTTGGATCAGGCAAAGTCACGGTGAGCAAACCGAATTGTCCGGTGCTGATCTGTAACAATTGCCGCAAGGTTTGTGAACTGACCAGCGGCACATCGCCATACAACACCAACACCTGATCCACACCCTCCAGATAAGGGATGACTTGCTGTACGGCATGCCCTGTGCCTAATTGCTCCGTCTGTTCGACCCAGATCAAATCAGCATCCGGGATTGTGGCCCGAACCTGTTCGCCGCCATGGCCATACACCACCAGGATCTTCGTCGGCGTCAGGTCGCGCGCGCGATCAATCACATGACGTAACAAAGGTTTATCTGCCAGTCGATGCAACACCTTGGGCAAAGAGGATCTCATCCGGCTGCCTTGTCCGGCAGCGAGAATGACTACGGCGGTTGTGGGCATCATCTCAATTTACTGAATATAAAATAACCATTGCTAGATTATATCTCCCAGCTCAGTTAAATCTTCAACACCCGCCATATCAGCAAGCATTTGTGTGTATATTTTCAATATGTTCTGGAGTTGAATGAGTTCTTGCCTGAATTCGGCGCATTTTTCTTGATCAGAAAATGCCTCTTCCGAAGCCAGTCGATGCCACTTAGCAGTGAATGGCCGAACTTTCTGATTCAGTATTAACACTGCAATTTTAGTGAACTCAATACAGTGCCGACCATTCCGCTTCATCACATCCCTGGTGGTTGGAAAAATTGAGTACACACTGTCAAGAGCAGTTTTTTCATCACCATGGGCATGATCCAGTGACTGAGTGGTGATTCTCGTCAGTAACTCAACATAAAGCTCCCAAGCCGCTGTCTTATCTTCATCTTGAGGCTTCCACTCCATCTCCAGAAAAGGCATTTTCACTTTTAGGGATGTCATATCCCATTGTTCAAGCCACTTACGCCATTTCATTCAAACCATCTATCACCAGAACGATTTTTTGCAAATAATGGATATGAATTATCAGGGGCTAGAGTTACATCATTCCTTTTTTTAAAAGCATCATGAATCCATTTCTGGACAAAATATGGGCCAGTATTCCAGTCGTACAAATTCGCATATCCCCGCCTAGCATTATAATGTAAGCGAGGTGGGATAGTATAAGGCTCCCATGTATCTCTGCCATTATTCGGATTCATGCAATAACTACATGTATCCGTTCCATGGTCAGGGTGATCAGGCAGAAAAATTCCAAGCAGACCGGAACGCGGATTGTATTCGGTTGATCGAATACTTGAAGCAATCTCCCAATCGACATGCTTCCTTTTCCAAGTTTCCGTACCAATCAGTACAACTGTCACCGTTGAGTCTTTTAGATATTCGTCTCTGATTTTTTGTCGTATTGTTTCCGTTTTTAAACCTGATCCAATATCGCCGATCTGTACTGATTTTGAAACAAGAATATCATTCACATCAGCGAATAAACGTTCAAATTGATCACGATATCCCTGATCATTTGCATGGTGGTAACTAACAAACACTTTATGACGTTGGGTCATATGATTTCCTCCTTTCTTGAAACATAGTGTGTCATATCCGGTAAACCGGCTGCCTTAAAGCCTTGTTGGCGGAAGCGGCATGAATCACAACGCCCGCACGCCCTGCCTTGTTCATCAGCCTGGTAACAAGAGACCGTCTGATAGTAATCGACCCCAAGTTTGTATCCGGCCTGAATAATGTCGGCTTTGGTCATCTTGATCAATGGCGCATGCACCTGAAAACGCGTGCCTTCCACGCCTGCTTTGGTCGCCAGATTGGCTAACTGCTCAAAGGCATGAATAAAGGCGGGTCGGCAATCCGGGTAACCCGAATAATCCACCGCATTCACGCCAACAAACAAATCGCGCGCATGGATCACTTCGGCCCAGCCCAGCGCAATCGCCAGGAAAACTGTATTACGCGCTGGCACATAAGTGATCGGTATACCTTCCTCAGCGGCTTCCGGCACTTTAATGGCCCGGTCTGTGAGCGCGGAACCGCCGATAGCATCCAGCGACAAAGGTACAATTTTGTGCGCCGCTACCCGCATGGATTTGGCCAATCGCCGGGCGGCATTCAATTCCGCCACATGGCGTTGACCATAATCAAAACTCAAGGCATAGCAGTCGTAGCCCTGTTGTTGCGCCATGGCGAGCGTGGTTGTGGAGTCCAAACCACCAGACAGTAAAACAATGGCTGATTTAGGGGGTGTCATTTATCCGCATTTTCCGATGCGTCGCATTGCATCAACCGCATTTAGTTCAGTTCCGCCAGCCGTTCCCGGGCAAGATTGGCGGCTGGCGAGTCCGGGTAATCCTGCACAATGCGTTGCAGCACCGTCAGCGCGGCATTCAGATCACCTTTGACTTGATGAATGCGGCCAATTTTATAAAGTGCGCCAGGCACTTTACTGCTTTGCGGGTAATGACTGATCACCTTTTCAAAAGCCTGGAGAGCCGCATCATTCGCCTGTGAGACATAATGTGCCTCACCCAACCAATACTGTGCATTGCCCGCCAGGGCGGAGGATGGATATTTTTGCAGAAAGGCATTAAACGCCTGGATGGCTTCCTGATAACGCCGTTGCGTTGGACTGAGCAAGTTATATGCCGCCGCATAATCATCCTTGATTTGTTGCAGGTTCTGCGGCGTTGGTTGCGCTGGATTTGGAGTTGGCGTTGCAGCATTTTCCGGGGCAGGTTCCATTGTCTGCGCAGGTTGAGCAGTTGATTGCGCTTTGCCTGCGGCGGCGCGCATGGCGGAAAGACGTTGATCAATGTCCAAATAGATATCGCGCTGTTTACGTTTCAATTGTTCGATGGTGTGATTCAGTCGCTCAATATCACCACGCAACTTGCGGTTTTCCTGTCTCAAGCCATCCAGTTGCAAACTCAGCTCAGTAATTTTATCGACCCGGCGCTCCAGGCGTTCCAGTTGCCGGGGATCCGTCGGTTCGCTGATTGGTGCCGCCGCCGATGCGACACCGACAATCAGCAGACTAAGCAATGCGGATAAACAACGCATGGGATTCTCCTCGTCAAATATCAACGCATCCGGTTTGGCTTTGCAGCGCATCGACTATCGTTTACTGCGCCCAAACATCTGATCCAACCGGACTGCAAGGGTTAATAAGCGGTCACCAGAACAGCTCGACGGTTTTTCGCCCAGGCTTCTTCATTGTGGGCATTATCCAATGGGCGTTCTTCGCCATAACTGATGATCTCCATTTGCGCGTCGTTCACGCCCTCTGCGTCGAAAAAACGTTTGACCGCCGCTGCGCGGCGCTCGCCCAGCGCAATGTTGTATTCCCGGGAGCCACGTTCATCCGCATGGCCTTCAATGAGGACTTGGGCTTGAGGGTAAGAAACCAGATGATGCGCATGGGCCTGTAGCACGGGATAAAACTCCGAGCGAATCAGACTTTGATCATAGTCGAAATAAATATGTCGTTTGGACAGCAGGTGCTTGTCTGTCTTTTCTGGCAAAGCCAATGGCTGGGGAGCGGGTTCATCCGTTTCCCGGGCGGGGTGGGTTTCCACGACCTGGTCTTGTTCATCTTGTTCAACAATGTCAGGCGTGTTCTCAATAATGATCGCCGTATTTTGCTGTTCCTCTTTCGGCATGTCGGTGCTGGAACAAGCGCTCAGTAGTAACACTGCAACAAGCGCTGACAGGCTGATCAATTTCGCATTCATGTATTTTCCTCTGTGGAAAGCTGTCTGGGTTATTCGGGTTTATGGCGAATCAACCAAGTCACCTCTATCAATGATTGATGTCGTCATCGTGATGTGAGAACGCACCCATTAACAGCCAATTAATGGATAACTTCCTCTCCATTTTGCCTCACTCCCTGAAAGCTTCTCCAATACTCCACACATCAAAGTTAATGGAGCATCATCATGCCTGAGTTTTCTTCGATACCTTGCTCATCGCGCTGACCAGGCCGGTTCCCGCACATTACCTTTTTGCACGGCCAGACGCTGGCGGATGCGACCATCCGTCGATACCGCCGCCAGTACGTCCCGACCGCCTGAACGGGTGGCGTAAATAATCATGCCGCCATTCGGCGCAAAGCTGGGGGATTCATCCAGACGACCGGCACTGAGAATGCTCAAATCGTTACGCTGTAAGTCCAACAGGCCGATACGGTATCCATGGTCAACTTCGGTCACCAAAGTCAGATAACGTCCATCCGGCGAGTATGAGGCGCGCGCATTGTATTCGCCTTCAAAGGTAACACGTTGCGCCTCCCCTCCGCCAACCGGTATCTGGTAAATCTGCGGCGAACCGCCTCGATCCGAGGTGAAGACGATGAACTCGCCATCCGGCGACCACGCGGCCTCAGTATCAATGCTCCAATGCCGGGTCAATTGACGCAAATCGCCATCCGCCATATTCATAATGTAGATATCCGGGTTGCCACCCTTGGATAAGGTCAATGCCAGTTGTTCGCCATCCGGCGACCAGGAAGGCGCGCCATTAATACCTTTAAAGTTGGCCACCCGCTCGCGGCGGCCCGTAAAGACATATTGCACCCAAACAGAGGATTTGCCCTGTTCAAACGAAACATACGCCAGCTTACGCCCATCCGGCGACCAGGCTGGCGACATTAAGGGTTCGTTCGAGGAGACAAGCACTTGCGGGTTATAACCATCCGAATCGGCGATTTTCAACTGTATTTTGGAACTTTCGGGCGTTGAGGCGATGTAGGCGATGCGGGTGTCGAAGGCACCTTTTTGTCCGGTCAACGTTTCGTATATCACATCCGCAATTTGGTGCGCGGTTGAACGCAAATCGGCAGTGATAGTCGGTAAACTGTATCCTAAAACCTGCTCGCCGCGATAAACATCGTATAAGCGGAAACGCACCAGGTAAGCGCCGGGTCCATTCGGATTGACTTCACCGATCACCAGGTTTTCAATGCCCAGCGCGCGCCAGTCACGGAAATCAACTTGTTCGTCACGGCTTGGCTTAGTCGGCATATCCGCTTCAGCCAGGATTTTGAATTGCCCACTACGATGCAGATCAGCCGCAATGATTGCGCCGACAGGATGCGGTGGGTCCACTTTTGCATCCGTCATCGCAAAAGGTGCCACCGCAATCGGCAATGCGCCGACAGCTCCTTCGGTAATTTCAATTTCCAACGCAGACGCAATGGATGCGAACGCATACAACGCCATGGCGAGATATAACTGACGCAAACAGACCATTTACTGTAAACCTTTGGCTGGGTCAAAGATAAATTCATGCTGCCGGAAACGGGGGCTGGCGCGCAGGCTTTCATCATTTGGCATTGGCAATGGATCGGCCTTGAAAACCGCCTTCTCAACGGAGCGATCAAAGGCTTCGTTACCGCTGGATTCGATAATGATGACCGATAAGACCGTTCCACTATCGCCGAGCCTCACTTTAACACGACACATCAATGGCTGCTGTGCCGTACTGGGTGGACGATGCCAATAACGCGCCACTTTTTGCCGAATCAACCGGGTAATACGCACCGCTTCAGCCGCTGCTTGCTCAGAGCGATATTGCGCTTGTAACTCACGTTCGCGTGCTGCTTTTTCCTCGGCCAAGCGCTTTTCCTCCGCGAGGCGTTTGGCTTTTTCCTCAGCTTGTCGTTTCGCCTCTTTCGCCTGACGTTCAGCTTCGGCCTTACGCTTGGCGGCTTCAGCCTGCCGCTTTTCCTCCGCGAGGCGTTTGGCTTTTTCCTCAGCTTGTCGTTTCGCCTCTTTCGCCTGACGTTCAGCTTCGGCCTTACGCTTGGCGGCTTCAGCCTGCCGCTTTTCCTCCGCCAGGCGTTTGGCTTTTTCCTCGGTTTGTCGTTTCGCCTCCGCTTGTTGCTCGTCCTTCAAGCGCTGTCGCGCCGACGCCGCAGATTGTTCAGCAATGGGTGGCGGCGTGATGATTTGCGCTTGTATAACCGATGCTTGATCCATCAATAAGGGTTCCGTCCGCCAGCTCGCGCCATATAACAACAAAAAGACCAATACGGTATGCAACAGCAGGGACAACAAGAACGCGAAAGGATTGCGTTTGTAGACAGTCCACATCAAACATCCCCCGGGTCAGTCAACAAGCCCACGCTAGCCGCCCCCGCTTGTTGTAATAACACCATCAGTCGCACCACTTGATCATAACTGATCGACCGGTCACCCTTGATCAAGACCGGCGCTGTGGGACGCCGTTGCATCAATTCGGTCGCTTTTGGTAATAACAGGTTATCCTTGACTGGTGAAATTTCCCCTTCCGCCTCGGTGATGAAATATTCGCCAGCCTGATTGATGCTGAATATGATCGGCTGAGCCGCCTCCAATTCAATTGGATCCGCATCGGCTTGGGGCAAATCCACCTTGACGCCAGCTGTCAACAAAGGCGCTGTAATCATGAAAATGATCAACAACACCAACATGACATCAATGTAAGGCACTACATTGATCTCAGCCATTGGACGGCGGTCTGTCTGGCGTCTGGTGCGGTGACGCGACATTATTGCGCGCCTGGCTGTAAATATGCCTGACGTTGCAGGATGCTGGAGAATTCCTCGATGAAATCATCGTATTGATATTCCAGGCGCTGCGCCATATCCACATAACGGTTATAAGCAATCACTGCCGGAATGGCCGCGAACAACCCCATGGCGGTGGCGATCAACGCTTCAGCAATGCCTGGTGCCACTAAATTCAAAGTCGCTTGTTTGACCTGGCCCAAGGCTTGAAAAGCATGCATGATGCCCCACACCGTGCCAAATAAACCAATATAAGGGCTGGTTGAACCGACGGTCGCCAAAAAGGGTAAATGGTCATCCAGGCGATCCAGTTCCCGATTCATCGCGGTTCGCATCGCTCGCCGCGCGGCATCCACCAGATTTGATGGCCCCAGGGTTTTATGGTTGCGCAAGCGGTTGAACTCACGGAAACCGGCATAAAAAATGGCCGCATGCCCTTTGATTTCCGGTTCGTTATCCAGGCTGCGATACAATTCAGCCAAATCACCGCCGGACCAAAAGCGGTCTTCAAACTGGCTGATTTCACGTCGCGCCTGAGACAATACGCGCGAACGGTCAAAAATGAGCGCCCAAGATAATATTGAGGCGAAAAGCAGCAGGCCCATGACGATCTGCACCACCGGGCTGGCATTCAAAATCAGTGCGAGAAAAGAAAAATCGGTGCTATGCATCGTATAAACAGTGTTGGAGTGCTTGAAAAATCTTAGTGGGTATCGCTGTTGGTCGCTCTTTTACTGTTGAGACACAGGCAATTTTTATCATGCCCTGACAGATGATAACCCCATCAAGCTGAATATTTTGTTGATAAGTGAAACTCGCTTTACCCAACTGAATTAATCGATTATGTATAATCAATTTGTCATCAAGCCGTGCGGGAGCTAAATAATCAATTTCGGCATGTCGCACCATAAAGATAATATTTGACTCATCCATCAAGCGCTGTTGTTCATAACCTATATGACGTAACCACTCAGTACGCGCACGTTCCATAAAACGTAAATAACTACCATGATATACTCCGCCGCCAGCATCCGTATCTTCATAATAGACACTGACAGGGTAAATAAATTCATCACCAATCTGTTGCATTAAACATCATCCTTAAGTGGTGTCTCGAATAAATCGTTGGTTTCAGGGTGGGTTGGTGATTTTAAACCCAGATGCAGATAAGCTGAACGGGTGGCCAAACGTCCGCGCGGCGTACGCATCAGAAAACCTTGTTGAATCAGATAAGGCTCAATCACATCTTCCAAAGTGCCGCGCTCCTCACCAATCGCCGCCGCCAGATTATCCAGCCCGACTGGACCACCATCAAATTTCTCAATCACTGCGCTGAGCAGACGCCGATCCATGTGGTCGAAACCGTTTTGGTCCACTTTCAACAAATTTAATGCGGCATCCGCCACTTCAACATTAATCTGACCGGCGGTTTTGATCTGCGCATAGTCACGTACCCGCCGCAACAGGCGATTAGCGATTCGTGGCGTGCCGCGCGCCCGGCGTGCGATCTCCCGTGCTCCGGCGTCATCCATCGACAAGTTCAGTATATTGGCTGAGCGCTGCACGATATCCGTTAAATCTTCAATAGCATAAAATTCCAGACGCTGCGCAATACCAAAACGATCGCGCAATGGCGAAGTCAGCAAACCAGCGCGAGTGGTTGCGCCCACCAGGGTGAACGGTGGTAAATCAACTTTGATGGAGCGTGCCGCTGGGCCTTCGCCAATCATAATGTCGAGTTGGTAATCCTCCATCGCAGGATACAAAACCTCCTCAACCACAGCGCTTAACCGATGAATCTCATCAATGAATAGCACATCATGCGGTTCCAGATTGGTCAGTAAAGCCGCAAGATCACCGGGCTTTTCCAGCACCGGGCCGGAAGTCTGGCGTAAATTCACCCCCATTTCATTGGCGATAATATGCGACAAAGTCGTCTTGCCCAAACCCGGTGGGCCAAAAATCAGCACATGATCCAATGCCTCCTGCCGCGCCCTGGCTGCCGGAATGAAAATCTCCATTTGCTCACGCACGACAGGCTGGCCCCGGTAATCCGCCAGTGTGCGTGGGCGGATCGCCCGATCCAGCATATGGTCGTCAGCCATTGCATCAGGCTGGGTTAAACGATCAGGATTTTGCATACGGAGAAATTTGCATGGGGGGATAATTTCATCGCCAATTGATTGATATGGTAAAACCTGGACAGAAACGGGTGCAATACAAAGAGACCAACTCCAAAGCTGAAAACGTTTCTAAAAATAGTCGCTATCGTTGATGATAACGGAGTTTCTTAAAGCGGGTGGTTTTGTACCAGACGCTTTTGTCGAGATTATCTAAAAAAGCAGCCGATGTTCGCCAAAGAATGAAAAGCTGTCTTGAAAAGATGGCGGCTTAATTCCGTGATACGGAGGCGAGTGTACTCGGCATTGATCCGAATCAGGCAAACAGGCTGTATGCCTACCGGGATTTTGCGCTAGCCTCATCAAACCCTAAGCTCACCCAGCCATTTCCTGCTCGTCCCTTAAAGATTTCAATTCCTGCAAACGCGATTCAATTTTCGCGCTTTGATAAAAATTCAGTCCGGGGATTTTCCGGGCATTTTCCAATTGCAAAATAGCCGTATCATAGTCGCCGTTAAGCGCATGCTTTTCCGCCAGATAACGAGTTGCTTGCGCCCGTTGTTTAAGCTGACCAGCAGCGCGCGACAACAGCTCATACAAACGGGGTTTATCCGGCATGAATTGCACGGCTTGCCGTAATCTTTGTAACGCCGCCCGATGTCGCCCATGCCCCAAAGCAATCTCGCCATAAGCCAGATAAGCGGCATAACTTGCCGGGACATCCTCCAATAAGCGTTGTAAACGCCGCAAAGCCTGACTGACTTGATGTCTCTCAGCTTCAATATAAGCTTGCGTGATGGCGAATTCGGGAACAGCAGGATGACGTTTAACCAGTATTCGCATAGCCTGGTCCGCATCGGTCAGGCGATCAGCACTGTACAAGGCCAATGCGCGACCATATTCGGCGGCGGATTGGCGTCGATAGCGTCCCTCCGCCAGATTGGTTTGATAATGCGCCAATGCCTGCTGCGGATCGGTAAGGTTATGCCACTTGAGTCGTTCACGCATCAAATCATAACGCAGTTCATCACGCGTCTGACGATAGGGATAATCGCCTGCGCGATCCAAAGCTTCCGCAATACGTTGGTTGGTCACGGGATGAGTCAGTAAAAATTCTGGCAACCGACTTTCATAAATGCGATTGGCGCGGTTGATGCGATGAAAAAAAGCGGGCATGGCACTCGGCTCAAAACCCGCCTTGGCCATCAGATCAATGCCGATGCGGTCAGCCTCTTTTTCATTGGCCCGGGTGAAATTGATGCGCTGCTGATATAAAGCCGCCTGACCGATGGATGCGGTGGCGAATCCCGCATCTCCACCGGCTGTTGCGCCAAGCGCGATAGCCGCCAGCATGATGGCCACTTGCGACAAATTCATATGCCGAGCGCTTTCCCAGGCGCGCAACAAATGCTGTTGGGTGCTATGCGCGATTTCATGCGCTAATACGGAAGCCAGCTCACTTTCCGTCTGAGTATTCAGAAATAATCCTTTATTAACACCGATATAGCCGTCCGGCCCAGCGAATGCATTAATTTCAGACCGGTCAATCATCATAAAAGTGAATGACTGGGGACTTTTATCCGTGTGTCGGGTCAGGCGATCACCCAACTGTTGCAGATAATCGGTAACGATCGGGTCATCCATAATCAGTTTTTGCTGACGTAACTGATGGATGAAAGCACGCCCCAACTCTCGTTCATGCTGCACGCTGACAAACCCACGCGCTGTATTACCCAAATCTGGTAGCGTCGGGCTATTGGCGTGGATGCTGATGGGCGGAACAAGCATCAAACCCACCAATATGCCAGTGAGAAGCGGTTTTTTACTCATGGTTAGATATTGACGAAAAAGATTTAAGAATAGTCACTCCTGATTCTCCAGGATATATTCATTCGGATTTTGACGCCGAAGATTTTCATGTCAATCCTGATCTATACAGTACCAGGAAACTAAACGGTCACCGACTAGAACCAATGCTTTGAAACTTAATGACGGGAAATTAATATGCATACGCCAATCGAGTTTTACGTGGCATTACCCGTCGATCTGTTTAGAGGAGGGACGTTAACTCAGCACAAAATTGACTATTTAAGAACAATGCCACCTGGAAAAAAGCGGGATTGCAGATTGAGCAGGGTCAAATAATGCTGTTTTCTTTGCTGCCATGGCTTCGTTGCGCCAAGCTTGCGAAATTATAGTCCCTCAGTGAGTACGGCTGTGTGTTCATGTGCCGAGATGACCCTCATAGCAAAAAGATCATGATTTTTTGGAAATGATTTAAGAAGAGATTAATGTGGTGCAAAAGGAGGACAATTAGCAGGGACTTTCGCGCGGTTAATTGCATGTGAATTATCTGGGAATAGCAGGTTTTTCTATGGAAAACAAATATTTGAGCTATAAATTAATACAAGTTCTCGCGGAATTAGCGGGAAACCTTATAATCTTGTTTTGTGGGATGAAGTCCCTCAAAACAGGCTGTTACATTTCTTTACTAATCATCGAGAAGATATGACAAAAGAGTTCTATAGATTCAGACCTATCAATAGACTGCTTGGAGAGAATGGAGAGCTGAATAAGCAGGAAATCTATTTTGCTCATCCTAGCCAGTTAAATGATCCATTAGAAGGTTACCGCGATATAATTTGGTCTGGTGACGAAATTATTTGGACAAATCTATTTCGTCATTATTTGTATTGTTTGCAACATATTGCAACTCTATTATTAATTGCTGGAGATGATCATAAGCTCACTGTAGATGACATTCCTGTTTTTGGCTCAATTGACGACTTTCCTACAGATACTCTTAAAGACATTTTTTATAACATGTCGGGTCAGTTTCTAGAGAGTCCAAAAATCAGAAACTTAATAAAAAACATTTCAGAAAGAAAAACCCCTATACGGAAGGATGAGCTTGAATACTATTTAAGCAGTATTCACATGTATGCACTTAGAATCATTTTTGATGTATTTTATGAAAATCGACTTTCACCTGAATCAAACAAACTACCAGTTGAAGTTGATAAGATTCTGGAGAAGATCGCTAGCGATGAATATTTTAAGGCAATAGATGGAGTTTTAAGAGAAAGTGATACTGGTAGCAATCAGCTTTCACTTCTATTTTTTGCACAAAATCAGACAAAACAGCAACTTAATTTACTGACTAAATACAACGCTGAAGAAAACAAAAACAGCAAAAATGTATTACTGATTGATTTCCCATCACTGTATATACGCTCTCTTGAGAGGGTATGTTTTCCTGAGTGGTATACAGCTTGCTTCATGTCTGAGTGTTCTAGTTCTTCTGTTTGGGGACATTATGGGTCTAACCATTCAGGTGCCTGTTTGATATTTAATGCTGAGGTAGATAATGAAAGGAGTTTTATCAATCTCAAAGGCATCAATGGCTGGTCTAGTACACAAGGGGAAATGCGTGGTTGGTTCAATTTAGAGCTTCAAAAGATCGATTATGAAAAAAATCAGGGAACCACTGACTTTTTTAGATCATTGGGTAGCCTTACATTTCCCACAATGAATAGTATGTGGTATTACAGCTCTGAAGGTGAACGCAGTATATGTGCAAGTCATATATCGGATTCTGAGGCTGAATGGAGAACCAAATATTGGGAAAACTTTTACAATGATATCAGAATTAAGACTAAAGACTGGTCCTACGAGAATGAATATCGCCTTATTCTTTCAAGCTCTTTAACAGATTTATCTGAGAGTTCAAAACGAGTTCTCAATTATGAATTTTCAACCCTACAAGGCATAATCTTTGGCATAAACACAAAAGAGGAAGACAAGCTCGAATTGATAAGTACTATTGAGAAAAAATGCAAAGAACATAACCGAAGTGATTTTAAATTCTACCAAGCATACTTTTGCTTTGAGGATAACTGTATAAAGAAATCAGAGTTAACTTTGCTTAAATTCGAGAACGAAATGTAACAAGAAAATCCAGGTGACGCCTACGGCGCACCTGATTTAGGCGTTATGTGTAAAAAGTACGAAGAAAAATTAATGAGTGATACAAAACAATCGGCATTTCATGTATGGGCTGACAGTTTGCACAAGTTTGCACAAGTTTGCACAAGTTGGTGCAATTGGTGGTGCTTATTGGGGCAATACCAGCTGCCATTTACATGTTCTTTGGGTACGAAACATTACAACGTGAATTGGCAGTCCAAAATGCCGATATGCAACGTGAGTTGGCAGGTATAAAGCTGTCAAAGCAAAAAACACTTCGGCTAGACATTGATGATTCCATTGAGGCTATTAGAGTCAATCCAGCTCAAGACACTATTGGCACGTACGCAGTAGATGTCTCATTCAATCTTAAGAATATCTCTGAAAAATCGATAAGGGTGCCATTTCATGTGTTAGAGATATTTGTAGGCAGAATATCTATAGGTTTCGAAAACGAGCATTTGATAAAAGTCGTCAATGAACCAGGTTTTGATGTGTCCAGCGTTGATGGAGGCGAGCTTGTTAAATGTAAATTGCTACACCGAGAGATAACTAAAATTGACGAAGAGATAGATATCCCGGAGTTTCCTGGAATTACAGAGTCTGAAGTAACCACAACAGACGGCTGGGGAGTAGGAGTAGCAGATTCAGGTGAGATGCTTGGTGGTGGTGTTCGTTCACTCATTAGTGCAATGCCCACCGACTATGTTGCTTATCGTGTAGGAGTATTTTATGAAACGGAAGATGGTGAAACAGACGAGTGGCATTTTAGCGACTTCGTGACATTCATTGAAT
Organism: Candidatus Thiobius zoothamnicola; assembly: GCA_030826945.1. GTDB lineage: Bacteria > Pseudomonadota > Gammaproteobacteria > Chromatiales > Chromatiaceae > Thiobius > Thiobius zoothamnicola. Next base: position 31,274 of record JAPQLC010000021.1, read on the forward strand.
TAACGAATGAACACATAACAAAGCCTTCCAGCGGACGCAGTCGCTAGCGCGCCTGCTCCGCTGAAGGTAGCGTTAGCGGTTTTTTTGTACCTGTACGGGGTGCCGCTTAACTAAGTCGTTAGCTTCGACATTACAAAACCATAGGACGTATTAGTGAAAAACGAAGATAATATTGAAATTTCTAATATAGTTAGAACTCTTTCTTCTATATTTGTAAATATTGAGAATAGCTTAAAATCGACTCCCGATATTTCTCTGCAAGATTTTTGTGAACAGCAAATGCATCATCCGAATAAACTGCTATATTCAAAAGGATTTTCAGGTTTAATTACTATGGCATCACTGGTTCCGATTAAACAGGCACTTGAGAGTAGTGGTAATGATAAATTCAAATATACGCATCTTCGTACGGCACGTAATGCGTTATGTCATGGCAGCATCGAGTATCTTGAAAATGGAAAGATTAAGTTTATTGATAAAATTGCTAAGAAAGAAATTGAACTTGCACCAACAGAAATCATTGATCTTGCAAGTGATGCTTATAGCGAGTACAGAGTTTCGCAGAAAACTGCAATCTAACAAACACATCCAGCAGATTGCCAAAAGTAAAACAAAGCCATTACCCCTGTTGTGGCATTGCCGTAAATTTGGCTTATGTATATGCCAAAGCAAAACCATGTTGGCTTGGTCACTATTGTGGCAAAGCACCCGCTAACAACACCATAAACACGGATCGCAAAAAGCATCGCGCCTCGTTCCTCGGCTTGCCGCTTTTTGCTCCCGGTTCTGGTGGGCGTTAGGTGCAAAAAGAAAACATGGAAACCAACACGAAAACATCAGGTCTGAAGAAAAAGCGAAGAATATTCGGATGGGTATTTCTTGTGTCTATTCTTGTGTTCTTTGCGTCAAACATGATTTGGACCATGGCTCCGATGAGTCCTCCCGACAAGAATGCACCGATTGACCCAATGCCTCCGATTACATCTGAGCCGCCAAATCATGCCAAAGATTCAGCGGCACCAGATACAGCAGTTGTCGTTTCCGTCGTTTCTTTGCTTACTTCTCTTACATCATTAGTCGGTTTCTTTTCCACAACAGTTCTGGCTTGGAGAAAAGAAAAAAGGGAAACCGTAACAGCAGAATTGGAAATCAAAAAGAAAGAGCTTGAACTAGAAAAGTTAAAAATTGAATTGGCAAGATCAGATGGAAGTAGAAAGAATGAAAGCACCTAACAAGGCAAATACACTCGGACGCAATACTCGCTGGCGCTTGCATTGCACTGGTGATTTGCAACGTTAGCCCAATAAAAATAGTCCTCTGGTATCTTGTGGAAATACGGCCATGCCGTATAATTGGTGTATGATTACAGTTATCGAATCACCAATTTTCACAAAACTGTGGCCTGATTATTGGTCAGAGGATGAGCGCGGGGAGTTTTCTGCTTGGATTGCAGAGAATCCTGGTGCAGGTGATGTTGTTCCTGGTTCTGGAGGCATACGAAAGGTTAGGTGGGTATGTAAAGGCCACGGGAAAAGAGGTGGCGTAAGAGTCATTTACTTCGCTGCCCCAAGCAAAGGACTTATTTGGCTCCTGACCATTTATGCCAAATCAAACAAGGAGAATATTCCAGCTCACATCCTCAAAACACTGAAAGAGGAACTTATCAATGGCTATGAATGAACAAGAACTCATCGAACGTGATGTTAAGCGGGATGTATGGCAAGAAACACTTAACGCGGTACGCGATATAAAAGCTGGCAATATAGGCCATGTAGAAACCGTAGAGTTGCCCCCAGTTGTTGAGGCTCGGCAAAAAACCGGTTTATCACAATCTCGTTTCGCTGAATTGCTCGGCGTCTCTTTGCGTACACTCCAAGACTGGGAGCAAGGCCGTCGTAAACCAAGCCGCGCTGCTATGTCACTGATTCAAATTGCAAAACAGCGCCCTGACGTGTTGCATGAAGTATTTGGGTAAATCCGGGGCTAACAAATAGCTCCACCGGAAAAAATACTCGCTGCGCTCTCATTTTCCGGTGAGCTAGGCGTTATGTTTGAAAACTGAAATGGAGGTGGCCAGGTGGCTTACTACGAAAATCAATCAGATATGTTTCGGCAGCAAGCAGAGAAATGTAAGCAAAATGCGGACTCCCACTATGCGCAGAGCATGCAGGCAAAAGCGGATGGTGATATGGAGTCTCATCGCCAGCATATGGCGCAGTCAAAGCACTACTACAAGTGCTACGAAGAGAACATGGAGAAAGCCAAACTCCATGAAGGTAAAACTTGGAAATAAACACAGAGGAATATATTTATAGGTTTTTGGAGTAGTGTAGGCAAGGTCGTTGTAGGTGCAGCTAAACTCATCGGGAATGAAATTGAATCACAAGCGAATGAACTCAAGCAGCTGAAGGAAGATTAGGAAATTGACAATGCCCGAAATAGCAAGATTTTATGGAATAATAATAAAACTGTTCTTTGGCGATCATCCATCACCACATTTTTATGCCGTGTACGGTGAACACGTTGGTTTGTTTAACATCGACACTCTAGAAATGATTGAAGGCGATCTGCCCAGGCGCGCAAAGAAACTGGTTATTGAATGAGCCACGATCAACAAAGATGAAATGAAAAAGATGTGGGATAGGCAAGAATTCCACAAGTTGCCTCCTTTGGAGTAATTGATGAAATACCCAAAGGTAAAATCAGCGTTAGCAGTTGACAATTGCACTTTGGTTGTTGAGTTCGACAATAATCAAAAGAAAAAATATGATGTCACTCCGTTGCTAAGTAAAGATATGTTTTTCCCCCTAAATAATCCGGCATTTTTTAAGGCTGTCAGAGTTGAGAAAGGTGGGTACGCAGTGGTCTGGAACGAGAATATTGATATTAGCGAACATGAGTTGTGGAGCCATGGCCAAACAATGCCATGACAATCAAAAGCTGCGCCGCTCGTGCCTCGCTCTGCAACTTTTGGCTGCCGGTGATTTGCGACGTTATACCTCAAGACCGCCCCATTTTTTGGTAACAAATATGTTATTTTCGGGCCATGTCATAGAGCATTGAATACGCACACCCCGATGTTGAGAAGTTCGTACTAGATCTTCCATCTGGTTTGAGGGCCAAGTATTTCCGTCTCACCGAGCTAATGGAGGAGTTTGGAGCTAATCTTGGTATGCCGCATTCACGGCCAATGTCCGAAGGTTTATTTGAGTTGCGAGTCAAAAGCCAAGAAGGTATAGCCCGTGTTTTCTACTGCACACTGGTGAGCAAGCGTATTGTGATGCTGCATGGCTTGATCAAAAAATCGCAAAAAACACCGGCTAAGGATTCAAAGCTGGCACGAAAACGCATGAAGGAGGTTAAAGGCAAATGAATCACGCTGAATTAAAAGCTAAGGCTTTATCCGATCCTGAAACACTAGCCGCATATAATGAGTTGGAGGCTGAGTTCTCTCTTTTAAAGCAAATGCTCAGGGCTAGACAAAAAGCAGGTCTTTCGCAAGCTCAGGTTGCCAATAAAATGGGCACTAAGGCTCCCGCTATTACTCGTCTGGAATCATCATTAAACAGTGGCAGGCATCACCTTCATTAGCCACATTAGGTCGTTACGCAAAAGCTGTTGGTTGCGAGCTCAAGGCAAAAATAGTTGAATCAAAACATATGAAGACATAACAAGTGCGTCAAAGGGGCGTGGCGCAAAACGCCGCAGCTCAAATTTGGCGGCTATGGTGCATCAAGTTTTATGAGCATAGCCACAGATGTTGGCCGCGCCCCTGATACGCCGCCCTCCGTTAGTGCTCAAGAGGCTCTTCGACGATATTTCACATTACTGGCAAGCCAAGCTTTGATAAGTGACTGGTATGGTATGTCGCGTTTATTGGCTTCAACTTTGATACTTTCAAGAAGCATTTCTGGGAGACGTAAAGATATGGTTTTGGTCGAGGGTTTTAAATTTGGCATAATCGCAGCTTGGGCTTCACTCCAATCCAAAAAACCACTTGAATCATGGGTTTCCCAGAATTCTTGTTCTTCAGCCTCAGAGTTAAATCCAGGAATCTTTTTGCTTTTTCTCATATATAGTCCTCTCTTTTCTATGCATAGCTCGTGCAGAAATCACTCTAATCAAGGTATCACCAGCACGCAGAGTGAAAGTGATATGCAACCATCGGTCCCCATCTGTCTTACCCAGTGCGTGGTATCGTACTTCAGCTTGGCTATGCTTAATATCAGGCAAAAAAAGCAACGGCTGGTTAAAAAATACCTGCTCGGCTTCAAACTAGCTTAAGCTAATTTCCGAACTTGTCATAGGGCTAATTTTTATCAGCTTTACATTTATTTTTCTTCCTTTTTTCCTGCTTCAAGTACAAATACTGAAGGCATGGTAATAAGATTAACCGCTATCCAGACCGATAAAGGTAATTTTCCGAGAATGATTGTTGAGTTAGAAAATGGCCGAAGAGTAAAAGCTTCAATGCGTAGAAAATGGTATTTCCAAAAAGGGGGAAAGTTGACTTATTAATGAGGAAATCAATCATTGATCTTAGCTCCTATAGCGTTTTATTCCAGGAGCAAAATACAATTGCTTAACAACACGCTCTAGTTCAATTGTATCCGTTGCCTTCAGGGTACGGATTTCCGCCCTTTGACCAACCGGATAATCCGGTTCGCGTTCCGGGAACTGACCTTCGGCATTCGTGAAATATACCAACAACCCCATCTACCAGAAAAATTGCTGTGTATCTGGTACACGCAAGGCCTGAAGGGCGTACTGGGTCTCTCGGGCATACGCTGTGGTCGGTGTTATGTCGCCACGTTATCGGATGCCGTGGCAGACAAACCGCTCGATTGGATATTCAGAACATGTAACATGTTTGACTGACTAGCAAATAAAAGAGAAATTTGATGTATACCGTAGCTTTCATTTTCGAGCCTGGTGCCTATGATGCTGAGTTTCACGCCTTGGATGCCCAAATTCTGCAAGCGGCGGAAGCAATAGACGGTTATCTTGGCAAGGAATCATGGCGATCGGTTGATGGCGAGACTCTAAACTCCACTTACTATTGGGAGCATGAGGCATCATTAAAAGCATTCTCATCACACCCGAAACATCTGGAGGCGAAACGTCAATATCAAAAATGGTACAAGGGGTTTCATGTGGTTATTGCGAAGATTCAACAGTCCTATGGTGATGGGGTGATACCTCACATCACAAGATCCCAAGTTCATTAACCGGCTGTTTGGTATTGTTTTTCTATCCTGATTATTTGGCGATCCAGGCAAAAAATCGTATCCTTCAAGATTCCGCTTTATCACCGAAAATTACACATGCGGCTTTCTGACCGGGACATTATTAACGCATTGGATCAAGGCAGAATTACCCTGTCGCCTCGCCCGGATGAAGACAAAATCAACGGAGTGACGATTGATTTACATCTGGGTCGTCGTTTTCGTGTTTTCAATTCGCACGGCATTGCCTACATCGACCTGTCCGGCTCCCGGGATGAAATCAATCAGGCAGTGGAAAAGGTCATGGGGGATGAGGTGATTTTGGAAAAGGATGCGACCTTCGTGCTGCACCCAGGCGAGCTTGCACTCGGTATCACGACTGAAACGCTTACCCTGCCGGATGATTTGGTCGGCTGGTTGGATGGCCGTTCGAGTCTGGCTCGCTTGGGATTGATGGTGCATGTCACCGCGCATCGCATTGATCCAGGCTGGCACGGCAATATTGTGTTGGAGTTCTTCAACTCCGGTAAGTTGCCTTTGGCGCTGAGGCCAGGCATGTTAATTGGTGCGGTCAGCTTTGAAACTCTGAGTACGCCCGCACTCAAACCCTATACCAAACGTAAAGACGCCAAATACCGCGATCAATATGCGCCGCTGGCCAGCCGAATCAGTGAAGATTAATGTATCCTGTTGTTGATGCCATCACCGTGATATCCATTCACCGTCAATCCTGAATTTATTGTCGCATTCCTGAGTTTATGGAGTAGACGACGCGCTTTCATGACTATTCATTATCAACTTGCTTTACTGTCGCCCTATACCCATGAATATCAGGTGATCCTTAGCTTGCCAAACGATCCAGTGACCGGCACCTGTCTGACCTTGCCCGCCTGGATACCGGGAAGCTATAGGATCAGGGACTTTGCCAAACATCTATCAGGTGTTACAGCATGTGACGATCAGGCAGCGCCGCTAACCCTTGATAAAACCGACAAACAAACTTGGCGGTTAGCGCCAAGCCAAGGTCAGGTGCAAATCACCTATCAAGTTTATGCCTGGGATTTATCTGTAAGAACCGCTTACTTTGACCAGACCCGCGCCTATTTCAATGGCGCAGGATTATTCATGCGCGTGCTTGATCAGGCTGACCAACCTCATCAGTTGCAGATCCCAACGCCTGAATTCGCTGAATCGGCACATTGGTGCGTTGCCACCAGCATGCCAGCCCGAGAAGTTGACGGCAGAGGCTTTGGCCTTTATCAGGTGGAAAATTACGCCGCTTTCATTGATCACCCGTTTGAAATCAGCAACCATCGGACTATTGAATTCACGGTCGATGACATCCCGCATCGCATGGCGTTCACGGATGCTGACGAGGTCGATTTCGCCAGAATTCAGGAAGATGTCGCGCCAATCTGCGCCGAACATGCGGCTATGTTTGGCGAATTGCCGATTCAGCAATACTTGTTCATGACACTGGCGACAGCTGATGGTTATGGTGGTCTGGAGCACCGCGATTCAACCAGCCTGATTTGCCGGAGAGACGATCTGCCTTATGCCGGGTTAAAGCGGCAAAACAAAGCCTATGACCAGTTCTTAGCACTATGCAGCCATGAATATTTTCATCTGTGGCATGTGAAAAGAATTCAGCCTGATGCCATACAATCCAGCCAACTGGATAAAGAAGCGCACACCAGCTTGCTATGGTTTTTTGAAGGCGTCACCTCTTACTATGATGAACTGGCATTGCCGCGATCCGGGCGTATCACCGTGGAAAGTTACCTTGGCATGCTGGCCGAATCCATCACGCGTTTGATGCGCAGTCCGGGGCGGGCGCGTCAATCAGTGGCTGAATCCAGTTTTGATGCCTGGACGAAATTTTATCAACAGGATGAAAACGCGCCGAACGCCATTGTCAGTTATTACGTTAAAGGTGCCTTGGTCGCGTTTGGGTTGGATCATTTATTACGCACCCATAGTCAGGACAAATTGTCACTGGACGACTTGATGCGTCATCTATGGCGAAAATATGGACGAACCGGCAGCGGCCTGTCTGAACGGCAAGTGGAAAAAGAAGTCGCCTGGCTGTTGCAAACATCGGTCGAGCCTTTCTTCAGCCATTATGTTTATGGCGTGACGGAACTGCCGCTCGCTGAATGGTTCGCGGACTTCGCCATCGGCTATCAGTTACGTCCAGCGCAATCCACGCAAGATATGGGCGGCTATTTGTCATTGCGTGCTTTAGCTCGGCCCGAAATCATCAGCTTGGGCGCGAAAACCCAAGAACAGGAAGGACTGGTTCAAATAACGCAAGTGCTGCATGGCGGCGCGGCACAGCTTGCCGGGCTGGCGCCTGGCGATTTATTGGTGGCCATTGATGGAGAGCGTTGCACCCCCAATCGGTTGACAGCCTTGCTGAATCGAAAATCCCCCGGTGGCTCACTGAAGCTGACGGTCTTTCGGCGTGACTTGATGATGACCTTGATCCTGCAAGCGATGCCGATGCGCGCTGATACTTGTGAACTTTGGTTGCTGGATGATTCGGAAGCAGATCCCGCCGCCTTATCCCGCCGTGAATCCTGGCTACGCAGTTCGACTCATGACCACCCAATCACCATCGGTTAATTTGACCTTACTCCGCTTGCTGGCGGATGCCCAGTTTCATTCCGGCGAATGGTTGGCGCAACAATCCGGGCGCACACGCAGCGCGATCTGGAAACAGATACAAACCTTGAATGCGCTGCCAGGTATCCAGATTGATGCAGTAACGGGGCGTGGATATCGCCTGCATGAACCGCTGACCCTGCTGGATGCGGATAAAATACTGAGCTACTTACAAGACGATAACCGCCACCGATTAACGCAATGTCATGTGCTTGCGGCGACCACCTCAACCAATGCCATAGCGGCTGATCAACCACCGGATTTATTGCGTGGAAACGCCTGGTTCGCCGAATACCAAACGGCGGGGCGGGGTCGCCGGGGGCGTCAATGGCTCGGTGGTTTTGCGCAAAACCTGCCATTTTCCCTCGCTTATCAATTTGACTTGCCGATGGCGCAATTAACCGGGCTAAGCATCGCCGTCAGTACGGTCATCCTGCAAATACTCCACCAACAAGGTGCGCAGTGCATCGGTTTGAAATGGCCCAATGATCTGATCACCGAAAACGGCAAATTAGCCGGTATTCTGGTTGAAGTGAACGGCGAAACCACCGGCCCCTCAACCGCGATTATCGGCGTTGGTTTAAACCTCAAAGCCGATTCCACAATCACAAATTCAGTGGATCAACCGACCACGTATTTACAAGCACTGGGCGGCGGAACCGAACGTAATCAGATCGCTGGCCTGCTGTTGGATGGCCTACTGCAATTATGTGCCGATTACCCTCGGCATGGCTTGCAGCCCTACTTGCCGGTCTGGCGGCAATATGACCAATACCGGGGCAAACCGGTTGCGTTGATCGGGCCGAACCAAACTTTGTGCGGTATTCAGATTGGCTTGGCGGATGATGGGGGCATTCAATTGGATATTGATGGGGAAATCAAAACCTATTATTCAGGAGAACTCAGCTTGCGGTTGGCGATGTCATGAGACGCCTTTTATTGGACTTGGGCAATACCAGGTTAAAAGCCGCCTGGCGACAGGACAATGAAGAACTCATATCGCCGATAACAGATTCCGCCGGAATCTCGCCAACGCTTTGTGATGTTGCGGACGAAATCTGGTTATCCAGCGTCGCTCCCGCCCAACAAACCCAATCTTTGCTGGAAACCCTGCCTTGCCCAGCCAAAATCCGCCAAGTCACCGTGCCAGCTTACCAACATCATTTACCCACTCGCTATGCATCTCATCAACTGGGTGTGGATCGATGGCTTGCCATGCTCGCTTGTTGTGCCATATCACCCGGGCCAAGCTTGGTGGCGGACTTTGGCACGGCCATCACGCTGGATCTGATCAACTCGAAGAGCGAACACATCGGCGGCTACCTGTTACCAGGCTTAACATTGATGCAGCAATCCATCATTGCCGGTACCGCAATTAATGCACCAAGCGGGGATATCTCACATCAAGAGATAGCGCAGGACACCATCTCCGCCATCGCTCTGGGTTCACGGCAGTCCGTGGTCGCGCTCATTGAAAAAATGCTCAAACAAGCAGAGCCGCAAACCCAACTGTTCATTGGAGGCGGAGATGCTAGAGTGTTGGCACCTTATCTGGCATCATCCTATAGAAAAGAAGAATTTATGGTATTAAAAGGCTTGGCCCGTCTGGCCGATCTGGAGACCCAATAATGCAAAATGCAATCATCCTGTTGGTCTTGGCCAACTTGTTGGTGCTGATGTGGAGCAGCTTTCAGGCAACGGACGCGCCCAAGGCATTTGATCAAACAGATACCGGTAATCTGCGTCTGCTCACCGGATACCCAGGCGGTGCCGCACACGCCGCTGACTCTGCCCAACTTATCTCATCCGATCAGCCACCTGCCAGCCCATCACCAGCACCTATCAGCTCGCTGACGCAAGCACATTCCAGTTCGCCGGATATGGCCTTACCGCCTATTCAGCAGGCAACCGCTCCCGCTACGGAATCCGTGATCGACCCGGCAGCACGAAACGCATTGATGGCACAAGATGCCCAACTTTGGACGACGCAAGCTGAAGGCGCACTGGCGAACCATCCGCCGCAACCAATCGATAATCTGTTTTTTGATGAGAACCCGTCAATGGAAGAAGCGCAGCGACTTCCGCCTTCTGACAATGCCTTAAAAACGCCATCCACAATATTGCCCAAACCTCAAAACTTGCAGGCCGGAAACCCTGTTCAACCGAATAGCCCAATGACTGAACAATCAGCCTGTTGGCGCGTTGGCTCCTTCGCCAATGAAGTTTTGACGCGACAAGCAGCGCAACAGCGCCCACAAAATATGCAATTCACCCGCATCGCAAAAGAAACCACGACCCACCATCTGGGATATATCGTGATCATTCCTGCAAAAGGCGGACTGGTGGGCGCTAACGAAAGAGTGAAAACGCTACCCAACAAGGGCATCCAAGATTTCCAAATCTTGAAACATGGTCCCTTTATGCATGCGATATCACTCGGCGTCTTTAATCAAAAAAACAATGCGGAACGCTGGGTCAGTGCAATGCACCGCAAAGGACTACGCCAGGTCGTTATGCGGGAGCGCACCGACAAGGAAAATAACTATTGGCTTGAGCTGGAAAGTCAGGCTAAAATAGGCGGTCTTAAGCTTCTGCAAAGTACTTACCCCAGTGCCTCCATTCAGCAGATAGCTTGCCAAAAATCTTAGCTGGTGTAGCTCAGCAGGTAGAGCAGCTGACTTGTAATCAGCCGGTCGGGGGTTCGATTCCTCTCACCAGCTCCAATAAAATGAAAGGGTTACGTGAATTTCACGTAACCCTTTTTTCTTTAAGTCACCAGCAGCGCGTCAACGTTTAAGCCAATACCCCCAAAGTATTGTTTCAGTTGCCCATCAAATGTTGATTGTCAACGGGACATGAACCCCGTTGACGACCGAAGGAGAGCGTTTCGTCGTCCGTGAAATCGGGTCGATTTTTCGCTCGTCGCAACCAGCAGGGAGTCAAGGTTAAAGCGCTTTATCGGGTTTCTTTACTGAGCGCCTTGGTTTGGTCCGCTGCATTGCCAGTGTAATTATCCGGCGTCAAATTTTTGAGGGCGGTTTTCACCGCATCCGGTAGAGAAAGTGTCTCAATAAAGGCTTGCATGGTGGCTTGGTCAACCCGTTGGCCCCGGGTTAAGGTTTTAAGTTTTTCGTAGGGTTTTTCAATGCCGTGACGGCGCATCACGGTTTGGATGGGTTCGGCCAACACTTCCCAATTTTGCAGCAGATCGTCGCGGAGTTTTTGTTCATCAACTTCCAGTTTACTGATGCCGCGTTGGATGGATTGCAGCGCGATGGTGGTATAAGCGAATCCGACTCCCATGTTGCGCAGCACGGTGGAATCGCTTAAATCCCGCTGCCAACGTGAAACGGGCAGTTTGCCAGCCAGATGGTCAAAGAGGGCGTTCGCCAGTCCGAGATTTCCCTCGCCATTTTCAAAATCAATCGGATTGACTTTATGCGGCATGGTTGAGGAACCAATTTCGCCGGCAATGGTTTTTTGTTTGAAATAACCCAGCGATATGTAAGCCCAGATGTCGCGGCAATAGTCCATCAAAATGGTATTGAGGCGCGCAATGGCGTCGAACAGTTCGGCCATATAGTCATGGGGTTCGATTTGCGTGGTGTAAGGGTTCCAGGTCAATTCGAGCGATTGCACGAAATCACGCGCCAGATTTGGCCAATCAAGCTCAGGATAAGCGCTCAGGTGCGCGTTGTAGTTACCCACTGCGCCATTGATTTTGCCGCGCAGCGCAACATTAGCGATTTGCGTGCGTTGTTGTTGCAAACGATAAGCCACATTTGCCATTTCCTTGCCTAAAGTGGTGGGCGAGGCGGGTTGACCATGGGTACGGGATAGCATGGGTTGATCCGCATGCGCGTGGGCGAGCTGCTGAATTTGCTCAATCACACCATCAATGAGTGGCAGTAATACCTGATTGCGCCCGGCTTTCAGCATCAAGCCATGCGCCAGGTTGTTGATGTCTTCCGAAGTGCAGGCGAAATGAATGAATTCGCTGGTGGCATTCAGTTCTGCGTGATCAGCGATTTTTTCTTTAAGAAAATATTCAACGGCTTTCACGTCATGATTGGTTGTGCGCTCAATCGTTTTGATGCGTTGCGCATCTGCTTCATTGAATTCCGTGATGATCTGGTTTAACAAGGTATTCGCCGGGTCAGAAAAAGGCGGAATTTCCTGAATGTCCGCTTGTTGCGAGAGTGCTTGCAGCCAGCGGATTTCGACCAATACGCGTTGTTTGATCAACCCATATTCACTGAATATGGCGCGTAAATCTTGGGTTTTACTGGCGTAACGTCCATCAATTGGGGAAACAGCGTTCAGTGTGGTGAGAGTCATCAGTGTTCAGAAGCAATGGATAAAGCCCTGAATAGTCGGATGAATCGGATCCTTTTGCAACATGGTGCAGGATGGTTGTTGGATAACCCTGATTATGGGGCTATGGTGGATGATGACTGGCGACCCTAAAAGTTCGCTGCAGACACTAAGCGTCAATGTAAGAGGAATGGAACCATGAAGAGATTACCCGCCTTCTGTTTAATGATATGGCTGATTTCGATCAACCCTGCGCAGTCAGAAACCCGGATTCAACCTTTCAGTGCCAGTAAAGCGCTTGACCTAACGCATGTGATGCATGCCGATATGTCATTCTGGCCCGGTGGGACGCCTTTTAAAAAAGAGGCATTGGTCACGCATGATGCGGGAGGATATTTGCTGCATAAATTCACTATGGGGGAAAATACCGGTACCCATGTTGATGCGCCGCTGCACTTCATCAAAGGCAGCCTGGGGATTGATCGATTACCCATTGACCGGCTGATTCTGCCCATTGTGATGATTGATGCGCAATCACAGGTTGTGGCGAATCCTGATTATGAGTTATCCGCTCAGGATGTTTTGAATTGGGAGTCAAAACATGGTGCGGTGCCTGCCAATGCATTGGTGGTTTTTAATTCTGGATGGCATAAAAAATTTGATGATCCCAAGCAATATATCAATATGGATGCCAATCATGTGATGCATTTCCCAGGGTATTCGCCAGAAGCGGCAAGGTTGCTTGTGAAGAGAAATGTATCCGGTATTGGCATTGATACCCTCAGTCTGGATCATGGCCCGTCAAAAACCTTTTTGACCCATAGGGTTATGCTGAAGGCGAATAAGTATCAGATTGAGAATCTGGCGAATTTGGATGCGCTTCCTGCGGTGGGTGCCACCGCCGTGATTGGCGTATTGCCGGTTAAGGGCGGCTCCCAGGCGCAGGCGAGGATTTTTGCGTTGCTGTCTTGACTCTGTTGACATTTCAAGGTGTGGCGGGAGATGTCAACAGAGCCTGGTATTTAGCTGAGTTGCTCAACCCGCATCCTGATGATATCCCCGCTCACGGTATCCAGCGCTTTGATTTTTGCCATGGCTGCATTCATGCTGTGTTCGCGCACTGTATGGGTGAGCATGACCAGCGGTACTTCGGTTGCACCGCCATGCGGCTCTTTCTGTTGCATGGCTTCAATACTGATGTCAGCGTCAGACAGGATATTTGAGATCGCCGCCAGTACGCCGGGTTTATCCGCCACAGTCATGCGCAGATAGTAGGCGGTTTGCACGGCGTCCATCGTAATCACCGGATCGTCTGATAACTCGTCAGGTTGGAAGGCCAGATGAGGCACGCGATTTCCGGGGTCCGTGGTCAAGGTGCGGGCGATATCAATGATGTCGGCCACGACGGCGGAAGCTGTGGGTAAAGAACCGGCACCAGCACCGTAATACAGCGTGGGGCCGACGGCGTCGCCTTTCACCAGCACCGCATTCATGACGCCATCCACATTGGCGAGCAAACGTTTTTCCGGGATAAGGGTCGGGTGTACGCGCAGTTCAATGCCTTCTTCGGTTTTTCGGGTTATGCCAAGGTGTTTGATGCGGTAGCCGAATTGCTCGGCATAGATGACATCTTGCGGTTCGATCTGGCCGATGCCTTCGGTGTAACAGCGGTCAAACTGCAAGGGGATGCCAAAGGCCAATGAGGCCAGAATCGTCAGCTTATGCGCCGCATCGATGCCTTCGACATCAAATGTCGGATCCGCCTCAGCATAGCCGAGCGCCTGAGCTTCCTGGAGCACATCCGCAAAATCACGGCCTTGATCGCGCATTTCACTCAGGATGAAATTGCCTGTGCCGTTGATGATACCCGCGATCCATTCAATATGGTTGGCGGCTAAGCCTTCGCGGACCGCTTTGATAATCGGGATGCCGCCAGCGACGGCCGCCTCAAAAGCCACAGTCACGCCTTGTTGTTGCGCCGCCGCGAAAATCTCATTGCCGTGTAAAGCAATCAACGCCTTGTTGGCGGTTACGATATGTTTGCCATTCTCGATGGCTTTCAACACAATCTCGCGGGCAGGCGAGTAGCCGCCGATCAATTCAACCAGAATATCGATATCCGGATTTTGCGCCAGAGCCAATGCGTCATCACAGATTTCCACGTTATCCAGGCCCACTAATTGGGTTGGATCGTATTCGCGCGCAGCCACATGGCTGACGGTGATTGGGCGTCCAGCGCGACGCGCGATTTCAGCGGCATTGCCCATGAGTACGTTGAACGTGCCGCCGCCGACGGTGCCCAGCCCGAGTATGCCTACATTGATGGGTTTCAAATTGTGTTCTCCATTGGTTGATGCTTAGCGGGCGTCCAAAACGCCATCTTTGCGCAACATTTCGCGGATGCCGCGTATGGCTTGGCGGATACGGTGTTCGTTTTCAATCAGACCAAAGCGTAAATAGCCTTCGCCATATTCACCGAAGCCAATGCCGGGTGATGCGGCGACTTTGGCGTCCCGTATGAGTTTTTTACAAAATTCAAGCGAACCCATATCACGATAAGGCTCAGGAATCGGCGCCCAGGCGAACATGGTTGCTTTGGGTTTCTCAATTGCCCAACCTAAGTTGTTCAGGCCGTCGCAGAGGACATCGCGTCTGGACTGATACATCAAACGGGTTTCCTCAACGCAATCCTGTGGGCCTTCCAGCGCCGTAATGGCGGCCACCTGAATCGGCGTGAACATACCATAATCCAAATACGATTTTATGCGACCCAATGCAGCGACCAAAGTCTTGTTGCCAACCATAAAGCCGACTCGCCAACCTGGCATGTTATAACTTTTCGATAATGAAAAAAATTCAACGGCAATATCTTGCGCACCTTCGACCTGGAGGATGGATGGCGCTTGATAACCATCGAAAACAATATCCGCATAGGCCAGATCCTGTACAACCCAGATATTGTGTTCTTTGGCGATAGCAACCACTTTCTCGAAGAAATCCAGTTCAACACATTCAGCGGTGGGATTGGAAGGATAGTTCAACACCAGCATTTGGGGTCTTGGCCAGGACTCCCGGATCGCATTTTGCAGCGAAGCGAAAAAATCCATTCCAGGGTGCGCATGCACATGGCGCACATCCGCGCCAGCGATGATGAAGCCATAGGGATGTATGGGATAAGCGGGGTTCGGTACCAGCACGGAATCGCCCGGCCCCATGCAGGCCAGTGCCAAATGCGCCAAACCTTCTTTGGAGCCAATGGTGACGATCGCTTGCGTTTCCGGATCCAAATCAACGTCATAACGGTTTTTATACCATTGGCAAATCGCCTGGCGCAGACGTGGAATCCCTTTGGACATGGAATAACGGTGGGTGTCGCGGCGTTGCGCGGCTTCGACCATTTTATCCACGATATGTTGCGGCGTCGGCTGATCAGGATTGCCCATGCCGAAATCAATAATGTCCTCGCCACGCGCTCGCGCCGCCGCTTTGAGTTCGTTGACAATGGCGAACACATAAGGGGGCAGGCGTTGAATACGCCGGAAATCTTCGATTTCGAACGATGGCATGGAATACCTCATGCAAATGGGAATAAACAGGAAGTGGATCTAAACAAAACAAGGGTTGGCCCATGTCTCCTGTCAGTTGGTGATGGCAAAAAAAGCGTATCGCCAGAATTTGCCTGTCATCTGCACAGGTGTTGAGAAAACAGCATTGGTCGGCTGTTTACATGGGTTCAGGGACGCTACTTGACGGCGTGATTAATGTCAATAACGCAATTTTGGTTCGGTCAAATCCGGGTTGATCTGGTAAGGTGAAAGCGACATATTGGGTTTAGCCTGCGGCGCTATTGCCGCATGGCATGACATTTGGGAGCGCAAATCATTGATGGCTGGAGAAAAGATTAACGTTGGTGTGGTTGGCGGTACGGGTTATGCCGGAGTTGAGTTATTGCGACTTTTGGTCATGCACCCTGGAGTGACGTTGAAAGCGATTACTTCGCGTGCTGAAGCAGGTCGTTCAGTCAGTGACCTCTATGCCAGCCTGCGCGGTTTTATCGACATGCCGTTTAGCGAGCCTGATCTGACTTTATTACGCGCTTGCGATCTGGTATTTTTCGCCACACCGAATGGTGCCGCCATGCAGATGGTGCCTGAATTAATCTCGGCTGGGGTCAAAGTGATTGATTTGGCAGCGGATTTCCGCCTTAAGGAACCAGCCTTGTGGCGTCAATGGTATGGCATGCCGCATGCTTGTGAAGAGATGTTGGCTGAGGCGGTGTATGGTTTGCCGGAATTAAACCGTGAGGCGATTCGTCAGGCGCGCCTGGTGGCAAATCCAGGTTGTTATCCGACTGCCAGCGTACTGGGCTTTTCACCTTTGGTGGAGCAAGGCCTGGTGGATGTGGATAACCTGATTGCTGATTGTAAATCAGGCGTCAGCGGTGCCGGGAGAAGCGCCAATTCAGCCATGTTAATGGGCGAGACAGGCGAAAGCTTTAAGGCTTATGCGGTGTCCGGCCATCGTCATATGCCGGAGATTTGCCAGACGTTGAATGCGATCAGCCGGAAAACCGTGAAATTAACTTTCATTCCCCATTTATTGCCGATGATCCGTGGCATTCATGCAACCTTGTACGCCCGTTTGAACGACCCATCGGTTGACCTGCAAAAGTTGTATGAAGATCACTATCACGCGGAGCCTTTCGTGGATGTGTTGCCGACTGGCTCTCATCCTGAGACGCGTAGCGTGCGTGGGATGAATTGTTGCCGTATCGCTGTGCATCGACCCCAAGATGGAGATATCGTGGTTGTGTTGTCAGTGATTGATAATTTGACCAAAGGAGCGGCGGGCCAAGCTATCCAGAATATGAATTTGATGTTCGGTTTGGATGAGGCCTGCGGCTTACAACAACCTGCTTTATCACCATGAAACATCATTCTGTTCGCACCCCACGTATTGTGCAGGAGAACCCCGGGCGTTGGTTCGTGCCAGCGGCTATTGTATTGCTGATGCTTTTGGCGGCGGCTGGCTTGGCGTATTTCTCTTTTGACCGAGCGGACTGGTGTGGGGAAACGACATCTCAAACGGTCGATATGGCGCAGATTCGCGCATTGGAAGAACGTATCGAGCGGCTGGAAAAAGAGCGGGATGAATACCGTGAACAGGCCGCCCAGTTTGAGCGCGCCAGCCAGATTGACCGACAAGCGGTTTCGACTGTGCAGGTTGACCTGAAAACCTTGCAGGAGGAGCGCTCCGCTTTGCGCCGCCAGGTTGAGTTTCTGCAAAGTCTGGTGTCAGGTGATGTGACTTCTCTGCAGCTGGTCGGTTTCAAAATACAGGCATCTTCGGAGCAAAATGCCTATGAATACGCCCTCACGGTATCCAAACGCGCTAAGGAGCGGGAAAGGGTGCAGGGTGGTTTGCTATTCGCCATCATCGGCGACCAGGCGGGTAAAACCCGGGAACTGGGTATGGCGGATTTGGGATTTGAAGTGGAGTCGCTGAAAATGAATTTCCAGAATTTCCAGAATTTTAAGGGCGTATTCACACTACCCAGTGACTTTGAGCCTGAAACCGTCAAAGTGAAAGTGGAGCCTACCGGGGATAAATTCAAAAGCTTTGCGAGAGGATTCCCTTGGAATCTGGAAAATGATTGAACATTGATGGCTCTCGTGACGAGAGCCTGAAGGTATGAAATATTGATGTACGTAGGGCATGGGTTGAATCTCAACAGCCTGCGCATGGAATCCCAAGATTTGGCCCTGTCAATAAACCCGATTCAAAATAGGTGTCCATGGTGTTGAAACGTAATAAAACGCCGAAAGTTTCCACGGTTATCGGTATCGATACCGAAATCACAGGCGATATTAATTTTAAGGGCGGCATGCATATCGATGGTAAAGTGATTGGCAATATAAGCGGCGAGGAAGGCAGCCTATCCGCCATCACGGTGAGTGACCAAGGCGTCATTGAGGGTGATATCAAAGTGGATAGCATCATCCTGAACGGCACGGTCATTGGGGATGTTTATGGCGAAGAACGGGTTGAACTGGCCTCTGAGGCCCGGGTTACCGGCACCGTTTACTACCATCTTTTAGAGATGGCGATGGGGGCCGAAGTGAATGGCCAACTGGTGCATTCGGAACATAAGGAACAGCGTAGATTGAGCTACGACGGCGTGGCCGAACCGACTGCGGATGCAAAAGCAGCCACTAAAGTGAAAAAAGAGAGCGGCCAGACAGCCGCTGAAAAAATTTCGTTAAGCTGATGATCTGGACTCAACAGCCACCACCCAGGTGAAAAGCCTGTTGATAAGCAAGGATTCGATACTTGACCAAAAGAGTCAGGAAAATCATACTTTTGATTTTAACGTTTATTGAGAGGGTTCAATGGCTGAACAAGATGACAGCGCCTTGGTATTGACTTCTGCTGCCGCCAAAAAGGTTGCTGAATTGATTCAGGAAGAAGGCAATCCAAATCTCATGCTGCGCATTTATATACAAGGCGGGGGTTGCTCAGGTTTTCAATATGGCTTCACGTTTGATGAGATGATCAATGAAGGAGATGAAGCGGTCGAAACGGATGGCGTCAAGTTATTAATTGACCCGATGAGCGTGCAATATCTGATGGGTGCCGAAGTGGATTATACGGAAGGGTTACAGGGCGCTCAGTTCGTTATCCGTAATCCGAATGCGACAACCACTTGTGGCTGCGGTTCGTCTTTCTCCGTGTGACCAGCCATAGTTGTCGCAAGCGCCTTGACCTGACAGCCGTCGCCACGTCGGGCAAGCTATCAGGCCCCGAACCCGCGATGATCGGGTTCGGGGCGCGAGTTGCCTGGATTTGAAGGTATTACCGTTTACGCGGCGGCATCAAATCTGTGATCGTGCCTTCCGCCATTTCTGCCGCCATCCCGATAGATTCATTCAAGGTTGGGTGTGGATGAATGGTTAAGCCGATATCTTCCGCATCAGCACCCATTTCCAGTCCCAGCACGGTTTCGCCGATCAGCTCGCCGGCGTTGCGACCGACAATCCCGGCGCCGAGCAAACGTCTGGTCTTGGCGTCAAAAATCAGTTTGGTCATGCCTTCTTCGCGGTGGATACCCAGCGCCCGGCCTGAAGCGGCCCAGGGGAAGACACCTTTTTCGATGTCGATGCCTTTTTCTTTGGCTTCAGTCTCGGTTAAACCCATCCAGGCCACTTCAGGGTCGGTATAAGCGACGGATGGAATGGTCATGGGATCAAATAAAGCCGGCAATCCAGCGATCACTTCCGCCGCGACATGACCCTCATGTACCGCCTTATGCGCCAGCATGGGGTTGCCGACAATATCGCCAATCGCATAAATATGCGGCACATTGGTGCGCATATGCGCATCAACCGGAATAAATCCACGTTCGTCCACTTGGATGCCTGCTGCGCCAGCGTTGATCAGTTTGCCATTCGGAGCGCGGCCAACGGCGACCAGCACCCGGTCATACAGAGTGGGTTCAGGCGCTTTGTCGCCTTCAAAGGTGACTTTCAAGCCGTCGGATAATGCTTGAATATCGGCCACCCGGGTTTTTAACCAAATGGCGTTGACTTGTTTGCCCAAGCGTTTCTGCAGAGGTTTGACCAAATCACGATCACAACCCGGGATCAGGCCATCCTGCAATTCCACGATATCGACCTGGCTGCCCAAGGTGGCATAGACGGTCGCCATTTCCAGGCCAATAATACCGCCGCCAATAATCAGCATGCGGCCCGGAACATCCGCCAATGCCAAAGCGCCGGTTGAATCCAGCAAACGCGGGTCATCATTGGGGAAGCCGGGAATCTGCACCGGGCGGGAACCGGCAGCGATGATGCATTGCTCAAATTCAATGCGTTGCAATCCCTGCTTGGTTTGCACCGCCATCACCCTGGGGGATTCAAATTGACCGACTCCCTGCACTACATTGACTTTACGCTGTTTCGCCAATGCCGAGAGTCCGCCAGTCAGGCGGTTGACCACTTTGTCTTTGCCCGCCCGCATTTTATCCAGATCAATTTTCGGTTCGGTATAACGTACGCCCATGGACGCCAGCCCGGCGACCTCATTGATGACTTCAGCCGTATGCAGCAGTGCTTTGGAAGGGATGCAGCCGACATTCAGGCAAACGCCGCCCAAAGTTGAATCACGCTCAACCAGCACCACCTGTTTGTCCAGATCGGCTGCGCGAAAAGCCGCGCTATAGCCGCCTGGTCCTGCGCCCAGAACAATCACCTGCGTGTGCATGTCAACGGTGCTCATATTGTATTCCTCTGAATATTTAACTTAGGTAGGCGCTGCATCCGCCATGGACTGGATTGACGGAATCTTCGATAGTGTCGTCAAGAGGCTGCGCTTAGCTTCCTGCATTAACGCCTGGGTGGATTGATAGATAGCGCCAGACATTGGGGTCTGAACGCCAAGTCTGTTGTCCAAATGATGAAATCCACCGCGATTATCGCATAATGCCAGATCCGCATCCAAAGCTTGTGCTGGTTGAGCAGGGTTTCCGAATAAAATAGTTAAGAGCCAGTTTATTGTGTGCCATAGTTGTGGTTTTTCTGGTAAGCCGCACTATGAGCAAGAGTTTGCTTGAGATATTCCAGTCTGTCAAAGCTGAGCCTTATCCAATATGAAATGAGTCTCAAATGCTGAAGCCACGCGGAGCCATTGGGAGGCGATAATAGCTTGCACTGGGCGTTGGACATGGTTTTCCGGGAAGATGAAAGCCGTATTCGCCAAGGCGATACGCCCCACTGCTGTCCCATTTAGGCGACCCTGAATGAAAAGGCCGCCTGAGGATTGGG
>JAPQLC010000022.1 GCA_030826945.1 Candidatus Thiobius zoothamnicola
GCAAAAAACTTCAGCCTAACTCATCCATTAAGTCAGTAACGAGTTTGACCCATTATCGATTTTCATAGGTAAAAAATTAGATGAGGTGGCCTTGGAGATAACCTTCATAGAAAAGATCATTATTGGTTGGAAATGGATAATGGGTTTTTGCTGGATTTGCGATGATGGGAATGGCAGGCTGTTTTGCCATCAACCGCAATAATCTCACCGTCAGGTTGTTTGCCAACCCCATTGACCCATTTGATAAAGTAAGCCTCAAAAGCCTTCACATTCAGCCGCCCTATATTCAGGCAAGGCTGTCTTCGTTGGGTATGCCGTTTTCGTACGATAAATAGTGACGGAACCAGTCCAGCTTTGCGCGGCCAAACTGCGCTATGGTGCTCCAACTTTCTGTACCGCTGCACGGTATAAATACACAGGAAATAAGACTTCATCCAGTGCATATAAGCGATTTTTGGAGTTACGGGCAGCTTTGACAGACTGGAATATCTCAAGCAAACTCTTGCTCATAGTGCGGCTTACCAGAAAAACCGCAACTATGGCACGTAATGAACTGGCTCTTAACTATTTTATTCGGAAGCCCTGGCCGACTGAGTGCCTCAGCCGTGCATCGAAAAATAGGCTTTGGCTTGCGCCGCATCCTGCTCAATCTGCGTGCGCAATGCTGCAAATGAATCAAACGATTGTTCGTCGCGTAAACGCTGTAAAAAAGTCACGGTGATTGGCGCACCATAAACCTCGCGCGCAAAATCAAATAAATGCACTTCCAGAAGAAGCTGATCATCGCCTTTCAGCGTTGGTCGGGTGCCGACATTCGCCACCCCGCGCAATACACCCTCGGGCAAGCCAGTGACTTCGACCACGAAAACCCCTTTGAGTGGACTGGCCAATCGTTGCATAGGCAGGTTGAGGGTTGGAAACCCAATTGTCCGCCCCCGTTGATGCCCATGATTGACCCGGCCAGACAAGGTATAGGCGCGTCCCAAAAGCCGGGCCGCTGTATCCAGTTCACCAGCCGCCAAAGCGGCGCGGATGCGGGTGCTGCTGACCCGCTCACCACCGTCATTGACCGTGGCGTGGCTTTCAACCTGATAACCTTGTTCAGCGCCCAGTTTCTTCAATAATCCAAAATCACCAGCCCGCTGATAACCAAAACGAAAATCATCGCCGACATAAAGGTGGCGGATGCCGAGCTGGTGCGTCAGCAGCGGATTGACGAAATCCGTGGCCGATTGATTGGCGAACGCCTGGTTAAAACGCAAGATTAAAACGCGATCCACGCCATATTGCCGCATCAAAGCCAGTTTTTCACGCAAACAGGTCAATCGCGCTGGTGCTTGGTCCGGGCGAAAGAACTCCATGGGCTGGGGTTCAAAAACAATCGCCAATGTAGGCAGCCCATACTGTTCAGCGCGTTCGCTTAATGCGCTGAATACTGCCTGATGTCCACGATGCATACCATCAAAATTACCAATCGTAGCCACGCAACCTTGGTGGGCCGGACGTAAATTATGCGCGCCTCGAATCACTAACATAGTATTTTTTATCCACTTTGATGATCAGTCCTTGGTGGGCGGAATGTATCCACCAACATCAAACAGACGCCGATCGTAATCGCACTATCCGCCACATTGAAGGAAGGCCAATAATAATCCCCCCAATGCCACTGTAAAAAGTCAACCACTTTGCCATACAGCAAGCGGTCAATCAGGTTGCCGACGGCTCCGCCAATAATCAAGCCGAGACCCCATGCGGTGAACTTTTCATGGCGTTGCAAACGGGCCAGCCAAACCGTCATCACCACCGACAAAACCAGCGCCAGAATAATGAAAAAGTAAAGTTGCCAGCCGCCGGCGTTCGCCAGGAAACTGAAGGCGGCCCCTTTGTTGTATACCAGGGTCAGATTAAACACCGGCCAGATGACGACGACTTCATATTCTTTGAAAGTTGCCAGGATCCATAACTTGGTCACTTGATCGAATAAGATCACACTGACGGATAACCATAAAAAACGTAACATTCAAACCTCTACGGCTGGATTGACCGGCGCATGCCCGACAGCCATAACCCCGATATAAATAACAAGCTGAAATAGGTTCCCATCGCCAAAAAGATCCATAACATCAATGCCGTTGCTTTATCCCAGAGAGTTCGCTCGAACCAGCTCTCCAAAGGCGGTGCTGCGTACAACAACAAGAAAGCCATTGCCGCGCAAGCCAGACCAACCCGCAGCAATAAGGTTAACCAACCCTTGAGTGGTTGATAAACCTCGGTTTTGCGCAAGCCCTGCCAAAGTAAAAAAGCATTCAAATAGGCTGACAAGCTGGTCGCCAAAGCGAGACCTGCATGCTGCAAGGGGTAAATCAAAAGCAAGTTGAGCGCCATATTGGCGACCATGGCGATAACGCCGATTTTGACCGGTGTTTTCGTATCCTGCCGCGCATAATAAGCGGGTGCCAACACCTTGATCAAAATAAAAGCTTGCAGACCCGCCGCGTATGCAACCAGACTGCGCTGTGCCATTTGTACATCGGTGGTGAGGAAAACGTCCGACATGAATAAGGTGGCGATCATCGGCCCGGCGAATAAAGCCAGACCCAGCGCGGCGGGCGCGCCTAAAATGACTACCATGCGCAATCCCCAATCCAGGCTCTGATTAAACCCAGCCGGATTATCCTGCGCTTTTTGTTGCGATAATTTGGGCAACAGAACCGTACCGAGCGCGACGCCCAAAACGCCGAGCGGAAACTCCATCAAGCGATCCGAATAATACAGCCATGAAATGCTGCCAGTTGTCAGGAAAGAGGCCAACACCGTATCCAATAACAAATTGATCTGTGTGACCGATACGGCGAACAAAGCGGGCAACATCAACTTCAGGATGCGTCTGACACCTTCATGCTTGAAATTGGGTCGCGGCTTCGGCAATAACTTCAGACGGTGCAGGGCAGGCAACTGGAAGACAAACTGGCTGATGCCAGCCAGCAAGACGCCCCAGGCCAGGGCAGTGATAGGCTCCTGCATCCAGGGACTGAGCCATACAGCGCAACCAATCAAAGACACATTCAACAGCACTGGCGTGAAGGCAGGTACGGCGAAACGGTTCCAGGCATTCATGATGCCGCCCGCGAATGCCGTTAATGAGATAAAGAATAAATAAGGGAAGGTCAGGCGCAGCATCTCGGTGGCTAATGCCAATCGCTCATCCGCGCCATCCATCACCCAGCCGAAGGCGAACACGCTGACCACGACAGGTGCCGCGATCACGCCGACCAGTGAAACCACCAACAAAACCAATGCCAGGCTGCCGAAAACATGGTCGATCAAATCTTTTAATTCACGCCTGTCGCGCTGGGTTTTGTATTCCGTGAGCACGGGTACAAAAGCGGTGGCGAAGGCCCCCTCCGCAAATAAACGGCGCAGAAAATTGGGGATTTTAAAGGCGACGAAAAAAGCATCCGTCAGCGCATTGGCACCAAACAGATGCGCCAGCACCAAATCCCGGATGAACCCCAACAGGCGTGACAAGCCCGTGAAAATGCCGACAGTGGATAACGAGCGGAAGAGTGACAGCAGGGCGGCCCTTTGTTAGATTGACGCGCGCGAAAAGGCAAGCGGATTTTTCATTATAACCGGATCTCCACTCAACTCACCGGCAATCTGCCGCCCCAAAGAGAGCTGGAGAAACCGATCATTTACCTGGAGTTCCCCGTGACTGACGAAAACCGTCGGGTTCGTCCCGTCAAGCTGGCTATTATGACGATCTCTGACAGCCGTACCCTGGATAACGACACCTCCGGTGATGCCCTGGTGGAAATGGCGACTCAGGATGGCCATCAGATTATCGAACGCCTGTTGGTTCCAGATAACATTTATCAGATTCGTTACACCATGTCGCGCTGGATCATTGATGCCGACGTTGAAGCCGTCATCACCACTGGCGGCACCGGGTTGACGGGATACGATGGCACGCCGGAAGCTGTGACCCCTTTGTTTGATCGCACCATTGACGGTTTCGGCGAACTGTTCCGGCAAATCTCCTATCAAACGGTTGGCACCTCAACCATCGCCTCGCGCGCGGTCGCTGGTGTCGCCAATGGTACCTTCATCTTCAGCCTGCCCGGATCCACAGGGGCCTGCAAAGACGCCTGGCGCAATATTCTGCATGACCAACTGGACATCAATCACCGTCCCTGTAATTTGGTCGATTTAATCCCTCGCCTGACGGAAAGCTGAAACCGATATGTCAGATGTATGTTTTACCGAAGCGCTGCTTGATGCCGATACAGCACGCGCGCAACTCATCGCCGCCGCCAAGCCGCTCGGCGAAACCGGACCGGTCAAGCTGAATGCCCTGCTGGGCCGGACACTGGCGCAGGACATCTTTTCGCCGCTGGATGTGCCCGGTTACGACAATAGCGCCATGGACGGCTATGCCGTACGCAGCCTTGACACGCAGTTGGGCGATGCTGAACTGCCGGTCACGCAACGCATTCCAGCCGGGCACCCAGGATCGACACTGGCACCAGGCGAAGCCGCCAGAATTTTTACGGGCGCTCCACTGCCCGAAGGGGCGGACGCCGTGGTGATGCAGGAAGCCTGTCAACGCCAGGACGACAAAATACGCATCACCCGCCCGGTTCAGGCCAGGGAAAATGTGCGCCCTCGTGCGAATGACCTGGCGCAAGGCGACTGGGTACTGCGCCAAGGCGACAAACTCACCGCCCCGGCAATTGGTCTGCTTGCGGCCTTGGGCATCGATCAAGCCAATGTTTACCGACGCTTACGGGTCGCCTTACTCAATACGGGCGATGAAATCATTGAACCGGGTGCGCCTCTGCAAACCGGACAGATTTACAACGCCAACCGTTACAGCCTCACCGCAACCCTGCAACAAACCGGCTGTGAAATCGTGGATCTTGGCCAGATCGCCGACACTTTCGACGCGACCCGGCACGCGCTTGATGAAGGCGCGCGCCAGGCCGATCTGATCCTGACCAGTGGCGGCGTCTCCGTCGGCGAAGAAGATCACGTCAGAGATGCGGTGCAAGCTCTGGGCGAACTCCACTTATGGCGTGTGCGCATGAAACCCGGCAAGCCGCTGGCGTATGGCGCTGTGCGCCAAACCCCGTTGATTGGCCTGCCCGGCAATCCGGTTTCCGCCTTTGTCACCTTCTGTTTATTCGCCATGCCATTCGTGCGCGCCATGCAAGGACGCCACGCGCTTTTCCCCATGCCGTCGCGCGCACGTTTAGCCCATGCTCCGTCCAAACCTTTAGCGCGCCGGGAATATAGCCGGGTGCGTTTGCGTCACCAAGCCGACGATCTGCCCATGGCGGAACCTTTTCCCCGCCAAGGATCAGACGTACTCAGTGGCGTTGTCTGGGCAGAAGGCGTACTCGAACTACCCGAAAACACAAGGTTATCGGCTGGCGATGCGTTAAATTACTGGTCTTTTGAGCGCTTACTCGCATGATTCGCATCCTCTACTTTGGCCAACTGCGCGAGATGCTGGGCTGCCACGCAGAAGAATGGGCTGAGGCGCCTATCGCCGTCAGCGCACTGCTTGAACAATTACGCGCGCGCAGCCCGGCATGGCGGGAGGCGCTGGATGAACGTACCCTGTGCGCCGTCAACCAAACCTTGGCGAAAGGCCATGCGCTGATTCAGGATGGCGATGAAGTGGCTTTCTTCCCGCCAGTGACCGGGGGGTGAAGATGCAACGTATTTTGGTGCAATCCTCGCCTTTTGATCAGGATGACGAATGCCAACGTCAAAGCGATAACCACCAAGTCGGTGCGGTTGTCTCCTTCGTGGGGCAAGTGCGTGGAACCGATATCGCCAGTCTGACACTGGAACACTACCCAGGCATGACCGAACAAGCCTTGCGACGCATTGCGCAACAAGCCGATGAACGCTGGCGACTGCAAGGCGTCACCATCATCCACCGGGTTGGTGAATTGACCCGGGGTGAACCCATCGTACTGGTGCTGACCGCTGCGGCACACCGTCAACAAGCTTTCGCCGCCTGCGCCTACATCATGGATATTTTGAAAACCCAGGCACCGTTCTGGAAAAAGGAACGGAAGCTGGATGGCTCCACGCACTGGGTCGAAGCGCGTGAAGAAGATGCTGAAGCCGCCGCGCAATGGCTATCCGATGGCTGAAATCATTGGCCTGGCACTGGCTGGCGGACGAGGCCGACGCCTGGGTGGAATTGACAAAGGCTGGCATATCCACCAGGGCAAACCCCTTATCGAACATGCCTTGGAGCATCTCAAGGACTGTCAGCGCGTCATCATCAGCGCGAACCGTCATCTGTCCGCCTACCGCCAACTCGGGCATGCTGTCGTCGCTGACCAACGGCCAGATTACCAGGGGCCGTTAAGTGGCATTGAAAGCGCCATGCGATATGCTCCTGACGCCTGTTTTTATGTCATGCCCTGCGATCTGCTTGGCGTTCCGACAGACTGGCTGAGCCACCTGACACGCCATGCCAGACAAACTGACTCCCCCTGGGTGGGAACCCAAACGGCGGATAAGCTGCAACCCCTGCTCGGACTATGGTCAACCCGACTATTCGCCGAATTAACCGACTTTTTAGAGGCTGGTGAGCGCCGAGTCATGCACTTTGTTGCTCCCTACCAGAAACACGCATTACCCTTGCCTGACCAAACGGATTTGTTGAATATCAATACGTTGTTATAGTGATATCGCAGTTTCGGATTTGCTAAACTTTTCCCTGTCCGCAGCGATTGCGAATATGCGTTTCGGGCATTTTGGCGACGACAAGTCAATCAGTAAAGATTTGTTTGAATTGCGTTTCTTCTTCGGCTCTGGTTATCGAGTGTATTACACTTTACAGTTGTAGCTACATCGTAGTTTCCGATTTGCCAAACTCTCTGGTTGGTGCTGCGGTCATAGCCATATGAGGACGAGTCAGGCGCATAAAACTAGAAAAGGTTCTTAAGAATCTGTCATGATGACCCCAAGTTGAAGGGTGGCGCTCGCAAGCCAACAGCCCACAGGAGATGCCATGACCGATAAACTGCAACACACCAAATTAACACAGGAAATCATCAACCTGCGTTTGTAGGAACAATTGCTGCGTCTTCAAATCAACGCCTTCCGCCTAGTCTTAACTATCAGCATCGCCTCTGCCTTTTTTACCGGTATCAAAACCATCGCGATATTTTTTTAGGAGCACATGATGAAACAGCTATTGCACTATTTCACCCGTGATAACATTGTGATCACTCTGGTTGGTGTGTTCATTGCTTATTACTTGGTTTTTGAATTATTGTGAACTGTGTTCTATATCCAGCACAAATCAATTCTAGTTATACTGTATTT
The DNA here is from genome assembly GCA_030826945.1 of Candidatus Thiobius zoothamnicola. GTDB lineage: Bacteria > Pseudomonadota > Gammaproteobacteria > Chromatiales > Chromatiaceae > Thiobius > Thiobius zoothamnicola. The sequence goes on from JAPQLC010000022.1 coordinate 7,354, forward strand.
TTCGATTTGCTAAAATCAGGCTTGGATTGTCAAGCGTAACGAGACGGGTTGTAGTTACATCGCAGTTTCCGATTTGCTAAACTATGGGCGTCGAAAGCACTAAAATGGCTTCCGTTGTAGTTACATCGCAGTTTCCGATTTGCTAAACTCCAACACCAGACTTGCTTGGGCGGCCGTACGTTGTAGTTACATCGCAGTTTCCGATTTGCTAAACTTAATTAAACTCCTTCCTCTCGGTCTCAAGGGTTGTAGTTACATCGCAGTTTCCGATTTGCTAAACTTTTTTTCCTCCAGGAAAGATCACATGCCTGGTTGTAGTTACATCGCAGTTTCCGATTTGCTAAACTAGTATGAATGAAATCATTCGTCGCCATGAGTTGTAGTTACATCGCAGTTTCCGATTTGCTAAACTGCTTGTAGATCGGCTCTACGTAAAGTTCTAGTTGTAGTTACATCGCAGTTTCCGATTTGCTAAACTCCACCTCCGCCAAGTGCCTGTTTTTGCAGGCTTTTGGTGGCTGGTTGGTGGTTTGGTTCTGCGTTCATCGTTCAAAACAGCGTGAATTGTTCCGGGTTTTTCTTCTCTTGTTTGACCCGTCCAACGAAGCTGTAAATTTCCTCATACTGTTTGTCGGTGATGGTCAATATGTCCACCCGACCACCTTCGGGCAAGTGCTTTTTGATGCGTTTACGCAGGGTTTCAGCTTGTTCCTTGCCGCTTACCATGCGCATATAGACGGAAAACTGTGCCATTTCAAATCCCTGATCCAACAAGTAATCGCGGAACTTCGCAGCCTCTTTACGTTCGGCTTTGGTGCCCGTGGGCAGGTCAAACAGGGTCATGATCCACATCAGTCGATAAGCCGAGAGTATGCCCATCAGGCGTTCATGATGATCTGGCAGGTCATCGGATCCGGTTTCTCCGGGAACAGCAGTTTCTCCGCCTCCCCCAGAAAAACCTGGGCCAGAGAAACGCACAAATTGTTAATGCACTGAATCACTGGTGTGGTGCCCTCGCGTTGCATCATATCGACATACAGCAGTTTTGCCAGCATGGCCTTGGATTCCGCATTGACTTCTTGAATGTCCCGTTGCAGCAGGGCGTACACGCGCAAATCAACCAGTGGGCGGAAGGGTTCGATCAGATCATCAACCAAGCGCATGGCGTTATACACATTGGCGTGATGCAGGCCGATGCTGGGGTGCAATCCGGCAGCGACCACGCCGCGCGCGGTGGCGGAGCGTGCAATGGCGTAACCATAGTTAAGCAAGCTGTTGGTGTTTTGCGCCTCGCGGTCCCGTCGGAATTCCTTGCCGAATAATAACGGCCAATAACGTCTGGCGGCCTGGGCTTCAATATTGTCCGGGTCGCCCGAACGCACTTTGTTGATCAGTGCGTTGACTGGCGCATCCGGTTGGCCGAGAGATTCCAGTACAGCCGCCTGCATAGTCAGCTTGGCTTTGACGATGGATTGCCATAACCGTTTGGTGAGTGGCTTGCTGGCTTCAATTTGCGCATGGATTCGTTTGGCCTGTTGATAATTGCCTTCGACCGCCAGCAGCATGCCGGTAGGTTGGTAATTATTGCCGCATAATACGAAGGGCGCGCCGCGTTCAGCCAGCGCGGCCAGCAAATTGCTGGAGTGGGTGATACCGTGCCCGGATGCAATCACCGCCGCCAATTCATCCAATGGCACCCGGCCGAGTTCTTCTTTGCCGGATGAAACCACCATAAAGCCGCGATGCAGATGCAAATGGCGGTTGTCCTGGTGGATATCGACAATACGCCCTGGCATTAGCCACTGAACCCCGGGTCTTTTATTTTGCCCAGCATGTCGATATGCACTTTTCTGGCTCTCATTTCACGTAATGCATTGGGTGATTTATAGATATAGCTGAATGGGTCGTCTTTATCGCGATTGCGCGCATCCACATTGGCTTCAAAATGGTTGCATAGCACAATTTTGCCTTTAGTCATTTTTTGCACCCGAAGGATGCGTCTTTGTCCCGGTTCGCCGACGGCAATCATGTCGTTGTTAATCAAGCGCATGACTAATGATTGTCCATGGAACGTCTGCTCTTGAAAGTGACTTAGGTCATGGGTGAATGCTTGATAGCGCGATTGGTTGGCGACAAAGGTGCTGATCAGGTCGCCGTCCCATTTGCCGTTCTCGGTTTGATAGATCTCATAGCAATAGTTCGCGCCGCCCCGGTACAGTTTGGCCGGATGGATGGGGCGTTTCTCCGGGTCCGGCGAGAGTGCTGTGCCTTTCAGTTTGACCGCAACACCGGAAATTTTGCGCAGTATGTAGGTTTTGCGCGGCCAGCCTTTTTGGTTGGCTAGCTCAGCCAATCTTTCCTTGATGTCGGCATCGGTCAAACCTTCAGTCAATTGTTGCAAACGTTCGGCTAGGTGCGGGTTTTGCAGCATCGCAAAATCTTTGCGGGTTAAGCTGCTCAAGGCGACTTTGTTGCGCGCCTGATAAACGCCCTTGTCGTCCGGCCCACTCACAATGCCATAGGCGGTGGCTTCATGCAGTTGTGCTTGCGGGTTGTGATCCGGTTTGTGCGACACCACGCAACGGTCAAGCGCGTGTTCGATTTGTTCGCGTAAATTTTCCCAAGGCAAATCTTCGTGAACGCCTTTCAGCAGGTTTTCCGCATCCTGTTCTTTGGCGCGTGCTGCCCGGGTCGATACTTTTTGCAACATTTTTCGGTCAATCAAGCCAATTGCCACGGCGTCAATCGCATGGTGCCGGTGGTCGTCCCGGTTTTTGCTATTGTCGTCGTTCAGCAGTTTGTTCCAGCCCCATTTGGCGCGCAGTTGCGCGGTGAGTCGGCCAGGCGAGGTGACGATTTTGTTGGCCGGGCAGATGGTTTGCAGGTATTCACGGGTGACCCGCGCCAGATAGGCGGTATCGGTCAGTTGGCGTTGCAAAAAGCCCGCCCCGTCTTTGCTGAATTCGCCGATATTGCCTGCCCATTGTTCCAGTGCATCGGGCGCAAAGCGTTTGCGTTTGGCGTAGGGTAAGCGGGTGGCGCGTGCTTTGATTTCTTCCCAGTCATAGCCGGGTAACTGGCCCAGTTCGTACACCGAGCGGTTGCCTTTTGCTTTATTGGCTTGGTCGGTCACCAATACCTTGTTGTTGTAGCCATCATCCAGCGTTTTGGAGAAAGGCAATATGTGGTCGATTTGGTAGGCATTGGTGAACAATTGGTGTGGATTGATGGGTTCCCCGCTGTATATGCAACGTGGATTAAGCGTATCCAGTTCCTTGAACAACTTGAGGCGTAATCGATTGGCGGCGTTGGGTTTTTTGTCGTAAACCATGGTTAATTCTTCGTTTAACCTTTCGTTACGTTCCCGGTTCAGTTTGTGTTGCCGCATCATTTCGGTTTTGCTTTCCCGATTCAGCTTGAGTTCGCGTGCTAACTCAATATGCATTTCGTTTGGGCGGCCATATTGACGAATCAGGGCATTCAACAGGCGGCGCAGTTGGTTCAAGCCAATATGCACGGTCGGATTGGTGATACGGCCATGTTCGCGTTCACGCGGGTCGGTCGCGGTCGGCATGTCCTGGCAATGCCGCCAGAGTATTTCTCCGTAATAAGGCAGTTGGTCCAGCAGGTTATCCGGCGACTGGATGCGGTGATCTTTGAAACCGGCGGCGCGCACCGCCTGATCGTAGGTCAGTGGTTTGTCTTCATCTGCATCCCAGCCATCCACCAAATGTGGCAATACACGATTGACTGCTGTTTGGCTGAAACGCAGATGGCCTTCTTCTAAAGACACACCCGCCACATGCATGGCAGTTTCAGGCGGTAATCCGTGTTCGGCGATCAGCCAATCGATCAATTCGGCCTCGTCTTCCGTTTCGAGCAGTTTACCGACAATATAGTCTTGAGTCTCTGGAGCGAATTTGTGCCAGGCCGGGCCAAATGCCTTGTCGTTTTTTAATTTATGCGTGGTGGTGTTGCCGTACAGGTTCTTGCGCGCCAGTGCTGTGGCCTCAATGGTGAACTGATATTTTTCGTACGCTGTTTTGCCAAACAACTGCTTGCGCAAATCGACGTATTTGGCGTTGCTACACCGTTCCAGATAAGCGGCTAATTGGTTGCGTTGTTCCTGATTTAAATGACACTCTTCGCCTGTTCGTAGATCAATGAATTTAAGATGGTTGATTTCCTGATACAGACGGAAACGTTGGGAAGAGGGCAGAGCTTTGGCCGCGCGTGATTGGTCCGGCAACAGGGTGCAGTAGCCCACTGGCTGTGGTTTTAGTTCGCGTTGGTAAAAGATGATATTGCGCAGCGAGTTATACGCATCTTTGGTCAGCAAGTCGGGGTGATAAGTTTGTTGCGCCTGCCAGAGCGCATCGAACTCATCTTCGATCATCTTGCGCGAAATGTAGAAATCATAGGTTGCTTTAACCCCGTTACCGCGCAATCTGGCTCGGGCACCAGCATTTGGGTCTTTTTGTAAGCGTTTGTAGAGTGCTTCGCCAACCGTGCGTGCCTTACCTTCCATCGTTTTTTCGAAGGATTGCACCGCCTGACGAATCTTGCCGGAGTCATTGGCGGCGGCGCGGTCGGTCTTGCGGTTCGATTTGAAGCCCCGACGTTGATTCAAATGAAAGATCGCCCGGCCCAATTCATAAGGTGTCAGTGCTTCATCCAGACCTTTGGCGCGCAGTTGATAAGGATTTTTCTGACGTAATGCATCAGCTTCTGCGGAATGCAGTTTTGGAAACAAACCATATTGCGGCAAATATTTGAGCAAGGCGTCACGGCGTTGCAGATAGCGATCCCGTCGGCGGCGTTGGCTGCGCGGTTCCCGTCGGTTGATAGCCAGGGATTCGCCGTTGGGAAGGCGGCCATCCGGGTAAATGCGTGAACCGATGCGGATCAATTCGGCTGGATTGCCTTCTTTGTCCAGGCGTAATACCGCCCAGCCAATGGAGTTAGTGCCGATATCCAATGCCAGGCGGTATTGCATAAGCTATTCCTTAATCATGATTAATATTGTTTGGACCAAGGTTTTCAGCTTATCATTGCAACCGCAAATCGAAAACTGCGTAAGTCTTTTAGTAACTACTAACAAGTGCTTATTGCGCAACAGATCAAAAGCCGGGTACATCCCGGCTTTTTTGTTGGCGAGCAATTTGTTCAGGACTCCTTGAAACTTTCGCGTGACAGCCCCATCTAATGGCGGAAATTTCTCACCGTGAATCCGCCATGAGGAACCCGAATGATCCGAGTTGATGCATTAACCCGACGCTACGGTGATTTTAACGCCGTTGATCAGGTCTCTTTCACCATTGGCCAGGGGGAGATTGTTGGCCTGTTGGGGCATAACGGCGCTGGCAAAACCACCATCATGAAAATGCTCACCGGCCATCTGGAGCCGACTGCCGGTCATATTGAGGTGGATCATCAATCCATTCTGGATGATCGTCAGGCCGCGCAGCGCCAGATTGGGTATTTGCCGGAAAGTGATCCGTTGTACCCTGATATGAGCGTGATGGATTATCTGGCGTACGCCGCTGAGCTGCATGGCATCGCGCCTGATGTTCGGGATGAGAAAATCCGCACGGCGATTCACAAAACCGCGTTGCAGGATAAAGCCACTCAGTTGATCAGCACGTTGTCGCGTGGCTATCGTCAACGGGTCGGCGTGGCCCAGGCGATTTTGCATAACCCCCGTTTGCTGATTCTGGATGAGCCGACCAATGGTCTGGATCCCACTCAGGTGCAGCAAATGCGCGAGTTGATCCGTGCATTGGCGCAACAGGCCACGGTGATTTTATCCACCCACATTTTGCAGGAAGTCCAGGTCATTTGTGATCGGGTGATCATTATCCGCGATGGGCGTAAAGCGTTGGATAGCAGCATGGCCGAACTGCGCGCAGGCGGACGTTTGTTGGTGGAGGCCGGGGAGGATATCAGCGGACTCATGCCGCAGACGCCGGGTGTTCAGTCAGTGCGATCTTTGGGAGAGCGCCGGTATGCGCTCGAACTGGATGATCAGCAGGATATTCAGCAAATCGCTTCGCAGGTCGCGCAGGATATCGTGGGTGCCGGGATCAAGCTGTACGCTTTGCAGCATGAGCGGCGCGACCTGGAAACGGTGTTTAATGAAATTTCAGCGAGATGATGAAGATGAAATTAGTATTGAAAATCGCGCAAAAAGAATTCGCTGGCTTTTTCGCTTCCCCCACGGCTTTTATTTTCCTCGGTGCTTTTCTCGCCGTCACATTGTTCACTTTCTTTTGGGTGGAAACCTTCTTCGCCCGTAATATCGCGGATGTGCGTCCCTTGTTTGAGTGGATGCCTTTGTTGATGATCTTTCTGGCGGCGGCGATCACCATGCGCATGTGGTCGGAGGAGCGCCGCTCGGGCACGCTGGAGTTTTTACTGACTGCGCCGGTCAGCAATACCCAATTGGTGTTGGGCAAGTTTTTGGCGTGTTTTGGTTTGGTGGCGGTCGCGTTGGTATTGACTTTGCCCGTGCCGTTCACGGTCAGTTTGATCGGCTTGCTGGATTGGGGGCCGGTGTTGGGTGGCTATCTGGCGACTTTGTTTTTGGCTGCTGCTTATCTGTCGATCGGTTTGTTCGTCAGTGCGCGTTCGTCCAATCAGATTGTCAGCTTGATCGTCACCACTTTGATTTGTGGCTTTTTCTATCTGCTGGGTTCGGATTCACTGACCAGTCTGTTTGGCAATTCGGCGTCTGAGTGGCTGAAGTCGCTGGGTTCGGGGTCACGCTTTGAGTCTATCACTCGCGGCATGCTGGATGTGCGCGATATCTTTTATTACCTCAGTCTGGTTGGCGTCTTCCTGGCGCTGAATGTGTTCACGCTGGAGTCGCTGCGCTGGGCGGGTAATCCGAATAATGCGCGGCATCGCCGCTGGATGTGGTTGACTGGGGTCGCCATCGCCAATTTCATGGCGGCCAATTTGTGGCTTGCGCCCATCAATCAGGCGCGCGTGGATATGACCGCCGGCCAACAGTTTTCAATTTCGGCGGCAACCCGTGGTTATTTGGCGCAGTTACAGGAGCCGATGCTGATACGTGGTTATTTCAGCGCGCAGACTCATCCTTTGCTGGCACCGCTGGTGCCCCGCCTGCGGGATTTGTTGCAGGAGTATGCGATTGCGGGTGAGGGTCGTTTGCGGGTTGAGTTCATTGATCCGCAGCAGGATCCCGAACTGGAGCAGGAGGCGAATCAGAAATACCAGATCAAGCCGATTCCTTTCCAGTTTGCCAGCAAATATCAATCTTCGGTGGTCAATTCGTATTTCAATATTCTGATTCAGTATGGCGATGAGCATCAGGTGTTGGGTTTCCGCGATCTGATTGACATCAAGCTGAAAAGCGAAACCGATTTGGATGTGGAGCTGCGCAACCCGGAATATGATTTGACCCAGGCGATCAAGAAAGTTTTGTACGCTTATCAGGGCGCAGGGGATTTGTTCGCCAATTTGACCGGGGATTTGATTTTCAAAGGGTATATCTCAGCGGATGGCGATTTGCCTGAGGTGTTGCAAAATTTGCGTCAGGAATTGGATGATGTATTGGCCGATGCGCAAAACAAAGCGGATGGACGCCTGACAATTGATATTCAGGATCCCGAGGCGAATAATGGTGCATTGGCGGCGCAGCTCAAGGAGGCGTTTGGTTTTCGCCCAATGAGTACCGGTTTGTTCAGCACCCAGACGTTCTGGTTTTATATGACGTTGGAGAGCGCTGGCCGTACGATTCAGGTGCCGTTGCCGGAGAATTTTGACAAAGCCGGTCTGGAGCTTGGCTTGCAGGCCGCGTTGAAGCGTTTCTCCAGCGGTTTCCTCAAAACCGTCGCCGTGCATATGCCGACTGTCACTCCGGCCATGCCGCACATGGGATTGCCCGCGCAAGGTCAGCCGCATTATGTTTTGCGCGCCAGTCTGGAGGAGGAGCGTAATCTGATCAATACCGATCTGAAAAGCGGGCAGGTTCCCGAACAGACCGATCTGTTGATGTTGATTAACCCGGATAAGCTGGATGACAAACAATTGTTTGCCGTTGATCAGTTTTTGATGCGGGGTGGTGCTGTGGTGATGGCGACATCGCCTTACCGGGTTGACAGTGAGGGTGCCCTGTCTGCCAGTGCCCATGATGCCGGGCTGGCTGATTGGCTGGCGCATCATGGTCTCAAGCTGAATGAAAGCCTGGTGATGGATCCGCAAAATGCGGCTTTCCCGATCCCGGTTAACCGGAATCTGGGCGGTTTCGTCATCCGGGAAACCAAAATGGTCAACTATCCGTATTTCGTGGACATCCGTCAGGATGGGTTGGCGCAAGGCGGCATTATCACGGGTGGATTGAACCAAGTCACCATGACCTGGCCTTCGCCGATTGATCTGGATGAGGAAAGATTGCAGCAACATCAGGTGACGCCTTTGTTGCGTAGCACGGAGGATGCCTGGACATCAACCGAGTTGCAAATTCAACCGGATTTCAATTTGCATGGCGATTCAGGATTCGCGCAAGGTGATCCAGCGGGACAGCAACTGTTGGCGGTTGCGGTGGAGGGGCGTTTTGAGTCTTACTTCAAAGACAAGCCGTCGCCTTTTGCCGCCAATCCGGCGGAGGAGAATGCTTCCGACGAGGTTGATGATGTGCAGGTGGCTGAACCGGAGGGGCCAGTCATCACCCGGGTGATTGATCAATCACCCGCATCGGCGCGGATTATTTTGTTCGCCTCCAACAATTTTGTCAGTGATCTCATGCTGGATCTGGCGGCGTCCGGTCTGGGTACGGAATACCGTAAGCCGATTGAACTGATCGAAAATACCTTGGATTGGTCGTTGGAGGATCGTGGTTTGTTGGAAATTCGTGGGCGGGCGCATTTCTCCCGGGTGCTGGATCCTTTGGGCCAAGGGGGGCAGGTGTTTTGGGAATACCTCAACTATGGTTTGGCGATGCTGGGTTTGTTGTTGATCTGGCTGATCAGACGCCAACAACAGATGGCGAAACGCCTGCGTCAGGCCAGGTTGCTGGCTAGTTGATTGTCCCCGATGCGGAGGTTTGAAAAATGAACAAGTGGTTAACCGTATTAAGCGCTTTATTGGCTGTGCAACTCGTGCTGGCTGTCGTGTTGCATCTGGATAATGATGATGCCGCCGCCGAACAGGCGCAGGCGAAATTGCTGGATTTTGAGGTGGCGCAGATTGACCGGTTGGAAATCCGTTCGCCTGAAGCCAGTTTGGTTTTAACGCAGGATGGTGATCAATGGCGGCTGCCTGAGCATGAAAATGCCGTAGTCAAACCTGACCAAGTGGATTTGCTGCTGGACAGATTGAGCTTGCTCAAAAAAGGCTGGCCGGTGGCGAAAACCCAAAGCGCGGCCAGGCGGTTTAAGGTCAGTGAGGATGATTTCAAACGCCAGTTGGTGCTTTATCAGGGGGATCAACAGATTGAATCGCTATGGGTCGGCGACTCGTCCGGGTTGCGCCAATCGCATGTCAGGAAGCCGGGTGAGGACGCAATATATCGCGTTAAGTTTGATGTCTGGCAAGCCAGTACTCAACATGAAGACTGGCTGGCGCCGCCGCCTGAAGCAGAAAATACGCGTGAAGACGGGGAGGAAGCCAGCGCTGAAAGCCTGGATGCAGGGGAAAAGCCGGGCGCTTGAGCATTTTTTCGGTTTTGGATTTGCTCCCGCTGGTATGGGAGTGATTCAAACAGGCGTGGATTGCCTGCTCACCAAGCATCCACGGGAATGACAGGCTTTAGGCCGGTTCAGATTCGCTATTTTTTCTTGTCAAACTGAATAATGTGTGGTAATTGTCCTGCCGATTAAAAATATTAACTAAGGTTGGAGGAAGGATGAGACAGTATATTATTACAGCGATATCGCCGCCGATTGGCGCTTGTTGTTACGCATGCGGCACAAGTTGCGCAGCCCCGATCAGCGTGTTCTGGCTTTTTGGTGTCGTCAGCATCATTTATGGTTTTATGGGCGGCCCACTCGGCGAACCCCAAATCAGTTGGTACACGGTGGGGTTGGGCGTTTTGATGTGGTTGATTTCAGCAGTTTGGGCGCTGTTGTCGATTAAAGGCGTTGAAACGGATCAGTGCCATACTTTATTGGGGAATAAAGATCGCCACATTTCTCCCCGGTTGGATGAGCCTGATCCTATGGATGAGGTTAAACGGGCCTGATCGGCGAGTTCTGCTCAGGCCAGTGCCATAATGCCGTCAATTTCCACATCAACCCCTTTGGGAAGGGCGGCTACGCCGATTGCCGCGCGCGCCGGATAGGGTTGGGGGAAATATTCCGCCATGATTTGATTGATGGTGGGGAAGTCACCCAAATCGGTGAGAAAAACATTCAGCTTCACCACATCTGTCAGGTCGCCGCCAGCGGCTTTTGCAACCGCTTGTAAATTATCGAATACCTGGCGAATCCGCATTTTGATATCACCTTCAACAATTTCCATGGTTTCCGGCACTAGAGGGATCTGACCGGAAAGGTAGACGGTGTTGCCGACTTTGACGGCTTGAGAGTAAGCGCCAATAGCGGCTGGCGCTTTGTCTGTGGTGATGATTGTTTTCATTTATTGCGGGTTCTCTTTGGGGTTCGGGCGCATAAATAACATTTTTGTTTTGCGCTGCGTATGTTGGCGGAGCCATATCAGGAGGCTGCTCATCACAAAAAACAGCAGTGGCGCATCCCCCCAGAAAGCATAGGGCGTAACGCCGTGGCGCGGTTGCACCATGGCGGTGACGGTGGCTTGAGCGAATTGCGGCGCGCTTTGGCGTAATTGACCTTGGTGGCTGATTATAGCGGATATGCCGGTGCTGGTTGCGCGCAGAAAATCGCGTTGGCTTTCCAAAGCACGCATACGTGCTATTTGTAGATGTTGATGCGGTGCTAATGAATCGCCAAACCAACTGTCATTGCTGGCATTCACCAAATAAGCCGCTTTTGGCAAGGCACGCAGCACTTCATTCGGAAAGGCATCTTCGTAACAAATATTGATTCCGGCCTGGTGTCCTGCCAAGGTGATCAGACCATCCTGGTTTTCGCCAGGGGAGAAATCAGACATCGGAATCTGGATGAAATCCAATAGCGGCTTGAGTATGGGTTTAAACGGCATATATTCGCCGAAGGGTACCAGGTGTTGTTTGAAATATTCATCCCGCCCGGATACGCCTAAGCTGATCATGGCGTTGTAATAGTGGCGATCCGTTTTTTTAACGACGATGCCTGTCAGCAGATCGCGCTGTTGTTGTCGCATCACTTGATGTAAAGGCTGTAATAAACTTTTCTCCACATGAATATCAAACATGGGGATGGCGGTTTCAGGCCATACGACCAAACGACTCTCAGGAACCTGTTGCGTGAGCGTTTGATAGAGGCTGAGCGTTTTTTGCAGTTGCCCTGGCTTCCATTTGTCATCCTGATTGATATTGCCTTGAATCAAACTGGCTTGAAAAGGTTGTGCATAAGCGGATGTCCATTCAACCTGTTGTAAGAGCCAGCCGCCAAACCAGAGTAAGCTGATCATCACCAAAGGCCAGATGTCGCGGGATAACGTCAATAAGGCGGCTGACCAGGCGAGCATGATACTGACCCCAAGCACGCCAAATACGGAGGCATAACCGGCTAAAGGCCAATCAATCTGGCTATAGCCAATCGATAACCAGGGGAAGCCGGTAAACAGCCAGCCGCGCAGCCACTCGACCAGCACCCAGATCAATGGCGCCAACCCGAGGGTGAAAATCAGCTTATGGGTATTGCGTCCCAATCGCTTGAGCAAACCGGCGAACAATGCATAGTAGGCGGCGGCGATAGCGACAAACCCCACTGTTGCTGCATAGGCGATGAATTGTCCGATGCCGCCAAATTGTATGATGCTGTTATATACCCAGGATACGCCGAAACCCATCAGGCCAAGCCCGAAGGCATACCCCAAACCGATGGCGCGCGCGAGATTTTCGGTTTGCCAGAGTAAATGGAACAAGAGCGCCAAAGTGAACAGCATCACGACGCCATAGTTGAATGGCGCGAAGGCGGTCACGCTGACGGCGCCTGCGGCCAGCGCTAACAGCCATTGTAATAAATAAGTGCGTATCCGCAGAGGGATAAAGCTGAATAACATTCGGTGTTGGGTAAATGTCATGTACAGGATGACTTAAAGGTTAAGGCAGACTGCCCACTCTGTTCTCATAACCACATGATTCAAGTTGAGGGTAAGCTCAACGCATCACGATGACCCGTACGGCATCAAGTCGTACCCGGGTTTCTTGTAAATGGATGGCCAATAGCTCGCGGCGCGCGCTGACTTGTTCAATTTCATCTTCACGCACATTCGGGTTCACTGCCGCCAAAGCCTGTAAACGCGCTTCTTCGTCATTTAGTGCCTTATTCATGTTTTGCATGGCTTGTTGAATGACGTGTTGGCTTTGCTCGGCGGCCAGTTGCTCACCGACTTTCAGCAAGAGTTTCAATTTATCCGTTTGGGATTTGATGACGGCATGCGCCAGTTTTCTGTTTTGCGTCAGGCACATGCCTTGTAATTTTTCATGATCCATTGTGTCCGCATGGTCTTTGCCTTGATTATCCAAGAGCAGACGATGACAGATGGGTGGCAGATAGCGTTGTGCTTCCAGAGCGGCGGGTGCCAGGCATTCGCTCATAAATAATAATTCAACGAACAAGGTGCCGGTTTTGTAATCAGGCAGGCTGCACACGGTAACGGCGGCTGAGCCTAGCTCAATGCTGCTCAACATATCCATGGCACCGCGCACCAGAGGGTGCTCCCAGGTGAGGAATTCACGATCTTCATGCGTCAGTGCATCTTGGCGGTTCCAGGTGACAGTGATGCCATCCGACGCCAAACCGGGAAAATGTTCATGCCGCATATGCGCGCCTTTGCGTACATATTCGGCTTTACCTTTGATCGGTTGGTGGTCTACGCCAAAGGCATCCCAAAAACGGTTGATGTAACGTTTGACGGTTTTATCTTTATCCGCTGCAGCGATTTGTTCAACCAGTTTCCCGGCTTCGTCGGGGTGGTGCGAATGAAGTTCCAACAGGCGATCCCGTCCGGATTCCAACTGCTCGCCCATTTGCTGGCTGAGTTGTTGGGTGGCTTGAATCAGTTGGCTCAGCTGTTCAGGGTGTTGCAGTGTGTTTTCGAGTTGAGTGCCAAGCTCGGCATAGACGGAGCTACCGACAGGACAGGTGGTGTTGAAGGCGTTCAGACCTTCGTGATACCAGCGGAACAACACCTCACTGCCACTGCCTTGCTGGTAAGGCACATGAATCTGAATGGCGTGTTGCTGGCCAATCCGGTCCAGCCGGCCTATGCGTTGTTCCAGCAAGCCTGGGATCATGGGGAGATCAAACAGAATCAAATGGTGTGCAAATTGGAAATTCCGCCCTTCAGAACCAATTTCGGAGCAAATTAGTGCTTGCGCGCCTTCTGCCGGGTCAGCGAAAAACACCGCAGCGCGATCCCGTTCGACGATTTCCATATTTTCATGAAACATGGCGGCATGCATGGCTTCGTGCTCCAGCAAATAATCCCGCAGGCCAATCGCTGTTTTGGCATGCGCGCAGATCACCAGGACTTTTTTGGGCGTCAGTTCGCGTAACTTATCAATCAGCCAGGGTACGCGCGGGTCAATTTTTTGCCATTTGCGTGGATAGTGGGTTTCCGGTGTCAGACTGCCGATGTGCTTTTTATAGTCGGCAGCTAAAGGCAGCGGATAAGCATGGACCTCGCGCACGGGAAATCCTTTGATTGCCTGGCGGGTATTGCGGAACAAGACCCGGCCCGTGCCATGCCGGTCCACCAGATGGCGGATGGTGGTTTCAGGGTCATCCAGATCAACCTCTCCCAACAGGTCGGCTAATTGGGTTTTGTCTGCATCGCTTAATGCCTGGCCTTGCAGGAGGCGCGCGGCCAATTCGGCGATCGGCGCATATTGCTGTTCCTCATCCAGAAATTGTTGGTAATCATGGAAGCGTTGCGGATCCAACAGGCGCAAACGGGCAAAATGCCCGGCACGTCCTAATTGTTCTGGCGTTGCTGTCAAGAGTAATACGCCGGGCGTGGAACCCGCTAACGCTTCCACCAGTTCATAGGACAGACTGGCATTATCGGGCGACCACGCTAAATGATGGGCTTCGTCCACGACCAACAAATCCCATTGGCCTTGCAAAGCGGCCCGTGCCACGCTGGAGGCGCTGGTCAGAAATTCTAGGCTGCATAACACGCGCTGCGCGGATTGGAATGGGTTGGATTCGCTGCTGGCGTTGAACCGTGCATCATCATAAATCGAGAAACGGATGTTGAAGCGCCGTAACATCTCTACCAGCCATTGGTGAATCAATGCCTCGGGCACCACCACCAGCACCCGTTTGACCCGTTCTGACAATAACAGACGATGCATGATCAGACCGGCTTCAATCGTTTTGCCCAGGCCAACTTCATCCGCCAACAGCACGCGCGGCGTTTGGCGGTTTGCCACCTCGTGTGCGATATACAATTGATGAGGCACCAGATCGATACGCGGGCCGACCAGCCCAAAGACAGGCGAGCGCCAGTTATTCGCGTTGTTGATCCAGGTTTGGTAACGCAGGCTGAACCAATGATCTGCATCCAGGCGTCCTGACAAGAGCTTATCGTGTGGCCGGTTCAGGCGTAGCCGATCATTCAATTGTTGTTCTGGTAGTGCGACGGACCCGCCTTCGGCATTCTCACAAAGGTAGGTGAAAAGGCCATCCTGCTCCAGCTTGTCTTTGACGATCAGGGGCTGGCCGACGGCGTCTTCAATGGTGTCGCCTTCCGCAAAGCTGACGCGTAACAAGGGCGCGTTTTGCGCGGCGTAAGTTCGCTCTTCGCCGCTGGCAGTGAATATCACCTTAACCCTGCGGTTATCGGCCTCAACGACCAATCCCAATCCATTATCCGGTTCGGCTTCACTGATCCAACGTTGTCCAGAAACAAACATGCGCGCATTATTGTGGGGTAAAAGGCCCCGCATTCTAACAGCAATGTCTTATGCCTGTTGAATGGTGACTGATGCATTCGGGACCAACATTGTCTCGAGCGACAAAGGGGGCGTTATCAAGTGGGGTTACGTAATACCTGGGGGCGATGGCTTTGCTACAAGCGTTATATGCTGTCTATCGGGGCGGGATTCCGGAAATTGCTGGCGCAGGCAACGGAATTGATGAAAGGGAGCAAGCCAAAGCCAATTACCAGCCATTGAGGTTGTTGATCCATCCAGAGCGGTAACGGCATTTCCCCAGTCTTATGACAATTTGTTTCGATTGAGGGGACGGATAATCCGCCTTAATTTTTGCTTGATGGCATCTGGTGGGTCATCAAGCATGATGATTCCCTCAGCGCCGATGAAGTGATTTAAATAGCTGTTGGCTTCTTCATTTTTTGCGATTAAGTAGATCATCGGTGGGTGATCCAGTCTGCGTAGTAACCATAGCAGATAGAGCGAAACGGATGCTTCAATCATATGCGGGGAAATAAACAAGATGTCGAAAGGTTGGCTGGTTTTTAACGTTTCCACTGCAGCCAAGGCATGTTGAGTCTCGATCAGCTCGGGTGACTTGGTGATGTTACGTAAAAACAGCCGTAGCCCCAGACGATTATTTTCGTTGTCATCCAGAATCAAAATACGTTGGCTACTGGCCAGATATAATCCACTTGTTTGAATGTCAGATACCACGATAGCGTTTTATTGATGAGCAAAGTACAGTCATGTGTCACTTGTATCACCAATCAGACAAAAAGAAAAATCAGTTGAATCAAGCGGTTCTTCAAAACGATTTATTATCATCTTCGCGGAACTCGGTGAATCTCTGGCTTCCCAAGCGTCAATGGCGCAGGTTCGCGCGATGGAATTTTGTATGATATTTTGATGCCTTGATCTCCATACAGACGTCGTCCAGGATTCATTATCGTGAGTAAGAGACGGATTCACGGCATGTTTTGGCGAATCAGGGTTCCTGTTCAACGGATCGCCATTGCGCCTTGTGAACGATAATTGGGCATCAACGCTAAACAGAGGCTTTCATGCGATTAATCACCGATTGGTTCAAGCGTACTTTTTCTGATCCGCAGATTGTTTTTCTGATCCTGGTTTTGATGGTCGGTTTCGCTGTCGTGTTGACGATGGGCGACATGCTGGCACCAGTGCTGGCGAGTGTGGTGCTGGCTTATTTGCTGGATGGTCTGGTTCAGTTGCTGGAGGATTATGGGTTACCGCGCTGGCTTGCTTCGACCATTGTGTTCATCGCTTTTATGGCGTTCGTGACGCTGATCCTGTTTGGTTTGATGCCGTTGTTGTCATTGCAGGTCACTCAATTGGTGCAACAGTTGCCGAACATTATCAGTGAAAGCCAGAAGGCGCTAATGACTTTGCCGGAGCGCTACCCGGAGGTGGTTTCTCCGGCGCAGGCGCAGGAACTGCTGGATACCGCGCGGCGTGAGATTATTCTTTTCGCTCAGGGTGTTCTGAGCGTATCCATCTCTTCTGTGGTTGGCGTATTGACCATTGTCGTGTATTTGGTGCTCATGCCCATGTTGGTGTTTTTCTTTTTGAAGGACAAGCATACGATTCTGGCTTGGTTCGGCGCTTTTCTGCCCCGGGACCGGGGTTTGGCGAATCGCGTCTGGTTTGAGGTTGACCGGCAGATCACCAATTACATGATTGGCAAATTCTGGGAAATTGTGATTGTCTGGGCCGCCAGTTTTGTGGTGTTCTGGATTTTCGGTTTGCAATACGCCATGTTGCTTTCTGTGCTGGTCGGCATTTCCGTTTTGATCCCTTATGTTGGGGCGACGGTCGTCACAGCACCAGTGTTGCTGATCGCCTGGTTCCAATGGGGCTGGGGGCCGGACTTTATCTGGCTGACCATTGTGTATTTCATTATTCACGCCATTGATGGCAATGTATTGGTGCCATTATTGTTTGGCGAAGCGGTCAGCCTGCATCCCGTCGCCATTATCGTCGCCATTCTGGTATTTGGTGGGCTGTGGGGGTTTTGGGGAATATTTTTCGCAATCCCTTTAGCGACTTTGGTGAATGCCATTTTGCGTTCCTGGCCCAAGCATTTGGTGACTTGATAGGGCGGCCTGTTGATGCATCCCCTCTAAAAGGGCTTTTATTGTGATTGAACCTGAATGCGGCAAAGCGCCTGCATGCCGCAACGGGCGCAGGCTTGATCATTTTTAGGTGCAATGTCCGCCCGTCCCTGGCGGATTTCCATCGCCAATGCCTCCAGAATGTGCCGCCAGCGGACTAATAAGGTTTGCCACTGTTCATCTGGTGCTTCCGCGTCGGGCAGGCGAGCGCCAGGCGCAATCTCCTGGTCGGATGTGATGCCAAAAAACCGATTGCGTTTATCGTTCACCTGGGCGATTAAAGCCGCCGCCGGTTTTTCCGTCTGGATGCAATACAGCGGCACTTGCAAATCGCTTGGGCGTTCATCCAGCCAATCGGGATTTGCCGTCACGCCGCTTTTGTAATCAATGATGACCAGGCTGCCGTCCTCCAATTCATCAATCCGGTCGGCTTGTAAGCGTAATGGCAATTGGTTGAGCGTCATCAGTTGACGTTTTTCCAGTTGATTGATGCGGAATGGCTGGATGCGTTCTTTCTCCAACGTCAGCCAGTCGGCGACTAACCGGGTCAGCCGGTCGATTTCCAGACGGATAAAGGGCGGGGTGAATACATCAGGGCGATGATGACTGAAGTTGTTCAACACGGATGTCGCGGCGGATTTGATCAGGTGTTTCAGCGCCGCTTGATCCAGGCGACGAAGCTGATTCGAGTCCTGAATATTCAGCCAGACAGTTTGTAACAATTGGTGCAGAATTTGCCCGTTCAGTCTGCCGTCTGGCGCTGTTTGGGTGGTTGGCAGGGGTTGTGCCTGTAAACGGAAACGAGCGACAGCCTGGAAGGGACAGATGGATTGCGCATTGAGTAAATGGCTGCCGCCGCTGGGCGATGGTTGAGGTGGAACGGCTTCAGGTGCAGGTAATGACTCAGTCGTGCCGGTCTGCCTGGCTGCCTGGCGCAGCGGTGAATCAGCGTTGATGTTCAATGCGGCATACTGAATTTCAGGCCATGCGCGAATGAGTGCGCTTGGGCTATGTTCCTGATCGTCATGTCGGCGTGCATAACTGGCGATGATTTGCCTGCTGGCATGGCACAGACCTTGAGTCAGGCGTTCTGCATAGCGCAGTTCCCTGGCGGAAGATGCGTGTGGCATGCCTTCTTCGCGTTGCAATTGTATTGGCAGTAACGGGTTGGGAGCGGCTGGCGGTGGCCATTGTTGATGATCCATGCCAAGCAGCCAGAGGCTATCGAATGGCATGCCAGCGGCTTCCAGAATGCCCAGCACGGAAAGCCTGCCGCCAGGTGCCTTGGGCTGGAAAAGACTTTCCTCACAGAGTTGACGGAGCTTGTTCACCGCTTCGGCGAGCGACATTTTCGGTTTCACCAGACTGAGGCTGGCGAATTCGTTGATCAGTCGGCGGAGTCGTTCGGCCTGCTGATATTCATGGCTGTTCAGGCTTTGTTCGCCGGGCCAACCGAGCATGCCAAAAATTTGCAGCAGATAACCGGACCAATCCTCCGGGCTTGCCTGCCTGGGGAGTTGTGCCACCCAGGCATTCAGGGTCGCCAGCCGATCCGCCAGGTCCGCTGCCTCATGGGCCTGGGCTTTTTCCAACAGGCTGGCAGACGTCAGTTGCGGTGCCCCTTCGTCATGAAGCTTGAAATCCAGAGTCGCACGTTTGCTCCATTCTTCGCGGTGGCCGCCGATAAACGGGGAGCCGAGTATGGCGCTGATGTCCTGTAAAGGTATGGGGTTGGGTTCAGCCAGTTGCAGTGCTAACAACAATTGGGCGATCAGTGGGTAGTCCGCCAAGGGTTGGCCGAGCGAAACATTAAAATCCAGCCTGTCTGTCGCACCGGGCAGCAAGGTATGTGGGTTGATGATTTCACGTAAAACCGGCAGCAGTTTACTTTTTTGTCGGTGCAAATCCGGGCTGATGATGGCGATATGCTGGTGGGTTGTTTGCGTCAGTTGGTGTCTGGCCCAAAAGGCGGCGGCATGCATTTCATCTTCCAGGTTGTCGAATGCGATATGGCAAGTTTCAGCTATCTGCTGGGGTTGCTCCGGTATGCTGACGTCCAGTTGACTCAGCAGTGCTTGTTGTTGTGGGTTGATATCGTCAAAACCCATGAGCTGGATTGGCTCATCCAGATTAAGCTGACCGGCTTGCAGCCCAGCCAAACACAAATCGATTAGTTCAGCCTGGGTGATGAAATGATTTTTGCGGCAATAACGACGAAACTTTTTCTGCCAATTCAGAAAGCACTGTGTTTCTTCATTGGCGTATTGTTCAATCCGGCTTTGCGGCAATAACCAGGCATGCATCAATTGCCAGGCTTGTTGAGCCGTTTTAGCGGCTGATTTCGGGTTGAACAGTGCTGGATGATGTCGGCTGACAATCTGTTCCCATAGCGTTTTTTCCTGATGCGCATTCAACAAAATACGTTGATTAAAACCGATGTCTGTCAGCGTCTCATATTGACGTTGTAACCAGGCAGACCAGGGAAGAATATTCGGCGCTCGCCAGACCCGTTGGCCCGATGCGGCTTGCTGTTGGTCGTATTGTTGTTGTAATTCACGCGCCAAATGGTTGTTGACGGTGAGCACCTGAATATTTTCATCAATTGGCATCATGTCGGCTAATCCAGTGCGAAACCCATAAGGTGATCACCACGCTTGCGGCGAATGCATACAAACCCGGTTCAATGCTGGCCTGAGCCAGCGCATCCAGTTTGATGCTGACCACTAACATGGCTACCACGAATACATCCAGCATTGACCATTTGCCATAGATCGCCACGCGCCGCAGCCAGCGTTGATGACGCACGGGGTTGTTGGTGGGTTGATGACAAACCATCAGCAACAAAGCGATTTTACCGATCGGAAAAATCACGCTGAACATCAAAATCAGCATAAATAATCCCCATTCAGAGGTTGACCATAATTGTTGCAGTGCGGATAGCAAACTGACGGTGTTGGCAAACACGTAAAATTTTTCCACGGTGATCATTGGCGCATATAAGCCGATCAACAATAAGCCTAATGCGCTATACAACAGTAAATTGACCAGTCTGTTTTTGCACAGCATGTTGCTCATGATTGATGCCGGTGAAATCGTTGGCTTGATGCGTTGTGGCGTTTGATGGGGGTTTTCGGGATTGGATTTACAGATAGGCTGGTTTTTATCATACTCTTTCGCATTTTACCTGACGGTGGGCATGGTGTGCTGAGGGTTAGCATGCATCAGGTCGTTTCAGGTTGTTCAGCAAATTGTCGATGAGGTAAAGCATGGCGGGTCATAGTAAATGGGCCAATATCAAACACAAAAAAGCGGCGAATGATAAAAAACGTGGCAAGCTTTGGTCAAAATTGATTAAAGAGGTCACTGTTGCCGCGAAACAGGGCGGCGGCGAATTGGAATCGAATCCGCGTTTGCGTCTGGCTGTGGATAAAGCCAAAGCCAGTAATATGCCGAATGATACGATTGATCGGGCAATCAAACGTGGTGCAGGTGGAGAAGAGGAGGGGATGTATGACGAAATCCGCTATGAAGGTTACGGGCCGGGTGGTATCGCCGTGATGGTTGACTGCTTGACCGATAATCGCAATCGCACGGCGTCTGAAGTCCGTCACGCCTTCACCAAACATGGAGGCAATTTGGGTACGGATGGTTCGGTCGCCTATCTGTTCCAGCAGAAAGGCGTCATCAGTTATGCGCCCGGTGCGGATGAAGAGGCATTGATGGAGGCGGCACTGGAGGTTGGTGCGGATGATGTGATCGTCAACAACGATGGTTCTATGGATGTCTATGCGACGGTGGATGAGTTTGCTGCTGTCAGAGAAGGTCTGTCGGATATGGGGCAAACGCCGGATAGCGCGGAAATCACCTTTCTGGCTGATACCCAGACGCTGCTAGATCTGGAAGGTGCGGAAAAAATCTTGCGTATGGTCGATTTCCTGGAAGATCTGGATGATGTGCAGGAGGTTTACACCAATGCGGATATTCCGCCGGATATTCTGCTTGAATTCGCGGATTGATGGGGGTGTCACGCATTCTGGGTATTGATCCGGGTTCGCGCGTCACCGGATATGGCGTTATCGACAGTGCGCGCAATCAGCATCAATACATTACCAGTGGTTGCATACGCACCCAG
The DNA here is from genome assembly GCA_030826945.1 of Candidatus Thiobius zoothamnicola. Lineage (GTDB taxonomy): Bacteria > Pseudomonadota > Gammaproteobacteria > Chromatiales > Chromatiaceae > Thiobius > Thiobius zoothamnicola. The sequence goes on from JAPQLC010000022.1 coordinate 28,646, forward strand.
CAAAAGGCGTTCCCGGACAGATTGGGCGAGATATTTGATGGGATTCGCGCCATTTTGCAGCAAACCCAGCCGACTCAGGTTGCGATTGAACAAATTTTCGTCGCCAACAGTGCGTTATCCGCGCTGAAGTTGGGGCAGGCGCGCGGCGCAGCCATCACCGCCGTGGTGACTTTGGATTTGCCCGTTCATGAATATACGCCGCGTGCGGTGAAGCAGTCACTGGTGGGCAGCGGCGGCGCAACCAAAGAGCAAGTGCAGCATATGGTGCGCATTTTATTGGCCAGACAACAAAAAATGAGCCTGGATGAATCTGATGCATTGGCGATCGCCTTGTGCCATGCTCATACCTATCAAACACGGCAGAAACTAAAACTACCGATATGATTGGTTTTCTACGCGGCAAGGTCGCGCATAAACAACCACCGGCTTTACTGTTGGACGTGAATGGCGTTGGTTATGAGTTACAGGCTCCCATGTCAACCTTTTACGCTCTGCCTGAGGGAGAGCAAACCGTTGCGCTATACACGCATATGGCGATACGGGATGATGCTCACATACTTTATGCTTTCACCACATTGACCGAACGGGCGCTGTTTTGTGATTTGCTGAAAGTGAATGGTGTTGGCGGGAAAATGGCTTTGGCGATTCTGTCCGGCATGACGACTGACGAATTTATCCATACCATCCAGGCTGCGGATTCGGTTGCGCTGACCCGTTTGCCGGGAATCGGTAAAAAGACGGCTGAACGGTTGATTATTGAGATGCGGGATCGGTTGCCGTCAGGCGATGGGGGAGGGGGCGTTAAACTGGCAGCGACCACAAGATCAACGGTTTCGCAATCTTCTGTTTTGGATGATGCTTTGGGCGCTTTGTTGGCGTTAGGTTATAAATCCGCAGAAGCACAGCGCATGTTGAAATCGGTTGAGCACGATAATTTGTCCGCTGAAGAAGTGATTCGCCAGGCGTTGAAAACGGTGTCTTGAACAGCTCGCCTGTTTTATAAAACAGCTTGTGGGTATGAACCCAGCACTTTATACATACCAGCCTGCTTTTGCAGTGCTTTTAAGGCAGTCGCCACATCCGCATCATCTTGATGGCCCAGAATATCCACAAAGAACACATAGTCCCAGTTGCCACGGCGTGAGGGGCGTGATTCGATGCGGGTCATGCTGATGTTATGTTCGGCCAATGGTTGGAGTAGGCGATAAAGGCCGCCCGCCTCATTACGGGTTGACAATAGCAGGCTGGTTTTGTCTTGCCCGGAAGCCGGTGTGGTTTGTCGGCCAACCACCAGAAAACGGGTCGTGTTGCCGGGTTCATCTTCAATGTTCGTCGCCAGTTTATTCAGGTCGTACAATTCGGCGGCCAATACGCCGGCAATCGCCGCCGTGTCAGGGTGAGCCGCTGCCAGCCGGGCGGCTTCCGCATTACTGCTGACGGTCACCCGATCAACATGGGGCAAGTGGCGATCCAGCCAGGCCCGGCATTGCGCAAAAGATTGTTGGTGTGAATAGACGGTCTGGATATCGTCAAATGTGTCGTTGGTGAATGATTTGCCCAGCAGGTTGTGGTGTATGCGCAGGCTGACTTCACCGCAGATTTGCAAGTTGGAGGCCAGAAACATATCCAACGTATGGTTCACCACGCCTTCGGTGGAGTTTTCCACTGGTGCCACGCCGTAATCGACCGCATGGCTTTCGATCTCCTGGAACACATCAGTGATGTTTGCCATTGGTGCCGTGTGTACGGCGTGCCCGAAATGTTTGAGGGCGGCAGCTTGGGTAAAGGTGCCTTCAGGCCCCAGGTAGGCGACGCGCAATGGGCGTTCCAGTGCTAAGCAGGCTGACATGATTTCACGAAACAGGCGCGACAGGGTTTCATTATCCAGCGGACCGGTATTACGCGATTGGATCTGGCGTAAGATCTGCGCTTCGCGTTCCGGGCGGTAAAACACGGCATCGGCATTTTCCGATAATTTGACCTGGGCGACCTCCATGGCCGCCTCAGCGCGTTGATTCAACAACGTCTGCATCTGCTTATCCAGGTCGTCAATACGTTGGCGCAGTCCGGCTAAGGTTTTTGTATCAGCCATGGCTTAGTGGCAACCTAGGCAGCGTACCGATAACACGCCTTCAATCGCTGCAATGGATTCCAGCAAATCCGGTTGGGGCGACTGGTCAATATCCAATAAAGTGACGGCAATTTCCCCCCGGGATTTGTTCAACATATCCACAATATTATGGCCGGCATCGGCGAATAAAGTGGAAACCTGGCCTAACATGTTTGGCATATTGGTGTTGACGATAGCGACGCGATAACCGTCATCGGCTCGCGGCAGATTGATTTCCGGGAAATTGACCGAATTCAGGATGTTACCGTTCTCCAGCCAGTCTTTGACCTGTTCGGCCACCATGATCGCGCAATTTTCTTCCGCCTCCCGGGTTGACGCGCCTAAATGCGGCAGGGTGATCACGCGCGGATGGTTTTTCAGTCGGTTGCTGGGGAAATCGCAAATATAGGCATAGAGATGGCCCTGTTCTAAAGCTTTGACGGCGGCTTCGTCGTCAATAATGCCGTTCCGGGAAAAGTTCAAGAGCACCGAGTCAGGCTTCATCAATTTGATCCGGTCAGCATGAATCATATGCTGGGTGGCTTTGTTCAACGGCACATGGAAGGTGATGAAATCGGCCCGCGATACCAGATCGTCCACCGATAAAGCCTGCTCCACAGCGGATTCCAATTGCCAGGCGCTTTTGACCGTAATGGTCGGATCATAACCCACGACGTGCATGCCCAACGCCCGTGCTGCATTCGCCACTTTGACGCCAATCGCGCCAAGGCCGATCACCCCCAGAGTGCGGCCCGGCAACTCGAACCCGACATAGCGTTTTTTACCGGCCTCAACCGCTTTGTTGATACTGGCGTCATCGCCCTGAAGGTCGGCGGCAAAACGCCATGCCTGGCCGATATTGCGCGCTGCCATTAACATACCGGCCAAAACCAATTCCTTCACCGCATTGGCATTGGCGCCCGGCGCATTGAACACTGGCACGCCGATTTCGCTCATGCGATCAATCGGAATATTGTTGACCCCGGCACCAGCGCGGCCAATCGCCTTGACGGTATCCGGTATTGGCATATCGTGCATTTTGGCTGAGCGCACCAGAATGGCGTCTGGGTGAGTGATTTCAGAGGCGATCTCGTATTGATCACGCGGCAGACGATCCAGGCCTGCCAGTGAAATATTATTTAATGTCAGTATCTTATACATGTCGTCTGCATTACCCGTGCGTGCGCTCAAATTCCGACATAAATTCAATCAAAGCCTGTACCCCGGCTTCCGGCATCGCATTGTAAATACTGGCTCGCATGCCGCCAATGGAACGATGTCCTTTGAGCGTTTCCAGGCCATGGTCTGATGCTTGCTGTAAAAACGGCGCATCCAATGTGTCATCCGTCAGGGTGAAAGGCACATTCATCCAGGAACGGTAAGTGGGTTCGACGGGGTTATGATAGAAGTCGCTTTGATCAATCGCAGCATATAAAGCAGCGGCTTTACGTTGATTGATTTCGGCCATCTTGGGCAGACCGCCTTGTGCTTTCAGCCATTGGAACACCAGACCAGCAATATACCAAGCGTAAGTCGGTGGGGTGTTATACATGGACCCCGCTTTCACATGGGTGGCGTAGTTGAGCATGGCCGGTACGTTTTCAGCGGCTTTACCGATCAAGTCATCACGGATAATCACCAGAGTCAAACCGGCTGGGCCGATGTTTTTCTGTGCGCCCGCATAGATAATGCCAAACTGGCTGACATCTATGGGACGGGACAAAATGTTTGATGACATGTCGGCCACCAATGGGACATCCCCGGTATCTGGAATCGTATGAAATTCGACACCCTGAATGGTTTCATTGGGCGTGTAATGTACATAAGCGGCATCCGGGCTGACTTTCACGCTGCCTGGTGCTGGCAATGTTGTGAACTTTTGTGCGCTGGTATCCGCAACCACATGAATTTGACCATAACGTTTCGCTTCGGCAATGGCCTTTTTTGACCAAGCGCCAGTCAGATAATAATCCGCCTGGTTTTTCGTTGCGTTGAATAAATTTAACGGTACGGCGGCAAACTGAGTAGACGCGCCGCCCTGCAAAAATAACACGCGATAATGGTCGGGAATCGCCATTAAATCGCGTATATCGGCTTCAGCCTGTTGTGCCATAGCGATAAAAGCTTTACTGCGATGACTCATCTCCATGACGGACATGCCAGCGCCGCGCCAATCGCGCATTTCTTCCTGGGCTTGCTGTATGACGGCAGCAGGTAATATGGCCGGGCCGGCGCTAAAATTGTAAATGGACTTCATGATGCTGTTTTGTGTGGTGAGTGGCGGGGTTGATGGAATCCATGTAATCCCGAATTATAAGCGGCTAATGATATCAGTCTTATTGGTGACACGCTGTAGCAACGCTTGGTGTTGCTGGAATTTTGGGCCAGAAATTCTTTTGGATTCGTGGTTTATCCGTTGTGTTGATGCCTTTTCATGGCCTATTGCAACAACGACTCAACAAGAGTCTGAAATGCCTCAAATGCCGGGCGGGCAAAAACTTGCCCGATTGCGCCTGAAAATAATCCTGTAAAAACAAATGCTTGGAGACTACCGGGCAAAAAGTTGCCTGAATCGGGCAACTTTTTGCCCGGTGGATGAGGGGACGCGTAGCGGTTATCCCGTAACCTATTGATTCCAAAGACTTTCATTTCCTGGCACGCAAACTGCTTTATGGTGAATGAGACGCACTGATGGTCGGATTCACCGATCTGACAGCCGGAGCGTCTCACAAAGCTGGCGAGGATCGTTTTTCACTGAACAGCGGAACCCGCCAATTTGACGAAAGACGAAATTCGTCACTGATTCTTTATACTTTTTACTTAAAACAAACTGGAGACTCCTATGCCAACTCCCGCCTATATCGCCATTGAAGGTGCCACTCAGGGTAACATTACTGCTGGCGCTTTCACCCCCGATTCCGTCGGCAACATCTATGTTGAGGGCCACGAAGACGAAATGCTGGTGCAAGCCATTGACCATACCGTCACTGTCCCGACGGATCCGCAATCGGGTCAACCGGCAGGTCAACGGGTGCATCGCCCCTTCATTATCACCGTCGCGCACAACAAAGCTGTGCCGCTGCTGTACAATGCCTTAGCCTCTGGTGAAATGCTGCCGACCACCGTTGTCAAATGGTATCGCACCTCTATTGAAGGCGTGCAGGAGCACTACTACACCACCACGTTGACCGACAGCATCGTCGTGGATATCCATCTGGTGATGCCGCATGCGCAAAATCCTGCTTATTCCGACTACACTCAACTGATTGATATCTCTCTGGCCTATCGCAAAATTGATTGGGAACACACCGTCGCTGGCACCTCTGGATCCGACGATTGGCGCAAACCGATCGAAGGCTAACTTCACCCCGGGCGGCAACTGCTGCCCGATTTCACCCTGACAACTCCAACCAAAAGAGGATTCCCCCATGCCCGGCCAACCGGACTACCGGCTCACGGCGCAACTGGCCGGGATCGAAACGCCCGTCATCCGTTTCGACTGGCAGGAGCATTTATCCGAACCCTTCCTCGGCC